>MEOE01000011.1:0-76537 GCA_001768565.1 Bacteroidetes bacterium GWF2_33_16 | reverse complement strand
CAAACGAGCTTGCTCATTCATTAGTTTATCCATTGCATCAGGATCTTCGTACACCTCGGGTAAGCCAAATTTTAGGTTGGTATCTTCGTAGGCTTTCAATACATCAACTATTTCCTGAACACCTTCCTGAACAACTTCTTTAACAGTTTTTGATTCATCAAGATGTGGTTCCTGTTCAAGCAAACCCACTGAATATCCAGGTGCAAATACAAGTTCGCCCTGAAATGATTTTTCAGTACCAGCAATAATGCGTAGTAATGTAGATTTACCACTTCCGTTCAAACCAATAATACCGATCTTCGCTCCCAAAAAGAAAGAAAGACTAATATCTTTTATAACTGTTTTATTTGGAGGATAGGTTTTACTAACCTTATACATCGAGAAAATAATCTGCTTATCGTCGGCCATAGTTAATAAATTTAATGTTTAAAGTAATAAGTTTAAAGCTTGTCTGCTGAAAGCAGTTTAAAGTTTAGCAAAATTAGTAAATACTTTAATTGTTATGTAGTGGTTTTAAATCAAAAATTAAATTATTTGGATTAAAAGAAAAAACGGATGGTTTTATTTATCCGTTTTTATAAAAACTTACAAGAGTTTAAATTCCTCAAAAATTTTATTTTGTAAAATTAGCTTATTGTAAATTCCAAATCAAGTTCTTTTAAAACCTCATCCGATGGTTTTGATGTTTCAGTATCCCATCCACGCAGTTTGTAATAATCTGTTAAACTCTTTTCAAAAATCTTTTTATCTACTATTGATCCTTTAAAATCGCCAAAAGTAAATTTATTTTCATAAAATTTATCAGGCAAATTATCATCATCACGCGTAAATCCATCACGATAGTTGAACATTTTTTCGAGAGTAAAGATTCTTGTACCGGCCTTTTTAAAATCATCATCAGACCATTCCATACCGGTTATCGCTGATAAGAAATTAGCATAGCTAATCTCGTCTCTGTACCATCCTGCTGCAAAACTACATGCAGCCAGAGAATCGCGCAGGGCAGCCATATCCTGACGATCAGGTGAACCTCCGTTCATATGGCAAGCTCCACGATTACTAGTAGCATAGCAAATACTCCAGTAGTCAGAATTTACAGGAACGTTCCAAGCAGCCAGCTCGTGTCCCTTAACATGAATAGCAAATTTCTCTGAACCCTGTCCGATATCTTTAGCTAGAGCTTTAACTCCCTGGCATGCCAAATCGCCAATTTTTTCACGACGGCACATTTTATGTAATAGCTCAAGACTTGCTTCTACGTTTCCCCATGTTAAATCTATTCCATCGAGGTATTCTTTTGAAATAAGCTTCTTCTCATAGGCTTCCATAAGAAATCCGATTGCATTTCCTGCTGATATTATATCAATCCCATAATCATCAGCAACAGCAATAAGTTTCTGCAATCCGGCAAGATCAGAAATTAACAGGTTTGCACCCATCATAGTTCCTGTTTCGTATTCAGGTCCATCGTGAACCATAACACTATACGAACCTTTAGCAATACCGCTTTTCTTACATGCAAGCTGACATGAGAAACAGGCAAAATCACGTTTCCAAACCTGTTCGCGATTCGCAGCCGTTCCAATTTTTTCTATATCCCCAAATGAACCTTCACTATAATTTTTTACTGCCTGCGTTCCTCTTTGACTTGATGAAGTTAATGCGTTTGCCGTACCTCCATATCTCCAAAACTTTAACCCTTCATTATTATCATCTTTAAACGATTTCCGCGTTTTTTCGAGCAATTCAAGATACTTTTTATGATTTCCTAATTTGGGCATTTGTGTTCCTTTAACAGCTATTGCTTTCAGGTTTTTAGAACCCATAACACAACCTGTACCTCCCCGACCGGCTGCTCGGGCTGAAGTATTTAACACGCATGCCATAGGAACAAGGTTTTCACCTGCTGGTCCAATATAGCACGATTCAAATTTTCGATCACCAAGTTCATTAATAAGTTCTTTATCCAGTTCATCTGTTCCCATTCCCCAGAATTTAGTAGCATCGCATATTTCTACTTTTTCATCTTCAATCTTTATATATACTGGTTTTTCTGCTTTTCCTGTAACACAAATCCCATCATATCCGGCAAAACGAACTTCAGGACCAAAAAAACCACCCATATTTGAGTAACTTATTGTTGATCCATTTTCAAATTTTCGATTTATCGCTGATGTGCGCGGCGATTTAGTAACCACACATGTTCGGGATGAAGATGGAATTGGTAAACCTGAAAATGGGCCTGGCATAAATAAAATAGCATTTTCGGGAGATAATGGATCTATCCCCGGATTAGGTAATTTATCCCACAGAATCTTAGTACCAAGACCACGACCTCCAATAAATCGCTTTATATCTTCTTCGGGAATTTGTGTTTTCTTAATCTCACCTGTTGTAAGATTTATATCTAGTAATCTGCCGTAATATCCTTTAACTGTCATATACAAATCTCCTATACATTATAATTATACCATTGTTCCATTAGCTTCTCTGCAATTTTCGAAGGAGCAAGATTCTTTAAGTCTCTATCATCTGCAATTTCAATATATTCGAGAGCTCCAAAAGGACAATGCTTAACACACTGTGGGTCACCATTGCATAACTGGCACATTCGTTCAGGTTTGTGGGTTTCGGGATTAGGAATTATTACTCCACCTCTCAGGGTTGAACATGCTTTGGCACACTGCATACAACCTATGCAACGCTCAATATCATTTTTTATAACCATTGTCTCCGAATCACGATACAAAGCTTTTCTGCCTGTAATTAAATCAGGCGAAATCACACATGCTTCTATACATGGTGGATCAGGGCATATTGCGCATGTACTTGGAACATCAACATCAGGATTATAATGAAAGACCTTAATGTTTGATAAATTTGGATTTCCAAGACCAAAAACTTCTTCACCATCAATTATTTCGCGATGATTAAAGGCTGAACATGCCATTTCGCAAGTTCTACAACCTGCACATTTCTCAAAATTAACCGAAATAGCTTTTATTGTTTTGCCATCGGGTGATTTAAATATTTTAAATCCCAAAGAACCCAAAATTACCAAACCACCTCCACCTAAGGCCAAATCTCTCAAAAAGTGCCTTCTTGAATAATTACTTTTATTCTCCATAATTCGGATTTATTTTCGGTTGTTACCTGATGCTAAAAAAAAGAAAAAGATTGACCCGAGTACTACAAATACAGCAAAATTATGATCAATTCCTGATTTCAGATTCAAAAAAGCGTGATAGCCTGTAACCAAAATAAGAACTATTGAAGACAATATAGTCAACCGTTCTTTCTTTAAAAAACCACCAATAAAAAGCAAAAATCCAAAAAGTATAAATAAAAGCGAAACATAGAACATTACGCTTTTAAGATTAAAAAATGCTAAAGTTTCCCAATATCGAATTGCTATAAATAGTAATATGGCAAACCGCATTAACCATGTTGAAAATGTGAAAAGTGCTTTTATTGGTTTCATAATTTTTTGATTTAAGTTTTTATTTTATTTCGATATGTATCAATGAACATAATGTTTTTAGCATGGTAAGTTATAAAATTTTCTTTTTTAGACCATGTAATTTTTTATTAGTTTATTTATATTGATATTATATAGAATGATTCTACATTTTACAATTTTCTATTAGATTGATATTTATCTGTTTTGTATTTGGAAATGTTTTTTATCTTTGTCCATCCTAAAAAGTTGTATTAAACTCATCAACTTAATGAAAAAGAGTACATTAACTATTATTATTGTTGTTTCTATTTTGGTTTTAAGTGTTTTTACCAGTTGGTTTATTTGGTTTATAAAACCCTACAGACCATTAAAAGTATATATTCTGGATAAAACTGTTCCTACAACCGACAGGCAAGAGCATAAATCATTCAATTGGATTCTTAACCACGATAAATATGTTAGAAAAGATGGAAACTTTTATAATGTAAATGACGACTATTTCGGTTTTTTCCCAAAAAATGCAGGGTCATCAGAATTTGATTTTAAGAGTATCCGTATTCACGAAATAGAAGATTATGCCCTTAATTATGATATGTGTTATTATACCGACACGTATGGAGTTTATTATAACGAGTGGTATCGACAAAATTCATTCGAAGAACAGCATGTTTCTAATAAAGTATATGGGGGCTTAAACCAAAATGATTATTTGTTTCTGAAAGAGATGAAATCTCATAAAAAACTAATAATTACTGAATTCAACTTTTATAATGCGCCAACGAATAGTTTAATCCGTGAAAAACTTGAAGATTTATTCGGGCTAAAATGGAGCGGTTGGACTGGCAGGTATTTTCCTAGCCTTGATACAACTATAAGCCAGGATTTTCCTAAATGGATAATACGTTTATACAAAGAACAGAATAATGATTCGTGGCCTTTTAAAAATGGTGCTATTGTTTTGATCCACAAATTTGGTACAGTTGCTGTTTTAGAAAATCAGACACATTTGACCAGCGAATGGCCAGTAATTCAATCAAACAAAGAAACTATTGAGAAGTTTGGCGTTGTTGAATCTGTCGAATATTTAAATTGGTTTGATATAACTTTCTCAACTGATAAAAATAAAACACTTGCAAATTTTCATTTTAATGTAAACGAAAAAGGTGACTCAATACTTCATAGTTATAACCTGCAATCGATATTTCCTGCTGTTATTGAGCATACCAATGACTACCTATTTTATTATTTTAGTGGTGATTTTGCTGATAATCCAGTTAAATTGGGTTCATCATATTTTATTGGATATAACCAAATAGCATCCTGTTTATCAACAACACGAAAAAACAATCCCAAAGAGTTCTACTGGAATTATTATTATCCATTGATGTCGAAAATTTTAGATGATTATTACAAGACATTAGGAAAATAATTCTGATTAATCAAAAGTCAATCCTTATTTTAAAAATAAAATTAAACCTGTATTTATTGGTTTTTTATTTACTATTTTTATAACCATTGTAGTGTTATCGTTGTTTAATACATATCGATGTTTTAGAATCAACTAAATATAAAATTATGAATAGAATTATTTTATTGCTTATTGCCATCCTCTTTTTTAACTACACATCAAATGCACAAAATTTAAAGGATATTAAAAAGGCTGCAAAAAAAGTTACAACGGAGTCATCTTCATCAAAACTTACTGAGGATGAAGTTGCTAAAGGATTAAAAGAAGCATTAACTAAAGGTATTGAAAAAGGTGTAAAACAACTATCAAAACCTGATGGCTATTTTAAAGATCTTGAAATAAAAATTTTAATGCCCAAAGAGGCTAAAACCGTAGAGGAAAAGCTTCGCGCCTTAGGTCAGGACAAAATGGTTGACGATGCAATTGAATCGATGAACAGAGCTGCAGAAGATGCAGCAACCGAAGCAAAAGATATTTTTGTTAATGCCATAAAGGAATTAACACTTAAAGATGTTATGAATATTTTACATGGTGATGACAATGCTGCTACTAAGTATCTTGAGAATCAAACCAGAGGTCAGCTAACTGAAAAATTCAAGCCAGTAATTAAAGCATCTTTAGAAAAAGTCGGTGCAACAAAATACTGGAAAACAGTTTTTACTACCTATAACAAAATACCTCTTGTTAAAAAAGTTAATCCTGATTTGGTAAGCCATGTTACAAAAAAGGCTATTGATGGATTATTTAAACAAATTGCAAAAGAGGAGAAGGAAATAAGGAAGAATCCTGCGGCACGGGTTACAGATTTGCTTAAAAAAGTATTTGGATCTTAACAACTATAATATAGATAAATTGTTTTAGGTGTGTTTATTCCTCGCCCAAGAAGATGTAAACACAAAAACAGAAATCAATATATTTGCTTAGATTAAAAAAAAACTTTATGTCGAAAAATCTTTTTGTTTCTTGCATTCAAGCTGATCTTGTTTGGGAAAATAAGGAAGTTAACTTTCAAAATTTTGAAAGAAAAATTCAGCAACTTCCTAAAAATTCCCAACTTGTTATTCTGCCTGAAATGTTTTCTACAGGATTTTCGATGATTCCAGAAAAACTTGCGGAACCAGTTAATGGTGTTGGTATGGTATGGCTCAAAAATCAAGCTACATTGTCTAATAAAATAATAATTGGAAGCATTATAATTAAGGAATCTGGCAAGTATTATAATCGGCTGATCGTTTCGTTTCCTGATGGTAATCAGTTAATTTATAACAAACGACATTTGTTCAGAATGGCTGGAGAAGACAAACATTATTCAGCCGGCGATCAGAAACTTTTATTCAAAACCGAAAACTGGGCAATCCTCCCACTAGTTTGTTATGATCTCCGATTTCCGGTATGGAGCAGGAATAGAAACAATTATGATCTACTAATTTATATAGCCAATTGGCCAGAAAGTAGAAGCTATCAGTGGAAAAGCCTCTTAATTGCAAGAGCAATTGAAAACCAGTCATATGTTATAGGTGTTAATAGAGTTGGTATTGATGGAAATGGAATTAATCACACTGGGGGTAGTATGATAATTAATCCATATGGTGAAATAATTATGCAAACTGAACCTAATATGGAACAAATTTTGAATGTTGAGCTATCATTTGATGATTTGGATATTCTCAAAAAGAAATTCCCAGTTTATCTTGATGCCGATGAATTTGAAATAAAAAATTAGCATGAATTCTTCAATATATAAGACATCAGCAGAATCTTTAGAACGAGATAGGAAACTGATTTTAAATAAATACCGCCAGTTACTTAAGGTTTCAAAAAGCGCTATTCAGCCCAATGAATTAAATCTCATTAGAAAGGCTTTTGATATAGCACGTAAATCTCATTCAGAAAAACGTCAATTATCTGGCGATCCATATATTGTTCAGCTTCTTGAGACATCAATTATTATTATCGATCAGGTTGGTTTAGGATTTCACTCTGTTGTTGCATTTTTACTTTTTGAAGCCGTTCTTGAGAATAAAATAACATCTTTAGAGGTAGAACAACAATTCGATAATAAAACAACAATTCTGATTGAAGGACTTATTAAAATATCGTCAATTGATACTAAAACGGCTTCATCGCAAGCTGAAAATTTCAGGCAATTGTTACTTACTGTTGCAAAAGATGTACGGGTAATTTTAATTAAAATTGCCATACTATTAGAACAAATGCGTAATCTTGGTAATTATCCAGAGAATATCCAAATAAAAAAATCACTTGAAACATTTTCCGTTTATGCTCCTATAGCCCATAGACTTGGACTTTATAATATTAAGTCGGAGTTAGAAAATCTAGCCTTTAAATATACCGAAAATGATATTTACAAGGAAATAATTAAAAAACTTAAAAACACAACTGCCAAAAGAAATAAATTCATAAAAAAGTTTTGCGAACCCATTGAGCAAGAATTAAGAAAGCAGAAATTCGATTTTGATATAAAAGGACGTCCGAAATCGGTTTATTCCATTTGGCAAAAGATGAAAAAGCAGAATGTTGATTTTGAAGAAGTAATGGACATTTTTGCTATTCGTATTATTTTAAACTCATCAACAACAAAAGAAAAAGCCGATTGCTGGAGAGCATATTCAATTGTAACAGATTTTTACCAACCCAATCCACAACGAATGCGCGACTGGATTTCGGTTCCTAAGTCAAATGGATACGAATCGTTACATACAACAGTTATTGGCCCAGAAAAAAAATGGGTCGAAGTGCAGATTCGCACTAAACGAATGGATGAAATAGCCGAGATGGGCTATGCAGCACACTGGAAATATAAAGGGATACGATCAGAACAAGGAATTGATCAATGGATGAATAAAATAAGGGAATTAATCGAATCAAGTGATGATGAATCGACTCACGATATTGATGATCTTAAATTAAATCTTTACAATAAAGAGGTTTTTGTTTTTACACCAAATGGCGATTTAAAAAAATTTCCTGCAGGAGCTACTGTTCTCGATTTTGCGTATGATATTCACTCTGATGTTGGAAATCAATGTGTAGGAGCCAGAATTAATAAGAAAAATGTTACTATAAAACAGGTTTTGCAGAATGGTGATCAGATTGAGATTATTACATCAAAAAATCAAAAACCGAAAACCGACTGGCTGAATTTTGTTTCTACCTCAAAAGCAAAAACAAAGATAAAATCGACACTGCGCGAAGAAAAATATAAAGAAGCAGAAGCAGGCAAAGAGCTATTTAAGCGCAGGTTAAAAAACTGGAAAATACCTATAGATGACTCCATAGTTAATCAATTGGTAAAGCATTACAAGCTTAAGTTTCCCATCGACTTGTATTATTTAATTGCTACCGAGAAAATTGATATAACTGAAATTAAGGAGCTTGTATCTAAGCCAGAACATGAACCTGAGCAACCAACAACTGATGCAACAACGCAAAAACAAGATGCAAAGCCTGTTTTAGAAAAAGAATCTGCGCATGAGCCAGATTATTTAATTATTGATAATAAAATTGAAAATGTAGATTATAAGTTGGCAAAATGCTGTAGTCCAATATTTGGCGATTCAATTTTTGGATTTGTAACAGTGAGCGAAGGAATTAAAATTCATCGAACAAACTGTCCAAACGCACGTCAGTTGATTGAAAAATATAATTACAGAATTATAAATGCCAAATGGAACAAATCTGTTGCTAAAAAATCATTTCAAACTACTATTAAAATTACAGGTATTGATGAAATTGGAATGCTAAATAAAATTACTGACATTATTTCGAAAGACTTTAAAGTAAAAATGCGCCATATTACAATGGATTCAAATGATGGATTGTTTGAAGGATTACTTAAACTCTATGTGGAGAGTACAGAACATCTTGATGTTTTATTCCGAAAATTGAAAAAGGAAAAAGGAATTTTAAAAGTTATCCGTATTGATTCACAGGAAGACTAGCAAGTGAATGGTGACTTGTGATTAGTGATTGGTTTGTAATAAAGATTAATGTTTAACATTTTTTAGTATTAGTGAAGTATTTAATAATCATTAAAATTCTTATTTTTGTAACAATAACAGATTTTTTATTAACGTTTGTTAAGTAAAATTTAGTAGGTATGAAAACAATTATTTTATTCTTTGCCGTTATCCTTTGTACCTTAAATTATTCTTCAGCACAGATACGCCCTTTGCTACCAAAATATTATCTGCCCATAGACCATTCAAAGATTGATGATAATAAAAATGATTCAAGCGAATCGAACGAAGAACCCAAAAAGCAAACCTTATTAAAATTCAACGATCGATTCACGTATTCGGTTAATGTTGGTGCTGGTTACAGCTCGTTTTCCAATAACTTATCGATGATGAGCTCATATATAGCTCCAAGTATTAATTATCAAGCAGGCGATAAGCTTTTTATTAATATAAACGGAATAATTACGCAAAATAGCTTTGATGGAGCTAAGAACTTATCTTCTTACTCACCAGTTGGTTACAATTCAAATTCGGCAAATTATGGCATAAATGGTTCTGTTTACTACCAGCTAAGTAATAAATGGAGCATCTTTGGCGATGGCGCATACTACGAAAATCAATCAATATTTAGTAATTATCAAAATCAAAATTATAATACCGATTATAAATCCATTTCACTTGGCTTTGGATATAAAATCTCTGATAAAGTTCATATTAAAGCACAATTTGAATATTCAAACGGATTAAATCCCGCGTTTAATCAATACTCACCCTTTTTTAATTCAATATCACCTAATAGATCCGGATTTGATATTTGGGATTATTAATAAACATAAATTAGGGTGAAAAACAAATATGTTTTACTTATTCTTTTATTACAACTTGCATTTACCCATGCTGCCTTCAGCCAGTTATTAACTGAAAAATTTCCTGTATTTAAAAATGGAGAAACTATTACCTACAATGCTGTTTATAATTGGGGATTTATATGGCTTAATGCCGGTATTGTTGAATTTACAGTTTCGGAAACCAAGTATAAAAACGAAAGTGCTTTTCTTTTTAATACCTTTGGTACAAGTTTAAAATCGTACGATTGGTTTTATAAAGTTCGTGATTATTTTCAATCATATGCTGATGTAAATACCTTAAAACCATTCTTCTTCGAAAGAAACACTTCTGAAGGTGGATATAATGTTCTTGACCGCTGTTTTTTTGATTATAATGACAGCTTAGTTTATACCAGAATAAAAAAAACAGACAAAGCCTATACAGAAGATACTATTAAACTAAAGAAGAATGCATTCGATCTTCTATCAGCAGTGTATTATACCAGAAATATCGATTTTGATAAATATAAAGTCAACGATAAAATTCCTGTTCGAATACTACTCGATAATGAATTCTATGATTTGTATGTACGATATCTTGGTAAAGAAATTCTCAATACGCACGATAAGCGTAAATTCAGAACCATGAAATTTTCTGTTAAACTTATTGAAGGTACAATATTTAAAGGAGGCGAGGATCTTTTTGTTTGGGTAACCGATGATTTTAACAGAATACCTATATTAGTCGATGCCAAAATACTTATTGGATCGGTTAAAGCCACTCTTGTAACAACAGAAAATCTGAAATATCCACTTTCGTCTGAGATAAAATAAACTTGTGAAATGTGACTGGTGAATAGTGAGTTGGAAGCTAGCAGCTGATAGCTTTAAGCTAAAAGCTTTTTACAAATTCACTATTCACAAATCATCATTCTACAATAAAAATATTTTACTATTTTTGCCCTACAATTTAGAATGATTAAAATAAGTAAACATGCATAATACAGTTAAGGTTTCAGATAAAATTTATTGGCTTGGAGCAAACGATCGCAGAACACATCTTTTTGAAAATTTATGGCCTATACCAAATGGTATTTCATATAATTCATATTTAATTATTGATGAAAAAATTGCATTAGTCGATACATTACATTTTTCTACTGCTGATGATTATCTTGATAAGATAGAGGAATTAATAGGTAAAGATCGCTCTATTGACTACCTGATAATTAACCACATGGAGCCAGATCACTCAGGAGCAATAAAGGCAGTGACTGAGAAATATCCAAATATTAAAATTATTGGGAATTTAAAAACATTCAAAATTCTCGAATCATATTATGGTTATCAGGATAAATGGAAACAGGTTGAAGATGGTGAAGAAATATCTCTTGGTTATCATAAACTTAAATTTGTAATGACTCCCTGGGTTCACTGGCCAGAAACAATGATGACATATGATGTAACTGATAAAATCTTATTTTCAGGTGATGCTTTTGGAAGCTTCGGAACACTAGATGGTGGCATTTTCGATGATGAAATTGAGTTCGATGATTATTACCTCGAAGATATGCGTCGCTATTACTCTAATATTGTTGGTCAATATAGTAATATGGTGCAAAAAGCATTTGCTAAACTCAAAGGAGTTGAGATTAAAATGATTTGCTCTACACATGGGCCCATTTGGAGAACAGATGTAAATAAGGTTATTTCTCTTTATGATAAGTGGAGTAAATATGAAACGGAGAAAGGTGTGGTAATTATTTACGGCTCAATGTATGGAAATACAGCAAAGATGGCTGATTATATAGCTCGAAAATTATCTGAAAACGGAATTAAGAAAATCAGAGTTTACGATGCATCAAAAACACACATATCATATTTGATTAATGAAATATGGCGATACAAAGGAGTTGTTTTAGGAAGCTCCGCTTATAATTCAGGTATGTTACCTACTATGGAAAATCTAACCCGCACTTTGGAACACATGGGAGTAAAAGACCATTTATTGGGATTATTTGGCTCGTATAGCTGGAATGGTGGAGGAGTTAAAGCATTACATAAATTTTATGAAACAATTCAGTGGGACTTAGTATCTGAACCAATCGATTCAAAAGGGATTCCAGGTGACGAAACATTTAAACGATGCGAGATACTTGCAAATGCAATAGCAGAAAAATTAAAATAATTACTGCAAAAAAATTAGAAGGTGTTGATTTTTATCAGCACCTTTTTTTATTATTAAATAATTGAATTCGTTATCTTTATTCACAAAAAAATAAAACCTATGGAATTAAAATTACATCCAGGAATAGATCATACTGTTACACAAAAGGTTGAATATAAAGACACTGCAGCAAATTATGGATCTGGCTTAGTTGAAGTATTCGCCACTCCAGCAATGATTGCACTTATGGAACATGCTTCATTAGAAGCTGTCCGGCCATTTTTAAGCGACGAACTTAATACAGTTGGATTTGAAGTAAACATTAGGCATTTTAAGCCTACTCCTATTGGAATGGAAGTAAATTGCACTGCTACTTTAACTGAAGTAGATGGTAAAAAACTTACTTTCCATGTTGTTGCTAATGATGAAGAAGGAAAAATTGGCGAAGGAACACATATAAGATATATAATAAACTCAAAGAAATTTATGAATAACTTAAATCAAAAATAAAACTATATGAGAACATTTAAATTAGTACTAGTAATAATAGGTATACTTATACTTAATCAAAGTATTGCGCAGGAAATAATAAAACTTCCAGAACCAAACAAAACCGGAGGTAAACCATTAATGCAGGCAATGAACGAACGTCAATCAAGTAGAGAATATATCGATAAAGAATTAACCCAGCAACAAATATCAGATTTGCTTTGGGCAGCATACGGAATAAACAGAGCAGAAACTGGTAAACACACAATTCCAACCTCAAGAAATATTCAGGATATGGAAATATACATCGCCACAAAAGATGGTGCGTTTCTATATTTACCAAAAGATAATGCGCTTCAGAAAATAGTTGCTATTGATATTAGAGAAGCAACAGGAAAACAAGATTTTGTTAAAGTTGCAGGTGCAAATCTGATATATGTTTCTGATTTCTCGAAAGCAGGAAATGCTTCTGATGAGATTAAAACAATGACAGCAGCAACACATTGTGGATTTATTGGCCAAAACGTTTATTTATATTGCGCTTCAGAGGGATTAATCTCAGTATTCAGAGCGATGGTCGAAAAAGAAGAGCTAGCTAAAATACTCAACTTAAGCGAGAACAAACATGTAATTTATTGTCAAACAGTGGGATATTCTAAAAAGTAACTTTTTTTTTCTACTAACAGCTAAAAGCTAGCAGCTAAGGGCTTTCTTATGAAATATAATTTTGATGAACTTCTAAACCGTGAAAATACAGGTTCGCTTAAGTACGACCTTCGCAATAAGATATTTGGAAAATCGGATGTAATTCCTATGTGGGTTGCCGATATGGATTTTAGAACGCCCTATTTTATTGTTGATGCACTTAAAAAATGTACCGATAATCAGATTTTTGGATATTTTCTTTTTGATAAATCATATTACGAATCTATTATTAACTGGATTAAACGACATCATCAATGGGAAATAAAACAAGATTGGATTTCATTTAGCCCTGGTGTTGTTCCATCATTGAGTTTATTGGTTCTGGCGTTTACTCAGCCTGGCGACAAGATTATTATACAACCACCTGTTTATCCTCCATTTTTCTTTACCATTAAAGATAACAATCGTCAAGTAGTAGAGAACCCATTATTACTTGAGAATGGAAGGTTTAAGATGGATTTTGGAAACCTTGAAGATAAATTGAAAGATGCGAAAATGTTGATTCTTTCAAACCCACATAATCCGGGTGGAACAGTATGGAAAAAAGAAGAACTGAAAAAACTTGGCGAGTTGTGTTTAAAACATAAGGTTTTAGTTGTAACAGACGAAATTCACTCCGATCTTGTTTTTAAGCCAAATAAGTTTGTTCCATTAGCATCCATATCAGAGGAAATAGCAAATATTACAATTGCTCTTATGGCTCCAAGCAAAACCTTTAATATGGCTGGGTTATCATCATCATCGGTAATTATTTCGAACCCCAAATTAAAAGCCCGATTCGATGAAATAATGCACACCATACATGTAGGATTAGGCAATATGTTCGGGATTGCAGCAACCGAAGCAGCTTATAACAATGGCGACGAATGGTTAAAACAATTGCTTAACTATATCGCTGGCAATATAGATTTTGTTGAAAAATTTTTAAAAGAGCGAATACCTCAAATAAAAATGATGCGTCCCGAAGGTACTTATCTTATTTGGCTTGATTGCAGAGATTTAAATTTAGATAGCGATGAGCTCAGCCGATTCTTTATTGAAAAAGCAAATATTGGCATGAACTTTGGTGAATCATTTGGCACTGGAGGCGAGGGTTTTATGCGTATGAATGTTGCCTGCCCCCGTATAACGTTAGCAAATGCATTAAACCAACTTTTAAGTGCTTTTAATTGTTAAAATTAGTAGCCCTGATATTAACCCTGAACTAAAATTCGATTATGAGAAAACAAATTATCACCATGGCAATTGGTATATTGCCAAGTATGGTGTTTGCGCAATTAAATACCTTTGATCTTTCAAGTTATAAATTACCTGAAATGAATCGGCACCAACTAGATTTTAATTTTGATCTGAATGGAAAAAGCCAGATATTGGATGAGAACTACAAGTATACATCTGATTTATATAAAAGTCAAAACTATATGGGGGGTGCTTTGAACCTAAGCTATTCTTTTTACAAAAACAGTGAAAAATTGCAGTTAAATCATAAATATGATATCGGTTTTTCTTCAAGTTTTTCTGACAACAAAAATGAAATCAAAACATTAGATGAATCTTATGATATTGGCAGTTATTTATATATTAAAAGTGAAAATCGATTTTATTATAACTCAAAAAGCTTTTTTGAAGCCAATCTATTGTTAAATACTCGTTTACACAATTATAAGAAAAATTATCTTCCTGGAACTGATTTTTCTGATTCTAAAAATATAGGTATATCGATACCATTATTTATTGGGTTTGGAAGAATAGAACAAATTCAGGATTGTAGACTAGCATTATATATTTTAGATGAACTTAATAAGCTTGGAAAACTTACAAGGATTCCTTCTGACGAAGAAACAATTGAGTTTTCACAGTTAATCTCAAAATTACAGAATGAACGTTTTTTTGATTCCCGATTAAAAAAGATTCATGAGATTAAAGAAGTTGATTCTTTTCTTCAATCAAAAGGTCTAATTAATACTGCTGACTCAGAATATTTTACAATAGTTAATGATAATTGGGATTATGCTATTACAATAATAAGAAATACCGGACAGCGAATTTCTTTTGGTATAGAACCAAAAATATATAGCAGTAATTATCATAGTAAAATTGATAATGGGAATTTATTAATCACTGAATTTGAGTCTAAAAGGAATGAATATAGTATTAATGCTAACCTACAATATATATATGAAAAGCCTATAAACTTGTATTGGCAAAATTCATTAAGTTTTTTATTAATTGGTACTTATTTAGAAAGCACCTATGGGGTATCAGCCTCAAACCTTGATAATAGTCTTGATATAAATGCACCTCAGATCACTTCCAGATTGAGCTATAATTTAGGATTTTATCCAAATTCCAGAACTAGTTTAAATATATCATTTGCTATGAATTATTTCAATTCGTTTGGAGAAGAGAAGTATAATGATGAAAAAAACAGCATTAATCATTTAGTTTTAACTCCAAATAGTTATTTAAACTTGTATTACTATATTTCTCCACAATTAAGATTGAATGTTAATTATTCAGTCGATTATAATTATACTGAATCAGATTCTGAATACTATGCAGATATTTCCAATGAATATATCAAGCGTAATTCGTTTAATCAATATTTATCAGCAGGCTTCCTATTCCAAATTAAATAGTTAAGTTGTATAATTCGAGATAACATTATAAAAAAAGTTCCGTAGTTATTACTGCGGAACTTTTTTTAATTCTCTATAGTATTTAGTCTTCATCAACATCTATATCATCATCCTTAGAAATCTTTACTTCTTCGTCTTCATCTTCATCAAGAGCAGAAACCATCTCGCCTGAAAATGATCCACCTAATTTTTTCACAAACGATTCTTGTTGTTTTCTCAATCGTTCATATTCAGCAACTTTTTTCTCCAGTTCAGACTCACGGCGCGCAGATTCCTCTTGAGTAGCTTGTAACTCCTCCATATTTTGGCGCATTTCTTCTTCCTGTGCTTTCATTTCTTCAGCCTGTTGTCTGGTAGTTTCAAGCAACTGAGCTGTTCTAATATTAATCTTTACAGACGAAAGTGTTGCAGCTATATTCTCTCCAATTTTTTCAACGAATTCAATCTGATATTTTTCAAATTCCTTGAACGAAGCCATTTCAATAACACCATAAACAGTATCATTAACCTTAAGCGGCACAATAAGCAAACTTTTCGGGTTATCATCTCCCAAACCAGATGTTATTGTAATATAATTGTCGGGAATTTCGGTCATATAAATAGTTTCACCTTCTTGAATTGATCTGCCAACAAGTCCAACTCCCATTTCAATCTGCTTATCTAAAAATTTCTTGCGATTATAGGCATATGAAGCTACAAGCTCAACATATTTTCTCCGTTGATCATCATCATTTATTAAGAATAAACCACCTTGATTAGCTTCGCAATACTTTACAAGATTGCTCATCACATCATAAGTAAGTTTCTCAACATTATCATTGTTTTGTCGTAATATTTCACTGAATTTAGCAATTCCATGTGATGACCAGTTTCTTTGTGCATCTTCTTTTTGTCTGCGTTCTTCTTCTTCAGACGCATGTTTAAGGTTCGTACGCATTGTAAGAAGTCCATTTCCCAAATCATCTTCATCGCTTAATGGTACAAATTGAAACTCAAAATTACCCTTACCAATTTCTAGCGCAAATTCAGTAGTTTCTTTTAAACCTCGGATTAATTCATTAAGAGCAGCGGCCATATCGCCAATCTCATCTTGCGTTTCTTTAACTTTCTGTTTGGGTAAAACTCCTTTGGCCATACTAATCAGATGTTCTCTGAAATATTTAACTGGACGTATAATTTTATTACCCAGATAAAGAGCCATTAATACAGCAAGAGTTATAAGAATTATTCCGGCTATATAAATAAAATTTTCTAATCGATTAAAAGAAGCTTCCATATTTGTTCTTTCGGATAGCACTTTTGCCTGAAGCTGCTTTGTAAGTTTATTTAAACGATCAATATTACGATCACTTAAAACAATAACATCACCCCCCTCTTCAACTAGTGGATAAATATCAAACATCATCATATAAACGTTTTCATAATCCTCAATTGTGCTCAAACGGTTCATAATATCCTGATGCATTGGAAATAAAGTGTCTTTTACCGAAAGATATATTTCATTATAACACTTTTGTTCTTCGGGAGTCCAGTTTATTGTTAGCTTCGATAAAGCTTTATGTGTTTCATGAAACGTTGACTGATGCAATTCCTGCAGTTTTATTTTATCAGGAGTATCTTGCTTTTTATCAATATAAACCCAGTTTTTAATTAGCATTTTTGAACTTACCATCATATCCGAAAGGTTACTTAACATTTCAGCTGAAGGAAGATATACCATAGATATCTCGTTATTTTTCTTAATGCTTTGTTGTAAAGTATTATTAATAAAAAAGCTGTTTAACAGGATTGCAATTGTAATTAAGCCAAAGCTCAACAATAATCGTCTAGCAATTGTAAATCTGAATTTCATAGTATTAGCGCTATTTTAAGTGAACCTAAGATAACAATTTATTTTGTATTGAGATATAAATACTTCTATTTATCTTAAATTTTTGAAATTTATAAACTTTTTTAGATTATCAATAATATCTGGTAAACTCATTTTAAAAAAATATCTTTATGATATTCAATTGCCGAAAGAAATAATCCATGCGCAGGTACTGATATACCCGCTTCGGATCTGTTTTTACTTTCAACTATTTGAACAAATTCTTCCAAATCAATTTTTCCTTTACCTACTTCTAATATTGTTCCTACAATTGCCCTTACCATATTTCTGAGAAAACGATCTGCTTTTATAGTAAAACAAATTTTATAATTTTCTTGTGTCCACATTGCAGAAAATACTTTGCAATTGTTTGTTTTAACATCGGTGTGTAACTTACTAAAACTAGTAAAATCTGAAAAATGAATCATCATTTCAGATGCTTCATTCATCATGTTAATATCTAATTTGTAAGGAAAATACCATGATGTTTTTAAAAGAAACGGATCTTTCTGTTGATGAATAAAATAATTATATGTTCGACTGGTTGCATTAAATCGGGTATGAGCATCAGACTTAACTGCAAATATCTTTTGAATGGCAATATCTAAAGGTAAAATTCCATTTAATTTTAATAAAATCTTTTGATCTAAATGCAGGTTTTCTTTTAATGAATCAAAATGAGCCATAAAATAAGAGGCGTGTACACCTGTATCAGTTCTACCAGCTCCAGTTATTTCAATACTTTCTTGTAAAATAGTAGAAAATGCGTTATTTAGAACCTGTTGTACTGTATTACCATTAGGTTGAATTTGCCAACCACAATAGTTTGTTCCCAGATAGCTAAGTTGAACAAAATATCTCAATTTTGAATATTGTTTAGTTGTTACAAAGCTACTAATTTTGAGAGAGAAATTAGTTAAAAGTGTGCTAAAGTGTGCTAAAGTGACTAAAGTGAACTAAAGCTTGCCCGCCGTGGCGGGTTTAAAGTTTTTTGCTCACCATTAGCTAATACCCATTTAATACTTACTGCTTAATGATAATTAATAATAGGGTTATGGTTTCTTAAAAAAAATTAACATTCATTAACACTTTAATAAACTAATATTGTATCGATTTTACAATAACAGAAGTTAAAATCAAACAATTATTTTTTAGAACAATTAAAATTTATGTAACTTTTGTAAATTTTTAAATTATGAACGAAACAATTGATGTTAAAGAGCTAAATGACCGAATACAAAAAGAGAGCTCATTTGTTGATTTGTTAAAGATCGAGATGGGTAAAGTTATTGTGGGACAAAAACATCTTGTCGACTCTTTATTAATCGGTTTACTCTCAAATGGACACATTTTACTTGAAGGTGTTCCAGGATTGGCAAAAACATTGGCTATAAATACATTGGCCGATACTATTGATGCCAAATTTAGTAGAATTCAGTTTACACCAGACTTGTTGCCTGCCGACCTTATTGGAACTATGATTTATAGTCAGAAAAAAGAAGAATTCATGGTAAAGAAAGGTCCTATTTTCACCAATTTTGTTTTAGCTGATGAGATTAACAGATCTCCAGCTAAAGTTCAAAGTGCTTTGCTTGAAGCCATGCAGGAACGACAAGTTACTATTGGTGATCAAACCTATCCTTTGGAAGAACCTTTCCTCGTTCTGGCTACACAAAATCCAATTGAACAGGAAGGTACATATCCATTACCTGAAGCACAGGTTGACCGATTTATGCTTAAGGTTGTGGTTGATTATCCAAAAATTGAAGAGGAAAAATTAATTGTTCGTCAGAATGTTGCAAAACAATTTCCAAAAGCAAGTACTATTTTGAAACCACAAAATATTATTGACGCTAGAAATGTGGTAAAAGATGTGTATCTTGACGAAAAAATTGAGAAATATATTCTCGATATAGTTTTTGCAACACGATTTCCGGAAAATTATGGTTTAGAGAAGTTTTCGGTGATGATAAATTATGGTGGTTCGCCTCGTGCAAGCATTAACCTGGCAATGGCATCCAAAGCATATGCATTTATTAAACGCAGAGGTTATGTTATTCCTGAAGATGTTCGCGCTGTTTGTCACGATGTATTGCGCCACAGAATAGGACTTACATACGAAGCCGAAGCCGAAAACATTAAATCAGAAGATATTATTACGGAAATCCTTAACACTATAGAAGTTCCATAATGGTTACATAGTTCTTGATATGAAAAAAATAATTGTACTTCTGTTAATTGTAGTTTCGAGCTTAAATGTTCTTGGTCAAAATTTTGTTGGTGCTCATAAGTTGGAGATTAAGAAGCAGATGAGCGAAAATCATAAAGACTTCTATTTTTCAAAGGAGGTTTTTGGTGGTAAAAGTAGTTTTATAAAATACGAAGATCACGATGGTTACCGCACTTTGCTATTTGTATTAGATGATGATGGCTATTGTAAATTTAGTCAGCTTATGTGTGATTATGGTTTATTAAAGCAAACTATTGATTCACTAAATAAGCAATTCGAGTATAAAAACGACTTAACATGGCACGATTACCAAACAGGCAAATTTAATTTTGTAATACAAATTAAAAAGGAAGAATGGTATTTCTCCGTAATTACCAAGAAGCTCGAAAAATGATTTTAATAATCATTAAAGAGATTAACTGTGGAAGCTTCAGAACTACTTAAGAAAGTACGAAAAATTGAAATTAAAACCCGGGGACTGTCAAAGAATATCTTTGCCGGCGAATATCACAGTGCATTTAAAGGTCGTGGAATGGCTTTTAGCGAAGTACGTGAATATCAATATGGTGATGATATACGGTCCATTGATTGGAATGTAACAGCTCGTTTTAATCATCCATATATAAAAATATTCGAAGAAGAACGCGAGCTTACTGTAATGCTTCTTGTCGATATTAGTAACTCAAGAACATTTGGAACTCAATCGAAACTCAAAAAAAACCTGATAACGGAAATAGCTGCTGTTTTATCTTTTTCTGCTATTCAGAATAACGATAAAATTGGTGTAATTCTTTTTAGCGATAAGGTAGAAAAGTTTATTCCTCCTAAAAAAGGAAGAACACATACTTTACGAATTATAAGAGAATTGCTCGAGTTCGAACCTGAAAATCAGGAAACAAACATTTCCGAAGCACTTCGATATTTGACAAATGCAATAAAAAAGAGAAGTACAGCTTTTATAATCTCTGATTTTATTGATGATAACCCTCAAACAGGTTTCCCTCGTTTTGATGAAGCATTGCGTATTGCAAATAGAAAACACGATGTAATTGCTTTAAAAATTTATGATAAACGCGAAACCGAGCTGCCTGATGTTGGACTAATTCGTTTTAAAGATGCCGAGACAGGTAAATATGCATGGGTTGATACTTCAAGTAAGCAAGTGAGAAATAATTATTCGGGATGGTGGAGAAAAAATGAAAAACTAACTAGTGAAACACTTACAAAAGCAGGAGTAGACTTTGTTTCAATTAGTACCGAAGAAGATTATGTAAAACCATTAATGAAATTATTTAAAAAGCGATAAACTAAATACAAACAAACTTATATGATTATTCATAAATTAACATATAATAAAACACTAAGAATCACTTTAATCGTATTTGCTTTCTTATTCATGGCATTTAACGGAATCGCTCAGGAAATTAAGACCAAAGCAGTACTTGAAAAAAATCAAGCATTAATTGGTGATCAGGTAAAAATGAGTATTTCGGTTATAAAACCAAAAAATGCGCTCGTTTTTTTGCCTGAATTTGAGCCTAAACTAACAGATACTATCGAAATTATTGAGCAATTCAAACCTGATACATCAATACTTGAAGATGGAAATATGCTTATTGAAAAGAGCATTATTATAACTGCATTTGATTCAGGATCTTATATAATTGCACCAATACCTGTATTTGTAAAAAACAATGATAAACTAGATACATTATATACGAACGCGTTGACTTTTATTGTTAATTCGATTCCACTAGATACAACAAATACAATTAAGGATATTAAACTACCATATTCTGCTCCGGTTACATTCAGAGAGGCTTTGCCTTATATTTTGGGAGGATTGGGAATTTTATTTATAATTCTTTTAATTGTATATATCATAATTAAACTGAAGCGTAAGGAACCGATTTTCAAACGATTTAAACCACTAGAGCCTGCTCATATTATTGCATTTAGAGATTTGGAAAAACTTAAAAATGATAAGCTTTTGCAAAACGATAAAATCAAGGATTATTATACTCGAATTACAGATATATTAAGACATTATTTGTGGAACAGATATGCTATTCGTTCAATGGAACGCACAAGTGATGAGATATTACAATCATTAAAAGAATCAGAATTTAGTGATGAAAAATCATTTGCTATCTTAAAAGATATTTTAGTAACATCAGACCTTGTAAAGTTTGCAAAATTCAAACCTCAGGTTGATGAACACGAAAAATGTTTCAATGGAGCTTTCAAATTTGTTGATAATACAAAACTAATTATCATTGAGAATGCTGAGGAAACTGAAAGCTCATTAAAAAGTGAACAAGTAAATAAATCAGAAGTGGTAAACACAGAAATCAAAGAAAAGATAGATTAGTAAACTATGAAAGAATTAACTTTTGCAAATCCAAATTTACTTTATCTGTTAATTTTAATTATACCTATAATTATATGGTATATTTTAAAAAATAGGGATTTAAATGCAAGTATCCAAATAAGCACATTAAAAGGAATTAGTAGTAATTATCTAACTTATAAATATTTTTTACGACATCTCCTTTTTGCTATTAGAATTATGGCTCTTACATTATTTTTAATTGCTTTAGCACGCCCACAATCTACATTAAACTGGAAAAATGTTTCTACCGAAGGTATCGATATTGTTCTGGCTCTAGATATTTCAGGAAGTATGCTTGCGATGGACTTTAAACCTGATAGACTTGAAGCATCAAAAGATTTGGCCATTCAATTTATTTCTGGTCGACAAACTGATCGTATAGGATTAGTTGTATTTAGTGGAGAAAGCTTTACTCAATGCCCATTAACAACTGATCACAAGGTGGTTATTAATCTGTTTAGAGATGTAAAAAGCGGAATGATTGAAGATGGAACAGCAATTGGACTTGGTTTGGCAAATGCTGTAAATAGACTAAAAGACAGTAATGCAAAAAGTAAAGTAATTATTTTGTTAACCGATGGTGTAAATAACAGAGGATCGGTTGCTCCATTAACTGCAGCCGAATTGGCTCAAACATTTGGAATTCGTGTTTATACAATTGGTGTTGGAAGTATGGGAACTGCTCCATATCCGTTTAATACCGTTTATGGTGTTCAGGTTCAGAATATTCCTGTTGAAATTGATGAAGATGTACTTACACAAATCGCTGAGAAAACCGGTGGTAAATACTTTCGCGCTACAAACAACGAAAAATTGAAAATGATTTATAATGAAATTGATCAATTGGAGAAAACCAAAATTGATATAAGAGAATTTACACAAAAAACAGAAGAGTACCTAAAGTATGTTCTTTTTGGATTGCTATTATTAGCCATGGAACTGATTTTAAGGTATACTGTTTTAAGGCAAATTCCATAGTTATCCCCTTTTGCAAAGATATAAAAAGTGTTAAAGGACTTTAATTCAAATTTAATATAAATAAAAATAGGTGTATTTAATTAATTAACTGGTTATGTTTAAGTTTGGTCATCCGGAATATTTGTATTTATTGATTGTAATCCCAGTATTGGTATTATTATATATACTCTCTGTTTTATATAAAAAACGTTCGCTACAAAAGTTTGGCGACCTAGAGCTTATTGGGCAATTAATGCCCTTTGTTTCGAAAAACAGGCCATTGCTCAAGTTTGTTTTTATTACTATTTCGTTTACTTCAGCAATACTTGCATTGGCTGATCCTCAGTTTGGTTCGAAGCTTGAAATTGTGAAGAAGAAAGGTGCAGAAATCATTATTGCTCTTGATGTTTCGAATAGCATGCTAGCTGAAGATCTACAGCCCAATCGACTTGAACGAGCCAAACAAGCTATTTCGAAGCTAATTGAGAAGTTAGAAAACGATCGTTTTGGACTAATTATTTTTGCTGGCGATTCGTATATACAAGTTCCATTAACTACTGATTATGCTGCAGCTAAAATGTTTTTATCTTCGGTTAATACTGGAAATGTTTCAAAGCAGGGAACAGCAATTGGATCGGCAATTGATCTGGCTATGAATTCATTTACACCCGAAACCGAAATGGATAAAGCATTAATTATTATTACCGATGGTGAAAATCATGAAGATGATGCAATTGCAGCCGCTGAATTAGCAAAAGAAAAAGGAATTACAGTACATACAATTGGTATGGGAAGTCCGGAGGGAGCTCCTATCCCACTCCAGAAAGGATACGGACAAACAATTTTTCTAAAAGACAGAGACGATAAAGTGGTCATAAGCAAGCTCGATCAAGCAGCATTGCAACAAATTGCTTCGGTAACAGAGGGAATATTTATTCGTGCAAACAATAACGAAGTTGGACTTAATAAGCTTCTCGAACAAATTAATAAAATGCAAAAACAAGAAATAGAAACAAAAATATTTACTGAGTTCGAACACAGATTCCAATATTTATTGGGAATTTCTATCTTCTTTCTACTTTTGGAATTACTTATCTCCGATAGGAAAAGTAAATGGTTTTCAAATTTCAATATTTTTAAAATAAATGCATAATATGAAGTGGATTAAGTTTATTAGCATATATATTCTTGTTCTTCTTGCTGTAACTGCATTTGCGCAGCAGGAGAGAAAATTTATTCGCAAAGGAAATAAACTTTACGAGAAAGAGAACTTTCAGGAATCTGAAATTCAATACCGTAAAGCAATTGATAAGGATAAATCGTCTTATAATGCATCATTCAATATTGGCGACGCATTATACAAACAAGAAAAATACGAAGATGCAACAAAACAATTCAGTGAGCTTTCAAGCAAACAACTTAGCAAAGAAGACAAGTCAAAATTATATCATAACATTGGTAATTCAATGTTACAAAATCAAAAGCTACAAGAAAGTATTGATGCATACAAAGAAGCCTTAAGAAATAATCCAAATGATATGGAAACAAAATACAATCTTGCTTATGCTCAAAAATTAATGCAACAACAGCAACAACAGGATAAGCAAGATAAAAACGAGGAAAACAAAGATCAAAATAAGGATCAGAAAGATCAGCAGCAAAACCAGGATCAACAAGATAAAAAAGATGAACAGCAACAACAGCAGCAACAACCAAAAATTTCTAAGGAAGATGCTGAACGATTGTTGCAGGCTCTGGCAAATGATGAAAAGAAAACCCAGGATAAATTAAAACAAGAAAAAGCAAAAGCCGCTAAAGCCAGAGTGGTTAAAGAGTGGTAATTATGTTTCAAGAAACAAGATTGCCCACCGAAGGTGGGAAACAAATAACAAGATAAAAGTAAAAAGATAAAAGTGGAATTAAATAAAATGAAACGTTGGTATTTTATTGTGTTAGTATTTCTTACTACCTGTATTTACGCACAGGATGTAACATTTACAGCAACTGCCCCCGGAGTTGTTGAAGTGGGACAGCAATTCAGATTAACCTATTCAGTAAATTCACAGGCAGAAAGGTTTTTACCACCAAACCTTGATGGCTTTGTTATTCTTGCCGGACCAAGTACATCTACATCAAGCAATGTAAGTATTATAAATGGTAAAATGACCCAAAATTATGAACTCCGATATACCTATATTCTTGAAGCTGCAAAAGAGGGCGAATTTACTATTTCTTCAGCTGAAGTAACTGTTGATAAAAAGAAATATACATCAAATACATTAAAAATTGAAGTAATTAAAGGTTCAGGTCAACAATCACAAACTAGACAAAACCCTGCTGCTACTCAACCACAGAATACAGAAAACTCTGAACCTATTGCAACATCCGACTTGTTTTTAAAAATAATTGTTAATAAAACCAAAACTTTTCGCGAGGAACATTTAATAGCAACCATAAAACTTTATTCAAAACTTAATATAACAAATCTTGGAGAATATCGGCCTCCTGCTTTTGATGGTTTTATTGCCGAAAAAATTGAAGTACCTCCATTAACTCGACTTAATCAGGAAAATGTTAATGGACAAATCTATTTAACCGGAGTAATTGATAAATACATTTTATATCCGCAAACTACCGGCGAAATAGAGATAAAACCATTCGAACTCGTTTGTTATTATCAGGCAGCGACTCGCCGACGATCCGGAAGTATGTTTGATGAGTTTTTTGGAACCTATGAGCGAGCTCAGACCAAAGCATTTAGTTCACCAGTAAAAATTAAGGTTCAGACATTGCCCGAAAATAAGCCGGCTTCGTTTGCCGGTGCTATTGGTAACCTAAAGATGGATGCATCTCTTGACAAAACGAATACAAAAACAAACGAAGCAATTACTCTGCGAATAAAAATAAGTGGAAACGGAAATTTAAAATACATTAATGCCCCAAAAATTGAGTTCCCATCAGATTTTGATGTTTATGACCCAAAAATAAGCGATAATATAAAATATTCTGACAATGGAGCAACTGGATCAAAAACATTCGAATATCTTTTAATACCAAGACATGCAGGCGAATTTACTATACCAGAATTTGAGTTTTCTAATTTTGATACCAACAATGATCAATATAAAATTCAAAAGGCAGGTCCATATAATATAAATGTTTTAAAAGGTGCCGATGATACTACAATGGCTCTTGCCAATGTATTTTCGAAAGAAGATATTAAGTTTTTAGGGAAAGATATTCATTTTATTAAAAAAGACAATTCTAATTTAAAACTTAAAGACAAATTTATTTTTGGTTCAACCTGGTTTTATCTTTCCTTCTTAATTGCTTTGGCATTATTTGTATTAACCTTCTTTTTACGTCGAAAAATGATACTTGAGAACGCCAATACCCAACTTGTTAGAACAAGAAAAGCCGATAAATATGCACGAAAAAGATTACAAAAAGCCTCGGAATATTTGAAACATAATAAGAAAGAGGATTTTTACGAAGAACTTGCAAAGGCTCTATGGGGATACATTAGCGATAAGTTTAGTATTCCAATTTCAGGTCTATCGAAAGAAAGTGCGAATCAGCAAATGATACTAAAAGGAATAGAACAAACTTTTATTGACCAAGTACTTGGAATTATTGATCGTTGCGAGTATGCTCGTTATGCACCAGCATCGGAAAGTACACAAATGGATACTTTATTTACCGAATCGGTGGATATTATTAGCAAGCTGCAACAACAGTATAAAGGATAATGTATTTTTGTGATGCTTGTTTTGTTTTTAATTTTGGCTTCTACTTTTTGATTTCGTGGTATTTTAAAAATAAATTAAAGAATCGCCACTGAGCCAGAAAGACACAAAGCCTCACAATGGTAAAACGAAATACAAATTCGAAAAATAGTTTTAAAATGAAAAAAGTAATAATTACCATATTAATAATAACTCAATACCTTGGAGTTTTTGCACAAAGCAACGATTCACTTTGGGAACAAGCGAACAAATTTTATATCGAAGGTAATTTTGATCAGGCTATTGAGATTTATCAGAAAATAAATAAGTCAGGATATGAATCGGCCGAACTATATTATAATTTAGGAAATACCTATTATAAGTTTAATGTATACCCCAAAGCCATACTTTATTACGAAAAAGCATTACAGCTTTCTCCCAACGATAAGGATATACAATACAATCTAGAACTTACAAACCGATACGTAGTAGATAAAATAGAAAAAATACCTACTTTCTTTATTACCGAATGGATTGCTGGAATTAGAAATTTGTTCTCATCAGATAAATGGGCTTTAATTAGTATTAGTTCATTTGTTTTAAGCTTGCTTTTTATTACTCTGTACTTAATTAGCAGGAAATACAATTTAAAAAAGCTCTCATTTTGGATGACTTTTCTTTTCTTAATTTTATTCTTATCTGCTTTCTATTTTTCATTTAAACAGAAACAGTTTATATTAAATGACGATACTGCAATAGTAATGAGTCCTTCGGTAACTATTAAAAGCTCGCCCGATATTAGTGGTACTGATATTTTTGTTTTACATGAGGGAACTAAAGTTTGGATTCTCGATCAGATTTCGGATTGGCTTGAAATAAAACTCAGTGATGGAACTAAAGGCTGGCTCAAGACTTCGGATTTAGAAGTTATTTAGTTTAAAGTGAGCTAAAGTGAGCTAAAGTTACTATAAACTTCAATCGTTTGAAATGATTTGTAAAGCTTCGGCAAATGATTTCACGGGTTGTTTGCAAACATTATCACGGCAAATAAAAATCATCACTTTTTCATCAACATACCTGTTTTCGAGTAAAGGAATTCCGCTTTTTGGATCACCTCCTGCAATAAGGATATTTGGTAAATACATTTTATTAAACTCAGCCCTAAATTCTTCTGCATTGGTACCCATAACACAAACTTCGTAAGGTTTATGAATAAACTGAATCATAAGATCTATCCAGTTACCAAAGAAATAAGGATTTTTAGCTATTTCATTTTTTAAACCCATTATCATCTTTTTTGAAATAGTTAAATAACCATCGTTTAGATAATAATGACCAAGCAAAAATAAGTTATGAGCTATAACTGAGTTTGATGACGGAATCACATTATCATTAATCTCAATTGTATCTGCTATAAGATCCTTATTGGTGTTAGATGTATAATTAAAATATCCTGTATTAGCGACCATGAAATGCTGAATAGTATAATTCATCATATGATTTGCCAGATGCAGCCATTTCGAATTAAATGTAACCTGATAAAGATTTATTAGTGCCTGTGCAAAAAAAGCATAATCATCGAGGAATCCGTTTATTTTTGCAGTACCATTTTTATAGCTACGCTGCATGCAGAATTCACAGGACATAAGGTTATGCTCAATAAATTCAGCGTTCTCTATTGCCAACGCAAGAAATTTATCATCTCCAAATGCTTTATATGCAGAAACCAATCCACTTATCATTAAAGCATTCCACGATGTAAGAATTTTGTCGTCGAGAGATGGTTTTATTCTTTTCTCGCGATGATTTAACAATACTGATTTTAGTTCAGTTATCTTTTTTTCAACTTGCTCAATCGAAAGGTTGTGTTTTAATGCTATTTCTTCTTTTGATTTTACTTTTCTTAAGATATTACGATCCTCAAAATTTCCTGATAAGCTTATATCGTAAAAATCACAAAACAAATCAGAATCTTCCTTAAGTAAAACATCTATTTCATATTTATCCCACAAATAATATTTACCTTCTTCGCCTTCGCTATCGGCATCGAGAGCAGAATAAAAACCTCCTTCGGGTGATTTCAACTCCCGATTTACAAAATCAATGGTATTATAAACTATCTTTTTATAATCCTCGGTTGGGCTTATTTTGTATGCTTCTGAGTACAAATTTATTAGTTGGGCATTATCATATAACATTTTCTCGAAATGAGGAACGTGCCAGTAGCGATCTACAGAGTAACGAGAAAAGCCACCACCAAGCTGATCATAAATTCCCCCATTCATCATTTTGTCAAGTGTAAACAATACATGTTTTTTAAGTTCTTTTTCGTTTGTATGATAAGAAAAGCGAAGCATTGAAAAATAACCTACAGGTAATGGGAATTTTGGAGCACCTGCATTCCCTCCATGTTGATGATCGAACCTTTTTCGCAGTTTAATAAAAATATCAAGGATTTCTTCGTAACTAATATCTTTATTAACCGCATTAATTGAAAAGTGATTTAACGCAACAATACCCTCTTTTATTTCAGTAGCCATCTCCTCAAACTTGTATTTATCAGCATTATAAGTTGTAGAAATATTCTGTAATAAATCTTTCCATTGCTGTGGTTTGAAATAAGTTCCACCATAAACCGGTTGACCATCGGGTAATGCGAAACAATTTAGAGGCCATCCGCCATTTCCATTAATCAATTGAACAGCATTCATGTAAATATGATCTATATCTGGTCGCTCCTCACGATCAACCTTTATACAAACAAAATTCTCATTCATAATGCTGGCTATTTCTTCGTTCTCGAACGATTCATGTTCCATTACATGACACCAGTGGCAAGCCGAATAACCAATACTAATAAGTAACAGTTTATCTTCATTTTTGGCTTTTGTTAACGCTTTTTCGCCCCAAGGCATCCAATTTACTGGATTGTGTGCATGCTGCAAAAGGTACGGACTGGTTTCGTGAATTAGATCGTTATTATATATATGATTTTTTGTACTCATTATTTGATTTTATTAGTCATAACAAGCAGATGGACGAATTGTTTATAATTTATATCTGTCCTGATTATCTCATTAAATAAAGAAAAGTAGTTTAAAACCTGAACTCATAATTATCATTCTCATCTTAAAACAACTTTAAGAACATTATTCTTAAATCAAACTATATTTTAAGTCATAACTTGTTGATTTTCCTTTTATTTTTAAAAATTAAAATCTAATTTTAATTTGTTTTTTACACTCTTGCAAAATGTTATTAATTTTTAATACATTGAATAAAAACTCATTAAAAAATCGAATCATCTTCTGTATTAAAGTAATTACTGTTTTTGCTTTATTTAATGGACCTTTATGTAAATATTGCAATTCTCAAACTTTGGTTAACGTTCGTTCAGTAACAAATAGTTGTGGAGCATCAAAATCAATAATTACAGAAGGAAATAGGTATATAATTCAGCAGAGTATTGGACAACATGGAATTACAGGTACACATAAGGTTAATAATTTCACTCTTCGTCAGGGATTTATTCAGCCACCAATTAAATCATCAAAAAGATTTAAAGCAGAAAACCTAATTGCCATCGCGTATCCTAATCCATTTAGCACATTTGTAAAAATATCGTTTAAGGAGGAAATAAAAGACAAATTAATAGTTGTACTTTATAATTTGCAGGGCACCGCTATATATTTCAATATTTATCAAGCGGCACAAGAAATTGATCTCCATTTACCATCCATGGTAAGTGGTATCTATTTTCTAAAGGTACAATCGAATAATAAATACTATATAACAAATCTGATTAAGGAATAAAATGAAAAAGTTATTTATTTGCTCATTATTCATAATTATTACATCAACGGCATATAGCCAATTGATATTTTTTTCCGTAGGAAAAACCATCTCATCTTTTAATTATAAAAACTCCGAAGGAGAAACATTAGATAACCTGCAAGGAAGCAATCAAAGTGGATTGGGTCTTGGTTACAGGCAATCTGTTATGCGAACACCATTTTATGTTTCAGCCAGTGCGAATTATAACAATTATGGCGCAAAAGGAAGCGATAAAACTCTTGGGAATTATTACGAATGGGATCTAGTGTATTTAGGAATTAATCTTGGTGTCGATTATGAATTTTTTCGCCCTCCTCTTAACCGAAACGAGCAACATGGTTTTTCTGTTTGTGTTAAAGCAAACATTGCTTCAGAATTTATGCTACAAGGAACACAAATTTTCAATAGTCAAATAAACGATTTGAATGGTGTTGAAGAGTTTGATAAGCCTTTATATTTTGTTCGTGGTGGATTAGGTGTAAATTACTATATATCGAAAACATTTATTTTGTTTGCCGAATACGTGGGTGGCACCAGTTTTTTGATTGGCAATTATAATAATCAGGAACAATTGAAACTAATTACACATAACATAAATATCGGTTTGTCAATTAATCTTATGACAAATAATTAATAACAGATTATTTCTCAAAATATATATTACTATGAAAAAGATATTGTTTTTTAGCTTGATGTTCTTTTCTATCATTAAGTTGTGGGGTCAGTCTCAGGGCATTAATTACCAAGCTGTTATTATAGATTCAAAGAGCCAGGAAATACCCGGAAAAGATATTAATGATAACATTCTTCCAAATCGAGATATTAAAATACGTTTTACTATTCTTGATGCGAATGGCACTATCGATTATCAGGAAGAACATGCAACTACTACAGATGAGTTTGGAATGATCAATGTAATAATTGGCTGGGGTGTTCGAACAACAAACAGTCCGGCTTTATTTATTGAGATTGATTGGAACGGTGCTCCAAAAGACCTTAAAGTTGATATCAGTATTAGCGAAACTGAAACTTTTTATGTTGATTTCAGCTATCAGGAGCTTACTTTTGTACCCTATGCATATCATAAAAATATAACAGCTACAGGAACATTAATTGTTGATGGGGTTACAAGTTTAAAAAACAGACTAAATGTAACCAATGGGAGTCCTACATTTTTAACAGGAACCTTAAGCGTTGATGAGCAAACAACCTTACACAATAACTTAACTGTAAACTCTACCAGCAATTTAAACGGCCAGGTAGTTATTAACACAAATGTAGGTGGCGAAAGCTCAAGCCAGGAGTCTTATCCATTGCTAGTTCAGGGAAGCGATCAGGGTATTGCAATAAAGGTAAATGGCACACGAAGCAGTGGTAATTACTTTGCCACCTTTTTCGATGATGCTGGCGTTCAGGGACGTATTGAGGGGCAAACAACCTCAGAACTTTTATCTGATCCTGAATATATTTTTGACAACGTACTTTTTGCAAATGAAATAGTTCGTTCAACTGTTGATGTTGCCAAGGCAGCAGCAGGAGTAGTATCAGCTTCATCTTCATCCACAGCATGTGCCGGACTCGGAGCTTGCGTAACGGCTCCAATACCATCATTAATTGCAGGAGCAATTGCCGAAGTGGTAATGGAATCGGCCAATCTGGCTTTGTGTATAACTGAACCAATTTTATACAATGTTTATGCCCATCAAAATATTGGTGTAACTTATCAATCAGGGGCTGGTGATTATGCCGAATGGCTTCCAAAAGCAAATCTGAACGAAACATTAATGCCTGGAGATATTGTTGGAGTTAAAGGTGGATTGATAAGTAAGATGACCAACATGGCTGAATTTTATATGGTGATTTCGAAGAAACCAATTGTACTTGGAAATATGCCAACTGAAGGTAAAGAAGATGAATTTGCAAAGGTAGCTTTCATGGGTCAAGTACCTGTTAAAGTATTTGGAGAAGTTAAATCAGGCGATTATATTATCCCAGGAGGTAATAATAATGGAGCGGGAATAGCAGTTTCGCCCGAAGATATTAAACCCGAAGAATATCAAAAAATTGTTGGTATTGCATGGTCTGAGACTTCTGCACAAGATTATAGTTACGTAAATGTAGCTGTAGGATTAAATACTAATGATGTTATTCGTTTGAGCATAAAACAACAGCAAAAAATTACTGAACAAGAAACTGAGATAAATGAGTTGAAAGATCAGTTAAATAAAATGAATAATGTATTGGCTCAGGTTATTCCGGGTTATTCAGAATTAATGCAAAATAACCAACAAGAAAGTTACGATGCAAATACCTTAAAAGTTGATCAAGAAACTGACAATGCAGAAACAGTTATTTATTATGAGGTAACACGAGAACAGGTATTGGAAGGATTATCGATGGCAGAACAAATACTTAAAGAGAAAGGGATAGATATAAATACACATCCCTTCTTTGTTAAGGTAAAATCCGAACCACAATATAAAGAAAGCTTTATAAACGAAGTATTATCTTCGGTAAAAAATGAAATGGAAAAATCTATGAACCTCGATTCTAAATCAGGGAAATCAGTTATTAAGCTTTAACAAGGAACGGAAATGAAAAAACAATTTACAATGAAAAAATATCATTTTTTAACATTCGCATTATCTCTTTTATTTATAGTTTTTTTTGCATGCGAGGATGAAGAAAAAGTTGTTTTACCTGATGTAGCAACTGCATCGGTTGAAGAAATTTATTCTACTTCGGCAAAAGTTGGCGGCAAGGTGTTGTATAACGGAGGAGGAGATATTTCGGAGCGTGGTATTTATTGGAGTATTTCTGAAAACTCCGAAACCACAGGAACAAAAATACAAATTGGAAGCGGTTTAGGCGTTTTTTATGAAACACTTGATAATTTAACGCCAGGAGTTAAATATTATGTAAAAGCATACGCCAAAAATACTGCAGGCATTGCATATGGCAACGAAACATTTTTCACAACTCAAATTAATTATCCAATAATTATAACTGCCGAAGTAACTGATATAAAAGTTGATTCTGCTGTCGTTGGAGGAGATGTTTTAGATAACGGTGGTACAGCTATAGTAGAGAAAGGTGTTTACTGGGGAACAACAGAAAACACAATAAATACCGGAGCAAAAATATCTATGGGAAGTGGCGATGGCCCTTTTTCAGATACCCTTTCAGGTTTATCGAGAGGTGTTACATATTATGTAAGAGCATTTGCGACCAATGGAAAAGGTACTTCGTATGGAAATGAATTAAGCTTTATAACGACAGTTGAATTACCTCTTGTATCAACAATAATTCCAAGAAATGTAGAAACTCATTCTGCTGTTGCCGGCGGCAATATAAGCTCCGATGGTGGATCTGCGATAACCGAAAGAGGTATTTATTGGGGAACATCTGTTGAATCAGAAAATACTGGAACAAAAATGGCATTAGGTAATGGAATAGGCTCTTTTCTTGATACAATAAATAACCTTACACCGGGAACCATTTACTACGTAAAAGCTTTTGCAACCAATAGCTTTGGTACAAATTATGGTGAAGAAATAAGTTTTACCACATTAGGAGAAATACCTTCAGCAACTACAGTTAAACAATCTAATCTTGAAGCATATAGCAGCACACTGAATGGCTTGGTTAATGCACACAATTTAAGTACTACTGTATCATTCGAGTATGGCACATCAACAGCATATGGACAAACAGCAAATGCATCTGAAAATCCGGTAACTGGAAATGGAGATTCTACAGTAAGTGCAAATATTTCTAATTTACTGGCAAATACACTATATCATTTCAGGGTTGTTGCAATAAATGAGCTAGGAACAAACTATGGCGACGACTTATCGTTTACAACAGTTATTACAGGCTTAACAGGATCAGTAGTTGATGCCGACGCAAACAATTACCAAACTATTGGTATTGGATATCAATGCTGGATGACGCAAAACCTGAAAACAACCAAATACAATGATGGCACAAATATTACGTTAGTTAATAACGATTCTATATGGAACACTCTTACTTCAGGAGGATATTGCTTTTATGATACTAATGCTACATATAAAAATACTTATGGCGCACTTTATAACTGGTATGCTGTTAATACAAATAAATTATGCCCTACAGGCTGGCATGTTCCAACGGAAAGCGACTACGATACACTTATTTCATATTTAGGTGGAGCAACTGAGGTTGGTAAAAAACTTAAAGAAGCTGGAACAACACATTGGAAAACTCCAAACACAGATGCAACAGATGAATTTGATTTTACTGCTTTGCCAGGAGGTAAAAGAGATCCTGATGGGCTTTTCGATTTTATGACTATTGAAGGGGACTGGTGGTTATCGAATGAATACAGTACTAAGTTTTCAAATTATTTCTATATGATGTACAATTACAATAATTCATTTAAGGCATATACCAATAAAACTTATGGATTATCGGTAAGATGTATAAAAGACTAATCAATTCTTTATGAAACCTAGAAGAATAAGTAGAGAAGGTATTTAATGAGGTTAAAACACTTTATGTTGTTCAAGATAATTAATTTGGAAAGTCTAAAATAGTTTTCAAATTGTAATATTTTTTATATTTAAATTAAAACTTAATCAACTTTTCCACATTGTGCTGTCTCAGGTAGGTTTTAATTATTTGTTGAATATCTTTATTGTCGGGGTATTTTTTAATTACTTCTGTTAAATCTTCAATGTTTTGATTAATAAAATCCAGATCAGCATATCCAAATCCAATATAGCTTCCGTTTGATACTTTAATTATAGCTCGCTCGTTTTCATTTCGTCCCTTATCAATAACAATAAAGTTTTTCCAGGAAAGGCAAAGTTCTTCAAGCATTTTTTGCGCGCGATTATTGTATAACACTACTGCTTCTTCCTGAACACAAGCTCCCTTACATTTTTTTATCTGATAAAAAAAACACGAACCCGAGGCTTCGTACAAACCACATAATTTCTGACAAAGATGATATTTCTCTGTTAAATTATACAACCTTTCTTTTGCTTCTTTAGCAGAATTAAAAGCAACTAATGGAACCTCGTTTTTGATCCCTTCAACAATAAAGTTAATATATCCAAACTCATCAATCCGTTTAAAAATACCGGAGTGATTCATTGTTCTTCTTTGGCGCCGGTTATATTTAGGTTTATGTACTTTTATTTCGTTCGATTCCAAAAGTAATGCAACCAACTCACTACCAGTTAACTCGTATGAAATATCAAAAATTTCGTCGGCCATTTTAATCGATTTTGTTGTATTCTCATTGCGAAAGTGGCTAAACACTCTGGTACGAATGTCTTTGCTTTTACCAATATAGATTATATCACCCTGTTGATTATAAAAATAGTAAACACCTGTTTCTTCGGGCAAACCGGCTATTTTTGAAGCTTCAATATTGTAAAATTTCGAATTTGATTTCTGGCCAAGCGTTCTATCTTTTTCGAGTAATATTTCAAATAATTTTGTAGTAGCTAATGCATCACCCGAAGCTCTATGGCGATTATTAACCACTATATTTAGCGAATTACAAAGATTTCCTAAACTATACGATTTAAATCCCGGAATAATCTTTCTACTTAGCTTAACAGTACAAAGACGATCACGTGAGAAATCATATCCCAAGCTTTTAAATTCGCTTCGAATAAAATTATAGTCAAAAGAAGCATTATGTGCTACAAAAATTCTATTCTCGGTAAGCGTTATAATTTCCTTAGCTATCTCCCAGAATTTAGGAGCATTTTCGACCATTTGGTTTGTAATTCCGGTTAATTGCGTGATATATGGCGAAATTCTTCGTTCAGGATTAATAAGTGTAACAAAACTACCAGTAACTTTTTCCCCATCGTGCAGGTAAATGGCAATCTCAGTTATTTTCTCAATTGCAGGACTTAATCCAGTTGTTTCGATATCTATTATTGCATACATAGTGAAAATTCAATCCTGTATAAAAATAAACAATAAAATAAAAACACCCGAATAAATTTCCAGGTGCTTTTAATAGGTTTGATTTATAAATTTTTACAACAAACCTGCCTGCGGCAGGCAGGGGAAACACGAAGTATTGCTCAAAGTAACACAAAACTCAAATCTAAAGGCCGCATGCAAGCGGCAACTTTGTACATGTATCTTTTACAAACCTTTTCCTGCAAAGTACTTCATAAACTGCATTCGTTCGTAGGCAGCAGGATTATTAATTTTAGCCTGACTCATTTTTCCATGAAACTCATCAATTGTTTTGTATCCTTTCTGATCCATCCAGGTTGTAAGATCATCAAGCATATTGGTTAATTGTTCTTTACCATTCTTATAAAATGCAGATGCAACCTGAACTACATTCGCACCGGCCAACAATTGCTTAATTACTCCGGCTCCATCGTGTATGCCAGTTGTAGCAGCAAGATCACAACCAACTCTACCCGACATAATAGCAATCCATCGCAGTGATATTGACAATTCCTTTGGTGAGCTTAATACATTGGTCGATAAAACTTCATAATTATTAATATCGATATCAGGACTGTAAAATCGGTTAAACAATACCAAACCTTGAATTCCTGAATTTGAAAGATTCTGAATAAATGCACTAAGATTAGCTGAATAATAACTAATCTTAAGAGCTACGGGAATCTTAACATGTTTTTTTACTTCTTTTACAATATTGAAATATACTTTTTCATTTTCATCAGCTGATTTTGTAAAATCCGATGGCATAACAAAAATATTCAACTCGAGTGCATCAGCACCAGCATCCTGCAAGTTTTGAGCATAATAAGGCCATTTTTCAGCTGTTACACAATTAATACTAGCTATAATAGGTATTTTTACCGCTTTTTTAGAATCGCTTATTAATTTAAGATAATTTGTAAGACTATCGTCCGAAGCATAGGTGTCATAATAATCCATTGTTTCAGGATATAAAAAGTTAGCCCTATTCATTTTGTTTAAGTCTTTTTCTAGCTCTCTTCTAATTTCTTCCTCAAAAATGGATTTTAGAACAATTGCCCCTGCTCCTCTTTCTTCAAATTCTTTAATATCGGAAATTGAATTCGTCAATCCTGAACTTGCAGCTATAATTGGATTTCTTAAAGTTAATCCCAAGTAACTTACGGTTAAATTTGCCATAGTTGTAATTTTTAGGTTTATGTTGATTTATAAATTTAATGATTCTATTGTTTCAAATCAAGTAATTTCAAAATAGCTCCAGTTTAGCAATATTAAATAGTCTTTTCTTATAATATATTCCTCTATTGTAATTCCTCATTACAATAGAAATGAACAAACATGAAGTAAACTCAATAAGCAAATAAAAGAATAACACGACATCAGGAATTTTGTTTAACATTTAATACATCAAACATAAAATTGAAACAAATGTTCAACAAAACAAAAACTAGTTTTAACGATTTAGAAAATCCAATGAAGAAACCTGCAGAAAAGCCTTTCCTTTAATTAATGTTGAATCGGTATTAATCCCATTTTTATACAATAAAGATGAATTTGTATTATCAAATATTATTTCAGATGAATTATTGACAAAACCAAAACCATCATTGAAAGCATAATACCCGAATTTATCGCCTGAATTATCAAATAGGTCTTTACTAAACTTAAAACTATAGGAATTAAGATTAAGCTGGTTTAATAGTGTTTTTGCAATATCGATCTGCGATCCAAAAACATCAACTATAAAATGATTATTTTCCAAAGGTCCTCCAAGCCAAATCATAGGTATTTTATACTTTTCGATTCCGTAAACTGGGTCACTTCCAGGTCTTGCGCTGCCATGATCTGCAACCAAAATGAAAAGTGTATTATTCCATATATCCGTAGATTTTATTTTATTGAAAAAATCGCCTAAACAGCTATCGGTATAGCAAATCGAATTTAAATATTGTGAAGATCGATCTCTTCCATTATTATCTGATTTAAAAGGAACCTCAAAAGGATCGTGACTGCTAAGTGTAAAAAACACTTTGAAAAAAGGAAGAAAATCAACTAAAAGATCTGAATATAATTTTTCAAAAACAAACTCATCATGTACGCCCCACTTCGAAGTGTTTAATTTTTTCTCGAAGTTCTTATCTACGATCAAATGTTCAAATCCACCGTTTAAAAAATAGGATCGCATATTTGCAAAATCAATATTACCTCCATAATAGAAGTAGCTTTCGTAACCAACTTTTTTAAGCTCAGTACTTAAAAATGGAAGCGATTGTGTTTTACTCGGAAACTTTATTACTGAGGATGTTGGTTGTGCTGGGTACCCGCTTAAAATAGATACAATACCTTTATCGCTGCGATCCGCATTAGCATAAAAGTTTGTAAATAATACCCCCTTTTTTGATAATTCATTTAGATTCTTCGCTACAGGCCACTTTCCTCCAGCTGACTCAAGAATTTTTGATGAAAAACTTTCGAGTATTATTATAACAACATTAGGTTTGGCTGATTTTATAATATTTTGCCTATTCCCATCTTGTTTATTTAAACCTTCAAATATTTTCTCTGCTTCGGATGTTTCAATTAAACTATACGATCTTTCAGCATTTTTCCTGTAAATAAGTGAGTTTACTACATTCCATACTACATTTATGGCAGCATGATTTGAAAAATTATTTTTACTAAAATATACTTTACCTGTATTCATAGGAGCAATTCCAATTCCACCACGAATAGGTATAATCATTAATGCAGTAATAAAAAGAAACACCAACATGCTTACTACCCCTGATTTCTTAATCATTAATACATTGGGTAGTATTTTCTTTTTATAAACTAAATACCAGAGAATTGTAAGAATAATCATAACGCCAAAAAGAACAATAGTAAGCCAGGTCTCTACCGAAGCCATAGCATCTTTTGGTTTTAGTAGATAAAATAAAGGAGTGGCATCCATTCTGTAACCCCAATTCTGATACAACTCCAAATCAGACACAACAATGACCATAGAAAAAATCAAGAAAAACAATGTTAATATTGAAAAAATCTTACTTATAATCTTGCCACTATTGAAGGATGTGAGAATTAAAAAAATTGAAACAATTGCCATAATATAACCAGTAGCAGAGATATCAAGTTTTATTCCATTTATAAAAATAAAAAACCATTCTTTTATAGGTAGTTTAAACGAAAGAGAAAAACTATAAAAAAGAAAAAACAACCTTGAAACTATAAATATTAAAAGCCAATAAAATGAATATAGTAAAAATATTTTGAGCCGCTGTTTCATTGCAAATAGATTAATAATGTAAAAATAACATAAATAGAGAATTGTTTGTAGATTATTTGTAAATTGTCTTTTCAATATTAACAATCAATTTATTCGACATGAAAAATATTACTTTATTATTTATTGCTGTTGCGTTATTACTTATTGTTGGCTGCTCAAAAAAAGAAACTATAATCAATAAACCTGATTATGTAATTGTACTTCATGGTGGTGCAGGCAATAGCGATCCTTTGAGTTTCAGTGAAGAAAAACAAAATCAATATAAACAGGAATTAGGAAATGCTTTAGCTATAGGAGAAAAAATTCTTTCAGATGGAGGAACATGCCTTGAGGCAGTTGAAAAAACAATAAACTACCTTGAAGATTGTCCACTTTTTAATGCAGGCAAAGGTGCAGTTTTTAATCACGATGGGCATAATGAGCTCGATGCATCAATAATGTTAGGAAAAGATTTAAGTGCTGGAGCTGTAACCTGTGTAATGGATATCAAAAATCCTATTTCAGCTGCAATAAAAGTAATGACCAACTCTGAACATGTTTTATTATCGGGTAAGGGTGCATCTGAGTTTGCAAAACTACAAGGTTTGGAAATAGTTGATTCGACTTATTTTTATACCGAAGATAGATGGAAAGGTCTACAAAAAGAACTTGTATCAGAAAAACATGGTACTGTAGGTTGTGTTGTATTAGATAAATATGGAAATCTTGCTGCCGGAACATCAACAGGAGGACGAACTAATAAACGCTTTAACCGAATAGGTGACTCTCCAATTATTGGTGCCGGTAATTATGCAAATAATAACACCTGTGCAATTTCTGGTACCGGACATGGTGAGTTTTTTATCCGATATACTGTTGCTCACGATATTTCTGCTCTTATGGAATATAAAAACATGAGCTTAATAGAAGCTTCTAACCTTGTTATTATGGACAAGTTAACCAATGTTAAAGGAGATGGTGGAATAATCGCAGTCGATAAAGACGGAAATATAGCTATGGTTTTTAATACCAATCTTATGTTTAGAGCTTACGCGAAATCAACTGGTGAAAAAGATATTGCAATATTCAAATAATTTACACAAATTTGCCAACTTATTAATAGAGAAAGACAAACGTTCTCTTTTTTAGTTGAAAGTATTTATATGAATAAATTCTGGGTCGTATTTTTATTGTTGATTACATCTGTTTCAGTTGTATTTTCACAAAATCAGGTTATTAATCAAAGTGATACTCAAAACGATATTTATCTGAATTGGCATCTTAAATCTCCTTCAAACGATTTAATATTTGGTGCTGAGGTTGAAAGAGCGTACAATTTGATACCTCAAAATAAGAAAGCAACTACCATTATTGTTGCAGTACTAGATGGCGGTATCGATATATATCACGAGGACTTAAAGGGAAATATTTGGGTAAACACAAATGAAATTCCTGATAATGGGATTGATGACGATAATAATGGTTATATCGATGATATTAATGGATGGAATTTCCTTGGGAATAGCAAAGGAGAAAATATTGATTATGAGAACCTTGAAGTAACCAGAATATACAAATTGTACAAAAATAAGTATGATGGAATAAATCCTAAAAGCATTCCTGCAAATGAAACAGAATCATACAATCTCTATATCGAAGCAAAAAAAATCTACCTTAAGAAACTGAAAGAAGCTGAACAAACAAGAGATCAATTAAATAGTTTTGAATCTAGTTATCTTGCTTCTAAAGAACTGGTAATAGATTATCTGAAAAAAGACACATTAACTATTGATGATTTAAATACTATTAAGTCGGAAGATAAAGACTTAATGAGATCGGCAGAATTCTTAAGATACTTAATCGAAATTGATTTTTCGTTAGATCAAATCGAGGAGTTCAAAGAATATAATAATGAGGAACTAAATTATCATTTAAACTTAGATTTTAATCCTCGTGCTATTATAAATGATAATATTCTTGAACTATCTCCTACATATGGCAATAATAATGTTGTTGGATCACAATCGGAGCATGGTACTTTTGTTGCAGGAATAATTGGTGCGGTAAGAAACAATGGTTTGGGCATTGATGGAATAGCTAATAGCTTAAAAATTATGGCTTTAAATGTCGTTCCAAATGGAGACGAACGCGATAAAGATGTTGCAAATGCAATTCGTTATGCAGCCGATAATGGGGCAAGGATTATTAATATGAGCTTTGGCAAAGAGCTTTCTCCACAAAAAAAACTCATTGATGAAGCTATATTATATGCTCAACAAAAAGGAGTATTATTTGTTCATGCTTCGGGAAACGATGCTGCAAATCTTGATAAAGAAAAGAACTTTCCAACTAAGATTATTAATAAAACCCTATCTGTTGATAACTGGATAACTGTTGGTGCATCATCAATGAAAAATGATTTAAACTTTGTTGCTGATTTTTCTAATTATGGTAAAAAAAGTGTCGATTTATTTGCACCAGGTGTTAATATAAAGTCGCTTGTGCCCGATAACAAATACGATATTTTTGATGGAACGAGTTTTTCATGTCCTGTGGTTGCAGGTGTTGCTGCGCTGATTTGGTCTTATTATCCCGAATTATCTGCTTCAGATATAAAATATATTATTTTAAACTCAACGAATGTTTATTCTGATTTAAAAACCAACAAACCTACAATTACAACAAAGAAAAGTAAGAAAACGAGTTTTAAGAATCTATCCATTACAGGTGGTGTTGTAAGTGCTTATAAAGCCTTTTTACTTGCAGAATCAAAATATAACAAGAAATAAAAATAAATTAATTTTATTTTTCTAAAGAGGCTACCAAAAAGCCTCTTTTTTAATGCCTACAATTCGACATTCTTCGACTAGCCCAGAGTGACATGTTGATTATTTATTTGTTATCATACTTACCTTGCCGGCAAGTAGGTTGAGCTCGTCTGCCGGACGGATAGGCCTGTCGAACTTTTACTCCCTTTGGTCGTGAAAATAGTTCTCTTGCGAAGTAAAAATATGGACACGAAAAAACTTTTTGGAAAGCCCCTTTTTTATTGTTATTTATTTAAAATTATTCCTAATAAATATATTTTTGTACCGAACATATATTCTATATTCTTATGACAAAACGTGAGCAACTTCTGCAAACAACTCTTGAATTAATAACAGAGCTAGGATTTCATGCAACACCAATGGCATTGATAATTGAGAAATCTGGTGTAGCTGCAGGTACCATTTATTATTATTTTAAAAGCAAGGAAGAGTTAATCGATACATTATATTCGGAGCTAAAAAAAGAAATGGGAAAAGCATTGAGTCAGGGTATTGAAAACGAATCAAATTACAAACTAAAATTTTGGATACTTTGGAAGAACATATTCAATTTCTACATACAAAATCCAAAGAAGTATGAGTTTCTTCAGCAATATGCACATTCACCATTAATTAAAAAAGAAATAAAAGAACTTAACCAAATTCATTTCCAAGTCGCCATTGATTATCTGAATTCTGGCATAAAGCTAGGAATTATAAGGGAAATGCCTATTGATTTATTATTAAATCTGATATTTGGAAATATATCAACCCTGGTAAGAATGCAATTATCAGGAGAAGTTACCTTGAATGATGAATTGCTTGAACGTGCAATTCAATCGAGTTGGGATAGCATAAAAACAAACTAAAAAATCGTCAATTCATTGCAGAATTGACGATTTCTTTTATGCTAAACTTTTAGAAAATTATAAACCTAATCTATTGGTTCGTAATCCTTTTTTGTTACACCACAAATAGGGCATCTCCAACTTTCTGGAATATCTTCAAATAAAGTACCCGCAGTAATTCCAGAATCAGGATCGCCTACTTCGGGATCATAAATATGTCCGCAGATTTTACATTTGTATTTTTTCATAGGAATTAAGTTTTTAAATTAAGAAACTTAACAAAATACCAGCAGCAACAGCAGAACCAATAACACCAGCTACGTTAGGTGCCATAGCATGCATTAACAGGTGATTCGATGGATCGGCCTTTAAACCTTCCATCTGTGAAACCCTTGCACTATCGGGAACGGCAGATACACCTGCATTACCAATTAATGGATTAATTCTATTTTCGCCAGTTAAGAATAAATTCATAAACTTAGCAAACAAAATTCCACAGATTGTTGCAACCATAAATGATAATGCACCTAATATAAATATTTTAATTGATTGTGGTGTTAAAAATACATCAGCCTGAGTCGATGCACCAACAGTAACACCAAGAATAATAGTTACAATATCAATTAATACAGTACGTGCAGTTTCGGCTAATCTGCGTGTAACAGTTGATTCTTTTAACAAATTACCAAAGAATAACATACCTAATAGTGGTAATGCACTTGGTGAAATATACGTTGTTAAAAGGATACCTATTATTGGGAACATTATTTTTTCAAGTTTCGAAACTGAACGAGGTGGTCTCATTCTAATTAATCGCTCTTTTTTAGAAGTTAACAACCTCATAAACGGAGGCTGAATAATTGGAACCAATGCCATATATGAATATGCAGCAATCGCGATAGGACCAATTAAATGCGGTGCCAACCTGGATGAAAGAAAAATAGCCGTTGGACCATCAGCTCCACCAATTATACCAATTGCACCAGCTTCGGTTGGAGTAAATCCTAAAAATAAAGATCCAATAAGAGTTGCAAAAATACCAATTTGAGCAGCAGCTCCTAATAACATTAATTTTGGATTTGATATTAATGATGAAAAGTCGGTCATTGCTCCAATACCAAGAAAAATCAAAGGTGGATATATACCTTTAAGTACTCCAAAATATAAATAATTTAAAACACTACCTTGCTCATATATACCTAGTTGTAGATTAAATCCTTCGGCTTGAAAAAATGGTATATTTCCTATAATAATTCCAAATCCAATTGGGATGAGCAATAAGGGTTCGTAGTCATACTTAATAGCAAGAAAAATAAAAATCAATCCAACCAGAAGCATTATTAAGTGGCCTCTTGTAGCATGAGCAAATCCAGTAAATTCATAAAAAACAAGCACTCCTGCTATCGCACTTGAATAATGGTGAAATTCATCTGTACCAATTTTCAGAATAGATCCATCAATTTTCCCTTGTCTTTCAGATAAAGTATTATCATTAAAAGTAAGAACAATGTTGTTTCCTTCTTGGTTATATTTTCCAAAATATTTAACTTTAGATGAATCAAGTACAAAAGTTTGATCTGCTAAGAAGTTTATTATTTTAAAGCGTTTAACGGTTGTATTGCTTTTGGAATTTGTTTTATAACCATCTGATTTATTAACCCAACGACCCTTTATAATATCATTGTCGGAATTAGCAAAAACCTCCGAGAAATTTGAGAATACAAATAAAACGGTTACTATGAGAATACATATTTTTTTCATACCTGCTTTCATTGAAATTTAAGTAAACTATTCTATTTCGGCTAATACATCATTCTGAAGAACAGTATCACCCTCTTTTACTTTCATGCTAATAATAGTTCCGTCTTTTTCGGCAGTTATTTTATTCTCCATTTTCATGGCTTCCATAATCAGAATAGCATCACCCTTTTTAACTTCGTCGCCAACTTGTTTCAAAACTTTAAAAATACTACCTGGCAATGGTGCCTTTACAGAATGACCTCTGCTACTAACTGATTTTTTTATTTTACTGTCTTTTCTGTCAACAGGTACATTTGCACGAACTATTGTTGGTGTTTTTGAAGTTTTTATTTCCTTATTATGAATTTGCACTTCATATGCAGTTCCATTAACTTCAATCTTTGCAATATTACCTTCAACTTCTTTAATCTCAACATCGTAGTCGTTACCACGAATAGTGAATTTATACTTTTTCATATTTATTTAATTTCTTGGCCAAATTCCTAATCCATAAATTTTTGAACTCCAGGGTGAATAAACTCTTCTTACCCTTTGTATTGTAATAACATTACTTTCTTCATCATGCATTTCGTCGAAGAATAAATGCAATGCCATAGAGATGGCAGCATTTACATCACCAGTAATATGCAATTCATCATCAGTAACTTTAAGTTTTTTGGTTTCTAGTTTAAGTTTTTTTCGAGTACTATAATATAAAATTTTTGGTATTTGAATAAAAACTACAACCAACAATGCCAATGCAGCAAATACAACCATTATACCTACAATTGTAATGGTTATGCCCTGATCAATAATGTCAGAAAAATTAATTACTTCATTTAATATTATTAAAGACATAAGTTTTCCTTTCTATAATGGAATATTTGAATGTTTCTTTGGAGGGTTTACATCCTTTTTAGTATGTAACATCTCAAATGCTCTGATTACTCTAAATCTTGTATTTCGAGGTTCAATAACATCATCAATATAACCTAAACTTGCAGCTTGATAAGGGTTAGCAAACTTTTCCTTATATTCATTTTCTTTATCAGCAACAAATTTTGCTCTTTCTTCTTTATCTTCGATTGCAGAAACTTCTCTTCCATAAAGAACTTCAACTGCACCTTGAGCACCCATAACAGCAATTTCTGCTGTTGGCCAAGCATAATTTACATCACCACGAAGTTGTTTTGAGCTCATTACGTCGTGTGCACCACCATATGATTTTCTCAAAGTAACCGTAACTTTTGGAACGGTAGCTTCTCCATAAGCAAACATAAGTTTTGCTCCATGAATAATAATACCACCATATTCCTGACTACTTCCAGGTAAGAATCCCGGAACATCAACAAGTGTAAGTATAGGAATATTAAACGCATCACAGAAACGAACAAATCGAGCTGCTTTTCTTGATGCATCAATATCGAGTACGCCGGCTAAAAAACTAGGTTGATTGGCTACAATACCAATTGACATTCCATCAAGTTTAGCAAATCCACAAATAATATTTTTTGCATAATTCCTATGAATTTCCATAAACTCAGCATGATCCACTATTGCATGTATCACATCTTTAACGTCATAAGGCTGATTTGAGCTTTCAGGAATAATTTCATTCAAAGAATCTTCACGTCTGTCGATAGGATCAGTGCTATCAATTGAAGGTGGTTCTTCGAGGTTATTCTGTGGTAAATAGGTCAACAATTTGCGAATTAGTAATAATCCCTCTTCTTCGTCTTCTAACAAAAAATGAGCAACACCTGATTTGGATGCATGCACATTTGCGCCGCCTAAATCTTCTGTAGAAATATCTTCGCCAGTAACTGTTTTAACCACCTTTGGACCAGTAACAAACATATAGCTTGTATTCTCAGTCATCATAATAAAATCAGTTAGTGCAGGAGAATATACTGCCCCACCGGCACAAGGGCCAAAAATTGCAGAAATCTGAGGTATAACACCTGATGCCATAATGTTACGTTGAAAAATATCAGCATAACCTGCCAAACTAGTAACACCTTCTTGAATACGAGCACCACCGCTATCATTTATACCAATAATAGGAGCACCAATTTTCATAGCCAGATCCATAATCTTACAGATTTTGCCGGCAAATGCCTCTGATAACGAACCACCGAATACCGTAAAATCCTGAGAATAGATACAAACAACTCGTCCATCGATTGTACCAGTTCCAGTAATTACACCATCACCAAGGTATTTCTTTTTTTCCATACCAAAGTTAGTTGAACGATGTGTTACAAACATATCATATTCTTCAAAACTACCTTCGTCGACAAGAATTTCAATTCTTTCGCGTGCAGTAAGCTTGCCTTTACTGTGTTGTGATTCTATTTTATCAATACCACCACCAAGCTTGGCTTGTCCTCTTAAATCAATTAATTCCTTAATCTTATCCTGTTTGCTCATTTTTAAATTCGTTTTATATTGTCCAATATTATTGGTTTTTATCTTCGCAAAATTCAGTTAATACTCCAAATGTAGATTTTGGATGCAAGAAAGCTATATCAAGTCCTTCGGCTCCTTTACGTGGAGTTTTATCGATTAATTGAACTCCTTTACCTTCGCTTTGTTGCAGTTGATCTTCTATTCCCTTTACTGCAAATGCAATATGATGAATCCCCTCGCCCTTTTTTTCTAGAAACTTGCCTATTGGGCCTTCAGGATCAGTTGATTCTAATAGTTCTATCTTAGTTTGTCCCACTTTAAAAAAAGCAGTTTTCACTTTCTGATCTTTTACCTCTTCAATATTATAGCATTTTAATCCTAAAATTTGTTCATAATATTTTATTGTATCATCGAGGTTTTTCACAGCAATACCGATATGTTCAATATGTGATATACTCATAAGTAGTTATTTTTTTGCAAAAGTATTTATAATCAATAAAACAGACTAATTATTCTTGATTAAAATACCATTAAACTTAGTTGTTCTTTAACATAAAAAAAAATAATTCTGTTTTTTTTCGACTCAACATAGCAATATATGAATCATTATACTGATAGCCAAAATATTATACTAATATTTTGTTCGAATATCGTATTTATAATCCATTTGCTTTAATTTGGTGAAATTGAAATGAGTAGCTATTTTTGCAAACTGGTATAAAAGCGCAATTTGTAAAGAAACTTTTAAATGAAAAATTACTACTATCATATTCGGCTGTTTCTTTGGCGTGTTTTATTGTTACTGCTTATTTTTAGTATATCACGATTGATTTTTTATCTTTTCAATATAAACTATTTTAATGTTCCCTTTTTTCATTTGTTAAAAATATTATTTGTTGGAATACGATTTGATATCTCATCAATTTTCTATTTCAATATACTCTTTATTCTATTTAGCCTTATTCCTGGAGAGTTTAAAAACCATATGCACTACCAAAACTTATTGTTTGGTCTTTTTATTACCATAAATATTTTACTACTTTCGACCAACGTAATTGATACCAAATTTTTTGAATTTGAAAACAAACGTTTAACTGCCGATATTTTTACAAAACAATGGTTAGGCGAAGATTTTATTACGCTTTTACCTCAATTTATTGCTGATTTTTGGTATCTTCTTATTATCTGGATTGGCTTTGTAATTATACTGGTTACTTTTTATCCAAAACTAAAAAAGGAAAAAATAAAAACCCTTAATCACAAATCACATTACATTTATCAATCAATTATTTTTGTTTTGCTTATGGGTTTGGGATTAGTTGGTGGTCGTGGTGGATTTCAACTTAAACCTCTAAGAGTAATTCATGCAGCCCAATATACTGAAGCCAAAAATATCCCACTGGTTTTAAATTCGCCATTTACAATAATGAAAACCCTGGGAAGCAAGAAAACGAAAATGCATAAGTACTTCGATCAGGCTACCCTTGATTCTATATATTCTCCTATGATAAAAGTATCATCTGCCAAAACAAAAAAACCTAACGTAGTTGTAATAATTTTAGAGAGTTTCTCGAGCGAATATATTGGTGCATTAAATAACGGTATAGGATATACCCCGTTTCTGGATTCGCTGATGAACCAAAGCCTTGTATTTACCCAAGCTTTTGCAAATGGAAAAAGATCTATTGAATCAATGCCTTCAATATTTGCAGGTATTCCTGCACTCACCGATGGAGCATTTATTACATCGAAATATGGCTCAAATAAGATAAATTCGGCTGCAAATATTTTAAAAGAACTTGGATATAATTCAGCCTTTTTTCATGGTGGGAAAAACGGAACCATGGGTTTTAACGATTTTGCAAATTTGGCCGGATTCGATAAATATTATGGCATGAATGAATATAATAATGCGGCAGATTATGATGGTAATTGGGGTATTTGGGATGAAGAGTTCCTGATTTTCTTTAAAAATACGTTGGACAAATTCAATCAACCATTTTTTACTTCGGTATATACACTTTCATCTCATCATCCATACAAAGTACCAGAAAAATATAAAGACAAATTTCCAAAAGGTAGTTTAAACATTCATGAAAGCATTGGTTATACAGATTTCTCACTTCAAAAATTTTTCGAAATCGCAAAAAGCTCAGATTGGTTTGAGAATACATTATTTATAATTACTTCGGATCATACAGCCCAATCCGAATCTACATTTTATAATACTAAATACGGATCATATCTTGTTCCATTACTTTTTTTTCATAATTCCGATTCAATTTTCAAAGGTAAAAGTGATATTGTTGCTCAACAAACAGATATATTTCCTTCAATAATTGATTATGTGGGTTATAATGAGCAATTTGTTTGCTATGGAAATAGTTTATTAAATGATTCCATCGATCACTTTGCTGTGAATTATATTAGTGGGATTTATCAATTTATTAGTGATAATTACGTTTTGCATTTTGATGGAAATAAAAGTATTGGCTTATATAATATCGAAACCGACAGTTTATTAAGAAATAATATATTAAACAACGATAATCAGGTGATTATGGAAAATAAACTAAAAGCAATTATTCAGTCATTTAATGAAAGACTAAACCTAAATAAATTAACAATAGTAAAATCCTTATAAATCTGCTATGAATAATTTTAAAATTACCTTGCTTATATTTCTTTTATTTTTTATGGGTTTAAAACCAGTAGATGCCCAAGATATTCAGTGGAACCGATTCAATTTTATAATTGGTTATTGGAATGGAAGTGGAACCGGATTTGGTAATAGTAAATCTGAAATAGTTGCTAGTTATAATTTTGTTTTGGATGGCAAATATATTGAAGTAAATCACCATTCAGAATTTACTCCAACACCAAAGAAACCAGAAGGTGAAATACATGATGATTGGGGAATTATTAGTTTCGATAAACATAATGGTAAATATATTTACCGTCAGTTTAATAATGAGGGATATTATAATCAATATGTGCTTAATGATTCTTTATCAAATGATAATCTTTTGATTTTTGAAACAGAACTAATGGAGAATTTTGTTATTGGAAGCAAAGCAAAATTTACAATAAAAAGAATTAACGAGATGGAAATGGAGACAATTTTCGAATTATATTTTCCTGGCAAAGAATATGCTACCTACGGAAAAAACAAACTTATAAGACAAGTAGATACAGAAGAATAAATTGTAAAATATAACCGCAAAGATCAAATAAAAAGTAAAACCCCAATATTTAACCTTTGCGGTAAATTAAAAATCTACTGTTTTATTAACCATGCCCCTCGTATTTAAATGATACTTTAACTTTTGCCCTATAGGCTTCAATTTTACCATCTTTTATATGCATGTCGAGTTGAGAGATTTCAGCTATACGCAAATCGCGCAAGCTTTCAGCAGCCTTTTTTACAGCGGCTTCGGCAGCTTTTTCCCATGATTCGGTACTTGTACCAACCAGTTCAATAATTTTGTAAACAGTTTCGGGCATAGTAACCTCCTTTTTTATTAATAAAGAAAATTGGATAGAATACTAAAGATAAGGATTATATAATTGTTTGTCAACTCATATTGATCACTATTTTTATAGTATAATCATACACTTAATTATGTAAATCAAAATGGAAATGTTTATTTTAATGTTTTTACTAATTGTACTAATTTTATATATAATTTTAAGCTTTATCAATTCTATTCAAAAGGTTATTATTAGCCTTAATACCAAAACAATACAATTAAATGAATTATAAATCAAGTTTAGAAAGAGCAAAATCAATTATTATTAATCCAAAAGCTGAATGGGAAAGTATCTCATTAGAAAATAACCATTATAAGATATTAATTAAAGATTATATAGTGTATCTAGCCCTGATACCTGCATTAGTAGGTTTTATTGGTTATTCACTTATTGGGTACAGAGTTCAGTTTGTAGGTTTAGCAACATCATTTACTCTTGGGCTAAAACTCTTTGCTTACTATTATCTTGTAACTGTTATTAGTATTTACATAGTTGCCTGGATAATTCAATTCTTTGCCAAAAAATTCGAAGCGACTCAATCGTTCAATAAAGTATTTGAATTAATAACTTACTCCTTTACTGCAATTATTACCATTAGCATTTTAAATATATCTCCTGCTATGAGCAGAATGGTAAGCTTTTTAAATCTTTACTGTATTTATATATTCTTCTTTGGTTTTCGAAAAATGATTAAAATTAAACCGGAGAAGGCCCTACCATTTTTTATTTTTTGTATATTAGTATTTATTATTGTTTATTTCTTTTTATGGATATGGCTTAAAAACGAGATAATTATCAATCATAAGTCATTTAATATTTAGCTTTAATCCTGAACAAAATATAATAAATTAGGTTTAAGAAAAGATCTTATACTAATAAAATTGATGGAGAAACCCCAAAATCCAAAAAAAGAGTAGGGAGCGATTGCCGAAAAGCTAACGAGTAGGTCTCTAAAAAATTACTATATATGAAAAAGATTAACGTAACATTTATCAATATTGTTTTAGCTATTTTCTCAATAGCTTTTATTTCTTGTGACGATGAAGAAACAGTAAAAGAAAATAATTTTAAATACGATGGTAAAACTTACAAAATTGCCAAGGGATTACTTGAAAACTATGGAATTGGTGATGGAAAGGATATTACATCTGTATATGAAGTTGATTTAACATTTTTAACAAAGGAATTTACTTTAAATGAGCTTACAGGTGATATAAGTGGAACAGGATCTTATATATATCTTTGGTTCTTATCAACTTCTGGCACTCAATTAACCACAGGGACTTATACCTTTAATAATACTTTGGGAACCGCTGGAACATTTTACTATGGAGAGATTGCAATCAATGCAGCATTTTTTACAGATTTGGGATATATTGAAATTGTTGCAGGAACAGTTAAGGTTAAGTTAAATGACACCAAATATGAGATTACTATTGATTGTACATTATCAGATAATAAAAAGCTTACTGGTTATTATAAAGGCAACTTAGTATATATAGATTATTCAGAAGTAAAATCAGCAAAAGATAAAATTCGCAAAATGTAATTTTCTTTAATATTTTTTTGATTTGCCGCTCCCTTAGAGCGGCTTTTTTTATTATTTTTTGCTTTCATGTTGCTACAACAAGACCTTTTCAAGATGTAAACTTCTCTTCAACTATTTAATTAAAAAGCTATTATATTGGGAAACCAGAAAACGTTGTTCTTCTTGTCTAGGCAAAATTTAATTACCTTGAAATTTAAAATAAGACATTTTGTATCGAAAGAGGGATTATTAATTGGATAAAGAATTAAAATAGTAATCAATAATTATTGATTTAGCCACTCTTTGAAATCCTTTACTCGTTCAGTACTTACAATAGTCTCCTTTTCAAATGTAGGGATTAATTCCAGTTTAATTCTCCGGCTAAACCAAGTATTCATTTTTTTTATACTATCAATATTAATTATTATTTGCCGGTTTATTCTGAAAAAACTAGCAGGATCCAAAACAAGAGTTAAATGTTCAAGTGTTGTATCTATTAAAAAACGTTCTCCTGCTTTTTCAACTAAGAATGTATATTTACCATCAGCAAAAAAATAAGCTATATCGCTAACAATAACAGTTTTAATAGAATCGCCCTGAACAACCAAAAATCTCTGTTGATATTTTTTTTCTTTCATATCTCCTATCATAGCTTTTAGGGCTTGATAGTCAAGTGTATTTTCTTTTTGGTGATAGGTTCTGAATTTTTCGTAACTCTGAGCTAAATCAAACTTATTAATTGGTTTTAAAAGATAATCGACACTGTTTACTTTAAATGCCTGAATAGCATATTGATCGTAGGCTGTTGTAAATATTATGGGCGTTTTAATTTCAACTTCATCAAATATTCTAAAACACAACCCATCAGCTAAATGAATATCAAGGAAAATAAGGTCTGGATTATTAGACTTTAACCATGTTACAGCATTTTTAACTGACTCAATTTTTGAAAGAACATTGATTTCCGGATCAAGTTCTTTTAATAATCGTTCAAGTTTTTCTGCTGCGAAACTTTCGTCTTCTATTATTACAACAGTCATCGTGATCGTATTTTATGCTTTCTTCTTTCTTTTCGGGTTTAAGCAATGGAATATTTACTACAAACTCATAATCTGTTTGACTAATTTCGGGCATAATACCCGCCAAATGAAAATAGCGCTGACGTAAGTTCGACAACCCAACTCCATTTGAATTAACTTCGTCTTCGCGTAATTGTATATTATTCTTAACAAAAACTTTATATTCTTTAATAAATACATGAATATTTAGTGGTTTTTCCTTTTCAATACTATTATGCTTTATTGCATTCTCTACTAGCATTTGGAGTGAAAATGGTACAATGTAAGAATCCTTTAAATTCTCTTCAATATCTATCTTGTAATTAAGGCCCTCAACAAATCTTATTTTCTGAAGAAACAAATAGGACTTCAGAAATTCAAGTTCCTCCCTTAGGGTTACAACATTTTTGTCCTGAATATTTAAAACATACCTATAAACAGATGCAAACTGGTTAATAAATTCTTCGGCCTTATCAGGATCAGAATGTACAAGCGATGATAGGACGTTTAAACTATTAAACAGAAAATGTGGATTTGCCTGATTACGTAAAGCTTCGAGTTGCGATTCTACTTTTTCCTTTTGAAGTATTTGGGATAAGACCAATTCATCTCTCCATTGATTAAAAAAATATACTCCTTCATTTACACTCACCAAAATTGCCCAAAGCACCATACCTGTTGTTAATTCTTCGAATAAGTGATGTGTATATGTTAACTTTTCGGGAAACATTTTGCAATGCATGCCATATGTGAATTTTGATAATATAAGCATTCCTACCATTACAGTAAAAAATGTTAGAGAAACTCCTGCAATTATTCTTCGTGCAACATACTTTTTCCAGGGAAGAACTTTTTGAAGCCAGTCAATCTCAATAAATACAATAACAGATAAAACAATGGTAACAAAAATTGAAATTACAAGCCAGAAAATAAAATCACTAGCTGTATTTGTAGTCACATATTCTTTTAAAACCAATGCCCTTAGATGAAAATATAATGGAGGTAATGAACCTACAATTGCAAGCCACTTAAATGTTTGCCAGTTTAATTTCATAATGTAAAATTTTCTATATCAAATTAACAAAAAATTATTATTAAAATACTGTAAAACTTACTCAGCAGTTAATTTCTTTTTTTCATTTGAAACCATAAGATATAAAACAGGTACCAATATTAAAGTGAGTAATGTAGAAAATAATAGTCCTCCAATAATTGCCCATCCCATTGGAGCCCACATGCTACCTCCAAAAACAGTTAGCGGTAACAAACCTGCCACAGTTGTTATGGTGGTTAATAATATTGGAGTGAACCTTGTTTTTGACGATTCCATAACTGCATCGTACGTATTTAATCCTTCAGCTTTTAGCTGATTTGCATAATCGACCAAAATTATACTACTATTAATAACAATTCCCATTAAGCTTGTTAAACCTACAAAGGCCATAAATGAAAAAGAGTAACCTAAAGCCAAAAGCGTGACAAATGCTCCGGTAATTGACAGCGGAATTGCTGTATAAATAATTAAAGGTTGTTTAAATGATTTAAATTGTAAAACCAATACTGCAAAGATTCCGAGCAATGCTATTAATAATGCTTTACCTAATCCGCCAAAACTATCGTTTCGGCTTTCTTGTTCACCGCCGACCATAAATGTAGTTCCAACAGGTAATTCTGTTTTGTTTAATTGAGCTACAACTTGCTTTGTAGCAGCATCAATTGATTGAATCGACTCATCAACATCGGCATTAATAGATACATAGCGATCTAATTTATAATGATCGATCTGTTTATTACTCTTATCAAACTCAATATCGGCAATCTGTGATAACTTAACCTGCACTCCAGCATATGTTTTAACATAAGCCTTTTCAAACCAATCTAAATTATTTGATACTTGTTGATCTGATTTAATTACCATATCGTATTTATCTCCAAATTTATCCTGATAAATTCCAATTCCTATGCCATTTACAGTAGCACGAACTATATAATCAATATCGGCAACATTAACTCCCAGTCTACCCGCTTTTTCGCGATTAATTTTAACTTTTAGATCAGTTTTATCAACAGCATAAGGATTATTAATATTTATTAGGCCAGGAGTATTCTTAAAGATATTTTCAACAATTACTGCTACATTTTTTAAATCGTTAAGGTTTTCTGAAAATAAACGTATTTGAACAGGAGCATCAACAGGTGGCCCTTGAACAAATTCTTTAACTTCAATTTTAGCACCCGGATAATTATTAAATACTGAACGTAAATCAGAAATCCTATTTTCCATTGATTTTAATGCAGAATTATCGAGTATTACAAATACCTGACCCAGGTTTGCTGCAGGATTTGGTTGTAACATATTATAATAAACCTGTGGATTTCCCTCACCAATGGTAGAAGCAATTTTCTGTACTTCAGGAATAGTATCAATAACAGACTCAACATATTGTATGGCTTTTTTTGTGTTTTCTAAATTGGTTCCTTCAATGCCCTTAACTGTTATCATTAATTGGCTTTTTTCTGCCTTAGGAAAGAAGCTAACTCCAATTAATGGGAGCAATGAAACAGATGAAATAAATATTAATACACTAATACTAACAGTTAGTTTTGGACGGCTTAGTGCACCTATTAACCATTTTGCATAATAATTATCTATAAATCGATTCAATGCAGAAGCTTTTTCTTTTTCCTTTCCTTTTTTCAGAATAATACTGCTTAAAAATGGAGTAAGACAAAGCGCTACTACCAATGAAGCTGATAAAGTATAAATTACAATTAAAACCATACTTCGAATAAAATCGCCAACATCATTACCCATCATTAACATTGGAGCAAATGCCAATACTGTTGTAACTGTTGAACTAATAAGAGCAGTTCCAATTTCCTGTGCCCCTTTAATAGCAGCATCAATAGGTTTTAATCCTTTATTTATATATCGGTAAATATTCTCAACCATAGCAATACTTGAATCTACAAGCATACCAAGAACAATGATTAATCCGCCTATGGTCATCTGTTGAATACCGTATCCTGATATATCAATTAATCCAATACCAATAAAAACTGAAACAGGAATAGCAATCATAATAATTAATGAGGATCGTAAACCCATTGCCATAAAAATTATTATACCAACCAAAAGCACGCCTTGCAACAAGTTCATAAAGAAATTATTAACTCTATCGCTCACACCATCGGCTTGTTTAAGAACTGTTTCGATACTAATATTTTCAGGTACATTTTTTCTAAATTCATCTATTGCTTTATCTATGTTTTCAGAAATTGTATAAATATTCATATTGTTTTTCTGTTCAACTGACAACCAAACAGCTTCTTTTCCATTTAATCGAGCGATTACATCGGTATTTTCGTAATCGAACTTAACAACTGCAATATCTTTAAGTCTTAGAATACCTTCGGGGCCTGAGTTTATAACAGTATTTCCAATATCGTCCAGTGATTTATATAATCCACTGGTTAAAACACTAAATTTTTTATTTCCCAAATCAATGCTCCCGCCAGGAATACTTAAATTTTCGCTTTGCAAAATAGAAATAACCTGACCAATAGATATATTATATGATGCCATTCGTTCCATATCAAGTGCAATCTGAACTTCAAGATTCTGTTCAGCATCAAGGTTGACAGCTCGAACTCCGTATCCTTTTTCAATTATTTTTTTGAGGTCTTCAGCATACTTTTTAAGTTCGGCCGACGAAGCACCTTCTGAAACGAATGCCAACTGGTAAATACAAACACCCAAAATGGAAGGCTGCAATGCCTCAAGTCTAACTATGGTTGAAGGCAACTCATTTCTTACTTCATTAATCTTTTGTAAAACTTCCTGATGTTTTTTATCGTAATCTTCGCCATATTCAAACTCAACAAACGAAAAGAATAATCCATCAGAAATTTCAGAAGTAATTTTCTTTATTCCTTCAATCTCATTAAAAGCTTTTTCCAAAGGATCAGCAACAAGAGTTTCCATATCTTCTGGCGAACAGCCCGGATTTATTACCAATACAGAAGTGGTATGATATTCAACGTATGGATCTTCCGATTTTGGCATTGTTAAATAGGATATAACTCCAAACAATGTTGCTAAGACAAACAATATAATTGTAAACTGGTAATTACTTATTGCTAATTTGGGAATTTTCATCTTATTAAAAATTATTGATTTTCTATTATCATTCTTTATTAATACTTCAAAAAACTAAACTATTTAAATGAATTATTTAATACTGGCTATTTTTAGATCAGCTAAAACCTTGTTTTGTATGATGTTTACTTTGTCGAGATTTTTTAATTCTTTTTGCCTTTCTACAATAACCATCATTCCATCATAAAAATCTGCTCTTTCTATAAAAACTTTTTGCTGATTTATAGCTAAAACCTGTGCTTCCTTCTTTACCGCAATTGTACCATCTTTGGAAACAGAATAAAACATAACAGTATTTCCAATACCTTCTTGTACAGCATTAATAGATAAACTGTAACAATTCATTTGTTGTGAAGGAAAAATTGCCCCCTTAGCAAATAAACCATGTTTGAGTTCTACATCGACTTGCATAATGGATAACTCAATTTCATATAAACCGGTAAATTCTCCGGGGGCATTAGCGATTCGCGAAACAACAGCATCTAATTCTTTACCAGGGTAAGCATCAGTAATTATATTAGCTTTATCCCCTACTTTAAACTTAACGATATCTTTATCAGAAATTCCAACCAGCATTCGCCAATTATCCTCAGACGATGCAAAATAAAAGATGGGATATCCAGTTCCGGCAATTTCATTTTCTTCGAAAAATTTCTTAAGAATTATTCCATCAGATGGAGCGGCAATTGTCGAATACTTCAAATTATAATCAGCAATATTCATATTGGTTATAGCTACATCTAGGGCTGATTTTGCATTTTGCATCTGCTCTAATGTTGCTACAGTATCATTATAAAGGTTTGAAACTCGCTGATAATCTCTTTTAGCTTTATCGAGCCCAACAATAGCCTGATTAGCCTGCTCCTGAATTTCTTTTAAATCCAGTTTGGCTAACACTTGTCCTTTTTTTACTTTATCACCTTCATCAACATAAATTGATTTTATTATACCACCTGTTTTGAAACTAAGGCGACTTTCTTTACTAGAGCTAATATTGCCTGAAATATGAACCGGAAGAGAAATTGTTTCTTTTTCAATTCTTTCAACTGTAACAGGAATTCCTTTTTCGTTAGGTTTGGATGTATTTGCTTCACTGTTACTACAACTTTGTAACGCTGATACTGCAAATAAAAACACGATTATTTGTGTTTTAAAATTTACTATTTTGGTTATTTGTTTCATTTTCTGTTCCATTTAATGTTAATAATTATGCAAATTTTACGAATACCTATCTATCTATCAACTAATTTGGAGTGAACATGTATTATTCAGGAATGAATACAGCATGCTATAATTGCAGAGATTTTGCTGTACTCTTTTCTAGTCTTGCTATACTTGTTAAATAATCGTATTGTGCTACAATAAATTGAGTTTCTGCTTCGGTCATATTATTGCGTGCATCGAGCAATTCAATTAAAGGTACTTCTCCCAATCGAAACCGTTTTTCGATAATTCTATAGAATTCATTTGCTTCGTTGCATCGTGTTTTTGCAAGATTTAGGTTTTTATGCTGCTGTTGCACTTCAAATACATCTTGTTTTACTTCTAATTGTATTTTATCCTGAGCTTCCTCTTTAATAAATCCAATGCGTTGTTTTTCAATTAAGGCTTGTTTTTTCTTATTTCTCTTGGTATTTCCGTTAAAAATATCCCATTGCAAAACAACCGAGGCAGTTAAAAAATCCGATTCATTATCAATCTTAAGATCTTCACCCTGAATACCATAATCGGCTGCTAAAATTAATCGTGGAAACATTTCTGATCTGCTTAAATCTGCTACATGATCCATAATTCTGATTTGCTGATCTAGTAGCTTCAACTCTTCTCTATTTTGCAAAGCATTTAAACCAAGTTCTAAATTATCAAGAGTTAAGTAATTTTCAGACTGAGAAACAACTATAACTTCATCATCGAGATTTCTATTAAGTAAGAAATTAAAATAGTTTTTTGCCATTTCTTTGTTCTTTTCAGCTTCGGTTTCTAGTAAATCTACTTTACTTACCTCCGATTTGGCACGAAGTACTCCATCGCGTGTAATCATATTATTCTCTAATAGCTTTAAACTTACTCTATGATTTTCGTTAACTACCTCTTTGGTTTTTTGAATCAGATCATAATAATTTAGAACTTTCATGTAATTATAATATGCTTCTTTAATCTGGAATGTGAGATCACGCTGATACTGTTTCATCTCAGTCTCAGTCATATAAAGTTTTTGCTCTTCTATTCTTTTGTTAATTGCAATTGATGGATAATACAAAGGCTGAGTAAGAGATAATTTGGCTTCATATTCTTTTTCACGTAAAAAATTTATTCGCTGATTTTCGACCATTGGAAACTGTGCAGTTCCACCTTGCGAAACCAATAAATCATTTAACGTGCTGTAAACCGGATTTAACAAATCGCCTATAGGAAAATCAATTGTTCTTCCACCTTTTGAAAACGTATATCGAGATTGAGTGCTAATTGTTGGTAAATACATTCCTTTGGCAATCAATAAGGCGTATTGTGCACTTTCAAGAGCCATTTGATTTTGTTTTATTATAAGATTACTTTCTAATCCTTGTTTTATATATTCATTTAAAACAGTTGTTTGTGCATCAGTTGTATAAGCAAAATATAATGCTGTAACTATTAAAAATATTTTTTTCATTTTTTATTAATTTTAGATTTGAAATTAATTTATGGTTCAAAAGTATTGTTCGAATACTAAATGAAACAATTAAAAAATGATGAGTAAAGCATATTGTAGAATGAACAGGTTAAAATAAAGAGTGATTATTATGTAAATTTTGTAATTTCCTACTCTATTTTAGTTCAATATGTTCCCATGGAAACACTTTTTTGCAAAACACGTGAAGATTGGCGTAAATGGCTTGAAGAAAACCACTTTACAGCAAAAGAAATTTGGTTAATTTATTTTAAAAAGCATACTAAAAAACAGTCTGTAGCTTATAACGATGCGGTTGAAGAAGCTTTATGCTTTGGATGGATTGATAGCTTAGTAAAAAGTATCGACAGCGAAACTTATATGCAAAAATACACCCCTAGAAAAAGCAGCAGTATCTGGTCTTTAGTTAATAAAAAACGGGTCGAAAAAATGATTATTGAAAAGAAAATGACCAAAGCAGGACTAAAAATGGTTGAAATTGCTAAAAAAAATGGCAATTGGGATAAAGCCTACTCATCAAAAGAAATATTTGAAATTCCAGATGAATTTACAGAAGCACTTGCTAAAAATCCAAAAGCAAGTTTGTTTTTTAGTAAACTATCTCCCTCCCACCAAAATATGTATATTGGTTATATATTAATGGCTAAGCGACCAGAGACAAAAGCTAACAGAATTATTAAAGTTCTGGACCTATTAGAAAAGGGCACAAAACCGGGTATGATATAAAAATTAAAAAGTCACTGCGAGTGAAACGAAGCAGTCTTTAAAGATTGCCTGCCTGTCGGCAGACAGGCTTCACTGCGCCTGCCTGCCGGCAGGCAGGTTCGCAATGACCCTTTCCTAATTGTTTGTAAGGACTATATATTTATTACTTTTTTAGGATTTTCTTTAACACTGTATCCTTATCCAGTTTTTTGGTACAGAAGAACCAATCGTAGCATTTTACATTTTCGTCTTTGCTTTCCATTCTTTCTTTTGCAACACCACATGAACCTGCTGTTGGTACAATTACGTCATCGCCTGGACGCCAATCGGCTGGAGTAGCAATCTTAAATTCATCAGCTGTTTGCAATGCAAGAATCACCCTGTATAATTCATCAAAGTTACGACCTAAACTTAATGGGTAATAGATGATTGTTCTAATAATACCATTTGGATCGATAACAAACACAGCACGTACAGCCTTTGTACTGCTTTCACCTGGCATCATCATTCCATACTTCATTGCAACTTCCATTGTAATGTCTTCGATTAATGGGAATGTTACTTCAACATTTTTCATCCCCTTGTATTCAATCTTCTCTTTAATAGTACGTAACCATGCTATATGGCTATATAAACCATCAACAGAAAGGCCTATAAGTTTACAATTTGCTTCATTAAATTGTTTTTCCATCGAAGCAAATGTCATAAACTCAGATGTACAAACTGGTGTAAAATCGGCTGGGTGACTGAACAAAATAACCCAACTTCCTTTATAATCGGATGGGAAATTAATTTCACCCTGGGTTGTTACGGCTTTAAATTCGGGAGCTTTTTCTCCTATTCTTGGCATAGTAGCCACTTTTTGTTCATGTTCCATAATTTAAATTGATTTATATAATTACATTCTCATTTTTTTAAATTCGTCTTTCATTCTCTTAATATCAGTAATCCATGCTTCAATGTCGTTTTCGTGTTCAAGTTCTTCGTTCATTATCTGAACTGCCATCTGATGGGTTGAATGATCTTTTCCATCTGTAAAATCGGCAATTTCCTGATAACGCTGAATTGCACATCTTTCTCCTTTTAAATTTTGATCCAGAATTACTTCGATATAAGGATCAGATGGTTCGTCGTATTCGCATCGTGCCAATTTTGTCCATTGCGTTGGATTAATAACTGGTGTTCCACCCAACTGAATAATTCTATTTGCAACCAATACAGCATGATTAAGCTCCTGATCGGCATGTAACAATAATTCTGGTTCCACTTCGCTTCGCATTGGACCTTCCATTAGTCGTGCTCCAATCCAATATTGGTAGTATGCAAGCCATTCTTCTGAAAGAGCGGCATTTAACATTTTAATTAGTTTCTTTACATCAACGGATGCAACCTTAATTGCTTGTTTTCCCATAATTTTATCTTTTAGTTATTTTTATGTGGACTGTAATTTCCAACTATTTGTAAGTTTATCTCTTTAATACTAAAATTGCTTAAATTCTTTTTACTGAAATAGTCTTTTAGCAACCTGTCTAATTCCTCATCAAAATAATTCTTGATATAATCGCATTCGTCGCAATAGAGGTGATTGTGGCTTTTTGTTTCAACATCATATCGCATGATATCTTTTTCTGTTTTAACTTTTTTGATAATCCCTTTTTGACAAAAAGCTTCAAGAATATTGTATATAGTTCCAGTTGCTAAATTTGGGTTATTTTTAGTTACATACTCTTTAATGAATTCGGCTGTGGAATGATCTTTAATTGTCAATAAAGCCTCCATTATTGCTATTCGCTGTGGAGTAATTTTTAAACCACTTTCAGTTAAAATACTTCGACCTTTGTCTTTTATCATAGTAAATATTCTTATATAAGAATAGTTCTTATTTAGGAAGAAATAAGTTACTAAAACGCTCGAAAAAAGTCAACTATTTTTTTAAATGAAATAATCCTATTGTTGGATCTTGTTTAAGAAGTTTAGTGAGATATTGATATAGTGCAGGTAACTCTAATTTTAATTCATCAGGAGCTTCAAAGAAATGTTCAACTGATACTGCAAAGAACTCATATATATTAGCACCGGCATATTTTCTATAAAGATGATTCTCTCCATTTTTTATCTTTTCTATCTCAATTTTTGACAATCTTACAATATCTCTTAAATACTTATCTAATCCATCTTCATGATCAGAACTACAGATTATAGTATGCATTAAGGCATGAGCCATTTCATGCAAACCAAGATTGATTTTATCATTGGGTATTGTATATCCTTTTAGGAATCTATCCCACGAAATAACAATTATACCTCTGGGATTTACTTCTCCATAATGCATTTTCCCAGTAAGTTTGCTTTCATATGTATCGGGATAAATAAGGATAGTATGAAATTTATTTAAAAAGAACTGATTAAATCCAAAAGTTAATTGCACTTGTGCAGCAATAGATAACAGTCTAACTTCTTCAGTTACCTTAAAATCATTTTTACCTATTATATGTATTGATTTTTTCAGTTTATTGGCACGAATAACAAACCGATCTCTGTCTTTATATGGTAATGAATTAAAATAATTAAGTTGCTTGCTATAAAAGTCCTTTAATTCCTGTTTTGTTTTCCTGCTTATAAGAATTGTATCCAGATAATTTAAAACACCAAATTTTTTTAAAGTGTAAATAAGAAAAAAAATGATTATTAAGAAGGGTAAGATATTTGAATTGTTATTCATTTTAAAGATGCATTATTGAATAATTGCATCGTAAATTACTTGCTGAATATCAGTTCTAACATTCATTTTTGATAATTTATTATTGTCCTGATCTGGATGTACACGATTAGAGAGAAATATATATACAATTTGCTGACATGGGTCGGCCCATACTATTGTTCCTGTAAATCCTGTATGACCATAGCTTTCGGCAGACACACACTTGCAAGTAGGACCTTCTTTAGAGTAATCCATTTGGGGTTTGTCAAATCCAAGAGCTCTTCTATTTTCTATACCATTATTTGGAGCTTTTGTAAAAAAATCGATAGTTTCTTTTTTAAAATATTGTTCGCCCCCATATTCGCCTCCATTTAAAAACATCTGCATAATTATTGCTAAATCATTGGCTGTAGAAAAAGCGCCTGCATGTCCGCAAACACCTCCTAACATTGCAGCACCAGGATCATGAACTGTTCCATGAATTAGTTGTCGGCGAAAAACCTGATCATTTTCTGTGGGAACTATTTCACTTTTTGAAAATTTTTTCAGAGGTAAATATCCTGTTCTATAAGCTCCTATTGTTTGATAAAAAGTTGAATCAAGATAATCGGCAAACCTTGCTCCAGTTTTATTTTCTATTAATCTGTAAAAATAATAATATCCTAAATCACTGTATCGGTATTCTTTTTTATCAATTAGTTTTGATTGTCTTATCATTCTAAAAATTGTATCACTATAACTGCTAAGTATGTATAAATTATCGGTTACAGGTATTGAGTAATCGGTAGTTTTGATAAATGAGTATAATCCTTCTTTCATCTTGTAATTTCTCGATAAATAGAAGTTATCGCTAACTTTGTAAGGATAATCTTCCGAAAACTTCTTATTTGAAAGACTTTGGTCGGGAAAAAGTGTTTGTAAAGTTGATGTGTAAAAAGGAATCCATCCATTTAAACGAGCTTGATGAGTTAGCATATCACTAATTAACAAATTACCTTTATTTGTTGTATCCAAATCGGGAAAATATTTTTTTAAGCTATCGTTAATGCTAAACTCATTCTGTTCATATAGCCGCATTAAAGCAGGTATTGTAGCAATTACTTTAGTTACTGAAGCAACATCATAAATTGATTTATCAGTTACAGGTATCTCCTTAAAATAATCATGATAACCAAAAGATTTATCATAAAATACGATTCCATTTCGTGCAACCAAAATTTGGCAACCTGGAGTGGCTTTTTCAGCAATAGCTTTTAAAGCAATGGAATCTATTTTACTTAGTTTTTCTGAATCAATACCAGCTTCTTCGGGAATGCTATATTTTAGTCTTATCTTTTTTTTTAAATCGATACCAATACCAGATTTAATTTCTGAATTTATTGAAACAGGCAATTGCCCTGAGACTAATACACCTCCAAAAATTGCTTGTGCAGCAATGTGTTGGGTAATATCATCATTTTCGTAGGCAATTAATATTGATGTTATTTTATTTTGTAGTGTTAATGTTTTTAAGCTATATGGATTTGCAAATACTGTTAATATAACACGAGTTTTTGCAGATAATTCAGTTATTGAGTTTAAATAATCATTTTTCACTCCATAATTGGTGCCCGAAGGATATAATGATGAGCTGTGAATACTTGAAATAACTAAATCATATTTTGATAGTACTTTAATGAGTGAGTCAGACAATCTTGATGTTGAATAAAAATGATCAACTTTAGTATATTTTTCGAGTGTTTCTTGATATTTTGATATCTTCTCAACACCAAAAGCCACTGTAGCAATTTTTTTATTTTTCAATTTGGTTACAGGTAGAAGGTCTTTTTCATTCTTTATTAAAGTTAAGCTTGATTCAATCAAATGTCTACGATTTAGTTCATATTTAACCTTATTCAGATCGTATTCAAGCCCTTGTATTTGAATATATTCAGATTTTCTGTTGTATGTATTTAATTCGGCTCTATATTTTGCTGCCAGTATTTTTCGACAACTATTTTCGATCTGTTCTTTCGATAATTTATCCTGTTTTACAAGCTTTCGAATTCGAGAAATTGCCTTTGCAACATTCTCAGAAAATAATAGAATATCGTTACCAGCCTCAAGAGCAAGATATTCTATTTCCCCAGGGTTATTACTCTCTGAAACACCTTTCATATTGAGGGCATCAGTATAAATAAGTCCTTTAAATCCTAATTCATTCCGGAGCAAATCGGTTACTACAGGTTTTGAAAGCGTTGTAGGCACTTCTTTTTTATCCAATTCAGGTACATTCAAATGAGCCACCATTACACCATGAATACCAGCATCGATAAGTTTTTTAAATGGGAATAATTCAACCGAGTCGAGCCTGTGACGCGAATGATAAACTGCTGGCAATGTGTAATGTGAGTCTTTATCGGTATCACCATGACCAGGAAAATGCTTTGCTACAGCCATAATACCAGAATTTTGCATTCCCTGCATATATAATATTCCTTTTCGGCTTACATTTTCTCTATTTTCTCCAAACGATCTTGTATTTATTACAGGGTTTGCAGGATTGTTGTTAACATCAACAACAGGCGCAAAATTAATATGAATTCCTAATCGTTTTAATTGTTGACCAATATCATATCCCATTTGATAAATAAGAGAATCATGTTTAATTGCTCCGAGCATCATTTGTCTGGGATATTTAAAAGTTGAATCGAGCCGCATACCCAAACCCCATTCTCCATCAATAGCAATTAACAAAGGCACTTCGGATATAGATTGGTAATAATTAGTTAGTATAGCTTGCCGAACCGGACCTCCTTGAAAAAATATAAGACCTCCGATTTTATTCTTTTCCACTAATTGTTTAATATCATCAGTATGATCCTGATCTTTATTAGAATATGCGGCAACCATAAACAACTGGGCAATCTGTTCGTCGAGCGAAAGCTTTTTCATTACCGAGTCGACCCATTGTTTTTCTTTTGTGTTTTGAATATCTGACTCTTGAGCAAAAAGCTGTGTGTTCAATAAAAATAATCCGATGGTGAAAAAAACAAATTGTTTGATCATATTTTGAGTAGATGTAATCTGTTTAACCTTGATTTATTTGCTTAAGCAAATATACAGTTTTGACTCTTTAAGCCATAGAAAGTTTGATGAATGTTAGAAAAAATGACATAAAAAAAGAGCTGAATCAGTTGAACAGCTCTGTTAACAGGGTATAGAATATTATTTTTTATAATAATCGGTACTTTCAAAGATTTTATCAGCAGATTTGGCAATAAAACCACTATACAATGAACCATCGGCATCTGGATACCGTTGAGCAAATTCATAGTAACATGCAGGAATACTTGAAACACGATCAGTAAATTCAACCTTAACATGATCGGCCAAGGTACTAGATTGTTGTAAAAGCTCCTCTTTTGTACCTTTAATTTCGCCTCCCGATGAGTTTAAAACAAAACCACTGTCTTTAAGAAAATCATTCACCTTTTCAATAGTATTAAATTTCTTTAATGAATTAATACTTACCGTAAAATGATTTGCCCTAAAACCATAAACATAAACCCATGCTGCATATTCCGATTCTTCGCGCAAGGCAAGGTAGGTTTCATAATCAGGTGTTCCCCAAATATTGCCAGAAAAAATCAGGTCATCAGATTTAAATCTATTTGCCGGTACTTTATCAATTGCAGTTTTTACAGTTTTTTGCAAGTATTCACTAAAATCTTTTGTTTTAAGTTCGCTAATAAATACTCGTGGAGCATTTTTATCAGAAATATGCTCATAATGTTTTGCAAATAAATGTTTTTCTTCAAAAATGTATTCTCCCTTTTCAATAAAACCATTCTCAATAAAAATACGAGATAAAACATCAATATTAATGCGAGGGTCGTCGAATGTTCTAAAAGCAATATGATCGTTTATTACTTTTTCTCCTGAAGTGGTAAAAAGATCATAAACTCGGTGTGCAGATGGATTTTGATTAATATAATCAATCCATAAACGGTTAAAAATATTATCTAAGGTCATAAATAATTGGTTTAAAAGATTTGAATCATAAACAAATAATAAATCTATATGTTCAGCATTTTATAAATTGTTTTACCTTAGTGTAATATATTTTGATAGAAAGTGTCCAAAAGGCAAGTTACGAATTGAGTACTCATTTATGAGCGATCAGGAATTACTAGAAAAAATTGCAAAAAAAGATGAACAGGCTTTTCGGATATTTGTCGAAAAGTACCATATTCTTGTACTTAATGTTTGCAACAATATTTTAAATAATTATGACGATTCAATGGATATTTCGCAGGAGGTATTTATTAAAATATATGAATCGATAGACAATTTCAGAGGTGAATCGAAAATATCTACATGGTTATATAGAATAGCTATTAATAAATCACTTAATCATTTGCGTTCAAAAAAACGACAGAAATGGTTTTCAAGTTTGGATTCTGTTTTTGGTGATGATTCGAAGAAACAGGATATTAAGGATTCAAGCTTAAATATTGGAGAACAAATTGATTTGAATGAGAATAAAGTGGCTCTTCAAACATCAATTTCGAAACTACCAGATAAACAAAAAACAGCTATTACATTAAATAGTTTTGAAGAATTATCATACAAAGAGATTAGTGAAGTAATGGAAATTAGTGTTACCGAAGTAGGTGTTTTAATTAATAGGGCAAAGAAGAATCTTTATAAATTGATTCTTGATTATTATAAAAAGAATTGATTTTGTGTGTAATAAAATATAGATTACGGGTGTCAAATTTAAAATTGTAAAATAATGAATTGCAAAGAGTTTAAAAATATTATCGCTGATTATTTGGGACAGAATCTTAATTCTGATCATGAGAAACAGTTTGCTGAGCATTTGCAAAAGTGTAGCGAATGTTCTTTGCTTTTCGAGAAAACGAACAAAACTCTATCGTTCTTAGACAATCCGGAGAGAATTCCAGAACAAGCTTTTTACTTTACTCAATTAAAACAAAAGATGGAAAACAGATTTACAATAAATGAATCTTTTTTGCATACTATATTAACAAAAAAAGTATTACAACCTTTATTGTACCTTGCATCAATAATTATTGCTGTATATATTGGGATTTTAATTGGTTCGGGAACTCCAAATAGTAATAAGTACTCCGAAATAAGTAAAACAGATACAAGTTATATTGAATTGTTTGCTCAATATCAATATATTAATGAAATGGAGTTAGAGTCAATTGAAAGGAATCTGGTTGCTGAAGAAACTATTGAAACGACAAACAAGAAATAATAAAAAATTAATACCATGGATACCTTAAATAAAAGAAGGATTTTAATTGGCGTAATTGTTTTGCTTCTGGTAATTAATATCTCAGCTCTTGCAGCATTTTTATTTACCAATAATGCTAGACAAAAAGGATACGATGAAATTAAAAAAACAAAGGAAAAAGTTGAAATATCAGGTGTACATAGATATTTAAGAGAAGAACTAAAATTAACCGACGAGCAATTTATTAAGTTTAAAGAGGTTGGTCGTATCAATTTTCAACAATCTAGAGATATTACTTTAAAGCTAGATGAAAAAAGAATTGAATTTATAAATGAACTTACAAAGGAAACTCCTGATGATGAAAGGTTAGATGCGATAGCTCGTGAAATAGGGGATCTGCATTATAGTCTAAAAAAGAAGACTATTAACCATTTTTTTGAGTTAAAAGAAATATGCAATCCGGAGCAACAAGAATCTCTTAAAAAGCTATTTATGAAAATGATTCAACACGAAGATCAACACCCCATGAATCGGCCTGAAAGAGGAAAACGCCACGGAAGAAATCAAGAAAGACCAAAAGCAGATTAATTATAGACTATCTCCACGAACGGTAATAAAGTAAAGAAACTAAAGCATAGATTTCTAAACGGCCAAGTAGCATATTTGCAGATAATATCCATTTTCCAGCCATTGGAATTGCACTATAGCTACCTAATGAATAAACCATATTAAATCCGGGTCCGACATTTCCCATTGTTGCAGCCGAACCTGAAAATGCTGACAAAGTATCAACCCCTAATGCGGTAAGCAATAAAGCTGAAATAAAAACAATAAGAATATAAAGAACAATATATAAAATTGCATTATTAACCGCTTCAGGATTTACTGATTTGTTATCAACCTTTAATACCATAACAGCATTTGGGTGGTGAAATTTTTTAACCTGAATTTTAAGCGCTTTTAAAAGAATAAAAATCCTGTCAACCTTAATACCTCCAGCAGTTGATCCTGCACAGGCACATTGCAAAGTAAAAAATAGCAAAAGCATTATTGAGAACGATGGCCAAATAGAAGAATCAGCATTTGCAAAGCCAGTAGTTGTAGATAAAGAAACAAGTTGAAATGCTGCGTATCGCAAGGAACCAAAAAAACTAAAATAATTATTAAAATATAAGTTTAAAGTAACTAATAATACACCTATTAGTGTTGAAAAAAAGTAAAACTTAACTACACCAGATCTGAAAACATTATATTTATTACCAATAACTGTGTAAAATAATAATCCAAAATGGATACCTGAAAGAAACATAAATATTATTACAATTATATCTATGGTAGGGCTGTTATAATGGGCAATTGAAAGGTTTTTTGTTGAAAAACCCCCTGTTGCAATTGTACCAAAAGAATGACATACGGCATCAAACAAACTCATTCCAGCTAATCGTAGAGCAATAGTTTCCAACAAGGTTAAACCTAAATAAACGATAACAAGTACCCTTAATACTTGTTTTGTATTTTGTATAAAGTTATGCTGTGCCAGTGAGGAAAACTCATTTTTAATTAAAATAGCTCTAATATGACCAATATTAGGAAGCACTACAAGTGCAAAAATAATAATTCCGATACCACCAATCCAATGGGTTGCTGAACGCCAAAAAAGCAAACCTCTTGGCAATACCTCAATATCAACTAGAATTGTAGATCCAGTTGTAGTAAAACCAGATACACTTTCGAACCATGCATTGGTGAATGTAAATTCGCCTCCCCATATTACGTATGGAACCATTCCTAATAAACAAGTAAAAAGCCAACTTAAAACAACTATTAGAAAGCCCTCTTTTGTTGTTATATCTTTGGGAGTTGGAACATAAATCAGAGGAAAAATACCAAATATAAAGGCTATTATTGATGAATACAATAATGGAAAAATACCTGAATCATTATTGTAGAGTGAAATCAATAATGAAACAAATAGAAAAAATGAGTTAAAAAGGAATATTAAACCAATATACCTGATAATTATGTGCGGTCTCATGATTTTAAGTCTGTTGACTTTTTAATAAACAATTTCTTGATTGAATTAGCTAAATCATTTATTTCATCCTTGGTTTCAATCTCAACATTAAAAGGTTTGTTATAATCATTATAATCATTTACGCTTTTAATCATTTTGGAAATAGGGCTAATAACATAATAATGAATAAAATAACTAAATATTAAGGAGAAAATAATACCAGCAACAATAGCTACGATTCCTGGCATAATAGCTTTTTCAGCACGACTCTGTAATTCAGACCCTGTTTTATACATTGCATTTTGATTCAGAATCATTAGTTCTTTAATCATCAGCTTAACATTTGAGAAAGACTGGTGATGATTATCGTAATACCATTTAATATCACCCTCTTTAGATGTGCCAACAATTGGACGTATCCAAATATTTTTATAGTCGAAATAACTAATACGAATACGGTCTATATATTCATTTTCACCTGGAATTGTTACATTATTCTGAGCTATAGTAAGATTTTCCAAAAATACACTATCGGCATCATGGATTGTTTTGCGACCCTCACCCCAGTTTCCAAGTATAAGAAGCAAAATGCCACTATCTTCTCTTTCAAGTGCTTCAATCATATTATTGGCAGCATCTATACTTTTATAATTCTCATCGAGCAATTTCTGTACAGATTTGCCAACGTGTGAGAGTTCGAATACAGAAATAACTCCTGCAATAATAAGCATTATAGCAAGAATTATAAATCCACTTATAATCTTGTATTTTAACCGCATTTATAGTATTTTTTGAACAAGCAAATGTAATACTAAATCAATTACATTATTCTGGGCATGTAAAAAAAAAGTCATCACTTCATTAGTGATGACTTTTTAATTTTATTTTGTTACTATTATTTTAATTGAATTATAATAACCATTTTCTCCAATAAACTTGAGATAATAAATACCTGATGGTAAATCGGAAACAGACATATTCAAATAATTCTCGTTTTGTTTAATTGTTTTAGATTTAACCAGTGTACCTAGGTTATTAAATACATATAATTGAAGATCTGATTGAAGATTTAAAGTAATGATTACATTTATCTCATTGGTTGCAGGATTTGGATAGACCTTAATATCTTTTGAAGAATCTATAAATAAGTCATCAATCGCAGTTATCACAGACAAAGTATCAGTAAATGCAGCTTGATAAACTTCTTTTGTATCAGCATCCTGAACAAATACAATAGCAACTAAACTATCAGTATTAACACCTGCTTGAATTTGCCAGCTATGTTGAATAAATGTTGAATCTCCAATAATCCAATTACGATCTATTAAAGTTCCTGCAGGATCAGGTAGTAATGCCCGTAAAACATTTGAGTGTTTTATACCATTATATACTACTGTTTTTTCAACTAAGGCAATATGAGTATTAACTTTCTTCCCTGTAATACTTTCAAGTGCCTTTATTTTGGCCGAAACAGCAAAATTATTACCCTGTAACTCTTGCTCAATTTCAATTTTAAACTTAGGATCTTCCAGAACCCTTCTATGCAAATCGGTTTGTGTTAAGTTGTTGCCTGCCAAGTAATTGAACTGGCGATGACTCCCATCAAGTACTGAGTACGGAACCTGTGCAACTCCATAATATAGTGCTCGTGCACTTGGTCCTGAAGGATAAAACGAATTAAATGAATTGCCTATTGGGTAACTTGTATGATATTGAATATTTAATAAATCTAATGGATTATCATTAATTAATGGTGATAAAATATTATTCTGAATATTCGTTGATGTGTTATCTTCTGAATTAGTAAAATGCTCAAGTAAAACAACACGCTGTCTTTCACCAATCCATATGTTATCGATACCAAAACCTTCGGCTGATGCAGCTGCATCAGAACCAAATACTATTCTAAAGCGAACTGTAGGTCTATTTGCCAGTTCATCAATTACATACTTAGCTGTTTTCCAATTTGTTTCGCTTTCTCCTGTCCAACCAAGTTGCTGTCCAGCGGGACTTCCATTAATTACATATGAATTATACCAATTAACACCTTCGCCAGGAATACCTATTGTATTCCAACCACCCAAAACATTTGAATACTGAATAACAACACCATCTCTATCTTTTTCAGTTTGAGAAATATAATCCAATTTTATCATTGGTTTCTCAACATTATTAAAGATAAAACACGGACTCGTAAGCATTGACTGCTCATTATTATTATAATTACCAGTTAGGTTTGTAACCCATGCATTTGTTCCGCTTGCAGCTGAATTAATTATTTCTCCACTTGGCATGCCGTATTCCCAACTAATACTACCTGAAATAGGTTCAGCAACCCAACCACCATGTCCTAATTCAAAATCCTGAAAATAATCATTTTCCGATAAAGTAATAGATGGGCGAATGTGAACTACTTGTGTTTTCTCAGATAAACAACCTGTTGATGTTGCTAAAGAGAGTTTAACATTATAATCACCTGTATCAGCATACATGTGCGAAGGATTTTGAATAGCAGAAGTAAAACCATCATTAAAATCCCATGTATATACATTTAATGGATCTTCGCTTTGTGTTTGGTCTGTAAAATTAACTTCGCCACCAAAACACTCGTTACCCCATGAGAAAAACACTTCAGGTTTCAGACCAAAATAAATCGTATTAAATGCATTGCTTTTACATCCTTTATTTGTTTCAACCTCTAAACTTGTGGTTTTATATCCTGGAGTTGAGTAGTAATGTATTGGGTTTGGCAGATTTGATGTAAATGTATTATCAAATACCCATTTCCATGTAACTATACTATCAGAATCAATTGTATCAGAATGGAAAATAATAGGGTCGCTCTGATTTATTATACAGCGATCGTCGACATAAAAACCGATAAATGGCTCTTTATTTATTGTGATAATATGATTCACTTCTTTTTTACAACCAGAATAACTTCTTGTAAATTGATATTTAATAGTATTTTCTCCAATCTGAGCAAGTGATGGGTTAAACCTTGTGCCAATTATTCCATTTCCAGTATACAATCCTGTTCCAGCGCTTCCTATAGGGTTTATTGCTGTGAGCTGAACCTGTGTATTATTATATTCGCAATAATCATCGACAAAACCCACAAAATCAAGATCACCAATAGAATCGACATTTACAGTTTTTTCGAAATAATACGATGTAGTTCCGTTCATATATGCATAACGTATTGTATGATTTCCACTTCCATAGTTTAATGGATTAAATACAATACTATCTTTTCCTATAGAAGCAATTAATTGGCCATTTATGTAAAATGTTCCAGCTGTACCATCGCCATTAAAAGAATATCCTACAACGGTGTCAATATCGTATCCATAATAACAATACTGATACATTGTATCTGTTCCTGATAAATAATAATCTAATCCTTCTAAGTATCCTTTAGCTTCAGTCACTGAAATAGGTTTTGATGCTAAATTTTTACATCCATTACCATCCGTATATGAATATACTACAGTATGATTTCCTAATCCGGCTACTTGGGGATCAAAATTTGCTGTTCCATCACCATTATTAAGCATAAATGACAATGGAGTAAATACGCCTGTTGATCCTGGAGGATTACCAGTTATTAATGATAATCCTTGATCAATATTATAAACAGAGTTCATAACAAACGATACATTAGGTAATTCATATATCTCAAAGTTTTTAGGAATAGTATCACTACTACAACCACTCGGAGTTATATAATAATACTTAAGCTGATAAATTCCAGGAGCAATTGAATCTGGCAATAAGAAAATTTTATTATTTTTTGGATCAGAAGGATCATATTTTAATGCTCCAGGTAATCCTGAAAAATCATAGTTACCAATTCCTCCAGCAGGAAATAAATTACTTGCTTCAATCTTTATTGTATCATAATCAGAACAATGATTACCAGGTACAGTAAAATTGATTAAATCGCTTACAGATTCAATAGTAAATTGTTCTGGGATTTTAACAATACCACCATCATCATATGTATAATATAATGTATATGTTCCTGCACCAAGCAGAACAGGATCTATAGAAGCAACATCAGGAGCTATACTATCGATGGCTGGCCCTGTATATCCTTCAATATAAAACGAACCTGGTTTTGAGTTAACATTCTCTCCTGTAACTGTAAATGCGCTTTCATAATCACAGTATAAGTAATCATTTTTGGGAGAATGATCTGGGAAATGAATAACACCTGATGCATTAATTACTGTAAATATAAGTGAGTCATAATCAGAACATCCATGAGGAGTTGTATACGTATAAAAGATACTATAAGCTCCTTCACCTGCTTCGGGAGGATAAAATTTATTGCGAGATGATATTACACCTGTACCAGAGAATATACCAGAAGTATAATTACCATATAATGTATCAGAAGGAGTAGAAATATTATAAATTCTATTGCCAGCAGGGTAAATTATTGTCGCATCTGGAACCAGATGCACATAAACAATTGCCGAATCTGTACCTGGATTTAACCTTGTATTTCCTGTAAAGTCAGTAACCTGATTGATTTTATATATAATAGTATCGGCATCAATACCTGTAGAATTTACAGTTTTAATTTTATGATAATAAGGAGATTCAGTAATTCCATTTACTGTACTTGTTGTTGCTCCCTTTTTAAGTTCGATGCTCCATGGGCTTCTACCTGTAAACTCCATTTTAAGTTCTACCGTATCACCTTCGCACTTGTGGTAGCTTCCAGTTACTTTACCGGTTGGAACAACAGTATATATTGGATCATTGGCTTGAGAAATAGTTTTTGAATAGGCTGTATTCATATTTCCAGCATAATCGGATAAAATCAGGTTTTGCACTAAAAGAGCTTGTCCTGCTTCAATATCATAACCAGTAGAAGCAACTGTAAAATAGGCAAAATATTGACTATCTGTATTTTTCTTAATAGAATCAATCGGGTAATCAGCTACACCCCCGGAATTTAAAATATAATTACCAGTATCAGATACAACAGTAATTGTGCAGGTTACCTTATCACCAAGTTTCATTGGAGTATTTGGAATCACAAAATTGGTTATAGACGGAGTATGGGCATCTATTCGCCTGGTAATTAAATTATATGGAAAAGCTTCACTTATATTATTATTCACATCGGTCA
>MEOE01000010.1 GCA_001768565.1 Bacteroidetes bacterium GWF2_33_16 | reverse complement strand
AGACTACAGCATTTACAAAATTTCATATTGAGCTTGGAGCTAGAATGCTTCCTTTTTGTGGCTTTAATATGCCTATTGAATATTCTGGTATTAACGATGAACACATGACTGTTCGTGAAAAAGTTGGCGTTTTCGATGTTTCTCATATGGGTGAATTTTGGATTAAAGGCTCTAAAGCTTTTGCACTGGTTCAGAAAATTACTTCAAACAATGTTGCTGAGCTTTTTAATGGTAAAGTTCAATATTCATGTTTCCCTAACGGTAAAGGTGGAATTGTTGACGACTTGTTAGTTTATAAATTTGATGATTTAAAATATTTACTGGTTGTTAATGCTGCAAATATCGAGAAAGACTGGGCATGGGTTACAAAGAATGCAAAAGAAATGGGTATGGAAATCGGAAAAGAAGTATATAATGCTTCTGATGAAACCGCTCAACTTGCAGTTCAAGGACCACTTGCTTTAAAAGCTATGCAAAAATTGACAAAAGCAAATGTTATTGATATGGAATATTATACTTTCCAGGTTTGCGATTTTGCAGGAATTAAAGATGTTTTATTTTCTACTACAGGTTACACAGGATCAGGTGGTTGCGAGATTTATGTTGACAATAAAGACGCCGATAAATTATGGAAAGCAGTTTTCGAAGCGGGTGCTGAATTTGGAATTAAACCTATTGGTTTAGGTGCGCGCGATACATTGCGTCTTGAATCAGGTTTTTGCTTATATGGTAACGACATTAATGATCAAACATCGGCAATTGAAGCAGGTTTAGGATGGATTACTAAATTTGTTGATGGAAACGATTTTATTGATCGCGAAAAATGGGAGAAAATAAAAAACGAAAACTCAGGCGAAAGACTCAAAGGTTTTATCATGATAGATAGAGGAATTCCTCGTCAGCATTATAAAGTATACGATGCAGAAAACAATGAGATTGGTGAAGTAACTTCTGGTACACAGTCTCCAATTCTAAAACAAGGAGTTGGAATGGCATATCTTAAAAAAGGATTTTGGAAAGAAGGTACAGAAATTTTTATCGGAATACGCGATAAAAAACTAAAAGCAAAAGTTGCCCGACCACCATTTCATGAAAATAAATAATTCAATATTTCAAACCCTGCTCCATCGAGTGGGGTTTTTTATTTTTCAATTCTGGTTTTCGGTTAAAAGTAATATCTTAGCTTTATTAAAGTCATTTTTATGAATACTGTCGAAGTCTGTATAGCACCACCACTTTTTAATTCATTCAATCAAAAAGAAAAGGCAATTGTGATAGTGGATATATTCAGAGCAACCTCAATAATTTGTGCCTTATTTATGAATGGTGCATCGAAAGTAATTCCGGTCGATAGTCTTGAAATAGCGAAAGAATATAAGGAAAAAGGATTTCTTGTTGCTGCCGAACGAAATGGAAAGAAAATTGATTTTGCTGATTTTGGAAACTCTCATTTCGAATTTTTTCCTGAAAAAATTAATAATAAAACAATTGTATACAGCACAACTAATGGTACACAAACCATTAATAAATGTAAAGAAAATGAAATTGTTTTAATTGCCTCATTTCTCAATCTTTCTGCCATGGCAGATTATCTAATTCGATTAAAGAAAGATGTTATTATTTTATGTTCAGGGTGGGAGGGTGATTTCTGTTTGGAAGATAGTGTCTTTGCTGGAGCCCTGATTGAAAAATTAAGTGTTTCAGGTGTTTTTTCTTTAAACAATGATGCTGCAATAAGTTCACTCGATCATTGGAATTTAGCGAGACTGAATTTAGAAGATTATCTGAAAAAATCCTTTCAATATAATCGTTTGGTGGGACTGGGAATGATTGATATTATTAAGTATTGCCTTGCAATTGATACGTCTGAATTACTCCCTGCTTTTAAAGAGAACTGCTTGATTTTAAATAAATAGTTGCAACAGGTTTTTTAATCATTTTAGATTTTGTAATTTTACTAATTGGTAAAAGATGTTTCACATCATATGAATTGATATCTTTAATAGAAAATTTATTTGCATCTTGCAGTCAAATTCAATTTAGTTTACAAATTTTAAAACCTATATTACTATGAGAAAACATATTTTTAATGCTGGTCCTTGTAAATTATCAGATCCTGCTTTAAAAAATACAGCCGAAGCGGTTCTTGATCTAAATGGAATTGGTCAGTCAATTCTTGAAGTTTCACACCGTAGCAAAGATTTCGAAGCAATCTTAAACGAAGCTGTGGCTTTAATGAAAGAAATTCTGAATATTCCTGAAGGTTATTCTGTACTATTCCTTGGTGGTGGTGCAAGTATGCAATTCTGCATGATACCCTATAATTTCTTAAAAAAGAAAGCTTTCTATTTAAATACAGGAACCTGGTCAACAGCAGCTATCAAAGAAGCCAAAATGTGGGGTGAGGTTGAGGTTGTTTCATCAGAAGACAAGAGCTTTACATATATTCCAAAAGGATTTAAAGTTTCAGACGATGTTGATTATGTTCATATTACATCAAATAATACAATTCGTGGTACTGAGATTTTCGAAGATTTTGATTTTGGTAAACCTCTTATTGCTGATGTTTCATCAGATTTTTTAAGTCGCCCAATTGATGTGTCTAAATATGTAATGATTTATGGTGGTGCTCAAAAGAACTTAGGCCCTGCCGGTGTTACTTTTGTAATCATTAAAAACGATTTCTTAAATAATGTTGTTGCTGATCGTATGATTCCTACAATGTTAAAATACAAGACCCACATTGATGGTGGTTCAATGTACAATACACCTCCTTGTGTTAACATTTTTACTGTTCGCGAAACATTGAAATGGGTAAAATCGCTAGGTGGAATTAAAGCAATGGATAAACTTGCAAACGATAGAGCTAATCTTCTATATGGTGCTATTGATAGCAGTAAGATGTTTGTTTGCCCCGTTGCAAAAGAAGATCGTTCTCGAATGAATATTGTATTTGTTATGAAAGACCAATACAAAGCAAAAGAAGAAGATTTTATCGCTTATGCAAAAACTAAAAATTGTATTGGACTAAAAGGTCATCGTTCAGTTGGTGGTTTCCGCGCTTCTACTTACAATGCATGTACAATGGAAGATGTTCAGGCTTTGGTTAATGCAATGAAAGAATTTGAAGCTCAAAATGCTTAAAAATTTTATTTAGTTTATTATAGACTCAATGCTTTTAGCTTTGAGTCTTTTTGCTAAAAAATTAAAAACATACAATCATGAAAAAAGTATTAGTTGCAACCGATAAACCATTTGCTAAAGTAGCAGTGGATGGAATTAGACAAGTTTGTGATAAAGCAGGTTATCAGCTTATTTTATTAGAAAAATATACAGCTCAATCTGACTTTATAAATGCAGTTGCTGATGTTGATGCGGTAATCATTCGCAGTGATAAAGCCGATAAATCTGTTATTGAAGCAGGGAAAAACCTTAAAATCGTTGTTCGTGCTGGTGCAGGTTACGACAATATCGACCTTGAAGCTTGTACAAACAAGGGAGTTGTTGCGATGAATACTCCTGGCCAAAACTCTAATGCAGTTGCAGAACTTGCTTTAGGGATGATGGTATATCAGGCACGTAAACAGTTTAATGGTGGCTCAGGAACTGAATTGTCTGGTAAAACACTGGGTATTCATGCCTATGGTAATGTTGGTAAACTAGTTGCTAAAATTGCTAAAGGTTTCGGAATGGAAATATATGCCTTCGATCCTTTTGTAAATAAAGCTGATATTGAAAAAGACGGTGTAAAGGTTGTCGATTCAGTTGAGGATCTTTACAAAAAATGCCAGTACATCTCATTGCATATTCCAGCTAACGATAAAACAAAGAAATCAATTAATTTTGCCTTGCTTTCATCAATGCCAAAAGGAGCTGTTCTTGTAAATACTGCCCGTAAAGAGGTAATTAACGAAGAAGACCTTCTTAAATTAATGGAAGAAAGACAAGATTTTCAGTATGTTTCTGATATCGAACCTGATTGCAAAACTGTTTTCGAAGAAAAATACAAAGGCCGTTTCTTTTTTACACCTAAGAAAATGGGAGCTCAAACTGAAGAAGCAAATATTAATGCAGGCATTGCTGCTGCAAATCAAATAGTTGCCTTTTTGGAAGAAGGTGATACAAAATTCAAAGTAAATAAATAGTATTTTTGCAGCGAATGAAACTAAAATTACCCGCTTGAGGATTTATTTCGGGCGGGCAATTTTATAAATTGAGAAACAATAACTTAAAACTTTTAATTTTAAAATTATTTACAATGGCAATAATAAAACCATTTAAGGGATTAAGACCTCCAAAGGAGATTTCGAAAGATTTAGCGTGTTTACCATACGATGTTATGAATAGCGAAGAAGCTGCTGTAATGGCAAAAGGTAAGGAATGTTCTTTATTACATATTACCAAAGCAGAAATAGATTGCCCTCCAGGGACTGATGTTCATTCAGAAACTGTGTATAATAAGGCAGTTGATAATTTCAAAATGTTCCAGAAAAAGGCATGGTTAGTTGAAGATGCTGAAGCTAAGTTTTATATTTATGCTCAAACCATGAACGGAAAAACTCAATACGGAATTGTTGGTGTTGCTGCATGCGACGATTATCATAATGGAATTATTAAAAAGCATGAACTAACACGACCTGATAAAGAAGAAGACAGAATGATTCTTACACGATATACAAATGCCAATATTGAGCCTGTTTTCTTTTCTTACAGAGCTGTTCCCGAAATTGATGCAATTGTCGAAAATATTGTAAAAAATCAGAAAGCCGATTATGATTTTGTTGCTGAAGATGGTTTTGGACATCATTTTTGGCCAGTAAACGATCCGCAAACGAACAAAAAACTGGAGGAACTATTTGCTACAAAAGTACCTTTTACCTATGTTGCTGATGGCCATCACAGAACTGCTGCTGCTGCAAGAATTGGTTTAGAGAGAAAAGCAAAGAATCCAAATCATACAGGAAATGAAGAATACAACTTTTTCATGGCAGTACATTTTCCTGATAACCAATTGAATATTATAGATTACAATCGTGTAGTAAAAGATTTGAATGGTTTAACTGAAGAACAACTAATTGAAAAGTTAAAAGTTTCATTCGAAGTAACATTAATGGGTATTGAAATATGCAAACCATCGAAATTGCACGAATTCAGTATGTATTTATCAGGTAAGTGGTATAAACTAAATGCAAAACCCGGAACTTATAACGACAATGATCCAATTGGAGTGCTTGATGTAACTGTACTTTCAAGTCTTGTTCTTGACCAGGTACTAGGAATCAATGATTTGCGTACTTCAAAACGTATTGATTTTGTAGGAGGAATAAGAGGTTTGGGAGAACTTAAAAAGCGTGTTGATAATGGCGATATGAAAGTTGCTTTTGCTTTATACCCAGTATCGATGCAGCAATTAATTAATATTGCTGATAGTGGAAATATTATGCCTCCAAAAACTACCTGGTTCGAACCAAAACTTCGAAGTGGATTAGTAATTCATAAGTTAGATTAATATAAAAGAAAATAATTGTATATAGGGATTGATTTTTCAGTCCCTATTTTTTTATCCTAACTGAGAAAATTATATTGTTTACCTTCTCGAAATTATATAATTTTCATACATCAGAAGAAAAATTCAATCAGGTTATGAATTTTTCAGGTTAAAACACACCTTTTTTGTACCTTTGAAATTGAAATACTACCATCCCAAAATATACAAAATGAGCATTTCAGAAAATATTAAGAAGATTTTAACACAGGAAGTACCTGAAAGCGTTAAACTAGTTGCTGTTTCCAAAACAAAACCTATTGAACAAATATTGGAAGTATATACTTTTGGGTACAAGATTTTCGGTGAAAATAGGGCACAGGAACTTTCTGAAAAGTATTCAAAACTTCCAAAAGATATAGAATGGCATATGATTGGACATTTGCAAACCAATAAAGTGAAATATATTTCACCCTTTGTTTATTTAATACATGGGGTTGATAGTTTTAAGTTGTTACAGGTGATTGACAAGGAAGGAACTAAAAATAATAGAATAATTAATTGCTTGCTGCAATTTCATATTGCAACAGAAGAAACTAAGTTCGGTTTTGATTTAAGTGAAGCCAAGCAAATGTTGGAATCAAATGAATTTAGTAATTTACAAAATATTAATATTCTTGGAGTTATGGGAATGGCTACTTTTACTGAAAATACTCAGCTCGTTCGTGCTGAATTTAAGGAATTAGTTTATATATTTAATCAGTTAAAAAGTAAGTACTTTTCTACTAAATCTGATTTTAAGGAAATATCCATGGGTATGTCTGGCGACTATAAAATTGCAATTGAAGAAGGAGCAACCATAGTGCGTATTGGCAGCCTTATTTTTGGAGAAAGATAAAAATAAAGAAAAAACAAATGTAAAAACTATGAACAAACTCGAAACTACCTATTTAGGTTTGAAATTGCGTAATCCGTTGATAATTGCAAGCTCTGGTTTGACAAACAGTGTCGAAAAAATAAAGAACCTTGAAGCGAAAGGTGCTGGTGCTGTGGTTTTAAAGTCGCTATTCGAAGAGCAAATTAAAATGGATGCTGGAAAAATGGTAAGCCAAACAGATTATCCCGAAGCTTTGGATTATGTGAATTATTATATTAAAAACAACAGTGTTCAGGAATATCTTAACCTTATAAAAGAAGCAAAAGCAGCCGTTAAAATACCAATTATTGCAAGTATAAATTGTGTTTCATCGAAAGATTGGGTTGATTTTGCAAAAAAAATTGAGCAGGCGGGTGCCGATGCGTTAGAAGTAAACGTATATGTTTTGCCTATTGACCGAAATTCTTCATCAGAAAAGTATGAAAACATATATTTAGAGCTGGCCGAAAAACTTAAGAAAATATTGACAATACCATTTGCATTTAAACTCAGTTTCTATTTTTCTAACCTTGTTGGATTAGTTCAGAAACTTAATGTTCCAGGGGTGGTATTGTTTAATAGATTATATGCTCCAGATATTGATATCGATACAATGAAATTTACATCAGCTGACGTATTTAGCTCGCCAGCAGATATCCGTTTTTCTTTACGTTGGGTTGGAATTATTTCATCAAAAGTTGCCAAGGTTGATATAGCAGCATCAACAGGAGTTCATGATGGAAAAGCTGTCATCAAACAAATTCTTGCTGGAGCAACAGCTGTTCAGGTTTGTTCCACGCTTTATAAAAATGGCATTGATTACCTCGAAACAATGACTAAAGACATAGATATATGGATGACTAAAAATGGATATAGCTCCATTAACGGATTTAAAGGGAAGATGAGTTACGATAAAATTGATGATCCTCAGATTTATGAAAGATCTCAATTTATGAAGTATTTTTCAAGTATCCAATAAAAAAAATCCCGCTTACTCAGCGGGATTTTCTGTATGTGATTGAACAATTTTAATCAGCTCACAAATAATCGATTTTTTCAGATCTTTTGCTTCTTCGAGATGATTCTCAAGTTTTAATATACATCTATTAGCTTTTTCTTCTATAATTGAATGCATATTTTCAATGACAGTAAGTGCATCGAAAGCTTCAGTAAAATCACTGTCGATAAAAATATCTGTAAAAAGTTCAGGAAATTCCTCAAAATTTAAGCTGTTTTTCCAACAAGTTGCAACTAATAATCCTCTTATATTTCTATATTCAATATTCATCAGTGCATCAATTATATGAGGCAAGGATTGTTGATCTCGAAGGTTTTCGAATATACTAATTATCTGATATTGAATGTCATCATTTTTATTTTTTTGCAAAAGGGCTATTAATTCCGGAATAATATCATGGCTGCCATATTCAGATATGTAATCAAGGGCTTTGCTAATAATAGCAATGCTTGGAGAGCTAAGATCCCGTTTGAGTTCGCTGTTAGTCATCAATTCTTTGCTGTTTATATTTTGTTTTTGTTATTTTATAAATAACTCAATACAAAATTATAATAAATCGTAATAAATATTGGTTATTCAGAATTTAATTTTCTATATTAGTTCTGAAATTTTTTACAATAATGTTAACAACTAAAATATAACTGGTAAATGAAATAGCTATTGTAACAAACAATGCAATACATTTTATATTTTGTTTTTTAAAAAAAAATGTTAATTTTACTAAAAAATGTTTTAAATTGGTAACAATTACTAAAACAGCTCATTATGAATATTAGAAAAATACCCCAAAAAGCATTAAATTTTTACGCAGTTTTCTTAATAATCCTTATAGCAGCAAGCTGCTCTTCAGATAAGTCAAAGAAATCAGATTCCGATGAAATGGTTACTCTTGATTCTCTTGAAATAAATGAACAACTAATTAAGGATGTTAAAGCCGTTAAGGAAATATTTTATTCATTGCCATCTCCGCTTGAAACAGCAATGATTTTAAAACAAGCAGGTGCAAAATATAATGAGGAATTATTAAATCCTACGGGTAATGTATCGAAATATGTTACCAACAAAAGTATGGCACTTAATTTGGGTATTTATACAACTGACTTAAGTTATGCTAGTTTATTCGATCAAACCCAGGCTACAATTAATTATATGAATGCATCAAAGAAAATGGCTGAAGGTCTGGGTATCCTAAATGCTATTGATGAAGATATTATTGAGCGTTTAGAAGCTAATGTTAATAATAGAGATATTATAATGGATATTATTTCTGAGACTATTATGAACTCAAGTTCGTTTTTTGAAGAGAACGATAGACAAGCATTATCTACGATTGTTTTAGTAGGAGGATGGATTGAAGGATTGCATATCGCCATAAATTTAGTTGATCCAGATGCTGATTTAGATAATAATGAATTAGTAAATCGTATTATTGACCAGAAATTAACATTAAATACAGTTTTGAACTTATTGGACCAGAATGCTGATAATGAAGATGTAATAAATGTTGTTTCGGATGTAAAAGAATTAAAAGCCATATTTGATAAAATTGAGATTTCTACATCAAAGATTGAGCCTGTAACTGATGCTCAAACTAATATTACAACACTTAAGTCTAAGACTAATGTTTCAATGAGTCCAAGAACTTTTAGTGATTTAAAAGATAAGATCAAGGTAATCCGAAATAATTATACATTATAAATTCCTCTGCTATGAAAAAAATATACCAGGTATTAATTATTTTGACATTAATAGCACTAATACCATTTTCAGGATATACTCAATGTAAAAGTTTTGCTAAAAAGGTATGTAAGCTTGAATTAACGCCATACATTCATGATGGTAATTTCAATGCAGCTATTTTAACCGAAGGTGAAGATGCAGAATTATATAAGACATTTTATGCCGGACAAAACTATAGAATTTATATTTGTGGTTCAGATGCATTACCTCAAATTGAATTCCAAGTATTAGATATTAATCGTAATGTACTATACGATAATCGAAAGTCAAATTATTCAAAACTTTGGGATTTTAAACTGGAAGCTAGTCAGCAACTTATTATTTCATTGCGAGTTAAAGGTTTAGAAGGAAGCGAATCAGAAGAGCTCATAAGTGGTTGTGTAGCTATTTTATTTGGTATAAAAGAAAATTAAAGTAGTATTCTAAATATAATCTAAAAAAGCCTGAAATTTTTCAGGCTTTTTTTACATCTTTTCTTTTAAGAAGTTACCAGTATAGGAATTCTTACATAGAATTATCTCCTCCGGTTTTCCTTCGAAAACAATATGTCCACCATCTTTGCCTCCTTCGGGTCCCAGATCAATAATCCAATCGGCAGACTTAATAACTTCCAAATTATGTTCAATAATTATTATACTGTTACCTCGAGCAATAAGAGCATTAAAAGCATCAAGTAGTTTCTTAATATCATGAAAGTGTAAACCTGTTGTTGGTTCATCAAATAAGAATAGGGTGTGTTTGTTTTCTGACTCCTTACTTAAGAACGAGGCTAATTTAACCCGTTGACTTTCGCCACCACTTAATGTACTCGATGATTGACCTAGTTTTATATAACCAAGTCCTACTTCGGATAAAGGTGATAGTTTTTCAACGATTTTGCGTTCTGTAGAGCTTTTTTCCAGGCTAAAGAATTCAATGGCCTCATCAACAGTTAGTTCAAGAATGTCGTAGATGTTTTTATTTCGATACTTGATATCAAGCACCATATCTTTAAATCTTTTCCCATTGCAGGTTTCGCAGATAAGAGTAACATCAGCCATAAACTGCATTTCAACCTTGATAATACCCTCACCCTGACATTCTTCACATCGCCCACCATCAACGTTAAAAGAAAAATGTGATGGCTTAAGATTATTTATTTTTGATGCCTGTTGATCGGAAAATAATTTTCTTATTTCATCGTATGCTTTAAGGTAGGTTACAGGATTTGAACGAGATGATTTTCCTATTGGGTTTTGATCAACAAATTCAATATTCTTAAGTAAATGAATATCACCTGCAATTTCTTCAAATTTTCCTGTTTTTTCCCCTAATCCTAATAATCGCTTACTAAGTGCAGGGTACAATATATTTTTAACTAAAGAAGATTTGCCTGAACCGCTTACTCCAGTAATTACAGTTAACGTATTAAGTGGAAATTTAACTTCAATATTCTTTAAGTTATTTTCTCTTGCACCTTTTATTAGAATAAAATTGTTCCATTTTCGTCTGCTATTAGGTTTTGTAATTTTTTCTTTACCAGTAAGGTATTTTGCTGTGAGGCTTTCTTCGCTTAATAGAATATCATTATGATTACCTTGAAATATTATTTCACCTCCCAGTCTTCCCGCCAAAGGTCCAATATCAATTATCTCATCAGCTGATTTAATTATTTCTTCGTCATGTTCAACAACTATTACAGAGTTTCCAATTTTCTGAAGATGCTTTAATACAATAATCAATCGGTCATTATCGCGGGGATGCAATCCAATACTTGGTTCATCGAGAATATATAGCGAACCAACCAGACTGCTTCCAAGAGAAGTTGCTAGATTAATACGCTGTGATTCACCTCCGGATAGTGTAGATGACAATCTGTTAAGAGTTAAATATCCTAATCCAACATTCATTAAAAAATCTAAGCGACTGTTAATTTCAATTAAAATTCTTTTAGAAACTTCCTTTTCAAAGGTATTGACTTCCAGTCTTTTGAAAAAAAGCTGGAGTTCATTAATTGGCATTAACACCAAATCCTGCAATGAGCAATTTCCAACTTTAATGTAGGAAGCTTCCTTTTTTAGCCTTGTACCACGGCAATCAGGGCAGTCCGTTTTTCCTCTGTATCTCGAAAGCATTACCCTGTATTGTATTTTATACTTCTGTTCTTCAAGATGTTCGAAGAAAGCATTTAAACCATAGAAATGTTGATTTCCAGTCCAGAGCAAATGTTTTTGATCATCTGTTAATTCAATAAATGGTTTATGGATCGGGAAATTAAATTTGTCAGCATTATAAATAAGTCGTTGATTCCATTCCTGCATTTTATCTCCACGCCAACAAGCTATTGCTTCCTGATATATAGAAAGGTTTTTGTTTGGAATAACCAGATCTTCATCAATACCTATAATTTTCCCATATCCTTCGCATCTAGGACATGCACCTATAGGATTATTAAAGCTAAATGTATGCACATTAGGTTCTTCGAATTCAATTCCATCAGCTTCGAATTTATTAGAGAATTTCTCAGAAATTACACGATCCTCAACAAAAGATTTAATAATACAATGACCTTTACCTTCGCTAAATGCTATTTGAACAGAGTCAGCCATACGACCCATTGAATCCTCATCAGTTTTTACAACAATTCTATCAATAACTATATGAAAAGATATTTTTGAATTAAAATCGGATGGACTGTTTAAGAGATCATTAATTTTATAAGTCTCATTATTTTGCTCTATTCGTGTTATACCTTCGTTTAAAAGTAGATTTAACTGTTGTTCAAGTGTTTTCTCGTTATGTTGAAAATAAGGAGCAAGAATAAGCGTTTTTGTATTTTTCTCGAATGATACTATATGGTTAATTACATCAGTAACTGAATGTCTTTGAACCAACTTGTTTGAAATGGGAGAGTATGTTTTACCAATACGAGCAAATAAAAGTTTAAGATAATCATAGATTTCGGTTGATGTTCCGACTGTTGATCGCGGATTTCTGGTATTTACTTTTTGCTCAATTGCTATAGCTGGCGGAATACCATGTATGAATTCAACATCCGGCTTATTTATCTTTCCTAAAAACTGTCTTGCATACGATGAAAGGCTTTCAACATATCTTCGTTGCCCTTCAGCATAAATAGTATCGAAAGCAAGCGATGATTTTCCTGACCCAGAAACACCTGTAATAACAATGAATTTATTGCGAGGTATTTTTAGACTTATATTTTTTAGATTATGAACATTAGCTCCTTTAATATGAATATATTGATCGTCTTTTGGCATAATTGTTGAGTTAATACCCTAAAAATTGTTAAGTTTCATTAAAATTGTTTGAATTACCAATATTTTTTATTTAATTGCACAAAAATACATAATTATTTACTAACCTAATACGGAGGATTGTTTATCGATTGAACTTCTACTCTTTTTAAAACTAACAAAAGGAGGTTATTTTGGAAGCTTCAAAATATTCCGATCATGAACTTGTAACCCAGTTCATTGACGGTGAACAATCTAGTTTCGAGATTCTTATTAAACGCCATAAAGATAAAGTTTATACTTATATCTATTTAATGGTTAAAAACAGTCAATTAGCTGAAGATATCTTTCAGGAAACATTTATTAAAGTTATAAAATCGCTGCATGAAGGGCGTTACCAGGATAATGGAAAATTTATCTCATGGGTTGTTCGAATTGCACATAATTTAATAATTGATTATTTCAGAAAAGAAAAGCAGATGAAAACTTTTTCGTGCGATGAGCATGAAAAGCTATTGAATAATTCTACTCGCTTTTCGGATATTACAATTGAGGATTCGTTGATTCAGGACCAGATTACTTCAGATGTTCGCAAAATGATTGATTATTTGCCAGAAGAACAAAAAGAAGTTATTATTATGCGACATTATCTGGATTTAAGCTTTAAAGAGATTGCCGAACAAACAAATGTAAGTATTAATACTTCTCTCGGAAGAATGCGATATGCATTGATAAATTTAAGGAAGATTATGGAAGAAAAGAATATTAGTCTAACATATAAGTAGTTGGATTAGTTAACTTTTCATAAAATAAGCTATAGATAAAAAATAGTAGTATGTAGAAATAATAATTGAAGTATTTGGGCGTTATTCAGGTAAACAATAAAAACTTGAATCATGCCTATGAGAAGAACTTCTACACTGCTTTATTTATTTGAGAATTTTAATAACGAAGAAAATGAAATTGTTGATTTCTCACTTTATGAATTCTCAGATGTTCTAGAGGAATTGAATATAAAAAGTATTTCGCCAAGAGATGAGGTAATAAATAAAATACTTGAATTTGCGAAAACAGATATTCAATGAGTTTTGGTTAATAGTTAGTAATTTTAAAAAAATGAATAGAGATACCTGAGTAATAGGTGTCTCTTTTTTATTTAGATAAATCTAAACAAAGTGTTGTGTTACTTTGTAAGTATTAGATATACAGTATTATATATATTGAGAAAGAAATTATTTTAAAAAAAACTTGACACGAGAACTTTTTTGTTGTATTATTGTGATATCAAAATGATATCAAAAATAAATTAAATCTCTGTATTATGAAAAACGAAAAAGTATTCAAAGCAATTTCAGGTTATTTAATGCTTCTATTAGTATTATTAATATTGGCATCTACAATAATTGGATTAATTATGTACGAAAATCCATGGTTTATTATTGGATTTGTAATTTTCACATTTCTTTGTATTGGATTTGTAATTGTTAGTCCAAATGAATCCTCAGTACTTGTCTTATTCGGTGAATATAAAGGTACGATAAAGGATAATGGATTTTTCTGGACAAATCCATTCTTTTTGAAAAAGAAATTTTCGTTAAGAGCAAGAAACTTCGATAGTAATCCTATTAAGGTAAACGACAAAGTAGGCAATCCAATAAAGATTGGAGTTGTTTTAGTGTGGAAAGTTGAAGAGACATATAAAGCAGCATTCGAAGTTGATGAATTTGAGCATTTTGTAGTTGTTCAGAGTGAGGCAGCTTTACGAAAATTAGCAGGTAAATACCCTTATGATAATTTCGAAGATGAGGAAGCTGAGACTACATTGCGCTCTGGAGTAGAGGAAGTAAATCATGAGTTGGAAAAGGAAATTCGCGAAAGATTAGAAATTGCAGGGATTCATGTAATTGAAGCCAGAATAAATTATATTGCCTATGCAGAAGAGATTGCAAGCGCTATGTTGCGTCGTCAGCAAGCTACTGCTGTTGTTGCTGCCCGATCGAAAATTGTTGAAGGAGCAGTTGGAATGGTTGAGATGGCTCTTGATCAGCTGGCAAAAAAAGAGATTATTCAATTTGATCAGGAAGCAAAAGCTGCAATGGTAAGTAATTTAATGGTTGTTTTATGCTCTGACGAATCGGCTCGTCCGGTAATAAATGCTGGTACATTAAATCATTAATAATATGGCATTAAAAAAATCATTTGTACTCCGGCTCGATCCGGATAAGCTTAAAGCTCTAGAAAAATGGGCTGCGGATGAATTCCGTAGTACAAATGGTCAATTGGAATGGATAATCACCAAAGCATTAAAAGAGTCGGGCAGACTTAAAAAAACAAGTGCTTTGAATGATGAAGAAGAAAACGAAGAAAGCAATAAACCTGATACAGATAATTAAATCAAAATATAAAGAGTATAGAAAATGAAAGCAATGCATAAAATATTTTTTTTTACACTTATTTTACTTGTTTCAATGAATGCTTTTGGGCAAAGTATTGAAGGTCAGTGGAACGGAATGCTAGAAGTTCAGGGAATGAAATTACGTCTGGTCTTTAATATTACAAAAACCGATACAGGATATTTAGCAACTATGGATAGTCCTGATCAGGGAGCTAAAGGAATTCCTGTAACGGAAGTAAGTTTTGAAAATAAAACACTTAGAATTACAATAACTTCTGCAGCTATTGAATATACAGCTGAATTTAATAATGAGAATATTTTTAAGGGATCGTTTAATCAGGCGGGATATAGTTTTCCTTTGGATTTATCACTCGAGAAGCTTGAAAAACCTATCATTACTAAAATTCAGGATCCTATTAAGCCTTATCCATATTATGAGGAAAATGTAAAATTTGAAAATAAAGTAGAGAAATTCTTTTTAGCGGGTACATTAACAATGCCTTCTAAAGACGGAAACTTCCCTGTTGTTGTTTTAATAACGGGAAGTGGTCCGCAGGATAGAAATGAGGAGGTATTTGGACATAAACCATTTCTTATTATTGCCGACTACCTTACCCGAAACGGTATTGCAGTTTTACGATTTGATGACCGTGGTACAGCTGAATCAGAAGGAGACTTAAAAGGCTCAACAACGATGAATTTTGTCACAGATGTTGAATCGGCAGTTGAATATTTAAAAACCAGAAAAGAGATAAATAAGAATAAGATAGGGCTGATTGGACATAGCGAAGGAGGAATAATTGCACCTATTGTAGCTTCAAAATCGAAAGACATTGCATTTATAGTTTTACTAGCAGGTACTGCTATTCCTGGTGATCAGTTGTTATTGCTTCAACAGGAACTAATTTCAAAAGCCATGGATTTGAGCGATGAAGAAATTAACAAGAATAAACAAATTAATAAGGGGGCATTTGATATTGTATTAAAATCATCAAATGATGAAAGTATGAGAGTTGATCTGACAAATTATATAAAAGAGGTTTCAAAAAATGAACCTGATTCAGAAAAACCTGCAAGTTTGAGTAAAGACGAATATATTAAAATGCAGGTAGATCAGCTTATAAGTCCATGGATGGTATTTTTTATAAAATATAATCCTTATGATGTATTGAAAGATGTAAAATGCCCTGTACTTGCATTAAATGGGGAGAAGGACTTACAGGTTCCTCCAAAAGTGAACCTTGAAGCACTTCAAAGCGGGTTAGCTGAAGGTGGCAACAAAAATGTTACTGTTACGGAACTAGCTGGCCTTAATCACCTGTTTCAGGAATGTAAAACCGGAGCACCATTTGAATATGCACAGATTGAACAAACATTTTCGCCAGTGGCATTAAATGAGATTTTCCAATGGATTCAGAAACAAATAAAATAGAATTATAATGGAAAAAACATCCGTTGAAATACTTGAAGAATTTGCAAAAAATAGAGGAATAAAGTGTTATTCAAACTCAAATAATGTAAATTTTTCACTTGTTTCTAGTGAGCGATTTATTAACACGAAGTATGTGGTTTTTGAACTGGAGAAAAATGCGAATGAATTGTATTTTGTTTTCTTTGATTCATATTCACCAAAAGCTTATACTGGTATTACTTATTCAGGCATTTTTAAGAAAATACCTGATTGCAACAATGAAATAAAAGTAACTAAACGGTTTTGGTTTGATTTTGGAAAAAGAATAAAATCGAATGATAGTTATATTGATAAAATGGTAACTATTATTGGCGAGAACAATAAATTAGACAGGAATATAATTAATTCAAAAGTAATTATGGAATTCCTTGAAATAAACAAAGCAATCGAGGCTTTAAATCTTCAAATTATAAGAAGATATGAAAGTAATATTCCTGATTTAAATGGAGATAATTTTGTTGCAATAAAAACTAACACTTGGGTAATAGAAGAAAAGAAACTGGAGTTATTTATCGAAAAAGGCAGAGAATTATTAAATGAAATTCATGCATAAGAATAGTTTCCTTTAAACAAATAATTATAAAACTATGCAATACAATTACAAATATGTTTGCCCAAAATGTGGCAATAAACAGTATGAAACTGGCGAAATAAGGACAACTACAACTTTTTTTACCAAGTTATTTAATATTCAGAATGCTCGTTTTACTTCAATAACCTGCTCAAAATGCAGTTATACTGAGTTTTATAAAACAGCAAGTAATAAGTTTGGTAATGTAGTTGATTTCTTTACAAACTAGTACTAAGTTCTTTGAAAAGTGAAGCCGCAACTATTAGTCAGAGGCGGCTTCCTTATTTAAAATTAGGATTTATAGAGTGTTTTTAGAATTAATATAATCATTTACAAGTTGTTCAAGAATATCTAATGGAACTGCACCATTCTTAAGTACAACATCATGGAATTCCTTTATATTGAATCTATCCTTTAATGATTCTTTTGCTTTTTCTCTTAACTGTAAAAATTTAATCATACCAATTTTATAAGCGCAAGCCTGACCTGGAGTTACGATATATCGCTCGATCTCAGAAATAACTTCACTTTCAGCCATATTTGTATTTTTCTTCATATAATCGATTGCTTCTTCGCGTGTCCATTTTTTATAATGTATTCCACTATCAACCACCAACCTTACAGCACGGAATAATTCAGACTGCAAACGACCAATGTTTGCATAAGGTTTATTGGTATAATAACCCATTTCAAAGGCAAGTTGTTCTGAGTACATTGCCCAACCTTCGGCATATGCGGTAAAGGGAACAATTTTACGAAATGTAGGTAAATTCTCAAGTTCAGTTGCTATCGAAATTTGGAAGTGATGTCCGGGAACACCTTCATGAAAAGCTAAGGTTGGCATATCATATTTCAAATTAGCCTTAATGTCATATAAATTCACATAAAAAATTCCAGGACGAGAGCCATCCATTGGGGCCATGCTATAATAGCCTCCAGGTGCAGTAGATTCATTAAATTTTGGCACTCTTTTAATTTCAAGTTTAGCTTTTGGCTTAATATTAAAATAGTCGTCAATTTTCAGATTAATTTCTTCAATTATTTTATTGTAATCGGTTAAACAATTCTCTCTGCCTACTTCAGAATCTTCATAAATAAATTCTGGATTCTTTTTAAACTCATCAATATAAAAATTAATATTCTTTGTTGTGTCTGTATATCCTAATGAATATAAAGTGTTTCTAATTTCATGTTGAATTCTTGCAACTTCTTTAAGCCCAATTTCATGTACTTCTTTGGGTGTAATATCTGAAGTAGTGTAACTTTTAATTTGTGAAGCATAGAACTCGTCACCCTTTGGAAATTTCCAAACGCCGTCATCTGTTGTTGCTTTCTTTTCTACTAAACTGAAGTAATCGATTAACTTTTGATAAGCTGGAAAAACAGAATTATTAATTGCTTTTTCAACATTTTTTAATAGAATTTCTTTATTGTCAAGATCTTCTATTTTATTGATTTTTGTATTAAAAGAAGAATAAAGTATATTTTCTTCCAATGGAGAATTAATAAAATTTGTCATTTCGGTAATTACTTTTGTAATTACAAATTTGGGAGGAATAATATTTTGTTCTTCTCTTAATTTTAATCCTTCGAGTAACTGATCAAACTTATTTCCAAAAGCTTCAAGTCGTTTTATATATGCCAAAGCGTCCTTCTTTGAATTTATATTATGACTGCTTTCCATAAAACTAATTATTCCACTTTGAATTCCAAATGATTGATTAACAGGATAATTATATAAATAGAATTGATTTGAATTAACCATATCTCCTAAAAACCATTCAAGGATTCTAGTACTTAATAATTGGTCTACAGATTGATTCTTTTTATTATAACTTTCTAATGTTTTAAGATATTTTTCTACCTTTTTTTGTTTCTCTTTTTCAACTTCAGGAGAAATATCGCTAAATTTATCATTATAAATACTACTAAGTACTGGAATCCCTAGTGATGAAATCATTTCTGGTTCATCTAGCATGAATTCAATAAAAACTTTTTCGTAATAATGATTTATCGAGAATGGTTTAAACCAAATTACATTTATAATAAAAACTAACAATACAGCGATTGCAGTAAGCAATAAATACTTAAATATTTTTATTATATTTTTCATTTTTTTTGATTTTAAGCTATTATAGTAGCATTAATTATTAAGCAGATTTATAGTATGACAAGCAACAATCCCTGCAGTTTCTGTTCTAAGACGACTATCACCCAGACTAATTTCAATAAACGCATTATCTTTTGAAAGTTGAATTTCTTCAGGACTAAAATCTCCTTCAGGACCAATAAGAATTAGTGCGTTATTGCCCTTATTATATATTGTTTTTAGCTGGTTCTTTTGATAGTCTTCACAATGAGCAATAAATTTATCTCCATTAAAATTCTGGCTTAAAAACTGCCTTATTTCAGTCATCCCATTAATTTGTGGTTTATATGCTTTTTTCGATTGCTTCATAGCGGCAATGATAATTTTTTCCAGGCGATCAGTTTTTATTACTTTTCTCTCAGAATGCTCGCAAAGGAGAGGTGTTATTTCGTCGATACCTATCTCAGTAGCTTTCTCTATAAACCATTCGAAACGATCCATGTTTTTAGTAGGCGCTATAGCAATATGCAGGTAATGGTTTCTCTTACCAACATCCTTAATAGATTCGATAATTTGAACAGTGCACCTTTTAGGATTTGGATCGATTATTTCAGCTTTATGAAAACCTCCTTTTCCATCAATTAAATGAACAATATCTTTGTTGGTAAGTCTTAAAACTCTTGTACAATGTTTCGATTCTGTTTCGTCGAGTGTATAATTTAATCCGCTTAAATCAGGTGTGTAAAATAAATGCATGTATCTTTGTTTTAGTACAAATACAAATTTAAGGATTATAAGGAATTAATAGATGAAAAGAATTGGTTTGTTATCGGACACCCATGGTTTTATTGATAATAAAATTCTTAATTTTTTTAGTAAATGCGATGAAATATGGCATGCAGGTGATATTGGAAATATAGAAACAGCTGATAAAATCTCCTTATTTAAACCTTTAAAGGCTGTATATGGAAATATAGATGGGATTGATGTTCGGGCTGTATATTCTAAATTTCAACAGTTTACATGCGAAAATGTTGATGTTTTGATTACACATATTGGAGGATATCCTGGTAAATATGAGAAAGAGGTAGTTGAATTATTTAAAATCAAGGTACCCAAGCTTTTTATAAGTGGTCATTCGCATATACTTAAAGTAATATTTGATAAGAAGTATAATTTATTACATATTAACCCAGGTGCAGCGGGCAAATCCGGAATGCACACTAAACAAACTGCCGTTCGATTTGTAATTGATGGCAGTGAAATTAAAGATCTTGAAATTTGGGAATTAGAGAGACACTAGTTTTTTGAGCTATTAATCTTATAACATTTGCTTTTCCCTGATGAAGTAAACCTTCATCCAGTGTTATTTCATGTTCATTAAGCTCTTTAATATTTAGGCCGGCAAAATCATTTTTAATATCATTCAAATCATAAAGTAACTTAATATCCTTTGGTCCGCCAGATGTATTGTTGATTTGATTTTTAGAAAAAGCCTCCAGCAGAATATGTCCCCCAGGTTTTAAGAAGGTAATCAGGTGATTAAAAATCAAAGTCCTTTCTTCTGATAATAAATGAAAATAGATTAATGCAATTAGATCATATTCTTTCTTTGTTTTAAAATGTAATGCCTCAGAAGTTGAATAGTTAATAATAACATTGTATTTATTAGCCAGGTTTAAAGCTTTAATACAGGCACTTTCACTGTAATCAAATGCATCAACTTGCCAACCTTTTATGGCAGCGAAAACAGAATTTCTACCTTCACCATCGGCAGGTAATAAAATTGTTCCCGGATTATTGGTTTCAATAAATGTTTTTAGGTAGTTATTGGGTTTAATTCCATAAATATATTCTGGTTTATTATACCTGGAGTTCCATATCTCTTTCATGCAATAAAAAATTTCATATCAATCCATAAAACCATCATTATTGTTGTTTTGTTCATTATCAATTTGAAGAGAATCTGTTGGCTCTTCTTCAAACTGAATAGAATCTAAAGGTTCTTCGAATTGGGGTTGCTCAAGATTAGAATCGGTATTTTTTGCATTTTGAGCTTCTTCAAATAATCTCAAATCGCGCAAAAATTGTTGAAGATTCTGCTCTGTTGCAATAATATAACGATAGGGAGTTTGATTACGTGGTGTTTTTTGTTTTCTATTACTATTTTTTATCGATTGAATTGCATTTACAAAATCTGTGTTGTTTGAAAGCGTTTGCATTACACCTCTTGAGTATGTAAAGTAGTAATAATTATTATTTGGCAATTTGAAATAGAATTTCATTAAATCGCCACTTCTGCGCTTTAGTATCTGGAAATAACCATCTACATATTTATTCACAGGCTTATTGTTTATAGTTGAAATTCCAATTTTTCCATATGATAAATACATTCCACCTTCAGTATACCACTTTAGTTTAAGCTCACTAAGAAATAATGTATGCTGGCAATCTTTTGGAAGCTTTGCTTCAGTTGCAAAAAGTAAGCTTTGGTTTTTAAATTCGTTTGTATTGGTTTCCCCAAATCTTTCGTACATATTTTTTGTAAAGAAATCGGATGTAATGCTAAAAGATTCTATTCTTTGAGATTGAATGTCTTTAATCATGGTGTCGAGGGCAGCTTCTGAGAAAAAGAAATCGATAGGTAGAATCAAATCTAGTTTTATTTCATTCTTAATTAAATCATGATTGAAAGATCCTGCAGGGGAGAGGTTTATCTGTCCAAGTTCAATGCCCAGATTTATTTTACCCTCACCGTGTTGCAGACAATACTTTTGATGCAGATTAACTAGGCTTCCTGTTGTATCAGGATTTAAAATCTTAGATTTATCAGCAATAATATATTTATTTGAATTTTTATTATAAAATAAATATCCTGTTGCTTTAACTATAGCCTCATCATTTGGATCGCGACGGCGAGTTAGGAATGAGGAATAGATGTGAGATGAATCTTTTGTAATAAAACTTGCAGCAAAGAGACCACGACCAAGAAGACTCTTGGTATTATCAGAAATTGGAATGTAGATTGTGTCGGGATTGATTTCTGTTTCGAATATAGCCAACTCTTGTGAAATTTTTTCGCACTCGTGACTTATTCTAACGCCCCCTCTAAATGTGAGATACTTTCTTGCTGCATTTAACTGAACTTCGCCCTGAAAGGCATATACCGGACTAAGTGTAAAATTATCAGTATCAATAATTTTCCCTATTGCTATTGTTTGTTTTGTAGTATCAACATGAATATCAGAGAAATGTACAATTTGTGTTTTTTTACTTTCATCTATATAATTATATTCTCCAGATCCTGTATAATTGTTTCGACTTCTAATATTAATTCTTGAATTAAAAATGGTATGATATTTTGTTTGGTCATTTGCAATAACAAGTGATTTATTAAGAGTACTCATTTCGGCTAATTTACCAACGGTTACATCACCATCTTTGGGATAAACAGAGGCGTCGGCAACTTTTATATATTCAACTTCGGTTGCATTAATTGTGTTATCAGCTAACTTATAAATCGCCTTTGATGATGCAAATCGAAGAGAGTCCTGACTTCTATGAATTGATAGAAATAACGCTCCAGGAAGATTCCCATCTTTAAGCCGGGATAATTGTTTTATCTCTGGTGATGTAATTGTATCACCTTGAGGATTTGAGTTAATATGTATTTCATCTAAATTTATCTTCCAGTCAAATTCATCAAGATAACTTTTATATAAATTCTTTGTAAATTCCGCTATAGTAAAACTATCATTTGATTTAAAATTACCCAGTTGGTTTGTCAGGTTAACTTTCGCATTCAGGTTGGTACTTAACATATTAAAATCAGTCTTGTCAATTGACTTAAGCTTGAAGCTTGTTGTGTCTGAGTTAAATGCCAGTGCATCAAAGAAGAAAAGATTAGATTCGAGAATAGCTTTATCCAAATCTATTTTGCCTTTGCCTGTTAATCCAATAGGTTGGAGTTTTAATGCACCATAAAACAGAAAGTTTTGATTGTATATTTTAAATGGATCTTTGGTTTGGTCAGCAAACATTACATCCTTGTATGGATACCATTTAATATTGATATTATTTCCTGATGAATAAGGAAATTCAATACCTGTATTTCTTTGAGCAATAGTAAAATCCTGAGCATGTATTTTAGTTGAATCAGGATAAAATGTTATACTGTCGGATGTCGATTTACTTGTTAAATATTCAAGTGTTCCATTACCCTTTAAACCTTGATTGCTTAGATCAATTTCGTTAAAATACATTCCCTTACCCTCGTATAATGGAAATCCCTCGGGAGGAGTTAGTCGGTTAAATCCTAAAGAGTAATCAGGGCGCATATAAATAGCATCTTCGAAAGGAGGAAAAATTCCTGCAGAAAAGAATTCCCCATCAAAACGTAATCCTTTAGTAGTAAAGTTATCCAAACTATCGATAACAAATGGATCAAGTTTGAAAAAGAAATTTTCAGGTTTATAAACGCTACCCTGTGCATTATTTACATTGTAATAAACAAACGAGTTCTCCTCGCTAATAAATATAGGGTATTCGGGGAAGTTTTTTAATCCCGATTTGTTTTCAGGATTATCGATTAACAAGTTTCCAGAAATTAATTTAATGGTATTCTGAACAGCTGCAAGGAGCGATTTACCATATAAATCATATCCTGTTGTTTGTACTTTAATAGTTAATGAATCGACATTATTTAGGGCGATTTTAAACGTGTCATAATCGAAGTGAAAAACTTTTCCATGGAAAGTAAAAAGACCTGCGTTTATTATTCCTCCGAAACTAAAGCTACGATTTTTTTTCATTATTATTCTGTTGCCCTGTGGGTATATGGCAACATTCTGACTGTCGGATAGAAAAATCCTTGGAACACCGTTTATCTCAAGATCTGATGTTGTTATGTCATAAATTGCATTATGTGTTTGTCCTTCGGTTTGTGAGAAGAATTTAATAACATCGTAATCGATTTTACCAAGCCTCGAGTTGATATAATCATACAATCTTTGATTAATAGTAACAATATCATTATCAACATCAAAGAATATAAATCCATCCATACTTATAAACATAAGCATTTGCCTAACCTGATGTATAGGATAAATCATGTAATTGGCAAAATCCTCTGCTTTAAATTGATCAGATTTTTTCATTTTCGCAAAATTTCTAATCAAAATAAGAGGGTTTTCATTATCGCGCGATTGGAGATTATCATAATCTAAAAGATTATAAAAGTTAGATGATGTAAAAGTTGCGTTTCCAATGGCCGATCCTCTCGCAGATGTAAGATAAATTTTATCGGTATTTGTATTCCATATTAACCTGTCGAATTTCATAAAAAGGTTATGATATGAATCGAAAAAAGGGCTTTTCGAAACAACTCGTTCTGTAGGATTTAAGGTTACTTCTGTAGTTTTTGTTACATAGGTAAACATTAATCCCGGATGATAGATTGAGTCATTGGAAAGTTTAATCGTAACTTGTGCATTATTAGAAATTACACGATCTTTCTTAAACATGAAACTTTCGGATCGTGCTCTAAATTCAATTTTTTCGTGTTTATGAATAAAAAGATAGGCTTCTTGGTCTTTAATTCCTGATCCCATTAAATTTGCACCTTTCATCGAAAAACCACCATCATAATCAATATCAGGGTAAATGTTTTTAATCTGGAACCGTTTTTGGTAAGAGTTAAATTCAGGGTAAATTGCCTTATCTTGACTCATAATATGTACAACCTGATCAGATAATTTGCCTAAAATGGGTGCGTCGAAATATATTTTATTTGTAAAAACTGCCGAATCAGCATCGTAACCCGATCTTGTAAGATTTATCTGATATTTATTAAGTCTTGCAGATATACTATCTGCCGAATAGCCTGCTCTTTCCCATGTTACAGTTCCATTTTGTCCATTCCAAATATTGATTAAAGGATAATAAACACCTTTTGAATTATAAATATTAATGCTATCATTTTTTATTCTGCAGATGAGATTGGTCTCCTCAAATGTTATTTTGATTGTTTCATCAACTATAATTTTATAATTGTTGGAGCTTACATACCATGCAGTAGCATACGACTTATACAAATTCCCTGATGTAATCAGATCTAATGTATGATCAATATAAATAATGAGTTGACCCAGAGGATATTTTTGACCTGAAAGTATAAATAGCACTCCCTTCTCCCAATCATCGTAATTTTTCATGGCATTTTCGTTAGTAAAAAATGCCGTTACCACTTCTAAATATTTTGTAAAATGAGGACTCCTTTGAGCTTTTTCTTTTAGTAAAAGATTACAAACATCAATAAACCGGAACTGGATTTTTTCATCAATAATATTAGTTTTCCATTTTAGTACAAACTGGTCAAGATTTTCTTTATCGCTATCTGATATATTCTTTTTTACAAAAGATTCGAATTGCTCAATAAAAAGGGTTGTATCAGTTGAAAATTCTTTTAGTTCTTGCCCAAAACTCTTTATTGAAAATATCAGTGTTAGGATAATAGAAAGGAAGCTTATGATGAAAATTCTGGTTTTCATTTGCAATATTTTAAATTTAGACTTTTGATTTTAAAAATTTTACTGCAACCCAATTATTCTTGGAGTCGAAATATTCAAATGTGAGATTTTGTTTTTGAGTTTCCTTCTGAATTATTTCCATATCCTGCTCATATATTCCACTTAACAGCAATATTCCATTTTCATTTAATGCTAAGGAATAATGCTTTATGTCATTAAGTAAAATGTTCCGGTTGATATTAGCAAGTATAATATCAAAATGCTTATTTGCCAATAACGCAGCATCACCCTGAAAAACCTCAATATTTGAACAATTATTTCTGGCAATATTTTCAATTGTATTTTCGTAAGCCCACTCATCAATATCAATAGCGGTAACTTTTTTTGCTTTTTTAAATGAGGCCATAATTGCCAGAACACCTGTACCACAGCCCATATCTAAAACAATTTTATTGTTAAAATCAATAGATAACATTGCTTTAAGCATTAATGAAGTTGTTTCGTGATGACCAGTACCAAACGACATTTTGGGTTCAATAACAATATCGTACATGTATTTGTCTTGTTTTTTATGAAATGGAGCGCGAACAAAACACTGGTTTTCTATAGCTATAGGTTCAAAATTTTTTTCCCAGATGGCATTCCAGTTTTGCGATTTTATTGTTTGCCATGAATAATCAATGCTGCAATTTGTAAGTGAATTTACTTGAAGCTCACTAATTTTGTTATTTTCGAATAGATTCTTTTGTATATATGCTTTTAGTCCTTCAGAGGTTTCGTCATAACTTTCGAAACCAATTTCATTTAGCTCTGCAATAAGTATTTCAGCTATTTCCTGTTTATTTTCTGCAGTTATAATACAGTTTAATTCAATATAATCCATTAAATATAAATTAGAATGATTTAGCAATATCAATAAAATCTTTTGCAACTAATGATGCTCCACCAATAAGTCCTCCATCAACATCTGGATTAGCAAACAATTCTTTTGCATTTGAAGGCTTACAACTTCCTCCATATAAAATTGGCATATTATGGGCTAATTCTGTTCCAAATACCTTTTCTATATTTATTCTTATAAAAGCATGTATCTCCTGTGCTTGTGCAGGAGTTGCTGTTTTTCCAGTCCCAATAGCCCAAACAGGTTCATAAGCAATTATTATTTCTTTAAATTGCTCAGGGCTTATTCCTTCGAACATGCCTTTTAATTGCTTTGCCACAATATCGAAATGTATTCCTTTTTCTCTTTCCTCGAGCACTTCTCCGCAGCACACAATGGGTTTAATTCCGGCAGCTAGTGCAAGTTTAATTTTGCTATTTATTATTAAATCTGTTTCGGCATAATAGGCACGGCGTTCCGAGTGTCCCAGAATTACATATTCAGTACCGACAGATTTGAGTATCGTTGCTGCAATTTCTCCTGTGTATGCTCCTTGGTCGAATTGTGCACAATTCTGAGCTGCTAATTTTATACTCGTATTCTTCAATATTTTTGAAATATCAGATAAATGTGTATAAGGTGGAGCTACAATTAATACAACATCTTTTGGCACATCTTGTGATTTAATTATTTCCGAAACAAGTGATAATCCATTTGGCAAGGTTGTATTCATTTTCCAGTTACCAGCAACAATTTTTTTTCTCATGGTATATGATTTTTGGGATTGTATAACCAAAAATAAGAAATTATGCCGTGAATTGCTTTATAAATTTAAAAAATCAAGCAATTGTTTTAGGATAATCGAATACGAGGGTCGAGAATGGCATAAAGAATATCTACAAAAGTATTAATCAGAATAAAAATGATAGATATTGTTAAAACGCAACCTACTACTACTGGTAAATCAAATTTATTAAGTGAATCGACAATAATAAATCCGAGTCCTTTCCACCCGAAAATATATTCTACAAAAACTACACCTGTCATAAGCGAAGCAAACCATCCTGAGACAGCTGTTATAACAGGATTAAGCGAATTTTTAAGAGCATGATTCCAAATTATTCTAGAAAATTTAAGTCCTTTTGCTCTAGCTGTGCGAATATAATCTTGTGAAAGTACTTCGAGCATAGAGTTACGCGAAAGCTGGATAACAATTGCCAGAGGTCTTATTCCAAGAGTAAATGCAGGTAAAATTAAATTTTTAAGCTGTAGGTATTGCCCTCCTCCCATATCATCGATTTCGTATAAATTTCCTGTTAGGTTGAGCCCGGTTAAATCACCTAGAATAAAAGCAAATATCCATCCGACCAATATAGCTGCGAAAAACGAGGGCAACGACATGCCAAATGCCGAAAAGAATAGCGAAAGCCGGTCGTACAAACCATCCTTTTTTATAGCCGCCATTATTCCCATGAAAATTCCCAAAAGAGTAGCAAATACAATTGAAACAAGTGCCAGAATAAATGTATTTGGCAATGTTTCTCTAATAATTTCGGAAACCTGCTTTTTACTCTGGTATGATCGTCGAAGGTAAGGATACTTAAGAACAAATGCTGTGTTTTTACCAATCTTAAAAAGCTTACTAAATGAGTTGTACTTTGTGGTATCGAAGTAAAAATAATTTTCGGGATTATTCGTGTTAAAAACCGAAATAGGGGATATATCATTTACATATTTAATGTATTGCATTGTTTTGGAACGATCAAGGCCGAGTTCTTTATTTATAGCTTCAACAGAAAACAGATCGGCCCTTTGTCCAAGCATCATTTTTGCCGGATCACCCGGAAGTATATTAAACAAAAAGAATACAACTGTAATAACACCCCATATTATGAGTAATGCATAAAAGAACCTTTTTATCAGAAATTTAATCAATTATGTAAGTATTAAAACCTATACATTAAACTCATCTTTATTCGTTTCATCCACTTTTTGCTTGTATTTAGGATTGTTTATGAAATTTTCTCGGATAAAATCAATATCAGGCAGATCGTTTGAATTCCACTTTTTAATTATCCAGCCACGTCGCAGTAACATGATGCCTGGGTTAGCCCGAATCATTGTTTTCAGAGTAATTTCATCTGTATTAAAAAATGGATATTTGGCATTGTTCTTTTGTACAAATTCGTCAATGTCGGTTTGTAGTGATGAAGTTAAACAAATAAAATTGCAATTACCTGATTGCTTACAAAATTCAGCAAGCTGATTAATTTTTTCAATATTTTTATTACTTGTTTTTTTTAGATCATGAGCTATAAGCAAGAAGGTAAATTTGCTATCAGTTAATATCAAGTCTGTATAATCTTCGCCATCCATCGATTGTATAACAAAATCGTGAATAGGTGGTTGGTATCCTTTTTTAACCAAAGTATGTTTGGATTCTACCCATTGCCATGTGGAGTCGGGTATATTATCAATCGTTACTTCAATAGATTCTCCATTTTTTGTATAAACGAGTGTTGTTTCATATTCCGCTATTGGAGCACCTTCGGGAATAACCATTTTCTCGGGAATGTATGTTCCAGTTGAATAGGGTAAAAAGTCAATTAATGGTAAGTGCTGGTATGATAAAATGGAAAGCGACAAAATTAAAATAAATGAGATGGAGATGATCGTCCATTGTTTTATTTCGGTCCATTTTGTTAAAAAACGATTTCTATTTATAAATATAATAAGAGTAAAAAACATTATAAAAATGTTTTTCCAAAATGTTTGCCAGTTGGTCATAATAATTGCATCACCAAAACAGCCGCAATCGGATACCGGATTAAAAATGGCTAGAATTAGCGTAAGTACTGTAAAAAACGACATAAAAATAAATACAGCCCATGCAGTAATCTGTTTTTTCGTAGAGAAAATTAACGAAATACCTATAACAAATTCGAGTGTACTAAGCAAAATGGCCAAAGGAAAAGCCAGCGATTCAAGAAAAGATAATTCGAAAGCGTTAAAATAATCGATAAATTTATATGTAGATCCAAGCGGATCGATAGCCTTCACAAATCCTGAAAATACAAAAACGATACCTACAAGAACACGGCTAATAGCATTAATAATTTTCATAAACAAACAATTAAAAATTTATACTATTTTTTCTGATCTAAGCAAATCAATTATCTTATCAAAAACGATTTCAGAAGATGGCATGTTGCCTTTTTCGTCAATACAATGAATAATTTTTAATGAGCTATCTTTCTGAGCTTCATGTAAGTATACATCCTGCACACGTCGTTGAAAATCAAAATCTTTTTCATGAATATCTTCTTTACCATTCAAATAATCACGATCGGAACCACCTCTCTGATTGGTAAGATTTTGCATAGTAAATTCAAAGGGTACATTTAGGAAAATATTCAAAACTGGTTTTGGTATCTGGTAATAGCTATATTCCAGATCTTTAATCCAATCACTTAGTTTTTTTCTTTCTGTTTGGTTATTTAACTTGGCACATTGAAATGCAATATTTGAATATACATACCGATCGACAAGTACAAGGTAATCATCCTTTAACCAATTATTAATTATTGTTTTAGCATCATTTCTGTCGCCAGCATAAATAAGAGCAATAAGATATGGATTAACAGTATTAATATCGCCCAGTTCACCACGCAGAAATTTTGCAACTAACTCGCCATAAATTCGTGAATCGGTTCGTGGAAAATGCAAATACTGAAAAAGGATCTTGTTTTCCGCTAGGTAAGCCTTTAGCTTCTTAAGCTGAGTTGATTTTCCTGAACCATCCAATCCTTCGATTACTATAAATTTCATTTTTATTGTCAGTTAAAATACATTATCAGAGCCACGAAAATAAACATTACTTAGTTCAATTTTATTACATTTGTATTAAAATTGAAGGTAAAAGTATAAAATGGAACCTAAAAATACATTTTTTTCTAGAAAATTAACCATAAAATGCAGGGGAGAGATTATTGATTTGTCGGAACCTAAAGTAATGGGTATTTTAAACCTGACACCCGATTCGTTTTATGATGGTGGAAAATATAGTACTCCAGAATTGATTTTCGAAAAAGTAAGTAAAATGGTAGCAGAAGGTTGCGATATGCTTGATATCGGAGCATGCTCAACAAGACCAGGTGCTGCTGAAGTTTCTGAGAGTGAAGAACTAAAAAGGTTAGTACCTGTTCTTAATCAAGTTAAATTACTTTTTCCTGATTTATTGGTTTCGGTCGATACTTTTCGATCGGAGGTTGCACGAATAGTTGTTAATGATTATTTGGTTGATATTATAAACGATATTTCGGCAGGCGATATGGATAGTAAGATGCTGGAAACCATTGCCAGTCTGAATGTGCCATATATTATGATGCATATGCAGGGAACACCAAAAAACATGCAACAAAATCCTCAATATAAGAATGTTGTACAGGAGGTTATCAAGTATTTCTCCGAAAAAGTTAATAAATCAAAACTCTTGGGAATAAACGATATAATTATTGATCCCGGTTTTGGTTTTGGCAAAACGATAGATCATAATTACCAGCTTATTAATTATTTGGCTGATTTCATGATTTTAGAATTACCTATTTTAGTTGGTTTGTCGAGAAAATCAATGATATATAAATTTTTGAATACAACACCTGAGGAGGCGCTCAATGCTACAACGGTTTTAAATACCATTGCCTTGCATAGAGGTGCTAATATATTAAGAGTACACGATGTTCGCGAAGCTAAGGAAGCAATTACCTTGTTTCAGAAATTATCGACAGCAATCGTTGAGAATTGGCACGAATAATTAATATTTTATTACATTTGTTTTAATTGATATATTTTATGATGATTGCCTTTATTACTATACGAATTTTAGATATTGTAGATATTTTGTTGGTAGCATTTTTATTATACCAAATGTATAACCTTATAAAAGGAACTACTGCCATTAATATTTTTATAGGTATTTTTTCGGTTTATTTACTCTGGCTAGTTGTTAGAGCACTTAATATGCAACTACTCGGAAGTATTTTAGGACAGATTATCGGTGTTGGTGTTATTGCGCTTATTATTGTTTTTCAGCAGGAAATACGTAGGTTTTTGCTAATGCTTGGTAGCCGTTATGTAAAGAAAAAAAGATTTTCTATTGAAAAACTATTCTCATTTGGGGAAGAAGAGGTTAAAAGCATAAATATTGATGCAATAATTAATGCTTGTACCCATATGTCTGAACAAAAGATGGGTGCACTTATTGTAATTCCTAACGAATCCGACTTGTTTAGTATAATTAAAACAGGCGATATTATAAATGCAGAAACATCAAGTCGATTAATTCAAAGTTTATTCTTTAAAAATAGTCCAATGCACGATGGAGCAATAATAATCAAGAAAGATAAAATTGCTGCTGCACGATGTGTGCTGCCATCAACCGACCGATTTGATTTACCACCACATTATGGAATGCGACATAGGGCAGCCCTAGGCATTTCAGAAAAAACAGATGCATCGGTTGTAATTGTGTCGGAGGAAACTGGATCCATCTCTTTTGTGCAGCATGGCGATATACAATACAATATAAGTCCTAATCACCTACAGCAGCTACTCGAAGATGAGTTTAAAGCAACAAGCAAATAGGGGTTGAGTAGTTTCTTATTACAAAGGTAACTTCAATTATTTTGAATAAAAGCTTCTATCTTTTAACATGAACCCTAAATCTTAAATCTTATTATAATCCTGCTTTTACAATTAGAGAATTTCTCTATTGTACAATTATAATGGCTGGTAAAAAAATTCACTACTTAGAAGAGCCCCTTTTGCTAAATTACTATGGCCAATAAAACTGATTATTCTTTGGATTTTTTTTCCGATAATTCAAGCATTGACTCAAATATTTCTGTGAGAGTTTCTTCATGCTTATTTACCATGTCAATTGTAAGTGGATTTGCCGGAACCCAATACAATTTGTTTTCTTCATCAAGCTTAGTAATAAAAGTCAGGTTTTTTACCTTTTTTTGATGCTCAATACGAAGTGCAATTTTATTCTCGTTAATTACACTTAAGGTATTTTTACCTTGCTTAATTGTGTTTCCGCTAGTAATTGTCTTAAAATTTATGACAATTTGGTTTAACATAGGTTGATAAGAGGTTGGCAATTCTTGTCCAAAAATATCGGTTGTTAATAAAATTAAACCAAGTACCAAAAATGACTTTACTATTTTCATAATGCTTGTTATTTAATTAATTTACTTAATAAATATCATACTTAAAAAGAGAATACAAAATAGAAAATATTTTATTAAAAGAAAAATTAATAAGCAATAAAACCTGCCTACAGTTAAAACTTAAATTACAGTGATACTGTGCTATATTATTCTGCTTTTTTTACTACCTTTAGCATAACAAAGGGGATTTAAAATTTAATTTACTAGAATTAAAACCTGAATACAATTCATCCAAAATGCATGTATATGTTAAAATGTATGCTCTTAGTAACAATTCTTTTTTTGATTAAAACAATTGGGTTAGGTCAAAATGCGGCCATTGATAGTCTGGAAGAATTGCTTAAAGAAAATACTGCATTTGATACTGTTAGAATTAATTTATTGAATAAAACTGCCCTAAAATACTCCAATATAAATGTTCTCAAAACCTTACAGTATGGTAATGAGGCCGACTCGATCTCAAAACGCCTTGGTTACAAGTATGGCGAAGCAGAAAGTCAGCGAATGATAGGAGTTTATTACAGAATTAAATCGGATTATAACCAAGCCCTTATAAATTTTAATTACTCCATAAAATTAGATTTAGAAACCGGAAACAAAAAAGGAATAGCCAATGCGAATAATAATATTGGAAGTATTTATTACAGTCAGGGCGATTATAGTAAAGCCCATGAGTATTTCAATAAATCATTTGAAATTGCAAATGAATTGGGCGATAAAACCCTAATTTCTAATTATTACAACAATATTGGAATCATATATCGTCACCAGGGCAATTACCCCAAAGCATTGGAAAGCTATCAAAATTCATTACGAATTGATGAAGAAACAGGGAATAAGACTGGATTGGCTAATTCTTACAATAATATTGCAATTATTTACCGGCATCAAGGTGATTTTTCGAAAGCATTAGAATATTATCAAAAGTCATTACAAATTAAAGAAGAAACAGATGATAAGCGTGGAATGTCTATTTCTTACAGCAATTTGGGAGTTACTTATTATTATAAGGGTGATAATTCAAAAGCATTGGAATATCTTGGAAAATCATTAGAAATTCGTGAAGAAACAGGTGATAAAAGGGGGATGGCTAGTTGTTACAATACAATTGGAGAGGTTAATAGCGTTATGGGTAATTATTCACAAGCATTGAATTTTTATACTAAAGGATTGGGATTAAGTATTGAAACTGGTTCGAAATCACTTGAAGTAACTATATACAGTGGATTAGGAGCATTGTATTTGAAGCAAAATAAGATAAGCGAAGCATTTCGGTATTGTAAAAAAGCATATGAATTAGCTCAAAGCATAAATGATATTGGGTTATTAAAATCCAGCTCCGAAATGTTGCATAAATGTTATGCGGCAATGGGTCAGTATAAAGAAGCTTATTTCTATCTTGGTGTTTTTAAATCGTTGAGCGATAGTATTATTAACGAAGAAAATACGAAGAAAATAGTTGGATTAGAATATGAGTACAAGTATGAAAAAGAAAAGGAACTGGCTGCATTGGAGCAAGAGAAAAAGGATGCTATTTATCAAGAGGATCTAAAAAGACAAAAAAGTATCCGTAACTCATTTATTTTGGGTTTTGTGTTTCTATTTGTTTTACTAGCATTTGTGTTATATAGTTTTATTCAAAAACGAAAAACAAATCTTCTTCTTGCTGCCAAAAAACTTGAAATTGAAAATAAAAATGAAGAACTCACTATACTGAATTCTGACAAAGACCGTTTTATGCAAATTCTTGCCCATGACTTGCTGGGTCCGCTTAGTTCCTCATTAGGTTTATCAGAAGCTTTATTAGAAGATTTTCAAACCCAGGAATCAGAAACCATTGAACAAGTAATAAAAACAATACACCGATCGCAACAGAATATTATTAATTTATTAAACGATTTACTTTTGTGGTCGAAAATGCAGGCTGGCAAGATTCCCTTTAAGCCAGAAAATTTAGATTTTAAAGAAATTTGTAATGATATTCTTAAAGAAAAACAAAGTCAAGCAGATCAGAAAAATATTACAATACTCAGCTATGTAGATGAATCTACATGCGTATTTGCGGATATAAACATGCTAAAAACTATTTTAAGAAATCTGATTTCAAATGCAATAAAATTTACCAATAGAAATGGTAAAGTTGAGATTTTTTATGAGAAGAATGATCAATATACAATTATAACTATATCGGATAGCGGAATAGGAATTAGTGATGAAGATAAGTATAAACTTTGGAATTTTGCAAATCCACATACAACACCTGGTACTAATAAAGAAAGAGGTACAGGATTAGGTCTGATACTTTGTAAAGAATTCGTGGAAAAGCATGGTGGAAAAATCTGGGTTGAGAGCGAACCAGGTAATGGTAGCAAATTTAAATTTTCGATACCATTATAATTATTATAGAAAAAACCAGCTTATTTGCTGGTTTTTGTATTATAAACTCATGTTGTTTTTTAAATTATCAATTAAGCAACAATTACTTTTCTCTTTCTCCGTTTTATTTTTTTTAGTTTCTGTAGATGTTCCTTTTTAATTTTAGGAAGGTTGGCCTTTTTTTCTTCTTTTCGCAATAAGCGTTCAATATTTTTTTGATGGGTAAAAAGCATTAAAACAGCCATAATAAGCGAAAAAATAACAAGTGTTGGAGTTGTTTCTTTAAATACAAGGATGATTAAAAAAGGAAATGAAAAACCTGATATCATTGAACTAAGAGAGACATATCGGGTGATAATAAGTGTAATAAGAAAAATACCGGCCATAATAAGTGTTGGATAAAAACTAATTGCCCAAATAACACCAAATAGTGTTGCGACACCTTTCCCTCCGCGAAAACCTACATAAATTGGGAAGATATGGCCAAGCATTGCAGCAATACCAAGTAAAAGTTGAATATTTGTATAACTTCCACTATGTGGTATATAATAACTTGTAAAATGAATAAGATTTACAGCTCCAAAGCCTTTTAATATATCTACAATAAAAACAATTATTCCAGCTTTGGTTCCTAATACCCTGAAGGTGTTTGTTGCTCCTGCATTTCCACTGCCATGTTCCCTAACATCAATATTGTAATAGTATTGGCCAATCCATACTGATGTTGGTATTGAACCAACAAGATAGGCAACAATAATTAGGATTATATTAAGTACAATGAACATAATATCCTTTTCAAATTAACTTACTTGGGCTGCAAAATAACAAATATTTTTATTTACATCAAAATATATAGTTATCTGAATTTGTAAAGTTTTTCCAAACAAAAAAGAAGAGTTTAACGCCTAAACATTAAACTCTTGATTTATCATTATTTAGGGCAGGGTCTATTTTCCTGGACACTGTTTCTTTATACTATCTTTAATATTTTTATTACCATACGATTTATCAAATGCTTTGCTAAATTCGTCTGCTAATTTTTTAGCCATTTTCTGATAATCATCTTTATTGCTCCATGTATTTGATGGAAATAACATTTCAGATGGCACACCAGGACAAGTTTTTGGGATATTCAAGTGAAAAAGGTCATCATAGATATATTCCACTTTTTCGAGATCACCATTTAAGGCAGCATTTACCATTGCTCTAGTTAATTTTATATCAATACGTTTTCCAATTCCGTATGCACCACCACTCCATCCTGTATTTACAAGATAAACTTTCGAATTAAATTGTTCCATCTTTTGTCCAAGCATACCTGCATAAATATCTGGATTGCATGGCATGAAAGGTTGTCCGAAGAAACGTGAGAAAGTTGACTGTGGCTCTGTAATTCCGGTTTCAGTACCTGCTAACTTACTTGTATAACCCATCAGAAACCATAGCATTGCCTGATCTGGATTAAGTTTAGAAATTGGGGGCAATACACCATAAGCATCGGCCGTAAGGAATAAAATAGTTGTTGGATGACCAGAAACAGATGAAACTTTAATATTTTTTAAAAATGAAAGTGGGAAAGATGCTCTTGAGTTTTCAGTAATACGGTTATCATTGTAATCGAATTCTCCATTAGGATAAATCATTGCATTTTCAACAATAGCTCCATGATTTAAAGGATCGTCTTTATGCATCACCGCGTTATAAATCTCTGGTTCTTTTTCCGGATTAATGTCAATCATTTTGGCATAGCATCCATTTTCGAAGTTTGCAATTCCATCAACACTCCAGCCATGTTCATCATCACCTAATAGAGCTCTGTTTGGGTCGGCAGAAAGAGTTGTTTTTCCTGTACCAGATAATCCTAAAAGTAAGGCAGAAACTCCATTTTTATCTTCGTTAGCAGAACAATGTAATGGTAAAACCCCTTCGAATGGCAGGTAATAATTCATTACAGTAAACATCATTTTCTTAACACTACCAAGATATGCAGATCCGATTACAACACCAAGCCCTCTATCAAGGTCCATTGCCAAAGCAAGATTCGATGTTTTTCCATTTGGTAGTTTATGGATACGTCCTTCATACTTTTTAGGATCAAGTTTATTATAAGGAACTTGAACCAGTTGAAATCCTCGATTGAAGAAAATACTTTTTTCAATATCTTTCGGAACAGGCCTGAACATATTATCAGTAAATAATGTTGTTAGAGCCAAACTGGTAACAACTTTTACAGGTAGTGCATATTTCGAATCAGCACCAATTACCCGATCAGTAGTATATAATTGTTCCTTTTGTGATAACATTTGAATAGCATCATTAAAAAGCATATCAAAGGTTTCACTATCAATAGGTAAATTATTTGGTGATGTCCAGTCAATGTTTTTTTCACTTTCAGCACGCTTAACAATGTATGTATCTTTTGGACTGCGACCTGTAGATTCTTTTGGAGTCCATGTAGCAATAGCTCCATTTTTGGAAGCAATGGCTTCTTTATTGTCAAGTACATGCTTAATGATGTCTTTACGTGATAGATTCTGATGAACCTTTTTATGATTATTTATCAGGTTCTTTAAATCATTTTTCAGGGTTATTTCAGTAGTTTTTTCCATGTTATATTCTAGCTTTTGTTGTTTTTTCTCAAGTAAACGTCAAAGGTAAAAAAATAATTATATTCCAAATACTCTTTAAAAGTATTTTACCCTTAAAAAAATAAAGAAGCCATCGGAAAAAACCGATGGCTTCTGATATAAATAAGTCCTGAGTATTATTTCCCAGATTTAATAGTAGCTTGAGCCGACGCTAAGCGAGCAATAGGAACTCGGAAAGGAGAACAAGAAACATAATTCATTCCAACTCTGAAACAGAATTCAACAGAACTTGGTTCACCACCATGTTCGCCACAAATACCTACTTTTAATTTTGGATTTTTTGCTCTACCTCTTTGAACACCCATTTCTACAAGTTGACCAACACCTGATTGATCAAGAATTTGAAATGGATCACTTTTTAAGATTCCTTCTTTTAGATAAACAGGTAAAAATTTACCAGCGTCATCTCTCGAATAACCAAATGTCATCTGGGTTAAGTCATTTGTACCAAATGAGAAAAATTCAGCTCTATCTGCAATATCTCCAGCGGTTAAAGCAGCTCTTGGAATCTCGATCATAGTACCAACAAGGTAATCGATTTTAGTTCCTTTTTCAGCAAATACTTTCTCTGCTGTTTTACGAATTAGTTCTTCCTGTAATGTAAATTCTTTAGCTGTACCAATTAAAGGAATCATAATTTCAGGGCGGGCATCTACACCTTTATTTTTCAAATTAACTGCAGCTTCAATGATTGCGCGTGCCTGCATTTCTGTAATTTCAGGATAAGTGATACCTAAGCGGCAACCACGGTGGCCTAACATTGGGTTAAATTCATGTAAAGAATCAACTTTACGTTTTATTTCTTCTACTGAAATACCCATTTCCTTAGCCATTTCTTTCTGATTTGCTTCTTCGTGAGGAACAAATTCGTGTAATGGTGGATCGAGTAATCGTATAGTAACACCATAACCAGCCATAGCTTCAAGAATTCCTTCGAAGTCTGCTCGTTGGAATGGTAATAATTTTTCTAATGCTTTTCTTCTGTCTTTTTCAGTTTCGGCAAGAATCATTTCGCGCATAGCTTTGATTCTTTCGCCTTCGAAAAACATATGCTCTGTGCGGCAAAGACCAATACCATGAGCACCAAATTCTCTTGCAACTTTTGCATCATGAGGAGTATCAGCGTTTGTACGAACATCCATTACTCTGTATTTATCGGCTAATTTCATGATATCGCCAAAATCGCCACTCATATCAGGGTCTTGAGTTTCAATTTTTCCCATGTAAACTTCTCCAGTTGATCCGTTTAGTGAAATCCAGTCACCTTCTTTAAATTCAACACCTTCGATATTCATGATACGGGTTTTGTAATTAATATTTACAGCACCAGCACCTGAAACACAGCATTTGCCCATACCACGAGCTACAACAGCAGCATGCGATGTCATACCACCACGAGCAGTTAAAATACCACGGGCAATGTTCATTCCTTCTAAATCTTCAGGAGAAGTTTCGGTACGAACCAATATTGAAGCCTGGAATTTTTTAGCTTCGTCAGCAAAGAATACTATTTGACCAGTTGCTGCACCTGGAGAAGCAGGTAATCCTTTTGCCAACACTTTTGCATTTTTCATTCCAGCTTTAGAAAATACTGGATGTAATAATTCATCAAGTTTATTTGGCTCCTGACGAAGAATAGCTGTTTTCTCATCAATAATACCTTGTTTCAATAGATCCATGGCAATTTTAACCATAGCAGCAGCAGTACGTTTGCCATTACGTGTTTGTAACATCCATAATTTACCATCCTGAATAGTAAATTCAAGATCCTGCATATCTTTATAATGATCTTCAAGTTTTTGTTGAACTTCGTTTAGCTCCTTAAAGATGATTGGCATTTTTTCTTCTAACGAAGGATAGTTTTTCGCACGATCTTCTTCAGTAACACCAGCTAATACAGCCCAACGTAATGAGCCTTCTTTGGATATCTCTTGTGGTGTTCGAATACCAGCAACCACATCTTCTCCTTGAGCATCAATTAAATACTCACCATTAAAAATATCTTCACCTGTACTTGCATTACGTGTAAATGCTACACCAGTACCAGAGTTTTCGCCCATGTTACCGAAAACCATAGCTTGTACGTTAACTGCAGTTCCCCATTCTTCAGGAATCTGATTAAGAGCTCTGTAATAAACAGCTCTTGGGTTCTGCCAGCTGTCGAATACCGCCATTACCGAACCCCAAAGTTGTTCCCATGGATTTGTTGGAAAATCGTGGCCCGTTTGTTTTTTTACTGCAGCTTTAAACTTAGTAACCAATTCTTTTAAATCTTCAACAGTAAATTCAGTATCTAATTTAATTCCTTTGGCATGTTTCATCTCTTCCATAATCTCTTCGAAAGGATCAATTTCTTCCTTTGATTGAGGTTTCATACCTAATACTACATCACCAAACATTTGAACAAAACGACGATACGAATCCCAAGCAAAACGTGCATTACCTGTTCTTTTTGTTAATCCTTCAACAGCTGCATCATTCATACCAAGGTTAAGAACGGTATCCATCATACCTGGCATTGAGGCACGAGCACCAGAACGAACAGAAAGTAATAATGGGTTTTCGTTGCTCCCGAAAGATGTTCCCATAATTTTTTCAACATACTTAACAGCTGCTTCAACTTCGGTTTTTAGTAATTCAACAACTTTATCTTTTCCTAACTTGTTATATTCGGCACAAACATCAGTGGTAATAGTAAAACCAGGAGGTACTGGTACTCCAATTAGATTCATTTCGGCAAGGTTAGCTCCTTTACCACCCAGCAGATTCTTCATGCTAGCATTACCTTCGGCTTTTTTATCACCAAATGTGTAAACTCTTTTTACGTTTGACATTTTATTGAATTTTAAAATTTATAATTAATTGAAAATGATTCTCTTACTAAAAAATATTTTGCAGGTTACAAATATATTTAAAAATTAACAAATTCAATGCTTACAGTGCAATTATTTTAACTCTAAACATAGAATTCATAGAATTATTTATTTTGTGTATATTTCAGTATATCAATAATATAAGAAAAATGGAAGTAAATATAAAACTGATTGTAAATACCATTGCAAAGGTTTGCAGAATATTTTTTAAGCTCTTGGGTGATATTGAATAATTGCATCACGCAAATATTCACGATCAAGATGTGTATAAATTTCTGTTGTGATTATTGATTCGTGTCCGAGCATCTCTTGAACAGCACGCAAATCTGCTCCTCCATCTATTAGATGTGTTGCAAATGAATGTCGAAATGTATGAGGACTAATTGTTTTCTTGATTTGGGCTTTCTCAGCAAGTCGTTTTATTATTGTAAAAATCATTACCCGAGTAAGCAGCTTCCCTCTGCGATTAAGAAAAACTATATTCTGACTGCCTTTATCAATATTAGGAAGGAGATTACGATAAGTAAAATACAATTCTATTTCTTTAATTGCTTTACTGCCAATAGGTACGAGCCTTTCTTTACTTCCTTTACCTACTACTTTAATAAATCCTTCATCAAAATAAAGATTGGTTAGTTTTAAATTTACCAGCTCCGAAACACGTAAACCACAACTATATAAAGTCTCAATAATTGCTTTATTACGCTGACCCTCGGGTGAGCTAAGATCTATTTCAGCTATTATCTGGTCAATTTCGATAATAGATAAAACCTCTGGAAGTTTTCTCCCTATTTTGGGTGATTCAAGCAATCCAGATGGATCTGCTTCGATCTGATTATCGAGTAAAAGAAATTTGAAAAAAGCTTTTAATCCTGAAATAATTCTTGATTGAGAACGTGCATGTAACCCCAGCTCATTAATCCATTCAATGAAATTTTTTAAATCAGCAAGCTTTATTTGTTGCGGTAAGGTTGATTGTTTCTTAATTTCAAGATATGCTACCAACTTACGAATATCGGTTTCGTAAGCAGTAATTGAATTTCCAGAAAGTGATCTCTCTAGTTTTAAAAAATTTCTGAATTGTATGATTGTTTGTTCCCAGTTCATCGGATTATAATATTTTTATACCTGCTAAGAACGCAATAAACCCAAATAGTGAGCAAAGTTTTATAAAAATAAATTATTCTTAGATTGATATTCATGATTATCATAATCACTTGCGTTTTCTGCCTTCTATTCCAGAGAAATATGCTAAAGCTGTTTCAAAGTTAATGATTATGATTAAATTTGTATTACAAAGTTAATTATACTTACATGAAAATTCAGATAATCAACGGCCCAAACTTAAATCTACTTGGACAACGCGAAAAAGAGTTTTACGGAGATATTTCATTCGAGAAATATCTTGAAATGTTAAAAGATCTTTTTAAAGATATTGAAATTGACTACTATCAATCAAATATAGAGGGCGAAATCATAAATAAAATTCATGAAACTGGATTTACTTATAATGGTATTGTTTTAAATGCTGGAGGGTATACACATACTTCGGTTTCTATAGCAGATGCGATTGCAGCTGTCAAAACACCTGTTGTTGAAGTTCATATAACAAATGTATTTGCCCGTGAAGAATTCAGGAATATCTCGCTGATTGCACCAAAATGTAAAGGGAGCATTTCAGGGTTTGGACTTGATAGTTACAGATTGGCAATTGAGAGTCTGAGGGTGTTAAAGAAAAATTAGGAAGACCGAAGTCCAAAGCTATAAGATGAAAATAATAAAAAATTGAGTGCTATTTATGAGTAGCAGATAAAAGTGTTAACTAAGAATAACCAATAGATTGAAACCTGAATTTACAATTAACTATGATAAAAAAAACAAAAATAGTTGCCACGATTTCAGATAGAACCTGTACACCTGAGTTTATTAAGTCGTTACATGATGAAGGAATGGATGTAGTTCGATTAAACACGGCTCATCAAAGCCCGGAGCTGGCTTTAAAGGTAATTAATGATGTTCGTAGCGTTTCCGATAAAATTGCAATATTAGTCGATACAAAAGGACCTGAGGTAAGAACATCAAAATCAGATTTAACTATATTTTTAACTAAGGGGCAGCAGATAAAAATTAAAGGTGATCCAACCAAAGAATCAACAGAGGAATGTATTTATGTTTCGTATTCCGATTTTGTTAAAGAGATACCTGAGAATAGTAAAATACTTATTGATGATGGTTATATTGAATTACAAATAATAAAGAAGGATTCAGATGTTTTAATTTGCGAAGCAAATAACGAGGGTGTTATTAAGGGGAGAAAAAGTGTTAACGTTCCAAATGTATCATTTAACTTGCCATCTTTGAGTGAGCGCGATAAGGAGTTTATTCAACTTGCTATTGAACAGGATATTGATTTTATAGCTCATTCATTTGTACGCAACAAGGAAGATGTTTTAGAAATTCAAAAACTACTTGATGCGCAAAAAAGCAATATAAAAATTATTGCGAAGATAGAAAATCAGCAGGGAGTCGATAATATAGATGAGATATTGGATCATGTTTATGGAGTAATGGTTGCTCGAGGTGATCTTGCTATTGAAATACCTTACGAGAAGATTCCCGGAATTCAACGAATGTTGATTAATAAATGTATCGAGCGACGCAAGTCAGTAATTATTGCTACACAAATGCTTCATTCTATGATTGATAATCCTCGACCTACAAGAGCTGAGGTGAATGATGTTGCAAGCGCAGTTTATAGTAATACAGATGCAATTATGTTAAGTGGTGAAACAGCTAGCGGAAACTATCCTATTGAAGCTGTTTGTACGATGGCAAAAATTGCAATTGAAGTAGAAAAAACTAAAGAACCTTTCAATAACATTCCTACTGTGGCAATAAATAACCCTACTACTGCATACTTATGCAAAGCCGCTGTAAAAGGAGCAATTCGATTAGATGCAAAAGCAATAATTGCAGATTCAACCTCGGGAAGAACCTTACGAGCATTGGCTGCCTATAGGGGTTCAAAACCTATTTTTGCCCAGTGTTACTCAAAACGCACAGTTCGAGAAATGGCATTAAGCTATGGAGTTATTCCTGATTTTATGGAGCAAAAAGAAACATCGCACGAATTTCTTTTGGAAGCACTTACAAGCTTAATTAATAAACAAACCTTTGATAAGGATGATCTTATTGTTGTAGCAGCTGGCAACTTCGGAAGAAGCATGGGAGTATCATATATTGAGATAGGAACAATTAGCAAATTAATGGGACACCTTCTATTGTAAGATTTCCGAATTATTATCTAAGATATTTCCTATCTACTATTGAATTTCAATAAAAGTTACTACTTATTGGAATTCGCGTTATTTCATTCTTCTTACAAATACAAAATCACCACCTTCGTCTCCAGTATCTTTTATTTCTCCATAGAGTGGAATACTGGGACCATTGTTTTGAACTGCTGCCTTTAAGCTACTAAATAATTCTTCGGCAGAGATAAGGTCTTTCGTGTTTTCTTCTAGTCTTTTATTTAGATATAGCATAAATACACTCTTATCGGGCACTTCTTCAATTGATCCGCTGGTCATTGCTTTTCTGCTTGGCACTTCGTATCGGTTTTGAATTGATTTAGGTGCTTCGGCAAAAGTTACACGACTTTTAAAAATACCACCACTAAAGCAGGCATCGGCAATTAATAAAGTGTGTTTTGTTTTTACTGCTTTTAAATAATCCCGAATGGTACTATTTCTTATCCAGTTTGCTGTATTGCTCTGTTTTGCATCAGATGGTAACCAATATCCAATTTCATCTTCGGAATCCCAGAAACCATGACCTGCATAAAAGATTAGTAGATTATCTTTTTCTCTAATTGTTTTGTTCAATCTGTCAAACTCAGCAATTATGTCTTCGTGGGTTGGATTTTTTAGAAGCCTAACATTTGCTGGTTCGAATGTATAATACTTAATAAGGTTGGCATATAATTTCTCAGCATCCTGATAAGGTTTTTCCAAGTTTACTATTTCTGGGTCATTATAGGTATTTACTCCAAGTAATAATGCATAATACTTACCTTCTTTCGAAGATTCTTCAACTTCCTTATTGGCATCCGATTTGTTTTTAAGCGAAGCTTGTCGCTGATCTTTTTTCTCGGGTTTAAATATTATCTGGTAAGTTCCTTCAAAATTATTTTGAAAAATATCTGTTGTACGTACAAAAATATTATTATTCCCTTCGGCTAAAAAAACATCAGCTTTAAACGAATCGTCATCATTTACAGTAACATCCATTCCATTTATTGTAAATTCATATATTCCGCTATCATCATTTATTTTGCCCAGAACAGCTAAATCTTCAATTTTCGAAATATATGGTTTGCCTATTTCCAAAACAGGATTTGTAAAAGTTAACACAGGTGCTTTTTTATCGGTATTCTTGTAAATATCAGGTCCCATACTAATACTTGTTGCATCGGAAATAAGCTCAGCAGTTACTGCTTTAACAGGATTAGCAAGCGATATATCGCGAAATTCAATATTTCCTTTTTTGTAATCTAAACCGTAGGTGATGGTAAGAAATTCAAAGCCGAATTCGATTAACTTTAGTCTATTGGTGAATCCTGGTGGAACATTAAATTGAAAAATGGCAATTTCTGTTTGGTCGGGTAAAAAAGTTAAGGTGGGTACAGAATATCTGTCGTTTCCTGCAATCCTTCCTAATTTGCTTACATTGGATTCTATTCTGGTTCCTTTAAAATCATAGATTCTGGCTAAGCGATTAATTGCTTTTAAGTCTCTTTCTTTACCATTATTGGTAATTTTCAATGCACAAACAATCGTTTGGTCTCTTTTATAACAATCAATAAGTTCGAAGTTGAAATTTTCAGCATAATCAGTTTGATTTTTTATCTTGCTTGGTGTACCAACCAATTTAAATACTACTTTTTCACTTATTAATCTCTTTTGATCTTTAAGAACATCCCATCTAATTAATTTGTCTTTTCCACCATAAATTTCGCTCCCTATATCACCCGATACAGAATAAGGCTCAATAGTATAACTTTGTCCTCCATCAACTGAGCAATATAACTTAACATCAAATTGCTGACCCGGTTTTTCGTGAGTAAGATCGTAAACAATGTTAAGTTTATCTGCAAGTTTTTTTATTCTAATATTCTCAATTTTTTGGGCAAATGAGTTTGTTTGGAATAAAACACAAAATATTATTAGTACTACGAATATCTTTTTCATGGCTTCTTTATTTTTGAGATAAGGTAAATTTACAAAATATCAGTAATTAAAAATGTGAATACCTAAAAAAAGAATTACAAAAGAATATTATCAAAAATGATACCTAAAAAGGGAATCTTTCCAATATTAGTATTAGTGATATTCCTAATCCTGAACCTGAAAGAACAAGATTCCATTCGCGTTTTTTTGCATGTCCAAGATTAATAGTAAGAGCTGTAAGTGCAAGAATAAGTAAGACTATAATTAGCTGCCCCAATTCTATTCCGAGATTAAATGCAAACAAAGGTTTTATAAGGTCCGATTCAGAACCTAATAAACTACGCAGGTAATTAGAGAATCCCAATCCATGAATTAGTCCAAAAAATAGAACCAAACTGTACTTGAGATAATGTTGTAGGGGATTCACAAAATCTTTTTTTTGCAAAATATTTGCAATAGATGTTATGAGAATGGTTATAGGAATTAAAAACTCAATTATTTCTCCTGGTATTTTAACAATATTTAATAGGGCAAGAACGAGTGTTGTGGTATGTCCAACTGTAAAGGCAGTTATTAATATTAAAATATTTTTCCACTGACTAAGAGAATATGCTGCACATAAAACAATAATAAACAGAATATGGTCATAACCAACTAAATCGGTTATGTGCGAAACTCCTAAATTAAAATACATAGTAAATATACTCATGTCAATTTATAATAGTTATCTCAAAGAAATAAAAAAATCGTAATTTTAGCATATGTTTAAGTGGATTAATATTGTTTTGTTTTTCTCATTCACTAGTTTAGGGAACATGCATCCTGTTCATGTATCGGTTTCTAATCTTGAGTATTTTAAAGATAAGAACAAGATAGAATTATCAATTAAAATTTTTGAAGATGATTTTCGTCTGCTTTTTTTTCATTTAAATGAGGTTGAAGTAGATTTGCGGACTGAATCAAACTACAACAGATACAAAGAATTGATAAAGGCATATTTTGAAACTCATTTTATACTTGAAGCCAATAACGAAAATGCATTGAAACTGACTATTGTTAATTGGAAAATAAACGATGATGCCATCTGGTTTAACTTAGCAATAAATGTAAATCAGGAAGTTAAATACTTAAAAATTACCAATAAAATGTTACTTGACTTATACTTTGATCAGAAAAACTTACTGATTTTAAAGACAGAAGGTAAAGAGGTCGGATATCAGTTTGATTATAAAATTACAGAAAAGGAAATTAATCTTAAATGATGATTCTTAATAAAAAATATTTATACGTTTTACTATTATGTTTTTTATTTGCTACACCAATATATGCAACGCATAATAGGGCAGGAGAGATTACATATAAGCAAATTTCGAATCTTACTTATGAAATTACAGTTACAACCTATACATATAAATTAAGTGGGGTATTCAGGCTTTCACTAGATGTAGAATGGGGCGATGGTACAATTTCTAAAGTTGAAAGACGCGATTCCATTTCGTTGCCCGAAAATTATATTCGTAGTACATATGTGGCAAGGCATACATATCCCGGACCAGGAATCTTTGAGATATTAGTTCAGGATCCAAACCGAAATTTTGGAGTTGTTAATATTCCAAACTCCGTAAATACTGTATTTTCTATTAAAACATTGTTGTTTGTTAATCCTGATTTTGGATATAATAATACTCCTGTTTTATTGAATTATCCAATTGATAAAGCGGCTCAATACCGTGTTTTTAATCATAATCCTGGAGCTTATGATATGGATGGCGACAGTCTTTCGTATAAATTTACAACATGCACTGGCGAAGATGGAAAACCTATTTCAGGCTATTCTCTTCCTCCAGCAACATCGTCGCTAACAATTGATCCTGTTTTCGGAAACCTGATTTGGGATACTCCCCCTAATGTTGGTAAATACAATATTGCAATTCAGATTGAAGAATGGCGCAACAACATAAAGATTGGTTATATTACACGTGATATGCAGATAGATGTTTTTGCAACTACAAATAATCCTCCTGTAAATGATGATATTCAAGATATTTGTATTCCTGTGGGTGATACTGCAAAACTTATTGTAAGAAGCACAGATCCCGACGATGATTTAATCAGTCATTCAGCAGTTGGTGGACCATTCTTGTTTGCAAATAGTCCGGCAACATTAGAATCTATCACATCTTTACCAGGTGAATTAGTTTCAAGGTTCACATGGATAACCAATTGCAGTCATATTCGAAAATCGCCGCACGAAGTACTGCTAACGGCAAAAGATAATAATGCAGACATAAATCTTGTTGATAACGATCAGTTTACCGTTAAGGTCATTGGCCCGGCTCCAACTGGATTGCGAATTGAGCCAGGAAATGGCTTTGCACGTATAAGTTGGGACACATGCGATTGCCATGTTACAAAATATTTGATTTATAGACGTGATATACCATCTTATTATGTTTTCGATAGTTGCAAAACAGGTTTATCTGAAGATGATGGTTATCTTTTTGTTGGAGAATCAACCGATACTGTTTTTAGAGATGATGATTTTGGTGAAGGATTAGTACAGGGAATAAAATACTGTTATCGGGTTGTATCAGAATATGCTGATGGTGCTCAGAGTTACCCATCTGATGAGGAGGTATGTATCTCACTTTCACCCGGTTTTCCTATAATGACAAATGTTTCTGTTACAAATACAGATAAAACAAATGGAGAAATTATGGTTCGCTGGAAAAAACCTGAAAGGCTTGATACTATTCCAAATGCTACTGGACCATATAAATATCTAATTTACCGATCGGCAGGTTTATATGGAATGAAGTTTAATTTAATCGATTCACTTACGAATCTTGATGATACAACTTATTACGAAACAGGATTAAATACTTTGGATTCTTCTTTTAGTTATTCAGTGGCTTTATTTAATGATGGTGCGGGTAATAGATTTCGTATTGGAACACCGCAAATGGCTTCGTCTGTTTTTCTAAATCTTACTCCTGCCGATAATATGGTTATGATTGAGATTAATAGAAATACACCATGGATTGATAATTATTATGTTATTTACAGGCTTAATAAGGTAACCATGCAATATGATTCAATAACAACATCAGAAATAATTAATTTTAATGATATTGGACTATATAATGGAGCCGAGTATTGTTATAAGGTTAAGAGTTTTGGAACATATAGAGATGGTTTTCATGAATATCCTACTCAAAATTGGTCGAACGAGCGTTGCGAAACACCTATGGATTATCAGCATCCATGCCAACCTGAATTACATGTAAGGTCATCATGCGACAGTTTGTTTAATACACTTACCTGGAGCAATCCTAATAATACATGTGCTGATGATGTTGTTGCATATGAGGTTTATTATACAAAACTTTACAATACTGCCTTTGACTCTATTGCAAGAATTGAGGGAGCAGAGAGCACTTTTTTTGAGCATTTTCCTGTAGAGACAATGGGTGGATGTTACGCTGTTTCTGCTGTAGATTCATTCGGGAATGAAAGTAATCTATCATATGTCCGCTGTGTTGATGAATGCAGTTATTATGCATTGCCCAATGTTTTCTCACCTAATGGCGATAACCTGAATGATATTTTTATTGCCGATAACCCATTAGGATATGTTAGAAAAGTAGATATGAAAATCTTTAACCGATGGGGAGAGCTGGTTTTTCAGACCGATAATCCATTAATTGAATGGGATGGAAAAAGAAAAGGAACAAATACAACGGTTTCTACTGGGGTGTATTATTATATTTGCGATGTTTGGGAACCCCGTGTTACAGGACTTGAAGTCAGGAATCTGGTTGGGTTTATTCATGTGTATGCCGAAGAAACAGGTTTAATATTTGAATGATTTGATGAGAATTTTACTTTTATCAGTATACTTAATTTTTACACATCATATTCTTAATGCACAGCAGATAGAAGTGGGGGAGTTAAAACCATTTGTGAATATTGAAAAAGGCTTGTATGCCGAGGCGATTGACTCTCTTACACAATTAATTAATAGCGATAATAATACATATTTCTTAAACGCCAGAATAAATGCTTTTATTAAGGTAAATGATCTGGATAAAGCTTTGAACGATTGTGAGTTGTTGAAAAAAAAACAAAAGGGTAGTGCTGCCATATTACAAGCCAGGATTTATCTGCTGAAAAACGATATTTCAAATGCAGAAAAAGCATTGCTCAATAATCTAAAATCTACAGATAAGATTTTGCTTTATGAGTTACTAACTGATACTGACTTCAGAAAAATTCAAGATTCGGAGTTCATTGATAGTATTTTAAAAACAAATATATATTCATCAACAGAAAAACAGATTTATAAAGTCGAGAAATATATCAAGAATGGTAATTACAACGAAGCATTTTTTCTCGCCAATGAAATAATCAATCGGAATCCGAATATTGCCGATGCCTATTATTTGTTAAGTAAAATAAACCTGTATAATTCAGAATTTAAAAGTGCTAAATTAAATATCGACAATGCGATATTATTACGCTCATCAGATATTAATTTTTATTTGCAACGAATTACAATTAATCAAAAAATATCGGAGAATTCAGAAGTGTTAAGCGATGTGAATAAGCTTTTGCGGTTAAATCCTTATAAATCCGATTTTTACTTACTAAAGGCCGAAGCACTTTTAACTAACTCAGAATTTGATAAGGCAATAGAACAAGTAGATTTCTACCTTGAACTATATCCACAAAACCCCGATGCTTTTTATATTAAAGCTAGTTCGTATTTTCAAAAAGGAGAAAATCTCGATGCACTTAAGTGCATAAACGAATCACTTGAAAACAAAAAAACAATTAGGCAATTTGAGTTACGAGGAGATATATATACCAAAATAGGAACTTATCAATTTGCAGAAATTGATTATTCAATGGCACTCGACCTTGATGCCCGCCAGGGCGAACTATGGGCCAAAAAGGGATTTGCACGTTATCAATCAGGCAATAAAACTGGAGCATGTTCTGATTGGAGAAAAGGGAAACGATACGGAAGTTTACTATCTATTGAATATTTGGAGAAATATTGTAAATAGTATTCAAGAAACAAGCAAGAAACAAGTAAAAAGAACAAGATAAAAGATTCAAGAAACAAGTATCAAATATCAAGAAAGAAAACTAAAATAGAAACTCACAGTTCACGGATCACAGGTCACCAATTAAAACCCATTAATAGTAAATCCTCCATCAACAGCTAAACATTGGCCAGTAATATATGCAGCCGAAGGCATACATAAAAAGGCAACAGCAGCAGCAACATCTTCTGGGTTTCCAACTTTTTTCATTGGAGTGCGCGAAATTACCTCATTGTAATACTCCGTGTTTTTTAGAACTGTTTCTGCCAAAGGTGTTCGGATATACCAGGGTGCGACGGCATTTACTCTAATTGAATCTGTGGCCCATTCTCCAGCGAGATTTTTTGTAAGCTGAATGAGTGCAGCTTTAGTCATTCCATAAATGGAGCCTGTACGCAAATGTGTTATTCCTGCTACAGAACTTATATTAACAATATTACCCTGTTCTGATTTTTTAAGTAGCGGATAAAGCGATTTACTTAACTCAAATGCTGAGCGTAAATTGGTTTGTATAATTTTATCGAATTCTTCATATGAATACTCAATAGTTTTTTTTCGAATATTGGTTCCAACATTATTTACCAATATATCAAGTTTGCCCCATTTAGTATTTACAAAGTCAGCTAATTTTTCAATATCACTTAATTTTGATACATCAGCAGAATAGTAACTAAGTTTCTCTGGATTTTTAAGCAATGATTTTAGTTTTTCGAAATCTTCATTATTTCTGGAAACAACAAGAACCTCAGCACCAAGATCAATAAATTCCTTAGCAATAGCTTCGCCTATACCTTTTGTTCCACCTGTAATGAGAGCTTTCTTATTGTTTAAATTCCATCTATTTATCATTTCTTTAGGTTTTTTGTCGGTCTGTAAAAATACATTTTACCATGTACAACAGTATTAATATCAAGTTTGCTTAATCCTACTTTTCTTCCAGAAAATTCGGTATTCTGATGAGCAAGTTCGTATACTCCCTTACCTAAAACTTTGTAAACTATTGCTGTGTGATGTTCCATTATTTCGGTATAGGTCGCATTTCCTTTGGTATATTTTACTTTAACATTCTCAAATTGGATTAAATCACCTGGAAATACTTTGTCTTTTTTTGGATCAATCTTTTTACCGTATTTATATTCTCTATCCCAATCTGCTTCAACCTTAATTAGAGCCTGATTAGCTAAATCCCAACATTCACCACGTTCGACTTGTGTGCCAATAACAGATTCAACATAGTTTATTATCTCTTTGTTTAGTTCGGGAATATTGGTTTGAGCATTTAGATTTAATGATAAACTAAATAACATTATTAGAAACGAAATAGATTTTAATTTCATAGGTTGTTTTTTATTAAAATACATAAATAAAGATTTGTTTAAATATATTATAAACGACTTCAGATCCAATTTGTTTTTGATGTTAATTGGTTTTTAGTTTTTTAACAGTTTTAATAATTATTTCTGAAGCCTCAGTTATTTCTTCTATAGTGGTGTATTTCCCAACCGAAAACCGAATAGTTCCCATTGCAAATTTAGTATTTAGGCTAATTGCTTGTAATACCAATGAAACCTTAACTGAACCTGTGTGACATGCTGCTCCAGCAGATGCTGCAATTCCTTTTGATTCTAGTTCGCTTAGCAATACATTGGCTTCAATTCCAGGAAAGCTTATATTTAGAGTGTTTGGTAAACGTAATTCGGGATGCCCATTTAATTTTATTTCGGGTAGTTTGTCACGAAGATTAGAAAATAACAGATCACGCATTTGTTTTAAATGCAATTTATTTTTACTCATATCAAGCAATGCAATTTCACAGGCTTTTCCCAAACCAACTATTTCCAGCACATTTTCTGTTCCTGCACGTTTGTTTTGTTCATGATCTGCACCATGCATAAGTTTCTCAAGTATAATTCCATTACGAATATATAAAGCTCCAGTACCTTTGGGTGCATATAACTTATGACCAGCAATTGAAAGCATATCAACACCTAATTGCCGAACATTGGTTAGGTATTTTCCCACGGATTGAGCTGCATCAGTATGAAATGTTATATTATGTTTTTTAGCAATAGAAGCAATTTCCGCAATTGGCTGAATGGTTCCAATCTCATTGTTAGCATGCATTACAGTAATTAGAATGGTTTTAGGAGTGATTGCTGCTTCGAGTTTCACTAAATCGACTAATCCAAACTCATTAACCGGGATATAAGAAATTTGAAATCCTTTTGTTGCAAGATATTTACATACCTCCGTAACTGCAGGATGCTCAATTGTGGTGGTAATAATATGATTTCCTTTATACTCATTAGCGAAAGCATAACCTTTAATAGCATAATTATTTGATTCGGTACCACCACTAGTAAAAATGATTTCGTTAGGTTTGCAATTCAATAATCCAGCAACCTGATTTCTGGCATTCTCAACTGCTTTTTTTGTCTCTCTGCCAAAGCTATGCGAGCTTGAAGGATTGCCGAAATATTCGGTTAAATAGGGTAGCATTGCATTTGCTACTTCTTTATCTATTGGAGTAGTGGCATTATAATCAAGATATATTTTCATAAAATATTTAATTTTTAATTATATAAAAATACAAAAGTTGTATTTAGCTTTTTCAAAATAAATAAAAAGAGCCTTGAATTTCTTCAAGGCTCTTTAATAAATAATGAATTGTTATTTCTGAATTACTAATTTGGTTGTTGATTTTTCAAAATCTGAGGTTACAACCAAATAGTAAATACCACTTGCGAGTCCTGGATTTTTCCAAAGAACATAATGTTCGCCAGCTGGTTTATATGTATTTACTATAGTTTCAATTAAATTACCAGCAACATCATACAGTGCTATCTTAATTTGTTGTGTATTTGTTAAGTAATACTCGATTCGTGTATGTGTTTGTAATGGATTTGGATAAACTTTCAAACTGAAAGGATTAATATCCTGAATTCCAGAAATCACTACATTTACTGGATCTGAAGCAACAGAATTACAGCCAGAGCTATTAGTAATAATTACAGTATAGTTACCACTAACAGTTGGTGTGTATGTTTGATTTGTAGCTCCATTTATAATAGAACCATTCAAGTACCACTGATAAGTTGTACCAGTACTCGATGTTAAGGTACTACCAGACAATGATGCTGTAGGTTTATCAGGAATTGAGTTCACACTTAGTGTCAGATAAACAATACTATCTACACCTATAACACTTGTTGTTGTATCAACATAATTACCAGCAGTTGTCAACATAGTACCCATAAAATTATAACTACTACCCTCACAAATTGATTCTGTCGCTGTAATCTCATATGGTATTGAAATTAGATTACAGAAAGTATCACTTTGATTAATAATTGGGTCTGAAATAATCAAGCAAGCATTATATATACCAGGATTTTCATAAATGTGCGATGGTCTAAGAGTCGTTTCATTTATAACCTTTGAAGTTTTAACACTTCCATCACCATAATTCCAGCTCAAACTTGAACCTCCACCATGTCTTACACCAATCATGTCAACAGGTTTTCCTCCTGGTTTTCCTTTTGTTGTTGTATCAACATAATATGTAAACATTGCCTGTATTCCTGTTCCAGCATTTACATTTACTATTTCATACTCATAGCTTCCACAACCAGTAGAATTTTTAGTTTTTAGTCCTACCAAATAATAACCATTAGCAGCATAAACCTTTGTTGGATTCTGAACAGTAGATGTTGTTCCATCGCCAAAATCCCAATTAAACTGATTTGGACTACCATATGATTTGTCTTTAAATTTTACAGTTTTGGTAGTGGTATCAATATCATAATTAAATCTTGAAAGACAATTACTTTGTGCATCTGCCGAAACCTGAATCATTTCGCACATAGTATTTTGCATCTTGCTAATTGAATCAGTGGCTGTTAAACATACAAATTTATATCCTCCTGTAGCATAGGTTTTAACTGGGTTTGCCAAAATTGAAGTTGTTCCATCACCAAAACTCCAGCTATATTTTAAATTTTCTCCATTGGATTGGTTAGAGAATTTTACTTCGCGTGTCGCCAGATTAGAAGTGAAAACAAAACTAGCATCTACATCGTTGCCCGGGCTACCAATTAGAACTACCTTTTCATCATAGTCCATACATCCATTAGCCGAGTTAAATGTATTTAGGCTTACTTTATAATAACCAGGTGCATAATACTGGTGAACAGGATCTTGACCAATGAAATGATTACCATCACCAAACATCCAGTACATGGATGTACTTGCACCTAATACTTTATTTGTAAAGTATGCTTCGTTGGTTGCTGGGTCAATATAATAAGTAAAATCAGCATTACAATCAATGGTTCCTACCTGAACATCTTTTACTCTGTAATCGAAACATAATCCAGTATTATCTGCAACAGTTAATGAAACAGAATATAATCCACCAGAACCATAAGAGTGTGCTGGATTTGCTTCTGTTGAATAGAAACCATCGTTAAAGTACCAAAAATACGTACCAATATTTCCGGTAGCTGTATTTGTAAATTTAACTGTATTTGTACCTAGATCAGTAATTGTAAAGTTAAAATCAGATTTACAATCAGCTGCTCCAACTTGTATAAAATCAGCAAAATAATCGGTACATCCATTAATTGTATCTCTTACAGCAAGACTAACTAAATAGAAACCCGAATTTTGATAAGTATGTATTGGATTTTTTAATGTTGAAGTTTTACCATTACCAAAATCCCAGAAGTACTTTTGAACAATTCCGGTTGTTTTATCTGAGAATGTTACCTGTTTTGTTGTTGGATTAATAAAGTATCCAAAGTTTGCATTTACATTACAGCTTATGACACCAACCTGTATTGTTTTACAAATTTCAGATCTTTCTCCAGTGCCAGAATTGAATACTACCAGACAAACATTATACATTCCCGGAGCTGTGTAGGTTTTACTAACATTTTTACCGGCTTGATAAGTGCCATCGCCAAATGTCCAATACCAGTTAGTGATCGCTCCTGTTGACTTATCAATAAAATCAACCTTTCGTGTTACTGGATTGACAAAATATGCAAAATCTGCTTTGGTAGAAACTAATGAAGTATCAGTTATAACCATAATTGTTTTGCATACATCAGCAAACGCTCCATTATAGCTATCGAAAACTGATAAACAAACAGTGTATTCACCTGAGTTTGCATATGCATGTTCAGGTTCAGGTATTGTATCCCAGTTTCCATCACCAAAGTCCCAATACCAATTTGTAATTGTTCCAGTTGAAATATCTGAGAAACCAACCATGTCAGTCTGAGGATCAATGTAATAACTAAAATCAGCAACAATATATGGGTTTCCTATTGTAACTATCTTGCATGCTTCAGACATACAATTAGTTGTAGAGTCGTGGGTGGTTAAACAAACTTTGTACGTTCCCTCTCTTAAGTATGTATTTATCGGATTTATGTCTGTTGAGAATTTTCCGTCTCCAAAACTCCAGTAATATTCAGTAATATCACCTGATGAGAGGTTATTGAAACTTACAGATTTGGTAACACTATTAACTGTAAAATTGAAGTTTGCAATACAACCTATATTTCCAACCATTATCTGCTTTCTAATTTGATTACTACAATCATTTATTGAATCGTAGACGGTTAATGTAACCAAATATATTCCTTCAGATGGGTAAATATTTACGGGATTTGGTTTTGTTGAAACTTTTCCATCTCCAAATTCCCAATAATATGACGAAATACTTCCTAATGCTTTATTTGTAAAGAAAACGGTATCGCCTGTTGAAGTATACATAAATTTAGCTTCGCATACTGCGGTTTCTTTTGTAATATAAATTGTTCTTTGTTCACTAAATTGTCCGCAACCATTTTCAACAGTTAGTGTTATTGTATATTCACCTTCAACAGTATAAAAATGAGTTGGATTTCTTAAAGTTGATGAAGTTCCATCTCCAAAATCCCATAAGAATATATGATTATTAAAATCACTTCTTACATAGGACTCAAAAAGAATAGGCTCAAATCGTTTTGCGTTCCATTTATTAATATTCCAACTTACATCTGGAAAATTATTTTGAGATATTAATACCTTAGTATAAATTGTATCTGATCTTCCACATAAATTTGTAGCAACCACAAACTCTTCAAAAACTCCAGTATCTGGATAAACATAATAAGTATATGGTAACGTACTGGTTGTTCCACGAATGTGCCACTCATATGAAGAACCACCAATTATCCTAAATCCAATAGTGTCTCCAGGGCATCCTCCCTTTATTTCGCTGTCATAATTGTCATATTGTGTTCTTACAAATGGCTTTTGAACTAGGAATGGTATTCGACTAATGCAATTATCATATAAGAAGGTTAATGTCAGATTATCATTTATTGCCGTAAATCTATACATTCCAATTTCAAAGCAATCTCCATTTGAAGCCATTAATTCAATTGTTGAGTCATTCATCATATTAACGGTCCCATTTTGGAATAGTGTTCTGTTTCCGTCCCAAGGATCTGGTCCAGCTGATGCATCATAGAATAATGAGCCTAGGCTATCTTCATAAATATTTAACAAATGATAGTAGCCTCCATCTGTTTGATAATTCCATTCACCTTTTATTTTATCTGCTGGGGGTTTACATAGGCAACTTTGCTCCATTGACCATTGCATACCGTCTAATACCAAATTTTGTGGAACTACAAAATTTGTTCCTGGGTAAGTTGGGTATGATTGAACTTGTTGCATTAAAGTAGAGTCATAAGGTATTGCAGATACTTGAGGATCTTTATCTAAATAGTCCTTATTACAATACCAAACAGTTGCTAATCCGACACTTGGTTGAACAACATTAAAAGGTACATAGGCAATTGCTGTTCCAGGGGCTTTTACTTGGACAAATCCATTTGGTGGACCTAAATTTGGATCATTCATATCGAAATAACCATACCAGAAATAAACATATACCAAACTATCCATCGGACCACATGAATTCCAGTTTTGTAATCCTACATTAACATTAAAAGTAGTGTATTGTTTATTTGGAATAACACTCCAATCTTCGAATTCACCTTCCATCTTATCATCTGTTGAGGTATTATGGGTATAATAAAATGGAATTCTATCTGGATCATCACTTACAAGTACAGAATCAATATATGTAAATGTGTTACCACAGGTATTGGTTGCAGTTACTGTAAAAGTATATGTTCCTGGAACTACATATGGATGAACTGCAAGAAAATTCATGTTTGGATCAGTTGGTTTTGTAATGTTTGAAATTGTATTACCATCACCAAAATCAATAGAATAGGTCATCCTTGCAGGACCATCTTCTCTAAATTTATTGTTGTCATCAAAGAAATATACAAGTTCACCAGGACATATAGCTGTTGGCGCAAATCCTATATTTACATTGGGTGTAATTGTTGAATCAACATATACCCACTTAGATGTATATTGCTCTGAATTACAATTATTTCTTGAAGTTAATTTAATCTCATAACTACCGGGTTTTGTAAAGAAATGTGATACTTCCTCCTGAGTATATTCCATACTATCAATTAGCCATGTATATGTAACACCTTCCTGTGATCCGTTATCATATTTAACACGAACTTCTTCGTTTTGGCAAACTGATATGGATTCTTGCCAGCTATCATCTATATTTGAAAAATAGAAGTTAGGATAGGGAGCATAATTATTAATGTCATAAAATATTGGTATTGGTTGTGTCATTGTATCTTGAGTTCCACAACCATTTGTTGCATAAAGTGTAACATTATATGTGCCAGTATCTACAAAGGTATTATGAACTCTTTTTCCAAAGCCAGTCGAACCATCTCCAAAGTCCCATTCAAATGTTCCTGCAGATTCTGCCTCAAAATTAAGCTCATTGTTTGGGCATGTAGCATTATTAAAACTAGGATAGAAATATGCAGAAACAGGTATGTCACTGCGAACTTCTATAAATGCAGTATCGAAACCTGCATTTCCATATTCATTTGTATTTTTAAGAACAACAGTATGAATTCCAGTATCGGCAAAAGCGTAATAGAGTTCTTTCGCTTCAAATGTATTCCCTTCAATAATCCATTCATTCTTAAAAGCCTTTGAAGCAGTAAGGATGAATTCATCGTTAGGACATAAATAGGTATTTGTAACCATAATTTCGGTAAATGGAATAGCTGATGTATCCACAGTGATATATTGAATAACAGAATCTATCCCACAATCTCCTCCAACAGTTAGCTTTACTGGATAAACACCAGGGGTTGTATATACATATTTTACCCAATTATACTTTAAAATTATACCATTATGCAGTTTCCAAATAGCCCATTGATGTTGATCGTTTGTAAAGAAATTTACAGGTTGCCCAGGAACTACTGCATCTGCAGGATCTGTATAAAACTGATGAGTAAAACCATTTATGTTAACAAATTGCCAGTTTTCACCAATTAAGCCTCCCAAAGTATCCAAAGCTTGTAACCTTATTTCATGGCTGCCAGCATAAACAGTAACAGTATCTGGGTATTGAACTGATGAAAAAAGGCTTCCATCTAAATACCAATTGTATGTAACTACTCCTGTATAGTATGAAAAGCTACTGTAATTGTTGATATATACAACAACTGGAGAGCACTTAAATTGATCATAGTTAACATCAAATTGAACATAGTCTTGGGCTGAAACATGCAAATTGGCAATCATCAGCACCATTAAAATAAATCTAAAGTAGAGTTTTTTCATGGCTAGCGAGTTTTATAATTATTATTAACTTATTGTCATTTAGTATCAAAAAAAATAATCGAAATAACTACCAAGTTATAGTATTTAAATTCTAAAATCAATAGCATTAGTAACCAAAATTTAACTGTTCGTCAAAAAATAATACTAGAATTATATTGAATTTAACTTATAGCGCTAAACAATAAACAAAAAAAATCCTAAATGATTTGAATTGAAGGTATCTTAAAAAAGTGAAAATAACTTTAGTATTCATTATTAGAAAATGTCTAGATAATTTTTATTCCGCATACCAGAATATCATCCACCTGTTCAAATTCTGCCATCCAATCAAAAAGAGTTTGATCAAGTACTTCTTTTTGTTTTTGCATTTCCAAGGTATGGATTTTTAACAGAAGATCTTTGAAGTTTTTACGACGGAATTTATTGTTATCAGGCCCACCAAACTGGTCGGCATAACCATCTGAACAACTGTAGATAATATCTCCTTTTTGCAATTGGAAAGAATATGGAGTGAAAGGATCAAGCTCTTTAACATGAATACCAATAGGCATTTTATCGGGTTTGCTTTCAATTAATTCATCACCTCGTACAATATATATAGCATTATAAGCGCCAGCATAATCCATTACATATGTTTCTGTATCGATAATGCAAATTGTCATATCCATGCCATCGCGGCTTTCACCCGATTTACCAGTTTGGCGTAAGGAGGAAATTATTAGGTCGCGCAAATGGTTTAGCACCTGATCTGATCTCAAATTTTCAGGCTGGGTTACGTTAACAATTTCATTTAAAAACGAAATACCCAACATACTCATAAATGCTCCCGGAACACCATGTCCAGTACAATCGGCAGTAACCGAAATAATTTTATTGCCTTTTTGATTTAACCAGTAATAGTCACCACTCACAATGTCACGTGGTTTAAACAAAATAAACGACTCGGGTATAATTGCATCGATTAGTTCTTGTGGTGGTAGTAATGCAGTCTGAATACGTTTTGCGTACTCTATACTCGATGTAATTTCTTTGTTTTGTTGGAATATATGATCTCGCTGGCGGCTAATTTCTTCATTCTTTTGTTCCAGAATAACATTGGCTTTTTGTTTTTGCCTGTATAAACGGAAAATTAAAATAAGGAAAATTGAAATAAGAAAAAATCCCCCAATAAAAAAGAAAATGGCAAGCCTTTGTCTTTTAAGAGTTGCATCTTGCAATGCTTTGTCTGAATTTAAAAGTGCAATCTCTTTATCTTTTTTCTCTGTTTCGTACTTGGTTTGTATTTCTGTAATCTGCTCATTTAGTTTTTCAGTAAAGAGACTATCATTTAGATGAGTATATAAAACATGATATTCGAACGCTTTTTTATAATTACCAAGTGTGGCATTGGTTTCGGCAAACTTTTTATACAGGTTTGCAATATCGCTTTTCATATTCAGCTCGGTAAAAATCTCAAAGCTTTCATTAAAAGAATTAAGCGCCTCTGTATTCTTACCCCATGCTTTATACACATCACCTAAATCCCTTAGTGTTTCAGCAATTCTGGGTTTGGATCCAGTTTGAACATAAAAAAGATAACATTTATTTAGATAATCGTATGCAATTTGGAAGTCACCAAGTTTTGCATGTAATAGTCCTAAATTAGTTTGAACCTCTGCAATTTTGTCTTTAAATTTATCTTTATTTTCTTCAAATATGGAAAGAGCTTGGGTAAAATTATCGAGAGCTGATTTCAATTGTTCTTGTTTATAATAGATAAGCCCTATACTATTAAGCATGTGAGCTTGATTTTCTCTATCCCCTTTTTTCTTATAAATATCGAGGGCTTTTAAATAATTGTCAAGAGCGATTGTATAATTGGCTCTGAACTGAAAATAAATATTTCCAATATTGTTTAAAACACTTGCCATACCAATGGAATCTTTATCTTCTTCCTGTAATTTATAAGCTTCCTGGTAATAATAGATAGCCTGGTCATATTCGTCCATGTTTTTATGAACAACCCCAATACTCATATAACCCTCAGCTATCAATTCTCTGTTGTTTTGAGATATATTAATATCAAGTTGTTTTTTCCAAAATTCAAGAGTTTTATTAAAATCTCCTTTATAATAATAACAAGCTCCTATTCCATTATACAAGTATTTTCTTAATTCTAAATCTTCATTTTCATCGAGGATATTAATTGCATTGTTAAAGATTACAATACAAGTATCAAAATTCTGTTGATAATAATATGCAAATCCAATACTTTTTAAAGCAAAAGCTTCCTCATAATAATTTTTTATTTTTCTTGATAATGCTAAAGCCAAATTAGAATATTTTAAACTTGAATCATTATCATAATCTATTTCCGAATCAATATAATAATAACCAATCTCATTTAGTAATCTTATCTTTTCTTGATCCTCGATTGTCTGAAGTTTTACTTTTAGTGAATCAATTTTAATTTGGGAAAAAAGATTTTGATTAAAAATCAATAAAAGGAGAGTGAAAAAAATATAAAGCTTTTTTGTTTTCATTCGTTGTAAACAAATAGTATAGTAATGAATATCAGTTTGTTTGATATTGTTAATTTTCAAATGATGCATTCTAAAATTAGCGATAACTAATCATAAATCAAAATATAAGCGAAGTTTTGTCATTTTCGTGTTAGCTTTTCTGTCAATTTTTCTCTTAAAACCCACTATGTAGGACATTTTGACGTTTTTTTGCAATTGGTATTTTATTTGAAAAATCATGATTAAAAACAATATGTTGAACTAAAACAATGGAGGACAAAGCTATGATACCAATGTTAAGAAACAAACGTTTTTTACCAAGCTTCGAGGATGAAATTTTTGGTAAAGATTTTTTAGCTGATTTTTTTGATAATACAGCTAATAAAAGCATTCCGGAAGTAAATGTTATTGAGAATGCCGAAGAATTCCGAATTGATGTAGCTGCTCCAGGTTTGGCAAAAGAAGATTTCAAAATTGATGTACACAATAATGTACTTATGATTTCTTCTGAAAAAGAAACTAAAAATCTGGATGAAAAAGAAAAATATGTACGCCGAGAGTTCAGCTACAGCTCGTTCCAACGTACTTTTAGTTTGCCCGAAAGTGTTAACCAAGACAAGATTGTAGCAAAACACAAAGACGGAATCTTAAGCATCTCAATTCCTAAACGCGACGAAGCGAAAGAAAAACCAAAACGTGAAATAAAGATTTCATGATGTGAAAGTAAAGCAGGATTCATTCCTGCTTTTTTTATTTATACAATTTTCAATTTATATATTACAACATTGTATATTTGAAAAGAACAATTGTAATAATATAAAACTTTATGCAAGTAAAAGGTACTGGAATTAAAACAACTAAGGAGTTTGTTAAAATAAACTTTCCTCAAGGTTACACAAATTGGATTAACTCATTAACTCCCAAATCAAGAGAATTGTATACCGGAAATACCGAGTTTACTGAGTGGTTTCCTATCAAGGATGCCTATATTGAGCCTGTTGAAAAGATTATCGAGTTGTTTTATAAAGGTGATGCAAAAGCTGCTGGAGAGGCTCTTGGTCGTTTTAGTGCCGACTACGCGTTGAAAGGAGTATATAAAGTGTTTTTACTTGTTGCTTCGCCTCAGTTTTTAATGAAGCGTGCTACCAAAATAATGACAACTTACTATCAACCTTGCGAAATTAGTGTTGCTGAAAATGGAAATAAATCGGTTATTCTTACTATTTCAAAGTTCGATTTAATAAACCCTGCGCTTGAGTTCAGAATTGGAGCATGGTGCCAAAAAGCATTGGAGTTGACTAATTGCCGGAATCCAAAATATAATATTAAAAGGGCTTTAACAAAAGGTGATAAAACTACGGAGATTGTTTTTAGCTGGGATTAGTTAAAGATACAAGATTCAAGCTTGCCTGCCGAAGGCAGGATACAAGTAAAAAGGTATAAAATACAAGTTTAAGAAACATTGTGGTTTATCTATTCTGTTATCACTTCTCTGAAAAGTATTTACAGTACTGAGAAATTCTGCAGTTTTCGCATTGTGGTTTTCGTGCAATACAAACATATCGGCCATGAAGAATTAACCAGTGATGAGCTATGGGAATGAGTTCTTCTGGTATATATTTTACTAATTGTTTTTCTGTTTCTAACGGAGTTTTTGCATTTGTGGTGAGGCCAATGCGTTTTGATACTCTGAATACATGCGTGTCTACAGCCAAAGTAGGTTTGTTGTAAACTACCGAAGCAATTACATTAGCAGTTTTGCGACCAACTCCGGGTAATTTTTGGAGATCATCAATATCGTCTGGAACAATTTCATTGAATTTTTCGACAAGCATTTTTGCCATTCCAGAAAGATGCTTGGCCTTATTGTTTGGGTAGGAACAGCTTTTTATATATGAAAATATTTCATCTACAGATGCCTGTGCCATTTCGTATGCTGTTGGGAAACGCTCAAGTAGAGCAGGTGTAATTAAATTTACTCTTTTATCGGTGCATTGAGCACTTAAAATTACAGCTACAATTAATTCGAAAGGTGATTTATAATCAAGTTCGGTTTCGGCAATGGGTTGGTTTTTCTTAAAGTATTCAATGATCTTTTCAAACCTTTCTTTTTTGGTCATTTCCAATTTCTTATTGTGTAGGTATATCAAAATAAAACGTTGTTCCTTTATTTACAGTCGATTCATACCATATTTTACCACCAAGCAGTTCGATATATTTTTTCGACAGAGACAAGCTTATTCCCAACCCACTGGTATTTTTAGGAACATTTTTCCCTTTTTCAAATTGATTAAATATAGTAATCTTTGATTCTTCGGGTATTCCAATACCAGTATCGGTTACAAAAAATCTAATATAATTTTCTAAAATTGTAAATCCATATTCAATTTTGCCTTTAGAAGTAAATTTAATTGCATTATTTAAAAGCTTGATTAAAACTTTTTTAAGCAAATGTGAATCCAATTTTATTAAATAGCTTGAGTAATTATTATCAGGAATATACTGTAAATCAAGGTGGTCTTTATACAAGGTATTTCTCAAATTTAAAATATCTTGATGCAATCTCTTAACAAAACTATATAAATCGAATTCTTCTTTAAAAACAAATAACTGATCAGATTTAATTAAGGCAAGGTCTACCAATCCTTCAATTGTAGAAATAAGATCATCACTATTTTTCTTAATAATATTTGATGCTTCAATCTTTTCTTCATTCGAAATATCTGCACCAACCATTAACGAAGAAAATCCAACTATTCCATTTAATGGAGTTCTTATTTCGTGAGATAGAATATTTATAAAACTACTTTTTAACTCATCTACCTTATTCATGTTTTTTTCTGCAAGAATCAATTGCTTATTTAGTTCCTCAAGAATATCTTTCTGCTCGAATATTTTTTTGTTTTGATCTATCAATCGCCTGTTGACCTTTTTAAAATAAATACCAAAAGCAATAGACGAGGCGCTAATTATAAAAAATAGAATTGCAATAATAAATAAGTAATTAGTAATTGATTTCTGTTTTTCGATTTTCAATAAATTTATTTCATTTTGTTGATGTGTAATTTTTAGCCGGTGCTCAAGTGCACTTACTTGGTTAATCTTTTTAATATCGTAAACCTTTTGATATAACTCAATATAGTTGATAAAATATTGGCTTGATTCCTTGTAATTTCCCTTTTTATAATGATTCTGAGCAAGTAAATCATACAAGTCAACCAGTTCAGATTTATTCTGATATTTTGTGGCTATAGGTATTGCCTCAGTGAGGATGTCAATAGATTTTTTGAATTCATTTATTTTAATATAATATTTTCCTAAAGCAATATATGTTCTTACAAGGCCGGTACTATCATTCGAAAGAATATTATATCGGAGTGCTTCTTTTAAATAAAAACTAGCCGAATCAATCTGATTTAAATTAAGTGAAACAGTAGCTAATGCTGCATTCGTTCTTCCTGCATTTCTAAATAATTTATTTTCAACTTCAAGTGCAACACCTTTTTTAAAAAATAAAATTGAAGTGTCGTATTTCATTAATTTATTATAAACACTTCCCATATTGGCAAAAACGACTCCAGCGTATGCATTTTCTCCCCTTTTTATGGCTATATCAGATGATTTTTGATAGTTTTGGAGTGCAGATTTATATTCCAGAATACCTTCATAATATAATCCCATATAATTAAATACCTCATATTTTTGATCAATAATTCCCATTGATTCAAATAGTCGCTTTATTTCGAATGTAATCTCCAATCCTCCGCTATAGTCTCCGGTATCCCAATAAATATTAGCCATTCCAACATAAAAAGATATGATTAACTCACTTTTATTAATCTTGGCTTTTTCTATCCCGATTTTATAATAATGCATTGCACTGTCATAGCAGTTATGAAGATAAAAAAATCGACCCAGATAATAATAGCTACTTTCAATTCCTGGTTGATAATTATTTAGTTGTGATAACTCAAGTGTTTTAAATGTTAGTACTTTGATACTATCATTTTTAAAGTTGATAAAATCTCTTATAACAGAAAGGTTTTTATCGATTGTTTCGATCTCTGTTTTTTTGTCGGAAGATTGATTATTCACCGTAGCATATAATAAAATATTGCGGCCAATTAGCAGCAATAAAATAAGAAATATACTTTTTCTAAATAGAATCATAAATAACAATAATTACAGAAATTTAGTGTATTCGAAACAGATTACAAAAAAATAAGGTTTCTTTTTTTTTAAATCTGAATAATTGCGTTGTTTTGTAAACACGTTATAAAGTTCGTTTTTGAATATGATAAATTACCTTCAGGTTGAGAATTTAAAGAAGTCGTTCGGAGATCTATTGCTTTTCGAAGATATTAGTTTTACTATTGATAAAGACAGAAAGGTTGCTCTGGTTGCCAAAAATGGAACTGGTAAAACAACACTTTTTAATATAATTACTGGCAAAGATTCACCAGATTTGGGAAAAATTATTTTTCGGAATGATATTACATTTGGTTTTCTTGAGCAGAATCCAAAACTAAATCCTAAGAATACAATAATTAACGAGGTTCTTCATTCATCACCATTAATAAAAAATGCAATAATTCAATACGAGCATGCAATAACAACGAACGATAAAAACCTGCTTTCAACAGCTACCGAGCAAATGGATTTATTAGGTGCATGGGATTATGAAGTAAAAGTTAAACAAATACTTACAAAGCTAAAAATTGACAAGTTCGAGCAATTAATTTCTACTTTATCGGGTGGCGAGAAAAAGCGTGTTGCATTGGCATCTGTTTTAATCGAAGAGCCCGATTTATTATTACTCGATGAGCCTACGAACCATCTCGATCTGGATATGATTGAATGGCTCGAAAGTTACCTCAAAAGTACTCGATCAACATTATTAATGGTAACCCACGATCGTTATTTTCTCGACAGGGTTTGTAATGAAATAATAGAAATGGATAATTCCAAAATCTACACCTATAAAGGTAATTACTCTTATTTTATCGAGAAACGCGAAGAACGTTTAAATAACGAAGAAATGCAGGTCGAACGTGCAAAAAATACTCTTCGGAAAGAGGAAGATTGGATGCGACGAATGCCAAAAGCGAGAAGTCATAAAGCTAAATATCGTATCGATAATTATTACCAGTTAAAAGATGTTGCTTCGCAAGGCAGAACTGATGAACAAATGCAGATTAATGTTCAATCATCACGAATGGGTAAAAAAATCCTCGAAATTGAGAATCTAGCCAAGAAATATGAGAATCTGCCAATTTTAAACAACTTCAGTTATAAATTTAGTCGGGGAGAAAAAATTGGCATAGTTGGTGATAACGGTACCGGAAAATCAACCTTTTTAAATATTATTACCCAAAATATTCAACCCGATTCGGGTACTATCGATGTAGGTCAAACAATTGTTTTTGGTTATTATAAACAAGATGGTATTCAGTTTCAGGAAAATCAACGCGTTATAGATGTTGTTCAGGAAATTGCCGAGGTAGTTTCTTTAGGCGATGGACGCGAAATGGGAGTAAAGGAGTTTTTAAATTATTTCCTATTTCCTTTCGATATGCAGTACACTCAGGTTTCGAAACTTAGTGGCGGCGAAAAACGAAGACTTTACCTGGTAACGGTATTAATGCGCAAACCCAATTTTCTTATTCTCGATGAGCCTACCAACGACCTTGATATTATGACTTTGGGAGTATTGGAAGATTATTTAACTACTTATGATGGTTGCGTACTAGTAGTTTCGCACGACCGTTTTTTTATGGATCAGGTGGTCGATCATATCTTTGTTTTTCAGGGTGATGGAAATGTAAAAGATTTCCCCGGTAATTATTCTCAATACCGCGAGTGGACTTTAAAAATGGAGAAAGCTCAAATTAAAGAATCCATTGCTACAACCAAAAAAGAAGTGGTTAAAACAGATAAACCTAAAACAAAGCTATCATTTAACGAAAAACGTGAATACGAGAAGTTAGAAAAGGAAATTGCCGAATTGGAAACCGAAAAAGCAAAGCTCGAAATCGAAATCAACTCAGGTAATATGAAAAGCGATGATTTGATTAGTAAATCACAACGAATAGGAGAAATAATTACATTGCTTGACAAAAAAACAGATCGATGGATTGAATTGAGTGAGTTTGTATAATTATTTTTGTACCTTTCTGAAAATTGTTGATTATGGATTTTGGACAACTTAAACCCCTTCAGGAAAGAGCAAAAGAGTTAAAATGTATATATGATATCGAAGAAACACTTCGAAATACTGAATTTTCATTTAGCGAGGTAATAAATAAGCTCTTGATAATTATTCCAAATGGATGGCAGTTTCCTACTATTTGTATGATTCAGATTGCTATTGATGATGAAAAATACGAATTGTCAGATTTTAAGGAATCACGATGGTTTCAATCTGCCGAATTAGTTGTTGATAATAATATTGTTGGAGAAATAAAAGTTTATTATACCTCAATTCCATTTGAATCAGATCCGTTCTTGCCTGAAGAGCAAAAACTATTAAACAGTATCGCTCATAGCTTAAGCATGTTTATTTTTTACTACAGGCTAGCTGGCACTGTGAAATTGTTATCTGATGAATCAATAGATGAGGCCGGGGTCAAATATCTTAAATCATTTGGTGATGAACACTGGAAATGGCGATTTCGAATGGCTCAGATTATTGCTGATAAAACTGATTTCGAATACTATGGAATTATTGCCATTTATCTTATTGGTAGCACTAAAGAAACGAATGCAGGTCCTGCAAGTGATATTGACTTACTTGTACATTTGAATAGTTCTGAACATCAACTCGAAATGTTTAAATCATGGATTGCTGGATGGAGTTATTCTTTGTCCGAATTTAATCAAAATAAAACAGGGTATAAACTCGAAAATGGGATTATCGATCTACATATTGTTACCAATAAGGAAATGATGGAGCAGAATAGTTTCTCAGTTATGATAAAAAATCCATTTAACCAGGCACGTTTACTTCGAAAATTATAACTTATGCATTGTTTTTTTGTTACAGATTTACATGGCAAAACCGATCGTTACCAGAAACTTTTCAGTTTGATACTAAATGAAAAGCCCGACGCTGTTTTTATTGGTGGTGATCTTTTCCCACATAATCATAATAAAACCAATGAATTTAATTTTAAAGATACCGATGATTTTATTGATGATATTATTGTTTCAGGATTTAGAGATTTAAAAAAACAGTTAGCGAATCAATATCCTGAGGTATTTATCATTTTGGGCAACGATGACCCTAAAATTGAAGAGCAGAGAATTATTGATGCCGAATCAGAAGGAATATGGCATTATATGCATAACAAGCGATATAAATGGAAGGATTATGAAATATATGGTTACGCAAATATTCCACCATCGCCATTTTTATTAAAAGATTGGGAACTATATGATGTTTCTCGTTTTGTCGATCCTGGGTGTATTCATCCTACCGAGGGAAAACGTACAATTATCGAAAATATTGATATTGAATATGCTACAATTCAGAAAGATTTAGAAATCTTATGTCATGGTTTTCTGCCTGATAAATCCATTTTTCTGTTTCATTCACCTCCATATCAAACAAACCTCGATAGAGCAGCCCTGGATGGCAAAACCTTTGACCATGTTCCTTTGGATGTAAATGTTGGAAGTATTGCAATGCGCCGTTTTATTGAAGAAAAACAACCTCTTTTAACCATGCATGGGCATATTCACGAATCATCAGAAATAACAGGATTCTGGTCAGATAAAATAGGAAATACCGTACTTTTCTCAGCAGCATATAATAAACCTGAACTTGCTGTTGTTAAGTTTAATCCTGAAGATTTAGGTAGGGCAGAGAGAATAATTATTTAAAATGGTAAAATGGTAAAATGGTAAAATGGTAAAATAGACAATTTTCTATTCATCAATTACAAATCACCATTCACTGATCACATTTTTTCATTAATTTTGATCGTTTCAATAAATTCTGTACTTTCATTTCGATTTTAAACAAACAGTTATGAATACATTTGGTAGAATTTTCAGAATTCATATTTATGGTGAGTCTCACGGTAACGAATTGGGAGTTATAATTGATGGATGTCCTTCGGGATTAGAAATTGACGAAAAAGATTTTTTTTCCGATATTGAGCGTCGTAAAAGTGGAGCCAAAGGAACTACTCCCCGAATAGAGGAAGATTTACCAAAAATTAAATCGGGTGTTTTTAATGGAAAAACAACAGGTGCACCTATAATAATTGGTTTCGAAAATAAAAATACCAAATCAGAAGACTACCGTGAATTACTATCATTTCCTCGTCCTGGACATGCCGACTTTACTGCTAAAATGAAATTTGGAGGTTTTAACGATCATCGCGGTGGAGGACATTTCTCCGGTAGGCTTACTCTTGGTTTAATTGCTGCTGGTGTTATTGCAAAAAAAATTATTAATCCGATTATGGTTAAGGCTACCCTTATCGAAGCCGGTGGATTAGAAGATATTGAGAAAGCTATTGAAGAGGCTATGAAAAAGAACGATTCTATTGGTGGAATTGTAGATTGTCGTTCAGAAAATCTATCGGTTGGCTTAGGTGAACCTTTCTTCGATTCGTTCGAATCATTAATTAGTCACATTGTTTTTGCAATACCTGCAATTAAAGGAATTGAGTTTGGATCAGGGTTTCTGGCCGCAAAAATGACAGGTAGCCAGCATAACGATACTTTTGTTGATGTAAAGGGAAAAACAAATACAAATTATTCAGGCGGAATAAATGGAGGAATAACAAACGGAAATGAAGTCTATTTCAGAGTTGCTGTAAAACCCACATCAAGCATTGCTGCACCTCAGCAAACTATGAATTTCGAAACTGGCGAAGTACAAAAACTGGAAATAAAAGGCCGCCACGATACTTGTATTGCTTTACGTGTTCCGGTAGTTCTCGAAGCTGCTACTGCAATTGTTTTAGCCGATTTAATAATGTTGGAACAAAAAATTCCTCGAATAGTTAATAAACCCTAGAATATATAGTCAAAGACTAAATAAGTTTTATTCAATTTCGATGATCTTATTTTTTATTCCATAAATAATCAATTCTGCAGTGGTTCGTAATTTTAATTTGCACATAATGTGGTTTTTATGACTATCCACCGTACGAACACTTATAAAAAGTTTATCAGCAATTTCTTTGTTCGAAAATCCTTTACCAATCAGTTCAATAATTTCTATTTCACGACTTGTAAGTTGTTCTTCTTTGTCTAATCGATCAAATCCTGAATAGGATTTTTTAATGTAGCTTTTTAGTATCGATGATGATATTAATTTACCCAGATATTCTTCTCCATCAGAAATCGAAGCTATTGCATCAAGCAATTCCTTTCTTGATGTATCTTTAGGTAGATAGCCTTTTGCTCCATTTATCATTGCATTTACAACAAATTCTTCGTTTTTATGCATCGATAGAATAAGTATTTTTATATCAGGATATTGTTCAGTTATAATTTTAGTAAGCTCAATTCCGGTAATTCGTGGCATCGACAAATCCAATATGAGAATATCCGGAGATTTTATCTTTAATAAACTTAATAGTTCATCACCATTCGATGCTTCCCCAATAATCTCAAGATTGCTTTCATCAGATAATAAAGATTTTATTCCATCGCGAAATATCTGGTGATCATCAGCAAGAATAATATTTATCTTCATTTGAGCCTTTTATATGTTGATTTTTATTGTTGTACCATTAATCTGATTTATTTCGAACTTTCCTCCAAGCAATTCGGTTCGTTCGCGCATATTCGAAATTCCATTTCCGGGTTTGTAGTTTTCATCAAAAGTAATACCAACTCCATTATCTGAAATACGTAAGTTTATTTGATCTAATAAATCAAGTTTTATATTTACTTCTGTGGCTTTCGAGTGCTTAACAATATTATTAAGTGCTTCCTGAATTATTCTATAAAGGTATATTTTTACTTTTTCGTCGCATTTTTTCTCTTCTGTATTGTGAGTAAATTCAATCTTAATTCCTGAGTTTTTACCAATTTCTTCACAAATATTTTCTATTGCTGAGATCAACCCAAATTGATTTAAAACCGGTGGAGCAAGATTTTCTGACATGCTTACCACTTCTTTAGAAATAATAGCCAATAAGCTTTTAGATTCTTCTACAATCTTTTGTTTCAATTCGGGTGATGCATTTTCGAACCGTTCCAGCTTCATTTTTGTGGCAAGAATATATTGTCCCAATCCATCGTGCAATTCACGCGAAAGTCTTTGTCGCTCATTCTCTTGTCCATCAATCATGGATGTTATTTGTTTTGTTTTTTCGTGTTTTAGTTCTTGTGTTTGAATTTCAATTTTCTCTGACATTTTATTAAATGCTTCGGTAAGTTCTCCAATTTCATCGTTTGAATCATTTTCTATTTGAACAGAATAATTTCCTGAAGCAATAATTTCTGCTGCTTGTTTTAACCTGATAACAGGTAGCGATATTCTTCTGGAAATGATATAAACCAACACAAAGATAAATAACGAAACTACTATACTTAAAAGAATTATGCTATTTCGCAAAGTATAAATTGAAACCATTGCTTCTTCAACATCAATTTCTGCAATAACTGCCCATTTTTTATTCGATACCTCTAGTGATGAATAAGATCCAAAAACTTTAACATTCCTATAATCAAGGTACTCGTTTGTGCCTGATTTCCCTGAAAAAACATCTTTTGTAGCTTTTGTTTTAACCTGAATAATCGAATTCTTATAATCCTTGAATCTCGAACTTGAAAGCATTTTAAAATTACTATCAACAAGATAGGCCTCACCTGTTTTACCCAAGCCGTTTCTTGGATTAGTATTAAACATAAGAGAATTTATCGATTCAATATCTTTGTCTGTTAAGCTTGTATCATGATTTAATTTATTAATATCGAAATATCGCTTAAGACTTTGAATTTTTTCAAACCGAACTGATGTTAACTGATCGTAAGTTCTTGATATTAATGCGCTTTTTGCCGTAAAATAGGAATATGAGCTTAGTATGACAATTGTTGCTAAACATAAAAAAAGATAGTATACAAACAGCTTTTGTGTAATAGTAGTTTTATATCTGAAAATTGTTTTCATAGCAGGTTTTCAAAAGTAAGAAACATTTAGATATCAATTGCTTAAAAAACACTGTTTTTAATTAACCTTTTGCAATTTTTAATATCGGTAATTTACCTATAAGCTACGTATTTCTTGTAAACATAATTACGCTAAAACCCTTATAACATCTGAGTTTAATACTTCTACCTTTGTTTGGTTAGAATTTTAATTGTTAATCAAAAAAAGAGTAAATATGAAAAAACTAATCTCTATTATCTTATTCATTTTTTTAATTCATGATTTTTCTGCTTTTTCGCAGGAAACAGAAACTAAAGAAAGCAAGTTTAACTTTACTATTGGTTCTGATTTTGTAAGCCGATATGTTTGGAGAGGAACCGATTTTGGCCGATCACCAAGTATTCAGCCGGGAATTGAATTATCGACTGGTGGATTTGCCATTGGATATTGGGGCGCTTTTGCTACAAGTCAAATTACATCAGGCTCTTTTGCTGCAACACAAGAGACCGACTTATATCTTTCTTACACTTTTAATGATTTATTAAGTTTTACAATTACCGATTATTTTTTCCCGAATGACACCTTGTTCAATAATAATTACTATGAGTTTAATGAGGATAAAACAGGTCATATAGCAGAGGTTTCACTTTCTTTTAATGGAACGGAGAAAATACCTTTTACACTTCTGGTTGCTACTAATATTTGGGGTGCTGACAAGCGAAAAACAAATGGCGATAAATTCTACTCTACCTATGTAGAATTAGGTTATTCAAAAACTATACTTTCTGATATTTCATTAAATGCCTTTTTGGGTGTAAATGTTATTGCTCCAGATTTAGATAAGGGCGAATCAGGATTTTATGGCGATTATATGGGGGTAGTTAATTTAGGAATTACTGGTACAAAAGAAATCAAAGTAACCGATAATTTCTCAGTTCCTTTTGCCGTATCGGTTATTACCAATCCTCAAACTCAAAATATTTTTATGGTTCTTGGAATTTCATTATAACAAATAAATTATTAATTAATAAAGGAGAAATAGTATGTTAGAAACTGGTTCAACTGGGTTTATGCTATTAGCAACTAGCCTGGTAATGTTAATGACACCCGGATTAGCTTTCTTTTATGGTGGTTTGGCTACAAAAAGAAATATTTTGGGTATAATGATTCAAAGCTTTGTGTCTATGGGATGGACAACTGTTTTGTGGATATTCTTTGGCTATTCTTTATGCTTCAGTGGCGGTGCTGGCGGAATTATTGGAAACTTCGATAAAGCATTTTTAATGGGAGTTGGCGTTGATACATTGTATAGCAATGGTAAAATCCCTGAATTTGTTTTTATTGCTTATCAAATGATGTTTGCAATTATAACTCCTGCTCTTATTACAGGCGCTTTTGCAAACCGTGTTACATTTAAATCGTACATGATTTTCTTAACAGTTTGGCAAATTTTTGTTTACTATCCTTTCGTACACATGATTTGGGGTGGTGGTTTATTAGCCGAATGGGGCGTTCTTGATTTTGCTGGCGGTATTGTTGTTCATGCTACTGCTGGTTTTGCTGCGTTGGCCTCAGTCTTTTATGTAGGAGCCAGAGTTGATAAAAATTCAACACCTAATAGTATTCCTTTGGTTGCTATTGGTAGTGGATTATTATGGTTTGGTTGGTATGGTTTTAATGCCGGTAGCGAAGTCGCTGTTGATGGAATTACAGTTACTGCATTCTTAAATACAGATATTGCTGCATCTTTTGCAACTATTACCTGGTTAATTATTGAGTGGTCGAGAGAACGAAAACCAAAATTGGTTGGTTTATTAACTGGTGGTATAGCAGGTTTAGCTACAATTACTCCTTGTGCTGGTTTTGTTCCTGTATGGTCGGCTCCTATAATTGGTGCTGCAGCCGGATTTGTTTGTTATTTTGCTGTTCAGTTAAAAAATAAAATGAAATGGGATGATGCTCTGGATGTATGGGGCGTACATGGCGTTGGCGGATTTTTAGGAACTATTTTACTTGGAGTTTTTGCATATAAAAGTTTAAATCCAGCTGGTGCTGATGGTTTATTAGCAGGAAATTCATCATTTTTCTTTAAAGAGCTAGTAGCTGTTGTTGCTGCTTCTGTTTATGCTTTTATATTTACCTATTTAATGTTAATTCTAATTAATATGATTACTCCAGTTAGGGTTTCGGAGGCACATGAAAAAGAAGGCTTAGATGCTGCTTTACATGGCGAAAGAGCTTACGACGAAGGAGCGTTGTAGAATTTTATCTAAATTCATCTTTCTTTAAAGGTTGTCCAAAATAGACAACCTTTTTTCATAAAACATTGTAAGAGTCTATCGGGCAGATGAAGAAATGACAACCTCGGTAAAAGTTACAGATAATGAGTCATTTAGGACGTTTCGGAAGCTTTCGGAAGAAGCAATCTTTAAAGATAACTTCGCTTTGCTCGTTATGACTATAAAATGGGGTGTTCGCAAGAACTATAAAATCTTTCATTGGTAAGTGTTGACGGCCGAAGTAATTCATTAATTTAAAAACATTGACTTCTCCTGATAAAATTTTATTTGAGCTATATTCTGTATCCTTTTTATCTCAAATGTATTTTTAAAATATGTTTTGTTTGTGTAGTAACTTTAAACCTTTCGTCAGGTCTTAATCCTATTATCCAAACAATTTTATTCTCACTTTCTAAAATCCATACATTTTCCTTTTCTGCTATCGAAAGCTTTTTATCAATAAAAAAATCACTTACCTTTTTAAGATTATCCATTCCAAGTGGCATAAAGTAATCACCAGTTTGCCATCTGCGAATAGTTAGTGGAAAAACAAGTTTCTCAAGATCGAATTGACCAACACTAAAATCCTTTATTATAGTATAATCTATGTCTATATCAATTTTTTCTATCGATAAGGAAATTGGATAATCAAGTTTTACATCTTCTCTATTTATGTAAAATACATTTTCTTTATAAGCAGATAATTCTTCCAGAATAAGAAAATCACGATCTCTAATAATACGATGCGTTGCAGAAAGAAACTGTTTTCCTGAAGTGCTATCGAAAACAGAAATTATATCTTTTATTTGTGTACTTGAGAACCCATAAGACTTTATAAATTCGTGCAGGTAGGTTTCAACCGGATCAAGCTTTTTAAGCTCTTTAATACTAAAAAATAATAAGTGATTTTCTTCTTTTACAACCCGATAATATTTTTCCATTATCGAATGATTAAAGATATGTTCAGTTTCTTTAAGTCGCTGAATATTCTCAATCATTACCTTTCTGAAATTCGGATTTACCTTTTCCAGAGCGGGAATTATTTCATGTCTTATTTGGTTGCGGCTATATTTCAGCGAGCTATTCGATGAGTCTTCGCGAAAAAGGAAACTATTTTTTCCTGCAAAATCGTTTATTTCTTTTCGACTCGCAAAAAGTATGGGTCGTATAACCTTTTCCGATTTGTTTTTTATTCCGCTTAGACCTTTTATACCTGTACCACGTGTAAGATTTATTAAAAAAGTTTCAATCTGATCGTCAGAGTTATGAGCAATGGCAATATAATCGTAATTTTCCGATTTTCTCATTTCTTCAAACCACTCATAACGTAAATCACGTGCTGCCATTTGAATTGATATTCCTTCGTTATCGGCAATTTTTTGAGTATCGAATCGAATTGAATAAAATGGAATGTTATAATTATCGGCTAGTCTTCTTACAAATTCCTCATCTTTATCAGATTCTTCGCTTCTTAAACTGAAATTGCAGTGTGCCACACCAAAGGTAAAACCTGAAATTCGGAAAAGATGAAACATAACAATAGAATCGATGCCGCCACTTACACCCAGTAAAATGTTGTCTACTTTTCTGAATAGGTTATTAGCTTGTATATAATTCTGAAACCTGTCGATCATATTTATAGGTTAAATAAATCGGTTATTGCTTTTGCTTTTACCATGCATTCTTCATATTCTTTGTCTGGTTCCGATAAACTGGTTATTGCTCCACCAACGGTAAAAGATACATAATTTTTTGCTTTGTTGTATAAAATACTGCGTATAACCACGTTAAAATCAAAGTTTTTTTCTGGAGTCATAAAACCTACAGCACCTGAATATAATCCACGTTTAGTTCTTTCATATTGTTCCATAAGTTGCATTGCTCTTATTTTCGGTGCTCCAGTCATTGAACCCATAGGGAAAGCATTTTTTATTATATCAATAATATCTGTGACTTCTTCAACCTCAGATACTATCGTAGAAATCATCTGGTGAACCTGTTGAAAACTGTAAACTCCATATAGCTCCTCTACTTTTACCGATCCTTTTTTTGCTGTTCGCGAAAGATCGTTTCGTACTAAATCAACAATCATAACATTTTCGGCACGCTCTTTAGGATCATTTAAAAGTTTTTCTTTAAGTATGATATCTTCTTCTTCGCTTTTCCCTCTTCTAATTGTTCCTTTTATGGGTTGAGAAATTATTTTATTACCTGCTTTTTTAATAAATCTTTCCGGACTAGCACAAATCAAGTATTTATTATCAAATTTATAAAAACAAGAAAATGGAGTGGGAGAGAGCTCTTTAAGTTTTAAAAATGTTTCTAAAGGATCGATTGCTGAATTAAAATAAAATTCCTGACAAAAGTTTGCCTCATAAATATCGCCAATCTGAATGTGGTGTTTCAATTTCTCAACCGATGCAATGTATTCTGTTTTAGAAAATCTGGAATGCAAGTCTATCTTTGTTGTAGTAGCTGATAACCTGCAAATCTCAATTTGTTCAATTGATTTTATCAGCTTAATAATGTCATCATCTGAATATTGTTCTTGATAATAATGAACCTCAACCTGCTGATTTTTAAATAGTATAACAATCTCAGGAATAAAGAAATGCAATAAAGGGAACTGCAATTCATCAGTATTATCTGATGTTAAGGTTTCAATCTCATTTTTTAGGTCGTATGATAAATACCCAAATATCCAATTATTATGATTATTTGAGAACTTTTTCAGCGTTTCGAAGTTCTCTTTGGCGGATGCTTTTAATTCTTCTTTTACAGATATTCCGGCTAAAAATTCATATTCGAAGTAGTTAAATTCATTATTGATCTTGGGGAAGTCATTGCTGTCCAAAAAAATAAATGTATCGAAAGTATTTCCCCATGTAAGTAATTTCTGTTTGAATAAACGAATATCGTGAATATCAATTTTAAGATATGTCCTCATTCAACAAAAATAAAAAAAGCATCCCGAATAGAGATGCTTTTAATAAAAAGTATTTTTTATTAATTACTTAAGTAATCTGAGATTCCTTCTTGCGTTGGTTTTATTGCTCTTTCGCCTTTTTTCCAGTTTGCCGGACAAACTTCGCCATTTTCTTCGAAATACTGAAGTGCATCGATAGTTCGTAAGGCTTCATCAACACTTCTGCCAAGTGGCATATCGTTAACCAGTTGATGGCGAACTATCCCTTTTTTATCAATTAAAAATAAACCTCTATATGCTTGTGGCGTTCCGATAAAAATACTTTGGTTATCATCATCATAATCATAATATCCGGCTAAAACATCATAGTTTTCGGAAATAGTTTTCGAAAGATCTGCAACTATTGGATATTTAACTCCTTTAATTCCTCCTTCTTTTAATTCGCTTTGTAACCATTTCCAATGAGAGAATGCCGAATCGACAGAACAGCCAACAACAGCTACATTTCGTTTTTCAAATTCATCAATTTTTTCCTGAAAAGCAAGTATCTCGGTTGGACAAACAAAAGTAAAATCGGCTGGATAGAAATAAAACAACACATATTTCTTACCTAAATATTGATCTAATGAGAAATCCTGAACAATCTGATTCCCATTTATTACAGCATCGGTTTTAAACGATGGTGCTTTTTTACCTACTAAAACTGACATAAATCTTTTTTTAAGTTAAACATTGTTTTCTTGTAATATCAACAATATCTTACATGTTTGGTTCACAAAAAAGAAAAATATAATAAGTACGCAAATTAGAAGTAGTTTTCTTTGTACAGAAATATATTTATATTTTATTTATAATCAATAGTATAAGGGGCTGATGGTTCAAAATTTATTGGTTTTGAGTATGATTCACCTGAAAACATATAGTAGAAGTATTCGCTATCTGCAGGAATACTAGGAAAAAAAGCAAATCGGAATTGAAGCGTTTTAAAAACAAGGTTTTCATTTCTTATACGCATACCTAATCCAATACCCGAATACATTTTATTTTTAAAGATAGATTTGCTTTCTGGTCCTATAAAACCCAAATCGCCAAAAGCAAAAAAAACAAAACGGAAATTGTATATAAAGAGGTCGGTATATGCATCTGACTCAGCATGAAATGCCAGTTTTTTTTGACCAAATAAATAATCGCTTTTAAAACCCCATATATCCTTATTCGAATCAAAATAAATATTTTCATCATTAAACCGGTTAATTCCTCTTGTATAGTTTAACGAAAAGAACTCTCTGTGTTTTAAACTACTTAAATAATGTATATTGGTTATATATTGTGTTTTCAAGGAAATTACCCCTTGTTCCAGTCTTTTCTCATATAAAAATCCACCAAAATCGATCTTGTAATTTAAGTAACCAAAATTTGAAAAGTGAAAACCTGCTGAGTAATTTGCTCCAATATATGTTCTTTTGAAGAACTCATCTCTTTCGTATCCTACATTTGCTTGTAAAAGATTACCAATCGGGATATCTTCAATTTTACCAAACCCATAAATAAGATTTGATTTATAATATTTCTTTTGTGCAAAAGCAATTGTTCCTATTAGAACCTGGTTGTTGTGATATAAATAATTGTATCGTTCGCTAACTTCGGGTCCTTTATAGAAATAATTACTTGTAAATCTAGCTCCTAATACAATTCGGGTTCTATCTCTAAATAGTAGATTACCAGTTTTTAATTGGAAAGACCTGCCAAACCAGAAATCTTGTGTTGAATAATTTAATCTGACATTATAAAGCGTAGTATCTGTTTTCTTTATATCTTTTATTGTTGATGTCTGATAAATACCTGCACTACCTGCATATTTTGTATTATATGAATGAAATCTTCTCCATATTTCAATTCCATATCTCTCTGTTTCGAAAGCATTATAATAGTTTATTCTTGTTTTAATAAACGAATTACTTATATTATCAATCTGATAGCCAAATTCGAATCCACTGGTAGGCAAGTATAAGGTATTTATAAACAAACTACCTTCTAGTCTATGACCTATTCCTGCAAGATTATTCTCATATACTTCTATTGATCCGGAACTGGTATTATAAAAATTCACCGAGAAACCAATTGACCAAATATCTCTGGTAATTACTAAAATATCTACCATTTCATCATTATCTGGTATTTCTACTATTTGTATATAAGCATCTTTAATAAAATCTAATCCACGCAGTAATACTTCATTATCTGCTAATTGAATAGGGTCAATTGAATCGCCCTCAATAAAAAAAAGATTATTTTTTAAGATAGAATTCCTGGTTTTAATATGAGTTTGATTGCCTGTTCGTTGCAGCCAATTTGTGGTTGAACTCAGTGAGTTGTTTAGTGAAGGTCCGAATACGTTAAGACCTATAAATTCGATTGATCGTATGGTTTTTCCTTTATACTTCTCGAAGTAAATCTCTGTATTTTTTGATTCCTGATAGATTTGGAGATTATTTGATGACTGATTTACTAATATTAATGATAAAGCTCTTTTTGTAATGGAATTTTGAGCTGCTCTAATTCTTAAAGAATCATAAAACTGCTCACTTTTTATTTCATTTTTATGTAATTTTAATAATTTGAGAGTATCTTTTTTATCATTAAAGTTTGTTGATTGAAAATTATTATGAGTGTACTTTTCTGGTTTTTTACTTTCTATAGATGATAGGCCCAATCCATAAACATTATTTAGTGAAGCCCACAGATATAGTAGAGTGAGAATAGTTTTTAAATTCAAAGCCAGTTTTAATAAACAATTTAGCATGCCTGAAATTTAAGCAAAAAAAAGGTTCAAAAAAATTTGAACCTTTTATTATGATTGGTATTGTTAATTTAATCCTAAGTTTTCTTTTCCTTGCTTAAATCTTATATCTCTAGGTATTCCTGCTTCTCCAATTCTTTTTAAATCTCCTTGAAGAGTTTCTTTAATTATGCTCATCTCTTCAATCAATTTGCTTGCTTCTTCATAATCGCCATTTCCCTGGATAACCAGGATTTTTTCACCAAGTGAATTAACCGCTAAAGCCATTTTATCATAATCAACCTTAAATAATCCCGTAGCTTCATCACGTGTAAATGCTTCTTGTTCATTAAAATAATTAAACTGGATCATATTTGATTGACCATGTGAGCTTGCAGCTCCAAAACGAACAGATCGGAAAATACCTGCTAAAAATGTAGTGTAGTTATCTTTTAAGTCTTTTTCACCAAGTTCACCCATTTCAGCTAATTTGGTAACCAAAAATAAACCTAAGATATCAGCTTTTGCTTCTTCAATAGCACTATACTTCTCTTTAAGAGCATCGCGAACAGTACCTTTATTATTAATTGTATTTTTTATACCTAGTCCATGAGCAACTTCATGAAACATAACGTTTTCGAAAAATGCATCAAATTTAATATATTGTCTTTGCGATTCATCAATAACTATATCACTAATTGGTTTAAGAATTTTCTCAAATTTATAATTCATCGAATTCTTTAATTGAAGTTTGCGACTTCCTTTTTCAATATGAACTCTTTCGTCATTAGGAAGATTAATTGCAATAGTTTTACTTCCTGCATTGCAGTCTCCTGCATAATATACTGCATCGTAAACACCAAGATCGGAACCACTTCCTGGAACTTCTGATTTGTATTCGTTAGCAACAGGTAATTTAGTTTGCAGCTCAGGTAATAATGCAGCAAATTTTGATAATTTAACTGTCCAATCCATATCTTTTATAAGGATGAATGATTCAAAGGCAGCTTTATATCCGTATAATCCATCGGTGTAATTCTCAATCGGACCAACTACAAAATCAATCGTGTTATTTTTCATATCCATCCAAGCCAAATCGCTTTCGAAATATTCACTTGTAACTAATGCTTCGGCACGAAGATTTAAATAATTTTTAAGCCCTTCATCTTCGGCTAATTCAGCTGCCTTTTTAATTAGTTCAGCCGCCTTTACAAGTTCTACTTTATACTCCACATGATATGGAATTGTAATTAATTTGCCATCTGCATCACGTCTTACTACCGTATAAAGACTGGTTTTGTCCTCTGCTTCAAGCGATTCAAACTCTTCTTTTGTCATGTCAATAGGGTAGAAATTTGCTCCTGCAGGTCTTGCAGTGCATCCTTTTGTGAATGGTTTATTATCATTTAACTGTTCCCATGGGCCATAATTGATTTTCACAAACTCTTGTACTATAGGTTCTTGTATACTTGAGAGCAATTCTTCTTTGTCTCCATAGTTTTGTTTCCAAAATAAATCATCCATAATTTGTGCTGCATCGAACAGATAAACCAACATTTCTTTTTCTTTTACTGAAATGTTCGAAATATCTGTAGATAGATCAACTTCGACAAATTCATTTACTTTTTTCTCAATTTCTGCAAGTTCTTCCATAGTGTACTGGCTTGTTTTAGCGCAACTAAATAGTACAGTAGTTGCCAAAATTAATGATGTGATTTTTAAAAGATTTCGTATCATATTATTGAATTTTAGTTAATTAAAATAAAGTTGCAAGATAAAATTTTGTATAATTATTTCATAAAAAATTCAGTGCAAATTCAAAATGGGTTACTTTTATTCTTTTATTTGATTGATTTCCGATGCAAAGCTTGATATACTTTTATAATCAATCTTAGAAACACTCTCTTCTATATTTGCAATTTTTTTTATGATTGCTTTTTCAAAGAAATTCATTTTTTCAAAATCGAAAGCTCCTCCAAAAAGTCCTTTTGCCTTGGCCACATTTCGAAGTTCTTCGGGAAAGGCATTGTTAAATTGTTCTTGGGCTTTTTCGCCTTCTTCCATACAACATAAAAACAATCCAACTTTCTTCTTGATAAGTTGATTTAGATTTTTATCAATAAATTTTTTTAGGTTTTTATTTATCATCCCTGCATGAATTGACCCTCCCAGTAGCAATAAATCAAACTGAGTAAAATCAATATCTTTCATTGTTTCGAGATTTACTAATAATGGATCTTTAGTTAACTCATTGGCAAGAGTATACGAACATTTCTCGGTACAACCGTGTTTTGTGGCATAAATGATTGCAGTTTTCATAAAATGTTTTTTTCAAAGATAAAAAAACTGCAAGCGGGTAGGAAATAAAAAATAGATTAATTCAGATTTACTTTTAACATATCGGTCCACATCGATATTCTTGCTTTGTTAAGCTCGCAATCGGAGTCTTCATCAATGGGTAATCCAATAAACGAATCATTAAAAATAGATAAGGATGATTCAAACTCATAACCCTTAATCGAGAATTCACCTACGAAAATAACACCCTTTCCTTCAAGTACTTCAAAAATTATTCCTATAGAATCGGCAAATGAAACAGGATACTTTGATGAATCTCCAACACCGAAAATAGCAATTTTCTTACCTTTTAGATTAGCATTTTTTAAAATGGGTAAGAAATTTTTAAAATCCTCTTGCAGTTCTGCCTTTCCCCATGTTGATGTTCCTAAAATGATATTATCGTACTTTTCGAGATCACTTTCCGAAACATGTATAACATTGTAAATATCAATCTGAGTATTTGTGAATTGTTCTTTTATACGTTGTACTATTTTTTCTGTTTTTCCGGTTGTCGATCCGTAGAATATTCCTATAGATTTCATTAATGTATTGTTTGTTGTGTTTTGTTGTAACAATAAATACAGCAACTTGTTTATTACAAGCTACATTATTTTATTATCTTTTACAAATATAAAAGGATGAATCTGGTTTTGATTCATCCTTTTATTAAATAATTGGTGAAAATATATGAAGTGAATGTGTTAGGTATAAGTTCTAATATATTCTATTTAATGCTTGTCCCCAAGCATTGCGGTTTCCTATTTTAAATCTTAGTTCTTTTCCTTCTTTTAAAATAATATTTATCCCATTTGGAAAAATCTTTAGTGTATTGAAATAAATTATTTCCTTAATTTGAGAGGGTAGAATCTCAAGATTAAACATCGAATGATGTTCGTCTTTAGTTTTAAAATAGACACGTTGATTGGTCAAAATTAATTTTCCATCAATATTTCTCTCTTCAAGAGACAAGTTGGAATCCCCTGCTTTTAGAACCAACTCATTTGCTTTTAAATCTACTACCATAACCCTAAAATTTAATTGTCATACTTAATTTATCTATCATTTTTTATGCCATTTGAAATAACATACACACATTCAGTAGTTTGTGTTTTTTAGAATAGAATTTTAGCTATAAAATCTGTTCGTTATTGCAACATCAAGTGTACGATTTCAAACAACAACTTTTAATTAATAGACGAATGAAAACAAAAAGTGATGCAAAAAGTTTAAGAAAAAATAAAAAAAGCCTGAATTATTTCAGGCTACAGTTTTATTTTTTATAATTACTAGCTCACATCATCTGAATTAAACTTGAATCCCAGACGTTTTCCTGTTTGCATCTTTGAAAATTCCATCTTTTCTACCATTTGTGCAACTGATGCAATTTTTATTTGATCATATGGAGGAACAAGTAAGTCAAAATCAAGTGAATATAGTATTGCATTCATTATAATCTCTTTTAAAACTTCTTTGGAAAGTATTGCTTGTCCAAAATTATTATAAAGATATTCGTTTTGTCTTTTCCCTTCTACAAAGAAATGCTTTTCAATGTTTACAAATATTCTGGTAATTAAATAACCTAGGTCATCTATACGATTATACTTAAATGAATCGGCCAGAAAATTGTAAATATTTATTATTCCACAGTAACTAAACATCTTATTCTCGTTAACATAACCTAGTTTCCAAACATTGTGATTTCTGTCGAACTCAAAAATGTTTGAGTGCATACTAAATATGAGTAAATCGCCAGCTACCCTTAGCTCGCATTCAAACTGACCACGATCTTTATATGCTAAATGAATACGCGAATCTTTAATTTGTAATTGAGAATTGTATTCACCTTCAATTTCAATTAAGATATTCTTAAGTAATGCAAATGTTTCAATTGTTTGATCGTAAGCTGTCTGTTTTACGATAGCTTTCATCTCGAGTGATGATAAAATCTGCTCTTTGGTATCTTTTTCGTTCATAAGATTACAATTTAATGAAACATATTAATAGGCTCTTGCAAATATAACTCTTTGTTTCGAAGGCTTGCCTGTTACCATACATTTACCTTCTTCTTTTAATTCATTTAACGGAATACATCGGATTGTTGCTTTAGTTTCTTCTTTTATTTTTAATTCAGTTTCTGCTGTACCATCCCAATGTGCTTTTATAAATCCACCTTTTGAATCTAATACCTGTTTAAATTCTTCATAAGTTTCAACACTAAATGTATTGTCATTTCTGAAATTTAATGCCTTTTGATAAATATTAGTTTGAATATCGGATAATAAATTTTCAATATAGTCATCAATATTATCAATCGAATGAACTTCTTTTTGAAGAGTATCGCGGCGAGCAATTTCAACAGTATTATTTTCAATATCTCTCGGACCAATAGCTATGCGAACCGGTACTCCTTTTAATTCATATTCAGCAAATTTCCATCCTGGTTTATAAGTATCTCTATCATCATACTTAACTGTTATGCCCTTTTTCTCCAGCAGCTTTTTAATTGATAAAGCTTTTTCAGAGATTAAATTAAGCTGATCATTACTTTTATATATCGGGACAATTACTACATGAATAGGAGCAAGTTTTGGAGGTAGTATTAAACCATTATCATCTGAGTGAGCCATTACCAGTGCTCCCATCAATCGGGTAGAAACACCCCATGAAGTAGCCCATACATAATCTAATTTTCCTTCTTTATCAGTAAATTTAACATCAAAAGCTTTAGCAAAATTTTGTCCTAAAAAGTGAGATGTTCCTGCTTGTAATGCTTTTCCATCCTGCATTAGTGCTTCAATGGCATAGGTTTCAATAGCTCCTGCAAATCGCTCGTTTTCCGATTTAACTCCTTTAATTACAGGAACAGCCAACCAGTTTTCAGCAAAATCAGCATAAACATTCATCATTTTTTCAGTTTCTTCTAAAGCTTCCTGATAGGTTGCATGTGCAGTATGACCTTCTTGCCATAAAAATTCCGCAGTTCGTAAAAATAATCGGGTACGCATTTCCCATCGAACAACATTTGCCCATTGGTTTATTAAAATTGGTAAATCTCTATACGATTGAATCCAGTTTTTATATGTACTCCAAATTATGGTTTCAGATGTAGGTCTTACAATCAGTTCTTCTTCTAATTTAGCATCAGGATCAACAATAATCTTATTTGTTATGGGATCATGTTTTAACCTATAATGAGTAACTACAGCACACTCTTTTGCGAATCCATCAACATGGCTTGCTTCTTTCGAAAAAAATGATTTTGGAATAAACAAAGGAAAATAGGCATTTGAATGCCCGGTATCTTTAAACATTTTATCTAGTGTTGCCTGTATTTTTTCCCATATAGCATAGCCATAGGGCTTAATAACCATACAACCTCGAACAGCAGAATTTTCAGCTAAATCGGCTTTAATTACTAAATCGTTGTACCACTGCGAATAATTTTCTTCTCTTTTTGTTAAGTCTTTGGCCATTATTGGTATAATATTTGCTGGTTTATTTGTGTATAAGAATTTATATTAGAGCTGCAAAATAACAAAATAAAATTATATTAATAAAACGAAACTGGAGGTTCATTATGAAAACTATTTTAAAAATATCAGTTGTTTTATCCTTATTCCTATTATCATGTAAATCAATGCAACATACTTCTATTAATGACGATTTATATTTTTCGCCCGAAGATAAAGTATATTCCAATGATCAGTATGCCTTTGATAATAGCGAAACAGGTAAAAGATCATCCTATGTTCAAAATGAAGAAATGGATAAGAAGATATCTTCATTACTTAGCGATGAATCCAAAGAGGTTATTGATACAACTATTTATATAGATGAGGAAACTGGAAATCCTTATCAGGATATTATCGTAGATGATTATCAGGAAGCTTATCAAAGGAGATTAGATGCCAAACAAAGTGGTTACTACGGAATTACAAATAATTATTTTGTAATGAGTAGCGATGATTATTGGTATGCATCGGCATATTTAAACGATCCGTTTTATAATGTAATAATTGTTGGTAATCAGGTTTGGGTTGAGCCAAGCTGGATGACATCAAGTTTTGGCTATTACAGATACGGATATCCTTATTACGGATATTATGGAGGATACTATAGTTATTACGGCTATCCATATTATAATTATTATGATTCTTATTACTACCATAGACCATATTTCTATCCTTACTATACTATAAACAATTATTATGAAAATAATAACTGGGCAGGATCATCATTAAATTCATATCGAAGGGGAAGTTTAACAACAACAAATCCTGATGGTAGTTATCGTGCAGATAGATCTGGTCGTTTGCCTGAAACATACTTGGGTAATGATATTAAGCGAACAAGAACTCTGAAAGATGGTTTGGATGATCAATCCGGAACATCAATAATTGACAGAAGAACCGAAAGAACAAAAGGTGTAAGAGAGATCGGTAATCAAAACACTGAGCGAACAACACGAGTAGTTAATAAAGAAAGAACCAGAACTGATGTAATAACTCGTCAGGATAATACTCAAAAGAGAACAGGGAGTTCTACTAATAATGCGACATATACAAGAACTTCCAGACAAGGTACTTCTACATATGATGCATCAAAAAGAACAAGTAGTACTCGTTATACACGACCTGCAAAATCATCTGGAAATGGTGATAGCTATAAACCATCATCAGGATCATCAACCTATTCACCAGGCAGATCGGGTTCGTCAACAAAATCAGGTGGTAGTACTTATACTCCAGCCCGTTCATCAGGGAATTCAGGTGGATCAGTAAAAAGTTCTCCATCACGATCTAGTTCAGGATCTTCAAAGAGCTCAGGATCAAGTTCAGGTAGCTCTTCAAGATCAGAAAGAGGTGGTAGAAAATAAGTTTATTTGTAATACATAGTTTTCATAATGAATTTTGTTTATCTTAAAATTTAAATATACACTCATGAAAAGGTTATATATTATTATAGCAATATTTTTAATAAATACATCTATATTTTCTCAAAGCATTTATGTTGATAATTCATTGGTGTTCTCACAGAATAATTATGGTGGTACCGCTCGCTTTGTTGGTATGGGTGGAGCATTCGGAGCTTTGGGTGGTGATTTGGGATCACTTTCGATTAACCCAGGTGGAATTGGTGTTTTTCAAAGTTCTGAATTAGTTTTTTCACCAGGTCTTTTATTCGATAAAACAACATCATCTTATTTGGGAAATTCATTTAATGATAATAAGTACAAAATGAATATTAATAATTTTGGATTTGTTGCATCTTATGATCTTACAAATTCAGATACCCGATGGACGAACTTTAATTTTTCAGTTACTTATAACAAGGTAAATAACTTTAGCCGAAACATTTATTTTAGTGGTGTAAGTAATTATTCACTTCTGGAATATGCTGTTGATGGAGCTAATGTTGATGGAGCCTGGGATCCACTCTTTCATGAGTTATTATGGCAAACATACGTTTTGAATGAGGATGTAGACACTATGATTATTTCTGATGCAACAGATCGCTTAATGGAAGATGTAGATGGTTTTAGAATAAATCAAAGTAAAACTATTCAAACCGAAGGTTCAAAAGGAATCTATAATATTACTTTTGGTGCAAATTATTCTCATCAACTTTACATTGGGGCAAGTATTGGAATTGAAACCTTAAATTACTCACAAAGCAGTTCTCACTTTGAAAGCGAATCAGCGATAACTCCCTTAGATTCATTGCTCTCGTTTAATTACTTAGAAAAAACAGAGATAACTGGTACTGGGTTTACCTTTAAAGTTGGAGCCATTTATAAACCAATTGATTTCTTAAGACTTGGTTTAGCAATTCATTTACCCACGTTTTATGAGTTGCAGGACGAGTTTTCTGTTGAAGTTAGTTCTGTATTTGATAACGATGATTTTTCTGCATCTAATGGAGGTAGAAATAATTATAACTTAAATACTCCTATGCGATTTATAGGTTCGTTAGGACTTCAAATTAGTAAGTTTGCATTATTTGATATTGATTATGAGTATGTTGATTATTCTACAATGAAATTAGAAGAAGATGATGATTTGCAAGATGTTCAAATTGATAATACAGCAATTCAAAATCTATATCAGGCCCAGCATAATATTAGGGTTGGCGCTGAATTTAGAACCGGACCCGTATATTTAAGAGGTGGCGCAGCATATTCAACCAGTCCATTTGTAAAAACAGATTATTCAATCAATCATGAAACAAGCTATTTAACATTTGCTGGAGGTATAGGTTACCGGGTTAAGAATTTCTTTGTTGATTTTGCATATTCACAATTGGTAAATGATTATAAATTAACGCTATTCGAGTATAATCCAAATAATACAACAATTAATACAAAACAAAATAATTTCATCCTGTCAATTGGGTTTAAATTTTAGGATTACGGAGTTACATTTGATTAATTTTTGCAATAACTGTCTGAATATTAATTTTCAGACAGTTTTGTTTTTTGATATAGTTATTATAAATTGTATTTTGTTAAACATTTAGTACGAAAATCTTTGAGTATTAATTGTTAAATATTTATTTTCGTAGCTTGTAATTTTTACTAAGCCTTTGCTTATAAAATACAATGATTAAATAATTCGACAAATGGAAACTCAAAATTTAGAAAACTCTGACTCTGTTCATGATGAACAGCACATTGAAGAAAAATCATCTGAAAACTCAGAAAAAACTACAGGCAAAAAAAGCAAGAAGAAGTCGGTAGAGCATTTCGAGAGTGAAGAACAGGAAGCTGAATCTCATCCCGTTTCTGAAACCAACCAAGAACAAGAATTGGAATCTTCAATTACAATAGATACTGATGATTCTCAAATGGATGACGAAACGACAGAAGTAAATAAAATCTACCAATCAGAAGATCAATCAAAAATTGAAGTGGATTTTAATTTATTTGAGAGAGATAAGTTAGTCGAAGAGCTTAGTAAATACATTGAGACACAACCAATAAATCAAATTCGACGCGAAGTTGAAGCTATAAAAGCTAGCTTTTATAAAAAACAAAAAGCAATAAATGAGCAAAAACGTAAACAGTATATAAAGGATGGAGGTAATATTGAAGATTTTGTGCTCTCCGAAGATCCTTTAGAACTTGAACTAAAAGACTTATTTAAAAAATACCGAAGATATAAAGCTGAATATAACAGATCGCTTGAGAAAGTTAAAGAATCGAATCTTGATAAGAAGTATGCAATTATTGAGAAACTAAAAGAAATTTCGAATAATAATGAGTCAATCGGTGATACTTTCCAGGAATTTAGAGAGTTACAAAAACAATGGAAGGAAACTGGTCCGGTACCTCAGCAACAACTAAAAGATTTATGGAGCACATATAATCACCATGTTGAGAAATTCTATGATTATATTAGTATTAATAAAGAATTGCGAGATCTTGATTTAAAGAAGAATCTTGAACTAAAAACTGAAATCTGCGAAAAATCAGAGAAACTAATTGAACATAGCTCAATTGTTATTGCATTTAAAACATTACAAAAATTACATAATCAGTGGCGCGAAATAGGACCCGTACCAAATGATCAGCGTGATGTTATTTGGGATCGATTTAAAGAAGCTACAAGAGTTATAAATAAAAAACACCAAGATTATTTTAAAAACCTAAAAGACGATCAGAAAAACAACCTTGATCAAAAGGATGAACTGTGTCAGAAGGCTGAAACCATCTTGAACCAGAAAATTGAATCACACAAAGACTGGATAGATAAAACACAAGAGATACTTGAGCTTCAGAAAGTTTGGAGAACAATTGGATTTGCTCCTAAAAAGGACAACAACAAAATTTATGCTCGATTTAGAAATGCCTGCGATAAATTTTTTGAAGAGAAACGCGAATTCTATGCTCAGAATAAAGAATTACAAGACACTAATTTAGCTAAGAAATTGGAGCTTTGTGAAAATGCTGAAGCCTTAAAAGATAGTACAGACTGGAAAAAGGTTACAAAGGACTTGATCGAGTTGCAAAAACAGTGGAAAGCTGTTGGTCCGGTTCCTCGAAAACAATCAGATAAGATATGGAAAAGATTTCGTGCTGCTTGTGATCATTTCTTTAATCGCAAAACTGAATATTATTCCAATATCGAAGGTGAGTACGAAAAGAATCTAAAACTGAAACAAGATATTATCGAACAGGTTAAGAACTTCCAATTTACTGATGATCCACAACAAAATTTCGAAGATCTGAAGAAATTTCAGGAAGAATGGGGTGAGATTGGCTTTGTGCCATTTAATGTAAAAGACAAAATTCAGAATGAATTTAGAGAGGTAATTAATAGCCAGTTTGATAAACTTAAAATTGGTGAATCGGAAAGAAAATTGCTAAAATTCAAGTCTCATTTAGATAATTTGCAGCATAAACCAAAAGCTAATAATAAAATCCGACATGAAAGAGATAAGTTTTTTAACAAGATTAAAAAACTTGAAAATAATATTACACTTTGGGAAAATAATTTAGGATTTTTTAACTCGGATTCAGCTCAAGCTAAGGAGATGATAAAGGATTATACTAATAAGATTGAGGAAGCGAAAAAAGAAATTCAAGTAATGGAAGAAAAAATCAGACTAATTGATAAGTCTGATAATGAAAATGATCAATAGATAATTGTTAACTTTTAATAAAACTAAACTTGTCAGCAACAAAGTATATTTTCGTAACAGGAGGGGTTACATCATCGCTTGGAAAAGGAATTATTTCCGCTTCATTAGCTAAGCTTTTACAGGCCAGAGGATACTCAGTAACTATTCAAAAGCTTGATCCTTATATAAATATCGATCCAGGAACATTAAATCCTTATGAACATGGTGAGTGTTATGTTACTGAAGATGGAGCTGAAACAGATCTTGATCTTGGTCATTATGAGCGTTTTATTAATTTACCCACAACACAAGCAAATAATGTTACTACCGGAAGAATATACCAAACTGTAATTAATAAAGAACGTAAAGGTGATTATCTTGGAAAAACAGTTCAGGTTATTCCTCATATTACAGATGAAATTAAGCGAAATATAAAGCTCTTAGGTAAAAAATATAACTTTGATGTTGTTATAACAGAGATAGGTGGAACTGTTGGTGATATTGAATCATTACCCTATATTGAATCTGTTCGTCAGTTAAAATGGGAGTTAGGTCCAACAAATAGTTTGTTTATACACTTAACATTGGTACCCTATCTTGCTGCTTCGGGTGAATTAAAAACCAAGCCTACTCAGCATTCGGTAAAGGTTTTGTTGGAGAATGGGATTCAACCCGATATTTTAGTATTAAGAACAGAACATCCACTAAATTTGGATATTAAGAAAAAAGTAGCCTTGTTTTGTAACGTTGAGATTGATGCAGTTATTCAATCTATTGATGTTTCAACAATCTATGAGGTTCCTTTGCTTATGAAGGAAGAAAAACTTGATTTAACAGTACTTCGAAAACTCAATCTACCTTTAAAAGAAGAGCCCAAACTTGATGAATGGACTCTATTTGTTGAAAAATTAAAGAATCCCAAGAAAGAGATAACTGTTGGATTGGTAGGTAAATATGTTGAGCTACCTGATTCTTACAAATCAATTATGGAGTCACTTATACATGCAGGTTCGGTGAACCAGTGTAAAGTAAATATTAAAAGACTACACTCAGAAATTATCGATGAGAATAACGTTTCGGAGATAATGAAAGAAGTTCAGGGGATAATTGTAGCTCCTGGATTTGGAAACAGAGGTATTGAAGGTAAAATAACCGCTGTAAAATATGCACGTGAAAATAATCTTCCTTTTTTAGGAATATGTCTTGGAATGCAATGTGCAGTTATTGAGTTTGCGCGAAATATTTTAGGATATAGTGATGCCAATTCTACTGAAATGAGTCGAATTACAACAAACCCTGTAATAGATTTAATGGAAGAGCAAAAGGGTATTACAGAAAAAGGAGGAACAATGAGGTTGGGAGCTTATCCATGCGAAGTAAAAAAAGATACAAAGGTATATTCAATATATAAAAAGAACCAGATTCTTGAACGTCATAGACATCGTTACGAGTTTAATAATACCTATCTCGAGAGATTTGAAAAGGCCGGAATGAAAGCTGTAGGAATAAATCCGGATACCAACCTTGTTGAGATGGTAGAAATGCCTGAACATAGGTGGTTTATAGGTGTTCAGTTTCATCCCGAATACAAGAGCACAGTGGTTAATCCTCACCCTTTATTCGTAGATTTTGTGAGAGAAATGTGTTCATGCTAAATAGGTAAATATCAGATAAATTTTAAATTAATTCATAAAGTAAATAATATTAGAAAATGGATAGGAATTCGATTATAGGAATTATACTAATTGCAGGTATTTTGGTGTTGTATAGTGTAATGAATCAACCTTCGAAGGAGCAGATTGAAGATGCTAAGCATAAGAGAGATTCGTTGGAAATAGTGCGTCAAGATCAGATTATGCAGGAAAAAGCTATGGAAGAAGCAAGAGCCTTGCTTCCAAAACCTGAAGTTTCTGAAGGTACAACTGATAAAGATCAATTAAAAAGTTTGTATGGCAATTTTGCTGATGCTGCAGAAGGTACACAAAGCTTTATTACTATTGAAAATGACCTGATGAAGGTTAAATTAACAAATAAAGGTGGACGCATTTATTCTGTTGAACTAAAACAATTTAAGACATATACTCAACAACCATTAATTCTTTTTGATGGTGATTCTACTATTTTTGGACTAAATTTCTTTTCACAAAACCGAAGCATTATAACGAATGATCTGTTTTTTAGTGCTATAGAAGAAGTTGATTCGTATTTTGCCGAAAATGATTCAAAAACAGTAAAACTACGATTATATGCTGGCGAAGGTAAGTATATCGAGTATGTATATACTATTTATCCGAATAGCTACAAAATGGATTTTAATATAAATTTTGTAGGTATAAACGAGGTAATTGCTAGTAATTTAAATGTAATTGATCTTAAATGGTCGTTATATTCGCCCCAACTTGAGAAGGGTGCAAAAAACGAAAATACGTATACTACAATTGGATATAAATTTTTTAATGATGAAGTAAATTCTTTAACATCAAGAGGAAAAGATGGCCAAAAGGAAGAATTAAACGAAAAGATAAAATGGATTTCGTACCAACAGCAATTTTTCTCCTCTATATTGGTTGCTAAGAATTACTTTCCAAATGCTATAATTGAGTTCCAGAATTTAAAAGATGATGACGAACCTGGAAAATACCTTAAATATTTTACTTCATCCATTGGTATTCCCTTTGAAAATGTTGAAAAATCAACTGTTCAATTGGAATTTTATTTTGGACCAAATCATTTTAATACACTTAAAGAATATGAAAATGATTTTGAACGTATTGTTCCGCTTGGCTGGGGAATTTTTGGATGGATAAATAGGTATATCGTAATAAATGTATTTAACTTTTTAGATAATTACATTTTAAACTATGGTTTAATAATCCTATTGTTAACTATTTTTATTAAAATCATCTTATTCCCACTTACATATAAGTCATATTTATCTACAGCAAAAATGAGGGTTTTAAAACCTGAGGTAGATGAGATTGGGAAGAAATTTCCTAAAAAGGAAGATGCCATGAAAAAACAACAAGCTACCATGGCAATGTATAAAAAGGCAGGTGTTAATCCAATGGGAGGGTGTATTCCAATGCTTATACAATTTCCAATTATTATAGCTATGTTTAGGTTCTTTCCATCATCTTTTGAATTACGCCAAAAAAGTTTCTTATGGGCAGATGACCTTTCATCCTACGATTCAATATTAGATTTGCCTTTTACAGTTCCATTAGGATATGGTGATCATATTAGTTTGTTTACCATTTTAATGGCTATTGCTTTAATTTTTACAACTAGATTAAGCACAGAGCAAATGGGGGATACAAATCAGCAGGTTCCAGGTATGAAGTTTATGATGACATGGATGATGCCGATTATGATGTTATTCTTTTTTAATAGCTATTCAGCCGGTTTAAGCTACTATTATTTTCTATCTAATATATTTACGCTAGGACAAACAATAATTATCAGACGGTTTGTTAATGATGAAGAAATTATGCGCAAAATACATGAGAATAAAAAGAAACCCGTTGTAAAATCAAAATGGCAGCAGCGAATAGAAGATGCTGCTAAAAAACGAGGATTTAATCCAAAAAAATAATTAAACCTGAAATACAAGAAAAAGCTGCCAAAAATATAGGCAGCTTTTTTATTTTTAGTATGTGGGCCATTGAGCATATTATTATAAATGAATTTGGATTAAGCAGAACACATTTAATTTTACAAAACGGTTAGTTATTAATAGTTCTCTTGAAGTAACATTCTAACTTTACTTTGGCCTTTTAATTATAGCTTGTATGTTTAGTGTTATTTATGTGATGAATTTGAGATAGTTTTTATATAATACAAAAAAAGATTGCTTTTAGGCAATCTTTTTTTTGAGCGGGAGACGGAACTCGAATCCGCGACCCTTAGCTTGGAAGGCTAATGCTCTACCAACTGAGCTACTCCCGCAATATGTTGGTGGGGAGAGCAGGATTCGAACCTACGAAGGCGTACGCCAGCAGATTTACAGTCTGCCCCTGTTGGCCACTTAGGTATCTCCCCAACAAAAACTTAAAGAGCCGATGGAGGGATTCGAACCCCCGACCAGCTGATTACAAATCAGCTGCTCTGGCCAACTGAGCTACATCGGCAAAAATGAAAGAACATTTTTATTAAGCGTTGCAAAAATATTAAAATTCTTGAGAAAACAAGTTTATTAACTCAAATTATTAATAGTATTTTCTAAGTAAAATTAATGTTTTAATGATATGTATTTATTACTAGACCTTTACAAAAAAAAGAGATGAACTAATTTTTCATCTCTTTTTAAAATAGAATTCTATGTTTTTATTCTTCCAATGCTTCCATTTCGCGCTGTAATTGAGCCATCTTTATAGCAGTTACAGCAGCTTCGTCACCTTTATTTCCATGTATTCCACCAGCTCGCTCTTGTGCTTGCTGAATATTATCAGTAGTTAGTACTCCATAAATAAAAGGAATATTATAATTCATGTTTAACTCTGTTATGCCATGAGTAACACTCTGACAAACATAATCAAAATGTCGTGTTTCGCCTTGAATTACACAACCCAGGCATATAACTGCATCTAGATCGGCATATTCGGCCATAAATTGTGCTCCTAAAGTTAATTCAATACTACCAGGAACAAATTTAACAAGTATGTCGTCTTCTTTAGCTCCATTTTTTATTAGTGTTTCGTGAGCTCCTTTAAGTAAAGAATTCGTTATATCTGTGTTCCATTCGGCAACGACAATTCCAAAGCGCATACCAGCAGCTGAGGGAACTGATTTGATATCGTAATCTGACAGGTTTTTTAAATTTGTAGCCATAATATTATTTTTTCTTCAAAATTAAACTATACAAATAAAAAATCCTGATTTCTCAGGATCTATTATTTATTATTTCAAATATTTTTTTATTTTTTCATTAATAATTCAGCTTGCGCTATATATTTTTCAATCTGGCGCCCTTCAGTTGAATTTGGAAATTCGCTTTGAATACGCTGGTAAACTTTTATTGCTTCTTCAAAATCGCCCATTTGCTCGTAAACAAAACCAACTTTTAACAGATACAAAGGAGTAGTGAAGTTATTAGTAAAATCATTTGCTGCCTTTTTATAAAATGTTAATGCTTCCTTCGTATTATTAAGTTCCATATTAGCATCACCAATTGCTCCATAAGCAATAGGAGCAATCATCTTGTCTTTAGATTCGAATTTCTTTAAATACTCGATTGCTTTCTCGTATTGACCCATATGTAAGTAACTTATACCAGCATAATAACTTGCAAGATTAGCTGATTTAGTAATACTATAATCATCTATTATATTTAGAAAACCTAAATAGTTTCCATCTCCGTTAAGTGCAAGATTAAAAGAGTCGCGAGCAAAATATTGTTCTGCCATCCACATTTGAGCTAAAGCTTCATTCTCTTGAGGAACAACAACAAAACGTTTATATCCCAAATAACCACCAATTATAATTACTATAGCCAAAATAATTATGGTAAGACTTTTCTGATTTTCCTCAATATAATGTTCTGTTTTACTTAATGCGTTTTCAACTGATTCGAACTGATCCTGGTTTGATAATTTCTTTTTGCTCATCGTATTTTACAATTATTAAATATTTTTCCTGAAATTTATGAACCGCAAATGTAATTCTTTTGGATAATTTTTAAAATATTTTGTTTATAAAAATTGATATTTATGTGACGTATATTTTTTAATTCTGATTAATAAATCAAATCTTTGCAAAAAGTAGCATTAGCATGTATTTAAAAAAGCTGTCAGTCATCAATTTTAAGAATTATAATGAGCTTGAAATAAATTTCTCAGCAAAGATAAACTGTTTTATTGGTCGCAACGGAGTTGGTAAAACAAACCTGCTCGATGCAATTTATTACCTTTCAATGTGCAAGAGTTATCTTAATCCAATAGATATTCAAAACATTAAGTACGACGAAGATTTTTTTGTTATTCAGGGCGAATATACCCGAAATGAAAATACCGAGGATATTTATTGTGGATTAAAAAGAACAAAAAAGAAAATATTTAAACGTAATAAAAAGGAATACGAGAAGCTGTCGGATCATATTGGTTTGTTGCCCATTGTTATGATTTCTCCTTTGGATAATAGTCTCATACTAGAAGGTAGCGAAGAACGACGTCGATTTATGGATAGTGTTATTTCGCAATACGATAAAGACTACCTTGACCAACTAATACGTTATAATAGAGCGCTGGCTCAACGAAATAAACTTTTAAAAGATTTCTATCAAACTCGTAATTTTGATTTAGAATCACTGGAAATATGGGATGATCAACTAATTGGATTAGGGGAAAAGATACATTCGACAAGAGTAAAATTTGTTGAGAATCTGATACCTATATTTCAGGATTATTATAATCGCATTTCTGAAAACCGCGAAAAAGTTGATTTGATTTATGATTCGCAATTATACGAAGGTGAATTTAAAGATTTGTTAAAAAATTCTATTGATAGGGATCGAATGTTGCAGTATACCACAATAGGAATACATAAGGATGATTTAACGCTTTCGTTAAATGGATTTCCGATAAAAAAAGCAGGCTCCCAAGGACAGCAGAAAACCTTACTTGTTTCGCTTAAATTGGCGCAATTTGATTTTATTAAGCAAATAAGTGGTTTAAATCCTGTACTATTACTCGATGATATATTCGATAAGTTCGATAAACAAAGAGTTAGACAAATAATCGAGCTTGTTGCTGAGCATCATTTTGGTCAGATTTTTATAACCGATACAAACCAAGATAGACTTGAACCTATATTACGCGAAATTGATATTGATCATAGTTTGTTTATAATTGAGTCGAATGGAAATGTGGCAATTAGTAAAGTAGAATAATACAAGTTTATCATGCGTAAAAATAATACACAAAAAATAGATGCAGTTGTAAATGAATATCTCAAAGCATTAAAAATAGATGGTAAGCTTAAAGAAGTTAGACTAATCCGTTCGTGGGATGAGATTGTAGGTAAAACCATTGCTCACTCTACCCGTGAAATTTTTATTAAAGACCGCAAATTATTTGTAAAGCTAAATTCATCAATTATTCGAAATGAGCTATTTCTTTTGCGTGATGGTCTGAGAAAAGCTCTAAACGATAAGGCTGGAGAAATTTTAATTGATGAGATAATACTAAAATAGGCACTACTTTTTTGTCAATATTTCAACCCTTTTTCCTATTGAAGTTTTATGCTCTTCTTCAGAAATAGAAGGATCTTTTAAATCAGTAAATTTTTGGCAAGGTAGCTCATTACAATCTCCACAATTCGAAAAACTCTTCTGGTTTATTGAGCAATCGAACAAAGGGCATATTTTCCCAGGTAAATGATCAATTGCCCAAAATGTTTTTCCCTCAACCTTATAACAACCCAAACAAGGATTATTATAAAAAGGACAATCAGTACAAATTAAACCACATGCAGAAATCATATTTTGATGAATTATGAGTTAATATTAGAATTTAATGTTGTAGTATAGATGCATACAGATAGCTATTGTTATTGCCCAGCCATTCTGTCTGCCACTAACCAAGTTTAAAAATAGTAAAAACTTTCCTGCTGGTCAAGAGCTTATTAAGAAGCCATTATTTCTAATTTTTAGACAGGTCGATTTTTAAGCTAATATTATGTACCCTGCTTTTAAATTCCAATATATCTATTTGCGAGTTATTTAGTAAACCATAGTCATAATTATAAACCAAATAGAAACTACCTAAACCTATTCCCCCTCCACAAACTAAATCATAATGAAATGATTTAAATGCACCATCTTCTCCAACAATTATGTCTATGTTTGGTAATTCTTTTTCTACTACCGTAGCACTATTGGGAACATCACCATGTCCACTTCCAGAACTGCTCAATAAATTATTTGTAGTTTCACTGTTAAAACACCATCCAAGCTTTTGTCCTATTGATATATAAAATTTAAAACGTTTATTCACAACATAATAATTAAATATAATTGGAATTCCTATATAAGGCATTTTATATGTATAATTATAATAAGCTTTTTTAGTATAATCCCATAAAGGATCTCCATTTACATCTATAGGCCCTAATTCTTCTGTAATTACCTTTTGTATTAGTTCAAATCCTTTATTCCCTGAAAAGATACCTGTTTCTAGTAACAAATTTTTAAAGAGTCCAAATTCAATAAATAAACCCAAATTATATGACATGGTGTTTGAAAAATCAGTATTAAAAGAAATAGTTCCTGCATCTCCTATGTCTAATTGCGATGATAAGTCTTGGTATTCCAACATAGAACCACCACCATATAGTCCCCATTTTATTTGGGCGTTAGATGACAAATTTAATAGAACTGTAAATGCAATTAAAAATATTTTCGTTTTCATTTTCTAAATTATTATTTGATTAAACTTTTTTCATATTCTTTTTTGATGATTTATTTTAAAGAATGTTCTTTCTACGAGCAGACAGTAATGCCTGCTAACGATTTCATTATATAAAAAGTGCGGGATTTTTGTGCAGCACCTGAAAATTGGGAGAAACCAGCCCTTTGTAAAGTTGAAAGATAATTTAAAATGTCAAGAAACCAATGAAACTAGCATAAAGTTTGAAGCACTATTATCATCAATTTAATAAATACAATTACAAACCATTCAATATATAACCTAGCTTTATTGATTCTTGATTGGCAGACTTCAAACTTTAAACTTCAGGATTCAAAACTCAAAACTCCTAATACCGTTCTCTTTGGTTAAAGAAAAAGTCGGCTTCGCGTGCAGCATTCTCAACAGAATCAGATCCATGAATGGCATTGCGTTGCAACGATTCGGCAAACATTTTACGGATAGTCCCTTCTTCAGCTTTTTCAGGATCGGTATTACCTATTAACTTGCGAAAATCTTCAATTGCGTTCTCTTTTTCGAGTAATAATGCAACTATAGGTCCAGAGCTCATAAACTCAACAAGACCTTCGTAAAATGGTTTTCCACGATGTACCTCATAAAATTTTTGTGCTTCATCTACTGTAAGTTTTGTTGATCTGATTGCTGAAATTCTAAATCCGGCTTGATTTATCATGGCTAAAATGGGACCTACATGATTTCTCCTACAAGCTTGAGGTTTTATCATGGCAAATGTATATCCTAATGGCATAGTTGTAATATTTATGTTCTACTATCGAAGATATAAAATTTTTACTATTAACTTTAATTCTGGACAGATTATTTTATCTTTGATAATTGTGAATTTTAATAACGAATCTATAAGTGAAAGATATAGCCCAAAAAATAATTTCAGAACTGAAAATTCAAATTGAAAAATCTGAAAAACCATTAATAATAACTCATTATAATCCGGATGGAGATGCTATTGGATCGATGCTGGCTTTATTTCATTATCTTGTAAAAAAAGGAAAACAACCCTTTATGGTTTCGCCCAACGATTATCCTGAGTTTCTTCATTGGATGCCCGGAAATGATAAAGTAACTGTTTATAAAAGAAATACAGGAACTGTATTAAATGCTTTAAATGCTGCCGATTTAATTTTTATTGTTGATTTTAATGATCCTGAGCGAACCGAAGGATTAGAAAAATACCTTAAGGAAGCAAAAGGGAAAAAAGTGATGATAGATCATCATCCTGATCCAAGCGATTTTGCTGATTTAGTTATTTCTGATACCAAATATAGCTCAACAGCTGAAATGATTTTTCATATTATAGAAAGTATGGATGATGAAAGTTTAATGGATCAGGATATCGCCGAATGCATTTACTGTGGCATTATGACAGATACAGGTTCGTTTAATTATAACTCATCAAATCCATATACATATTCTGTGGTATCTAAGCTAATTGGTTTAGGTATAAATAAAGACCGCATTTATTGGAATGTATATGATAACTTTTCGATAGATAGAATGCGTCTCCTGGGTTATTGCTTGTATAATAAAATGGAAGTTTTTCCTGAGTATAGAACTGCTTTTATCAGTCTTACAAAAAAAGACATTAAGGAGTTTAATTTCTCGCCAGGCGATACCGAGGGTTTCGTCAATTATCCGCTTTCGATAAAAGGAATAAGATTTACTGCTATTTTTATTGAGAATGATAAAAACATAAAAATATCTTTCAGATCCAAAGGTAATTTTGCAGTTAACAAAATAGCGGAAGATCATTTTAATGGAGGAGGACATTTAAATGCAGCCGGTGGTTATTCATTTTCATCTTTCGAAGAAACGCTGAAGAAATTCCGCGACCTATTGCCTCAATATAAAACAGAGCTTAACTATGACTTTTAGAAAAGCAAATACATTTGTTTTTTTTGTTTTTGTAACTGTTTTTTTGTTTACATGCACAAACAAAAAAGATGAGGAGCATAATCTTCCCAAGGACTATAAACAGAAACTTGAGAAAATAAACAAGGTGCTTATTGATAAAGATGCTGAAAATATTCAGCAATTTATTAACCGAAGAGGCTGGGAGATGAACCAAAGTCAAAGTGGCTTAAGATATATGATTTATAAGCCTGGTAACGGAAAAATGGTTAAGAAAAACGACTTGATAAAGCTAAATTATAAGACTTGGTTAATAGATGGGTCGCTTATTTATAGTTCTGACAGTACAGGTGCAAAAATTTTCCGGGCAGGGCAGGGTGGAGTTGAAGCTGGTTTAGAAGAAGGTGTATTATTGCTCGATGAAGGGTGTAAAGCCCGTCTTATTTTGCCTCCGCATTTGGCGCATGGATTAATTGGTGATGGTGATAAAATTCCGGGAAGAGCAATTATTGTTTATGATATAGAACTTGTGATGGTAGGGCAATGATTTTCATATTAATTGTAAACCAATTCGATATAATATTTTCATAAAATAACTATCTTTGAAAAAATACAAATAAAACAGAAAACATGAATCGAAATTTTATTATACTTCTGATTGCCATTGTTTTTTTAAGTTCATGTGATTATTTTTCAAAATACCCCGGATATAAAAAATCAAAATCAGGATTCTATTATAAACTTGAAAAATTTGGCGAGAGTAGTCAAAAAGCTAAACCTGGCGATTATATTACAGCGGATATTTTGTATTTAACTATGAATGATTCGGTATTTTTTGAGGGACGAAGAAAACTTCAGATTACAGATCCATCATTTCCTGGTTCAATTGATGAATGTTTTCTTATGCTTGCACAGGACGAAAAGGCGACATTTATAATTTCTACCAACGATTTTTTTGGCAAAACACTAGAGACTACGGTTCCTCAATTTTTGCTTTCCAGCAGCGAAATGAAAGTAACTATTGATATAATTGAAGTTCAAACAGAGAATGATTTTTATCGTGAGAAAGAAGCTTTTTTGCATTGGATTGAAGATTTTGGTGATTACGAAAAGGTAATCTTACGTCAATTTATTGAACAGGAAAAACTAGAAATGGAACCAACATCTTCAGGATTATTTCATGTAACGATTAAACAGGGTGATGGAGAGTCGGTTCAAGTTGGAGATACTGTTACTGTTCATTATGAAGGGAAGTTTTTAAATGGGAAATTTTTTGATTCAACAAAAAGACGAAATTCTCCCTTTCAGTTTGTTTATGGTAAAAAATGGCAGGTTATTACTGGTTTAGAAGAAGCTATTGGTCGTATGAAAGAAGGTGAAAGATCTATCTTTATATTACCATCTCAAATTGGATTTGGAGAATCTGGTTCATCTACTGGAATTATTCCACCTTACACATCTACAATTTTCGAAGTCGAATTAATCGAATTGAGACCTGGTCCTCGTGATAAAACACTTGATTTAAATAAATACGATTAATATTAAAAAATGCCCCAATTATTGTGTTCAATAGTTGGGGTGTATATCAAAAACAGGATCTTTATTTAGTATGTTTTATATTCGTATCTGTATTGCATTCTGTATTTATAAGCAGCATAATAAACTTCTACCTTCTCTAGCAATCCTTTTGAATTATAAAGGTATGTTTTTTGAGAATATTCCGATGGATCATCATCGTACCATTGCTCTTCAATAAGGTTCCCATTAGAATCATACTTATAAATATTGTTAATATAATTATTCCCTTTCGGTTGCTCTCGTTTTACTTCAACAAGGTTTCCTAAATTATCATATGAATATGTCTCCATATAATTAAAATTCTCAAAAATATATTTTGTTTTCTGAGTTAATTTTTTATCCTGAAAAACATAATAATATTGTTCAGTAACTTTTCCATTAACATCGTACTCAAAGGATTCTATAATGTTATCGTTTTTATCATAGGTATTTATTATTTTACCTAAAGATCTTTTATCCTTACTAAGAATGTTAATGGTTGATTTGTTACCAGTATATTCAAAAGCACGAATTTGCAATATATTATTATTAGTATCGGTTTTAATTATCTCCTGGAGTCTATTTTTAGAGTCATAATTATATTTAATTATTTCATATTCGCTACCATTAAATCTTTCTTCTCTGATTTTATTATCAAAATTATCGTATGTTATATTTTGCTTAAAATGGATTTTTCCATCGGCTCCTTTTGTACTAAGATATTCAATCTTATTTTCTTTATTATCGTACTTATAGCTAAGTTTTTGATCAATACTGCCAGCTTTGCCCGACGAATAATAAATTTCTTCTATTACATTTCCTTTTTTATCGTATTTCTTAGAGAAATTTTTATACCCATCTTTTTTAGGTTTACCCTTTTCGTATTTATGATTCCATTGTGATTGAGTATAAATTTTATTTTTAACAATGTTTTGTTTCCATTTTGTTTCCCCTGGTATTTGAGCATTTAAACTGCCAATAGGAATCAACAAAACTAGCAAGTATAGTATATGTTTCATCATTGAATTAACTTTTTCAATTAAAATAATAATTATCAAATATAATCTAAAATTCAATATTAATTATAAACACAATTTTTCTAGTACAAATATTGTGCTCAATTACGATTTTTACGATAAATAATTCAAATTGTTATAAATATATTATTTGTGGTATTAATGATTGAATAGAATTTACCCTATTGATTTCGCTTTTTTAAGCCGTAACCTTTTTTCTGATTAATTATTAGATATATTTTTATAAATTAATTTGATTTCATTATTCATTCAGAATAATCTTCAATACTGTTTTAAAAATTAATTTCATGTCAAGAAAGAATACTCATTTTAGTTTTTGCTTTTATGATGTTTCTTTTTGAAAATAATTATACACAATTACACGAATAATTAAATTGTCAGGCTGTACTAAGAAATAGTACAGGCGAAATTATCAAGAATCAATCAGCAAAATTCAAGTATCTATAATTGAAGGTTCAACAAGTGGCTCTTTTTTGTATTGGGAGCTATATGCTAACTGCAAATTATTATGGATTAATAACTTCACTAACGGTTAATGGAACCAGTAATTAGGTGTTTTTCAGACATAACCTGGAGTAACAAGTGCAAGTATATACCGATACCTGATTTATTAAATAATTAATGAACATTTCTTATTCGCTTTATTAAACTGCTGCAAATTTAGATAAAGATTTGCTTTAGTTTACCTATACCTTATATGCAGTAAAGGACAAACAAGGCAATATTGTTTTTGTCGTTTTTTACGAAGTAGCGAAGGTAATAGCCAATCCTAATAGAAAAGGATAAGTGGGTGGTTTTGCAATTAGCGGTGGAACTCAAACTAGATATTAATTCCAAATTTTTTTTGATCTAACTAGAGCAAATTATTTTATTGGATACCAGAGTGGAGATGCAATTGAAACAATTATTTATTAAAGCGAATGAATCCAACAGGTTTTTATTGGTTAAAGCAATAAAAGAAAGGTAAGAGTACCATCAATTGTTAAAAAAGAAAATGACAAATTACTATAACAAATCACGGGAAAAAAAATACTATTAAGTAAATGAATTTCTTTTGTTTCAATTGCCTGCAGAACTTTATTGAATGAAGTTTTTTATACTAATTATAAATCTTAGTGATGGTTTATATTTGATTTTTATAATAAAAAAAGATAAATTACTCTTTTATTTAAAAATGTTGGAATATGAAAAAAATACATTATACCATAAGATTTATATTGCTGAATATCATGCCTTTATGCTTGACGGGTCAGATTCCACAAGCTATTAATTATCAAGCGGTAATTAGAAATAGTTCGGGGGACTTAATTAAAAACGAAACTGTAACAATACGTATTTCAATCCTCGATGAATCAATTTCAGGTACAACTATTTATAGCGAGATTCATAGTGGAACTACCAACAATTATGGTGTTTTTAGTTTGCAGGTAGGAACAGGTAATTACGAAATTGGAGATTTCCTTTCGATAGATTGGGCAAATCAACCAAAATTCATGAAAGTTGCAGTTTATAACCAAACAGGATTTACTGATCTTGGAACATCCCAAATTGTTTCTGTTCCATACGCATTATACGCAAAAGATGTAGAAAATAAAGATGACGCAGATGCAAATCCAAGTAATGAGTTACAAGTGATATCAATTTCTAATGATACCATTTATTTAAGCAATGGAGGCTTTGTAAAGCTTCCTGAGGATGCCGATTCTGACTCGACTAATGAACTGCAGGATTTAGATTTAACAGCAAATGTTTTATCAATAACCAATAAAGAGAACCCTACACAAATAAGTTTAGCTCAATACATTGGAACAAATACTGATAACCAGATTTTAACACTAACGGGAACAAATTTAAGCATTTCAGCAGGTAATACAGTCGATTTAAGTCCCATTCAGGATGGAGTAAATGATGCAGATACTAATTCAACAAATGAAATTCAGAATCTGATCTTAACTGGAGATACCTTAAGAATAAGTAATGGAAATCAGGTAATATTTCCATACGATAGCAGCCGTTGGGCATTAAATGGCGATAAAATGTATTATAACACAGGCAATGTTGGAATTGGTACAAATGATCCTGCAAGTAAATTAGAAGTTAAATCATCGGCTACAGGAGCTTTATTTCAAGTTATAAATGCCAATAACGATACTGTATTTGCAGTTTATCCCGATGGAGTAAAAGTATTTGTCGATCCGGATGCAAAAGGTAAAGTTGGTGGATTTGCTGTTAGTGGTCGTACTCCTACAAAACTAAGTGAAACTGTCGAATATTTTAGAGTTACACCCGATAGTACCAGGGTTTATGTAAACGATTCGTACAATAGTAAAGGTAAGGTTGGTGGTTTTGCAGTAAGTGGCCGCACGCCTACTAAAGGAGTAATTAAGGATTATTTCTACATCAATAAAGACAGTACCCGTTTTTATATAAACGACACTTTAACTTCCAAAGGAAAAGTTGGTGGCTTTGCTGTAAGCGGACGAACCCCAACTAAAGGTTTTACAAATGAATATTTCTTCGTAAACCAAGACAGTACACGCGTTTATGTAAGCGATACTTCATTAACAAAAGGTAAGGTAGGCGGATTTGCAGTTAGCGGCCGAACACCTACAAAAAGCGTTGGTCAGAAATTTATTGATTTAACAAAAGCCAATTATTTTATTGGTCATGAAAGTGGTCAGAAAATTACAACAGGTAAGTATAATTCAACTCTTGGTTATCAAAGTGGATATTCTCTTCTGAATGGAGAAAGTAATTCATTTATTGGTTATCAGAGTGGTTATTATACTAATTCGGGCAAAGGAAACCTATTTATTGGGTATCAATCTGGTTACATAAATCAGGAAGGAAATTATAACACTTTTGTGGGATATAATAGTGGTTTCTCTAATACAACTGGAATAAACAACACGTTCCTAGGTAGTTTTGCTGGTTTACAAAACTCAACAGGAAGTTATAACACTTTTGTTGGTGACTCTGCAGGATTTAAAAATGTATCAGGCCATGAAAACTCATTTTATGGAGATAAGGCTGGTTATAAAAATTTTACTGGTTCAAATAATGTATTTATAGGAAATCTCGCTGGATACAACAATGCTAATGGTGATTCAAGTATTTTTATTGGTAATAGAAGTGGCTTTTCAAATACATCTGGTAATTCGAATGTATTTATTGGTAACCGAAGTGGTTATAATAATCTTTCAGGTGCATATAATATCTTTATGGGTTATTATGCAGGGTACAATAATTCCTATGGAGGTTTTAATGTTTTTAATGGATACCAGGCTGGATATACAAATACCATAGGTAATAATAATGTTATGATGGGCTATAGAGCTGGTTATTCAAATAATACAGGATCAAAAAATGTTCTTATTGGATCTGAAGCGGGTTTTAATATTTCTTCAGGTTATCAAAATGTTTATATTGGCAATCAATCTGGAGCAAAAGCTTCGAGTGGTTATAGTAATACATTTCTAGGTTATCAGTCAGGATATAATAACACATTAGGACACGAAAATACTTTTATTGGATCTGAAGCAGGTCAATCAAATACAGAAGGAATTTCTAACTTGTTTATTGGTAGTCAAGCAGGTATTAGTAATGTTGATGGACATCAAAATATCTTTCTTGGGAATTCATCAGGTTCTAGTAATTTATCGGGAGGTTCAAATATCTTTTTGGGTGTTGAATCAGGACATGATAATACCACTGGGTTTTACAATGTTTTTTTAGGTAGGGCTTCAGGCTGGAAACATAAAACAGGAGATCATAATGTTTTTGTAGGAAGAGAAGCTGGTTTAAATAGCCTTTCTGGTAATAATAATACATTTATTGGAGCTAGAGCTGGAATAAATGTTGAATCAGGAAATAATAATGTTGTTATCGGATATATGGCTGGAAGAAGTGTAAATGGTGATAATAAATTATCAATTTCAAACAATGATACAATTAATCTTATATATGGAGAATTTGATAACAGGAAGTTAATTGTTTATAATAAATTAGGGATAGGTATAGATCCATATTCAAATAATTTGAGTGTTAATGGGACAATGCAATTTGGAACTAATGGATCGACAATTAATAATATTATTAAACATACTTATACGAGTGTTGGAACTGGACAGATACTGCCTTTTGCTTCATTTATTTATCCATCTTTTACAGTAAGTGGAGCAAAAACCGATGCTACAGTTATGGTTACTCCAGCTACTGATTTACCTGATGGAATTGTAGTTAGTTATGGGCGAGTTATTGCTAATGATACTGTAATTATTAAAATTCAGAATGCTTCAGATTCAACTTTTTCTTCTGGAATACCTGGAATGAGTTGGTATATCACAATTATTGAATAACTTATGCGATTATTTTTAAGTTCTTACGATTAATAATTCCTCTTGATTATTAGTATATAAAACGTTATCTTTATTCATTAATTTTAAATTCATTGAATATGAGAAAGATAGCGTGTTCGTTTGTAATCATGGTATGGTGCATTCTTACTGTATCTGTATATGCACAAGTACCAAATAAGTTCAATTATCAGGCTGTATTACGAAATAATGCCGGCGAACTTATTAAAAATCAAAGTGTAACTGTTCAAATTTCGATAATCGATAGTTCTCTATCGGGCACAACCATTTATCGGGAACAACATGCCAAAATAACTAATAATTATGGACAGGTTGATTTAATTATTGGCAATGGAAGCAGCGATATTGGTACTTTTTCGGATATAAATTGGACAGTGTCTGATAAATTTGTGAAGATAGAAGTAAATACAGGTAGTGGATTAACAAGTATGGGAACTAGTCAATTATTAGCTGTTCCGTATGCTATGTATGCCAACGAAGTATTAAATAAAAATGATGCCGATGCTGACTCGTTGAATGAAATTCAGAATTTGACTCTTGAAGGTGTAAATCTATCAATCTCAAAAGGGAATACAATTGATCTTGGTATTTTGCAGGATGGAGTTGATGATGCTGATAATGACTCAACAAACGAAATTCAGGATTTAAATCTTACGAATAATGTTTTAACAATAACAAGAAAATCAAACCCAACCGAAATAAATCTGGCTGCTTTTACTGGAACAAATACCGATGAACAGCAATTAAGTTTAAATGAAACGATATTAAGTATTTCAGGAGGAAATACAGTGGATTTGAGCCCGCTTCAGGATGGAGTGAACGATGCAGATTCAGATCCTGCAAACGAATTACAAAACCTTACTTTAACTGGTGATACCTTAAAGATGAGCAATGGAAACCAGGTTGTATTTCCCTATGATAGCAGCAAATGGGCAGCAAATGGGAATAAGCTTTATTATAATACTGGCAATGTAGGAATAGGAACCAACGACCCAATGAGTAAGCTTGAAGTAAAATCAACAAGTACTACAGGTGCATTATTTCAGGTAATAAATGCCAATAACGATACTGTTTTTGCTGTTTATCCTGATGGAGTAAAAGTATTTGTCGATCCAACAGCTAAAGGAACTGTTGGTGGTTTTGCTGTAAGTGGTCGCACTCCCACTAAATTAGGAGGAAGTGTTGAATATTTTAGAGTTACACCCGATAGCACAAGGATTTATGTTAATGATTCACTAACAACCAAAGGGAAAGTAGGCGGGTTTGCAGTAAGTGGACGAACACCAACAAAGGGAATTTTAAGAGATTATTTTTCTATAAATAAAGATAGCACACGAATTTATATAAACGATTCACTGGCATCAAAGGGAAGTGTTGGTGGATTTGCCGTAAGTGGCCGTACTCCTACAAAAGGTAGTGGAAATGAATTGTTGTTTATTAATAGTGATAGTACACGCATATATGTTAATGATACTTCGATTACAAAAGGAAAAGTTGGTGGATTTGCTGTAAGTGGAAGAACTCCAACAAAAGGAGATCCAACAAAATTTATGGATATGACAAAAGAAAACTATTTTATTGGTCATAATAGTGGAAGCAAAAACATTAGCGGAAAATATAATTCATTTGTTGGTTATGAAAGTGGTCGTAATAATGATCATGGAGAAAATAATGTTTTCTTGGGTTTTATGAGCGGTTATACTAATTCGGGTGGAAATAACAATACTTTTTTGGGACATTTGGCTGGTTATAAAAATTCGAATGGGTCGAATAATGTTTTTTTGGGTGATAGTGCCGGATATTTTAATGATTCAGGACAACAAAATATTTTTCTGGGTAATGGGAGTGGAAAAAATAATTCAAATGGGGAGTTTAATGCATTTATTGGTTTCAGATCAGGTCACAAAAACTCATTAGGCAAGAATAATGCATTTATTGGCTATGAGGCAGGTTTTACAAATGACGAGGGTAACAACAATGCATTTATTGGCTATCAGGCGGGTAGATCAACATATAGGGGAAGTAAAAATGTATTTATTGGATATAAAGCAGGTTATACAAATTATGGTGATTATGAAGGCCCGGCAAATATGGGTAATAATAATATCTATATTGGAGACTCAACAGGATATAACAATATGACTGGAAGAAGCAATGTATACATTGGCCATAATGCTGGTAGTGGAAAAAATCCGATAAAGATTAGTTCTCCACCTATTTATAATGTTTATATCGGGTACCAAACTGGATACAATGAATATGCAGGTACACATAATACTTTTATTGGATACCAGGCAGGCTATTCTGATAGTACAGGTAATTATTGCACTTTTATTGGTTATAAATCAGGTAATGCACAGAAAACAGGTCATTATAATACATTTATTGGATATAGATCTGGTATTTTACATACCGATGGTGGTTTTAACTTGTTTTTAGGAACCGATGCCGGGTATAATAACATAATAGGAACAAATAATGTTTTTTTGGGCTATAGAGCTGGGTATTATGAAACAGGAAGTAATAAACTTTTTATCGATAATCAGGATAGAACAAATGAAGCAACCGCAAGAACAAAATCAATAATATATGGAGAGTTTAATGCAACAGTAACTAACCAACAGTTGACAATTAATGGTAAAACTACAACTAATGGATCATTTAATTATGGAGTTGATTTGGAATCGTCTGATGCATACGTTGTTACTATTCAAGGAGTTTCTGCATATGTTGCTGGTATGGTAATTATTTTTAAAGCAAATTCAGCCAATGTTAACGATTGCACTGTTAATGTTAATTCTCTGGGTGCAAAATCATTAAAAGCAAAACATGATACTGATCCAATTTCTGGTTATATTGAAGCTGGAAGTATTATTATGGCTGTTTATGATGGGACTAATTTTCAAATGATACAACCATCAGCTAATTAATTTCAATCGTAATGATAATTATTTGAATTGATATTATTAAACAAATTACAGTAACCCAAAAAGAAAATTAAATGAAAACAAATGTAAACCTTAAAAAAGTATCTACTAGAGAAAAAAAGAGAAGAACAAATAAAAGATCAACCCTCTTAAGACATGATTACAGAACTCAACTTGTGGTGCGTTTTCACGACCATATTAAATTACCCTATAGTTCTGATGTCTCAAAATATATTAAAGATTTCCAGGTTGGTGACTGGGAGCAATTAATTAAAAAATATCCCGGTATTGCTATTAGTCCTTTATTTACTAGTATTAAACCGGAAAAATTAATGAAATTAGTTGCTAAAGCCAAAGAGATGGATTCTTCATATAAAGATGGTAACTTCTTTCAGTATTTTAAAATTATATGTCCAGTTGAAATAAATCCCCAATCAATTATTGAGGATCTGGCAAAATGGAAAAATATAAAATCATCAAGCATATTGAAAAAATATTCACAACCAGCAGTATCATATACAGATGAGATATATGCTAATTTACCTGAGGATCCATACCAAAAATATTTAGATGCCGCTCCAGATGGGATTTCTGCAAAAACTGTTTGGGACAGTTCACTTGTCGGTGACGATGGTGCAGGTATTAATTTTATCGATATTGAAACTGGATGGACCTTAGATCATGTAGACTTAAATTTACCATTAACGAACTTATTATGGGGCTCTAATGATGATGCAAATCGCGCGCATGGTACTTCTGTAATAGGAATTGTTGGTGCAAAAGATAATGGAATTGGTTGTATTGGAATAGCTCCAAATTCGAATATGAATGTTATTTCACATTTTGGTGATACTGTTGCCAATGCTATTTTAAAAAGTTTAGAATATTTAAGTTTTGGAGATGTTCTTCTAATTGAAGCAACCACTTCAGCAGAGTATTCAGGTACACCTTGCGATGTTCCAATTGAAATAAATAACCTGGAATATGAAGCCATTAGACTTGCAACTGCATTAGGAATAATTGTTATTGAACCCGGAGGAAATGGGGATGGTGTTACTTCTTGTGTTAATTTTACTGATTTTGAAGTAGGAGGAAAAGTCATTTTAAAACCATCAACAGTTGCTGACCCAAACCCAGATTTTAAGGATTCAGGAGCAATTATTGTAACAGCAGCACAATCATCACTTTGCTCTCAGGCGGGTTATGAAACTACTCATGCAAAAATGCCATGGGCTCCTTTTGGCGACCGTATAGATTGCTATGCATGGGGCGAAGGTATTAAAACGTTATCGTCTGATTCGCTAGGTGCGACAGGTACTTATACCGATGAGCCAAATTTATTTGGAGGAACTTCAGGAGCCGCTGCGATAATTGCAGGAGTAGTTTTACAGATGCAAAGTCTAGCTGTTGCCAATCAGGGTTATAGATTTAGTCCAGGGCAAATTAGAAAAATTCTTCGCAATTCAATTAATGGGACTCAATTATCAAACCATATTACTGGTTCTATTTATGAAACCTTAGAAATATACATGCCAGATCTGCAGAAATTTACATCACAAAGTTTAAACTTATTGCCAGATATCTATTTACGCGATTTTATTGGTGATGAAGGATTACCTCATGCGGGGTTTATTTCATGGAGCCCTGATGTAATAAACAGAACAAGCGAAGTAACTGATCCACAAGCTGAGTATGGAGAACTAAATGTTACAAACCGAAACAGAGATGACTTAAGCGAGAATGCAACAAAAGATCAGATTAATTATTTATACTTCCGAATTTTGAATCAGGGAGGTGCAGAACCAACAAATGCTAAAGTACATGCTTTTTATTCTGTTCCTTCAACACTTATTACACCTTCGCTTATGAATTATATTGGAGAAACCGATTTTCCTTATCCTATACCAATCGGCGAAATTCTTACTGTGAGTAATAAGTTAGAATGGACACCTACAAGTGCTACCGGTCATTATTGTTTTGTGGCTGTTGTAAATTCTGATGAAGATCCCGGACCAGATCCAAGAAATATTCCAGACTGGGATTGGGACAAATATTGTAGATATATACGTGAGAATAATAATGTAACATGGAAAAACTTCGATATTGTTGAAATGAAGAAAAGCTCAACAAGCCCTGTTCCAGACGAAGAACCTGAAAATGTCCAAGCTCCTGATCCAGATCCAATTCAGGAAGAAGATCCTATTAATAATAATGAACCAACACCAGGACAAAACGGATTGCCTAAAAAAGGCTGGTTAAGGCTTGATTTCTTTTCTCCCGGATTACCTGATAGAGACCAAAGAATGAGCCTTGAGGTGATTTCTAAACTTCCAAAAGATGTAAAGGTTTTACTACAAATTCCTATAGTATGGAAAAAAACAGTATTTAAGGGATCTCCTTATGTGTTGCATAATAAAAAGAGAAAAGTTGGATTTGCTCCTATAAAACCCTTAGGAGAATCAAAATTAGAAAATATCCAATTCAGAGCTAATTCCAAGACCCCTTTAAACTTATTTCTTCATATTCCAGAGAAATTTAAAAATCGAAACTATACAATTGCTGTAAGGCAGATGCTTGAAGGAACAGAAGTTGGCAGATTTACGTGGAAACTTGTTCCTCCTAAAAAAGATGTAATAAAACCAATAAAAAAACCAGTTAAAAGAACAAAATAGAAATAGTATAACTATCTTATTTATAGCAATAAAAATTAAAAGTGAGTTGGCCTTTAAAAATAATACAATTAGGTGAACCGAATTCGATTTATTTTGTCTTATTTAAAATTAATCCAATTAAACCTAATAAGATGAAAAAACTAATATTTACATTGCTCTTAGCAGTTATATTCAATTTTGGGTATTCTCAAATACAAGAGTTATTTAATTATCAGGGAGTAATTAGAAATTCCTCTGGTGATTTAGTAAGGAACACGAATGTAATTATTAAGGTTTCGCTATTACAGGGAAGCGCTACTGGTTCTTTGAAGTATTCTGAAGGTCATACAACTACTACAACTAATTTTGGTCAATTTTCAGTAAATATAGGAGCAGGGACTTTGCTTTCAGGTAGTTTTTCTAGTATTGATTGGTCAACTGAAATGTATTTGAAAACAGAAATTGCATACCCTGCTGATGGTGCGTTTACAGATATGGGCTCAGTACAATTGTTAACAGTTCCCTATGCACTTTATGCAAAAAATGTTGGAAATAAGGATGATGCAGATGCCGATCCTGCAAATGAAATACAAATCTTAACTATATCAAACGATACAATTTATTTAAGTAACGGCGGTTTTATTAAATTACCAATTGATCAGGTAAATGATGCAGATGCTAATCCCACAAATGAATTGCAGAACCTTATGTTAATTGGTGATACTTTAAGAATCAGTAATGGAAACCAGGTTGTATTTCCTTATGATAGCAGCAAATGGGCAACAAATGGCAACAAATTATATTTTAACACAGGTAATGTAGGTATTGGTACCTCTGACCCAACAAGTAAGCTTGAAGTAAAATCATCGGGCACTGGAGCTCTTTTTCAGGTAATAAATGCCAATAATGATACTGTTTTTGCCGTTTACCCTGATGGAGTAAAAGTGTTTGTTGATCCTTCTGCCAAAGGCAGTGTTGGTGGCTTTGCTGTAAGTGGTAGAACTCCAACAAAAGCAGGTGCAAAAGTTGATTACTTTAGAGTTACATATGATAGCACACGAATCTACATTAATGATACTTTATCATCGAAGGGTTCTGTTGGTGGATTTGCTGTTAGCGGCCGTACTCCTACAAAAGGAAATAATAAGGATTATTTATTTATAAATGGAGATAGCACAAGGGTTTATATAAACGATTCTATTTCTTCTGCTTCAAAAGGATCGGTAGGAGGATTTGCTGTTAGTGGAAGAACACCAACAAAATTGAGTTCTACGAATGATTATTTTAATATTTCAGGTAGTTCAGTAGTTGAAACAGTTGGTAGTGAACCAAGAATACTTTGGTATCCAAAAAAAGAAGCTTTCTTAACTGGTAGGATTTTAATTGAGAGTCCAGATAGTGTTGGAACAAACTCAATGGCTACAGGCTTTGAAAGTAAGTCAATAGGTGATTATTCGCAAGCATTAGGATATGCAGCACGTGCAAAAGGAAAAAATTCTACCGCGATTGGAAATAGGGCTAATGCTATTGGGAATGAATCTTATGCTTTTGGAAACTATTCAGTTGCGCAGGATAGTGGTTCATATGCAATTGGAACAGCAGCTCTGGCAAAAGGTTTACGAAGTTTTGCTATTGGTTCCACTGGTGTTGACTCAATGGGTGTTGCCACTTCGGCAACGAAAGCAACAGGTAATTATTCTTATGCTTTTGGGATGGGATCAGTAGCAACAAAAAAAGGTGCCTTTGCCATTGGAACACAGGATACAACAGCCGGTGATTATTCACTTACCTTGGGTTATCAATGTAAATCTTTTAACTGGGCAGGAACCGCTATTGGATATAAAAGCTCTGTTACTGCAAATGGTGCAACTGCTTTGGGATTTGAAAGTGTCGCCGGATCAATTTATTCTACTGCCATTGGATTTAGAGCCACCACATCTAATGGGTGGTTTGCTGTTGCTTTAGGCGAAAGAACAACTGCTACAGGGACAACAGCTGTTTCAATCGGAAGATCTAACACTGCAAGTGGAAATATTTCAACTGCAATTGGCTATAATAACACATCGAGTGGTCCGGGAGCAACATCTTTGGGGGCAAATAACGAATCAACAGCTGATTATTCAATGGCCTTGGGATATAATACCAATGCTACTGGTGCCTATTCAATTTCATTAGGTAATAGTTCCACTTCAAGTGCATTAAATACGATAACTATTGGAAATGGTTCAATAGCAACATTTAACGACGCAATTGCAATTGGTTATCAGGACACTGCTTCTGGAAATGTTGCACTAGCAACCGGAAGATGGACAAAAGCTTCGGGTGTAGCATCATTTTCGGCCAACGACCAAACAAAAGCTAGCGGACAAGGTGCATTCTCTATTGGATATGCAACATTGGCCAGCGGTTTTGCATCTTTGGCTGCAGGATCTCAATCTACTTCAAGTGGTTCATATTCATTTGCAACAGGATATAAAACAGTTGCCACTACTTTTGGAACAGCAACTTTTGGAATGGAGACAACCGCTCAATCATACTTATCAATGGTAATAGGTAGATACAATATAATTGCCGGAAATAATTCAAATTGGCTTGTATCAGATCCAATATTTGTAATTGGCAATGGATCTTCTACGGCAGCAAGAGCAAATGCGTTTACAATTCTCAAAAATGGCAAGGTTGCTATTGGGCACGATGCTCCAATAGAAATGCTCGATGTTAATGGTAATGCTAGAATAAGGGCTATTGCATCAGGTATATATTTGGGGCCTGTAAATAGAACGGCTGATGGTACTCTTACTACTGCAACCTCTGATATACGGTTAAAAGAGAATGTTACAACTCTTTCCAATGGATTAAACAAAGTTTTGCAGCTTCGGGGAGTAAATTTTAACTGGAAATCTGATGAAAATACAACAACCAAAATAGGATTTATTGCACAAGAAGTTCAGAAAGTATTGCCCGAGCTTGTATTTGTAAATCCCACAGATGGATATTTTGGGGTTAACTATGCAGAGATGACAGCTGTTTTAGTTGAAGCGGTTAAAGAACAGCAAAACCAGATTGAAAAGCTAAATATCTTAAATCAACAATTACTTGAACGAATAACTAAACTTGAAAATAAGTAAGAATTGTATAGGATAAAATGATTGTTTAAAAAGGAAGCATTCGCTTTCTTTTTTTTTTGTAATTTTATAACCGTTATCATGGTAAGGTTATAAAATTATTAAATATGAAAACAAAAATTCTGCTTTTAATTATTGGTGTTTTAACTTCGATGAGCTTGTTTTCGCAAGTTCCAGAAAAGTTTAATTATCAGGGAGTAATTAGAAATTCCTCCGGAGAACTAGTAAAAAATACAAGTGTAACTGTTAAATTATCTCTGCTGCAGGGAAACTCTACTGATACTTTAATGTATTCTGAAAATCACTCCGTTACTACAAACAATTTTGGACAATTTTCAGTAAAGGTAGGAGCCGGAAGCATATTTACAGGTAGTTTTTCAGATATCGATTGGTCAACAGAAATGTATATAAAAACCGAAATTGCTAATCCTGCAGGAGGAACATTTATTGATATGGGAACAATTCAATTAATTTCTGTTCCCTATTCGCTTTATTCTGGTAAAGCAAAAACACTTGATAATAGTACGATTTATCTTACCGACAACGATACCTTGTTTGCCGTAAAGGATCGTCAGGGAAATGTGATTTTTGCTGTTTTTCCGGATGGTGTAAAAGTAATTGTTAATCAAGTTACAAAAGGATCTGTGGGAGGCTTCGCTGTTAGTGGCCGCACACCAACCAAGGCCTTGGAGGAGGATTATTTTAGGGTAACCTTGGACAGTACAATAATTTATATTAATGATACAGCTTCTACAAAGGGATCGGTAGGTGGTTTTGCTGTAAGTGGCCGCACACCAACAAAAGAAAAGCAATCTGCTAATTATTTTAATATTTCGGGATATCAGAATATTGAAATTATTAATCCCAGTGAAGCAAGAATTGTCTGGTATCCAAGAAAGGAAGCATTTTTAGCGGGTCGAGTATTAATAGAATCAGCTGATAGCATTGGAACAAACTCAATGGCTATTGGTTACGAATCTAAGGCTATTGGTGATTGGTCGCAGGCATTAGGTTACCAGGCCATAACCCGAAACGATTATTCAACAGCAATTGGGAGAAATGTCATTGCAAAAGGGTTAAATTCATTTGCATTTGGTAATAATGCAATTGCGAGAGGAGCAGGTACCTATGCTATTGGAGATGGGGCTTCAACCGGATCTACATCATCTAATTCTTATGCAATTGGTCGAAATGCATTTGCAGCCGGATCGGGTAGTTATGCCTTTGGAAACGGTGCTATTGCTACTGCAAACGGAAGTTTTGCTTTTGGAGCTGGTGGACGCGACTCAACAGGTGTTTCGTTAGCAATATCAACAGAAGCATTGGGACAATACTCATTTGCAATGGGATTGGGTGCTAAATCATATGGTTTAAATTCATTTTCAATTGGGACAGGAACTACAACCACCATTACAGGTGATAATTCCACAGCTATGGGGTTTGGAACAATTGCCAGCGGTCGTTACGCAATTGCTCTGGGATATAGAAACACAGCCAGTGGTCGTTCATCAATGACCTGGGGAGGAGCTCGATTTACAAATCTGGAACTTACAAATACTGCTTCTGGTGATGCTGCTACAGCTTTTGGAAGTGGTACTGTAGCTTCGGGTAACAATAGCACAGCTTTTGGAGATTATACAGTTGCTTCGGGTTTTGGTTCTACTGCATGGGGCCATTATTCTAAAGCCACAGGTTATGGTTCCACAGCATGGGGATGGGGTTCAAAAGCACATCGTAATGAAAATACCGCATGGCTGGGTGCAGAAGCTGTTGGCTATAATACAACTGCTGCAGGTGAAGGTGTGATGGCTCATTCATACCGTTCTATTGTGCTTGGCAGATCAAATGATACAATTTATAGTCACAGGGATATTAATTATTATGATAATACTACACCTTTTTCATATATTGATTGGTACGAAGATGATCCATTGTTTGTTTTGGGAAATGGATCAAGTCATCCTTTGGTAGGACGTAGAAATGCATTAACAATATTAAAAGATGGCACTACTGTTATAGGTTGGGCTGGTGTACCTGGTGATAATACAATAACCAATCCTGATACAAGATATAATGCATCAGTAAAAACAAAACGTGACGCAGGTTACAAGTTTTATGTACATGGAAAAGCTGGCGGTAACCAGGCTTGGGCAAGTGATAGCGATGGCAGATTGAAGAAAAATATAGAAACAATTGATGGGGCTTTGGATAAAGTTCTTAAGCTTAGAGGTGTTACCTTTGATTGGAATGATCCATCCAGCAGCGAAAAACAGATTGGGTTTATTGCACAGGAAGTTATAGGTGTTTTACCCGAAGTCGTTGTAGGTAATGAGCAAACAAATTATTCAATTCAATATGCTCCTGTTACATCGCTTTTAGTTGAGGCTTTAAAAGAAGAGCATAAAAAAGTTCAGGATCTTGAAAAACAGGTTATTCATCTTCAAAACCAATTAAACGAAGTTATGAGTATACTTAAAAAGTAGTTTAAAAACATACTTTATTAAATAACTGCCAGATATTGATTTAATATCTGGCAGTTGTTTTATCTTCGAGATCATTTAAAATTAAATTATGAAAAAATTTATAATCGGATTGTTTTTATTCATTAGTATAACTTCTTTTTCTCAGGTACCTGACAAATTTAATTATCAGGGATTACTAAGGAATTCTTCAGGAGATTTAGTAAAAAATGCCTCCATTACAGTTAAAATATACTTACTGCAAGGTAGTTCTTCAGGTACAATTCAATACTCAGAAAATCATTCTGTGAGTACGAACAATTATGGTCAGTTTAATGTATTTGTAGGTGCCGGAACATTAATTTCTGGTTCATATACAACAATTGACTGGTCGCAATTAATGTTCATAAAAACCGAAGTTGCAAATCCTGCTGGTGGCACATTTGTAGATATGGGAACGGTGCAGCTTTTGTCTGTTCCGTATGCTTTGTATGCAAAAAATGTAGAAAATAAAGATGATGCTGATGCAGATCCTTCTAATGAGATACAAGACCTGAATTTAACAGGCAATACATTAAAAATAACTAACAATTCAGGCGCTACAGCCATTGATTTAGCTCCCTATGCCGGAACCAATACCGATAATCAAAACCTAAATTTATTGGGTACAGAATTGAGTATTACAGGAGGAAATATGGTTAATCTGGTTACAATTCAGGATGGTTATACAGATGCTGATGCAGATCCAACAAATGAACTTCAGGCAATATCAATATCTAATGATTCTATTTATTTGTCCAATGGAGGTTTTGTAAAACTTCCTATTGATTTAGATATAAGTTCGGCAAACGAATTGCAAAACCTTATATTAACAGGAGATACTCTTAAGATAAGCAATGGAAATCAGGTCGTATTTCCATATGATAGTAGTCGCTGGTCAGTTAATGGAAATAAATTATTTTATAATACAGGAAACATTGGAATTGGATCATCTGATCCAACAAGTAAGCTTGAAGTTAAATCAACCAGTACGACAGGTGCTTTATTCCAGGTAATTAATGCCAATAATGATACCGTTTTTGCAGTTTATCCAGATGGAGTTAAAGTGTTTGTAGATTCGGACTCAAAAGGAACTGTTGGCGGATTTGCAGTGAGTGGTCGTACTCCAACAAAATTAGGTGGCAAAGTTGAATATTTTAGGGTTACACCCGATAGTACTCGTATTTATGTCAATGATTCCATAGGGGCAAAGGGTAAAGTAGGTGGTTTTGCAGTAAGTGGCCGAACACCAACCAAGGGTGGTACAAAAGACTATTTTACGGTTAACAAAGATAGTACCCGAATATATATTAGTGATTCTATATCATCCAAAGGAAAAGTAGGAGGTTTTGCAGTAAGTGGCCGAACACCTACAAAACAGGGCGATATAAATGATTATTTTAATATTTCGGGAAATAAGAAATTGGAATCAATTGAAAGTGAAGCACGAATATTATGGTATCCTGTGAAAGCTGCATTTCTGGCTGGTGAAGTACATATTGGTTCAGCCGATAGTGTTGGAACCAATTCTACATCATTGGGTTATAGAACTATTGCTATGGGTAATTATTCACAGGCAATGGGATATGAAGCACAATCGTTAGGATTGAATTCAACGGCAATAGGGAATAATGCTATAGCCAATTCAAGCAATTCATTTGCATTTGGTAATTATGCACAGACTCAGGGTTTGAATTCGTTTGCATTTGGCGATTCAGCTATTTCCAATGGAGAAAATTCATACGCCTTAGGTTCTCATGCGAATGCATCGGGAAAAAATAGTTTTGCGATGGGTTCATTCGGTATCGATGAATACGGTTCAATAACAGGTCCAACAGTTGCAAGTGGAGATTATTCATACGCTTTCGGAATGAGCTCTCAGGCTACTGGGAAACTTTCTTTCGCTTTTGGTTCTGCCAATATAGCCGCAGAAGACTATTCCATTGCAATAGGTCGGGGTAATAAAGCACAAGGTAATAATTCAATAGCTATTGGAAAAGGAACAACCGCCAGTGCACATAATTCTTTTGCTTTTGGATTGGAAAATACTGCCAGCGGTCCCAGTTCATTTGCATTAGGAAACTATACTGTAGCTTCAGGAGTATTTTCTACAACCTTGGGAAACGCGACAAGGGCCACTGGATTATGTGCTACAGCTTTGGGATTTGAAACAACCGCGATTGGAGATTTTTCAACTACTATAGGGAGAAAACTTTGGGCAAACGGAAATCATTCCATAGCCATCGGATCTTTTAGTACTGCTGACGGAGCGTCCTCATTAGCGCTGGGAAATTATACATATGCAAGTGGAATTTTTTCAACAACCATAGGAAATGCTACAACTGCCAGCGGATTAAATGCTACAGCTATGGGATTTTCTTCTATAGCAAGCGGGTCTTTTTCTACTGTAATTGGATCTCAAGTAAAAGCAAACTCATACGCTAGTTTGGTAGTTGGTATGTTTAACGACACAACCTCTAACTCATCTACTGCATGGGTTTCGGCTGATCCCCTTTTCATTATTGGAAATGGTTTATCCGACAACGCTAGGTCAAACGCATTAACAGTATTAAAAGATGGGAGAATCGGTATCGGAACAAAGGCTCCCGATAAAAAACTACATGTTGAGGGTGATGCAAGAATTACTGGAGATATTTTTTATGGTGCAAGCCCTAGTATAACAAAATATACTAAACCTGACTATGTATTTAAACCAGAATACAACAGCTATTTAGAACCCATAAAAGTTGAAGAATTTATCAAAACCAATGGACATCTACCTTGGATAACTTCTGCAAAAGATGAGAAAAATGGGGTAAACCTAACCCGAATGCAATTCGAAACCCTTGAAACAGTAGAGAACCTTCAACTTCAGATTATTGAATTAAAGAAGGAAAACCAGGATATAATAAGCAAACAGCAATCAGAAATTGAACTGATAAGGGAAGAAAATAATTTGCTCAGAAAGCAAATTAACGAAATAAAGTCTTTTCTTGAAAATCTTAAAAAATAAAATTTAAAAGGAGTTAGTTGATCAAAAAGATCTGAAAAATAATTATTTTTCAGGTCTTTTTTGTAATTTGTTGGTACTTTTAAATAACTATTGCAATGAAAAGAAAACTTGTTTTTTGCATTTGGGCAATGTACTTCTCGTTGAATGCAATTGGCCAAGGTTCACAGACCTTTAATTACCAAGGTGTTTTACGAAATTCATCAGGAGAACTAGTTAAAAACACAGCAATAAATGTCAGAACTTCTTTAATAAAACCAGGAGTGACAATTACTGAGCTATATTCTGAAACTCATTCAATAAATACAAATAGCTATGGTCAGTTTGCTGTGAGGGTAGGCAATGGAGTTGCTCAGTCAGGAAATTATTTTGCAATCGACTGGTCAGAAGAGATTTATCTTAAAACCGAAATTGCTAATCCTGCAGGAGGAACATTTATTGATATGGGAACAATTCAATTAATTTCTGTTCCCTATTCGCTTTATTCTGGTAAAGCAAAAACACTTGATAAGAGTACAATTTATCTTACTGACAATGACACCTTGTTTGCAGTAAAGGATCGACAAGGAAATGTTATTTTTGCTGTTTTTCCTGATGGTGTAAAAGTAATTGTTGACCAAGGTTCAAAAGGCGCAGTCGGCGGTTTTGCAGTAAGTGGCCGTACACCAACAAAAGCTATCGAAGAAGATTATTTTAGAGTTACACTTGATAGCACAAGGATATATGTTAATGACACATCCAATTTCAAGGGTGCAGTGGGAGGATTTGCAGTTAGCGGACGCACTCCTACAAAAGGGATTGTAAAAGATTATTTATTTGTAACTCCAGATAGTACGCGTGTAACTTTTAATACCAGTACAAAAGGAAATATAGGAGGGTTTGCTGTTAGCGGACGTACTCCAACAAAAGAAAGCGTTAATAGTTTGCTAAATCTTTTTAAAGATAATTATTTTATTGGACATGAAAGTGGAATAAATACCACAGGTACAAACAACCTTTTTTTAGGCTACAAATCTGGTATGCTTTCGCAAAAAGGAAATGAGAATGTTATGATCGGTTCGTGGGCAGGTTATGAAAATAATGGAAATTACAATGTTTTTTTAGGATTTGAGAGTGGTTACAGCAATATTGGTGGTCTTGATTCACGGTTTGCTCACTATAATACCTTTCTTGGATATCAAAGTGGAAGAGGTAATACAACAGGCTGGAATAATGTTTATATCGGATACCGTTCCGGGGCATCAAGTGCAGGCTCAACAAACAATGTTTTTATTGGAGTTGAATCAGGAAAAGAATTATCAAACGGTAGTAACAATGTTTTTATAGGTCCGCTTGCGGGATGGAAAAGCACGATTTGTAACAATAATGTTTTTGTTGGTAATGCTGCCGGAATGAATAATACAAAAGGATATGACAATATTTATATTGGCGAAGGTAGTGGTGCAAGCAATGATACAACGATTGGAAATGTGCTTATAGGAAATAAAGCAGGTGGCTATCAGAAAAATGGACCAAATAACACAATGATCGGAAATGGTGCCGGATATAATGCAACAGGTTCTGGAAATGTTTTTTTAGGATATAATGCCGGAGGAACCGCAACGGGTTCTAATTTACTTATTATAGATAATTCAAATACATCAACACCTCTCATTTATGGTGATTTTTCAAAAGATATGGTAAACATTAATAAAATACTTAATCTTGGAAGTATGAGTACTTATCCTGCATCACCGGGTGAAGGAGATATTATACGATTAAAAGGCCATTCAACGAATCCTGATGGTTTATATATTTATACCGGTGCTATTTGGAAATCTTTTGTAACCTGGTAGACTTTTTGGTTGATGATTAATTTATTTTTAAAATAGTTTAAACAAAAAACTGTCAGATAGTTATAATTTTCTGGCAGTTTTTTTATCTTCGATATATTATTTAAAAAAAAATATAAAATGAGAAAAATTGTAATTGGACTATTATTGTTTTCTAGTATTACCTGTTATTCTCAGGTACCAGAGAAATTTAATTACCAAGGAGTTATTAGAAATTCGTCAGGTGAATTGATAAAAAACACATCAATTACAGTTCGGGTTTCACTATTACAAGGTAGTACGACAGGTGCAGTCCAGTACTCAGAAAATCATGCAGTAGCAACCAATAACTACGGCCAGTTTACAATTCAGATTGGTGGAGGAACAGATGCTACAAACGTTTTTACATCCATTGATTGGTCGCAACAATTTTTTTTAAAAACTGAAGTTGCAAATCCGGTTGGCGGAACGTTTGTTGATATGGGAACATCACAACTTATTGCTGTTCCGTATGCCTTGTATGCTAAAAATGTGGCAAATAAAGATGATGCCGATGCAGATCCTGTAAATGAAATTCAGGATTTGAATCTAACTGGAAATACGCTAACCATTACAAATAAAACAAATCCAACAGCAATTGATTTAGCTCCTTTTTCAGGGGTTAATACAGATAATCAAACATTAAATTTAACCAATACTGATCTTTCAATATCAGGAGGAAATACGGTTGATTTGAGTCCATTACAGGATGGAGTTAATGATGCAGACAATAACCCAACAAACGAATTACAAAGCCTAACATTAACAGGTGATACCTTAAGAATCAGTAATGGAAACCATGTTGTCTTTCCTTACGATAGCAGCAAGTGGGCAACAAATGGCAATAAACTATATTATAATACTGGAAATGTTGGTATAGGAACCAATGATCCAACAAGTAAGCTCGAAATAAAGTCATCGGCTACAGGAGCCTTATTTCAGGTAATAAATGCCAATAACGATACAGTTTTTGCGGTTTATCCTGATGGAGTAAAAGTATTTGTCGATCCTGATGCTAAAGGCAAAGTTGGTGGATTTGCTGTAAGTGGTCGTACCCCTACAAAACTAGGTGAAACTGTTGAATATTTCAGAGTTACACCCGATAGTACCAGGGTATATGTAAACGATTCGTACAATGGTAAAGGTAAGGTCGGCGGTTTTGCAGTTAGTGGTCGCACACCAACAAAAGGGGTAATTAAGGATTATTTTTATATCAATAAAGATAGTACCCGCATTTATATAAACGACACTTTGACTTCTAAAGGCAAAGTTGGTGGTTTTGCAGTGAGTGGTCGCACTCCGACAAAAGGATTTACTAATGAGTATTTCTTTGTAAATCAAGACAGTACTCGTGTTTATGTAAACGATACTTTCCTTACAAAGGGCAAAGTAGGCGGATTTGCTGTAAGTGGCCGCACTCCAACAAAAACGGCAGGTCAGAAATTTATCGATTTAACAAAACTGAATTATTTTATAGGTCACGAATCTGGAAAAAGCAATACTACTGGTATCTATAATTCTTTTGTTGGATACAATGCTGGATATAGTAATATAGAAGGTAATTATAACATTTTTATTGGCTATAAAAGTGGATTTTCGAACACAGTTGGACAATATAATACTTTTATAGGTTATCAATCGGGGTATAATAATATTGGAAATAATTTGCCTGCTGTATGGCAAAAAGGACGTTACAATAGTTATTATGGATTTCAGGCAGGTTTTTCAAGCACAAATGCTGATAATTGTGTTTTAGTTGGATACCAGGCTGGTTATTCAAATACTGCAAGTGCAAATACATTTATTGGTTCTGAGGCAGGGCGTGATAATCAGGATGCTCCGTTTAATACTTTTTTAGGATGTGAATCGGGACAGATCAATACTACAGGAGGAAGAAATACATTTATCGGTAAAGGAAGTGGTTCGAAAAATATGAATGGATTTCAGAATGTCTATATTGGTGTTGAATCTGGAAATCGCAATCAGTCGGGAGAATCGAATGTAATGATTGGGTATTTAGCCAATTATGGTAATTCTGGTATCAATAATGGTGGTAGTAAAAATAATGTTATTATTGGTGCAGAAGCTGCTGTTGATCTAAATGGTTCAAATAATGTTCTTATTGGTTATAAGGTGGCTTATGAAGCAACTTCACTTTTCAATAAACTCATTATAGAGAACTCTGAAGAGTTTACAAATCCACTAATTTATGGTGATTTTGCTAATGATAAAATAGCCTTTCATAAACTTGGTACTTCATTTCCATTTCAGGTCGGAACCGATGCTACCAATGGAAATGGAGCATATTTAACAAGTGGTGGAACCTGGACAAGTACATCGTCAAAAACATTAAAAGACAGGTTTGTCGAAATAGACAAATCCGAGTTATTTGCAAGAATAATAGGGTTAGAATTAAATGGATGGTACTATAAAGATACTGAGGAGTTCCATATTGGACCATTTTCTGAAGATTTTTATAGTGCATTTGGTACAGGTGACAAAAAAAATGTTGACGTAAATAAAGCCCTGTCTGCATCTGATGTTGCTGGTGTATCACTAATGGCAGTTCAGGAGCTTATACTTGAAAATATGGAGTTAAAGAAACAATTACTTGAAATAACTAAGCGCCTCGAAAATCTTGAAAAATAGATATTTAGTTATTTAATTTTTATCAAAAAAAGACCTGCAAAATTTTGATTTTCAGGTCTTTTTTGTAATTTGTTACATACTTTAAAATCCTAAAAATATGAAAAGAATAATCGTTATTATTATGATGACAGTGATTGTCTGTATATGTTTAGAGTCAATAGGCCAAGTTCCTGAGAAATTTAGTTATCAGGGAGTATTAAGAAATTCATCAGGTGATTTGGTGAAAAATACATCTATTAATGTAAAAATTTCACTACTGCAAGGGAGTTCAACAGGAACTGTTATTTACTCAGAGAATCATTCAGTATCAACTAATAATTATGGACAATATACAGCAAAAATTGGCAATGGAACGATTATTACAGGAGTTTTTACGAATATAAACTGGTCGCAACAAATATATTTAAAAACCGAAATTGCAAATCCTGCTGGCGGAACATTTACAGATTTAGGAACAGTGCAGCTTATTTCTGTTCCTTATGCATTATATGCTCAAAATGTTGAGAATAAGGATGACGCAGATGCTAATCCAACTAATGAAATTCAGAACTTAACCTTAACAGGTGATACCTTAAAAATAAGCAATGGCAATCAGGTTGTTTTTCCTTACGGTAGCAGCAAATGGGCAGCAAATGGCAATAAACTATATTACAATGCTGGAAATGTTGGTATAGGAACAAATGATCCAAACAGCCAATTAGAAGTCAAATCATCTGCTACAGGTGCATTATTCCAGGTTATTAATGCCAACAATGATACAGTATTTGCAGTTTATCCTGATGGAGTAAAGGTTTTTGTGGATCCCGATGCGAAAGGAAAAGTTGGTGGATTTGCCGTTAGTGGACGAACTCCAGCAAAAGCGGGCGAAACTGTTGAATATTTCAGAGTTACGCCAGACAGCACTCGTATTTATGTTAATGATTCGTTAGGAGCAAAAGGTAAAGTAGGTGGTTTTGCAGTGAGTGGTCGTACACCAACAAAAGGATTAATAAAAGACTACCTTACTGTAAATAAAGATAGTACCAGAATTTATATTAGTGATTCGTTAGATTCAAAAGGCAAAGTTGGTGGATTTGCTGTAAGTGGCAGAACTCCAACTAAAAATGAAATTTCTAAGCTAATGGACCTTACTAAAAGTAACTATTTTATTGGACACGAAGCTGGAAAATCAAATACAGAAGGATTGTATAATTCTTTTATGGGGTTTAATGCAGGATATTCTAATACAACTGGAAATCGTAATACATTTTTAGGTTATTATTCGGGTTATATAAACTCAGTTGGAAATAGCAATATTTTTATTGGAGATTCCTCAGGTTATTATAACGAAAATGGATATTATAATATATTTATGGGTAACAATTCTGGAACATCCAATACAATAGGTTATCAAAATGTATTTATTGGAAATGAAAGTGGTTATGGTAACATTAATGGTAGATATAATGTTTTTGTAGGACAAAAAACGGGAAAATCAAATACAACAGGTTTGGGAAATGTTTTAATTGGATCTACATCCGGATATTATAATACTACAGGACTATACAATGTTTTTGTTGGTAATTGGTGTGGTTATTATAATACTACCGGAAGTCGAAATGTATTTATTGGTAATCAATCCGGATGGAGTAATACAGAAGGTTATAGAAACGTGTTTATTGGAAACGAAAGTGGATATAGTAATATTAACGGACTTTATAATGTATTTATTGGCGAAAGATCGGGTCGATCTAATACTGAAGGGATGAATAATGTTGCTATTGGTGCAACAACGGGTATTTCAAACACAACAGGTAGCAGCAATGTTTTTGTTGGTAATTGGTGTGGAAAAAGCAATACAGTTGGATCAGAAAATGTATTTCTTGGAAATCAGTCGGGTTGGAATAATATTTCAGGGAGTAAAAATATTTTCTTGGGATCGTTTGCAGGATATAAAAATGAATTTGGTTCCAACAATATCTTCTTTGGTGATAGTTCTGGATATACAAACACAACTGCTGATAATAATATATTTATCGGGAATAAATCAGGCTTTGCTAATATTTCAGGAAGTCAAAATATATTCTTAGGATATAAATCAGGATATAATAGCGAATCAGGAAATAGTAATGTATTCTTTGGAAATAATTCTGGATATTCAAATACAGTAGGTTATAAAAACATTTTTATTGGAGACTCGGCAGGTTATTCAAATTATGATGGAAGATATAACGTTTTTATAGGTGATAGAGTTGGATATGCGAACACATCAGGTAGGGCCAATGTAATTATTGGTGCAACATCAGGATATTTTAATACATCAGGATATCAGAATGTTTTTGTAGGTAACTGGTGTGGTTATTATAATACGGAAGGGTTTCGTAATGTATTTATGGGGAGTAACACAGGGTGGAATAATACAATTGGCAATCATAATATTTTTATTGGTTCATATTGTGGTTGGAGTAATACTGAAGGATCTGATAATATATTTTTTGGAGCTTATGCAGGAGCATCCAGCCAAACTAGTTCCTCCAATATATTTATTGGGAATAATAGTGGCGAAAAAAATACTGACGGATTAGCTAATGTTTATTTAGGTAATAGAACCGGTGCAGAAAACATTACAGGTAGTAATAGTACAATTATTGGGCATGAAAGTGGACATTATAATACTGAAGGATATGGTAATGTATTTTTAGGTGCGTATAGTGGTTATTTTAACACAACTGGATATAACAATGTGCTAATTGGATTTAACGCTGGTAGTAATATGTATTATGGTTATGATAATTTAATTATTGGTAATTATGCCGCCGATACTTATATCTTAGGAACACAAAATGTTATTCTGGGTAATTATGCAGGACGAAACTCAACAGGATCTGGAAATGTTTTTATTGGAAATAAATCAGGATTTAATGAAATTGGTTCTAACAAATTATATATTGAAAATACTGAGGTTGATTCATCTAAAGCATTAATATGGGGTAATTTTGAAAATAATCTACTAAGGTTTAATGGCATGATAGGAATTAATACACACCCTCAGAATGTTGAATTATCCATTGCTGATACCATAGGTTCTGCAAACATATATCTTAAAGGAAAAGGTGATTCATATAGTTTTTCAAGAATAAGTTTTGGGTCAGTCGAAACGGTAATAAAAAGATGGGATATTTTTCATAATAAGCTTAATAATTTTGAGTTTGCTTATAATGATGGAACTTCTTGGTTTAATAATCGGTTAGTGATAGGAAATACCGGGGATTTAACTGTTTTTGGATCATTATACCCATTTGCTGATGATACTTCACAATTAGGTTCTTCATCAAAGAGATGGCAGGTAGTATATGCAATTGATGGAGCTATTCAAACCTCCGATATAAGATTAAAAGACAACATTATTGATATTGAGTATGGTTTAAAGCATATATTAATGCTCAGACCAGTTAGTTTCGATTGGAAAGACAAAACAAATAAAAATAAGAGACTTGGTCTAATTGCACAGGAAGTTCAACTAATTTTACCAGATATTGTGGATGTTGGCGATGACGAAAAACAGACTTTAGGAATTAACTATTCGGCATTAGTTCCTGTCTTAACAAAAGCGATTCAGGAACAGCAAACAGAAATAAAATCCTTAAGATCCGAAAATATGGAACTTAAAAATCAATTATTAGATATAAATAAGCGACTCGATAAATTGGAAAAATAGCAACTAATTATAATTAATTTATCAAAAAAAGGACCTGTAAATTAGTATTTTACAGGTCCTTTATTTTTAGTTTTAATCGATCTTTATATAAGTTGTGGCTTATTTGACCAACGATTTGACTTTTGTTTTTTGATGTTATAACTTATCAAATAATTTTTAACAATACTAAAATAAAATATCATGAATATAGCTAATAAATTAAGCCAAATCATATTTTTTTTAAGTATGATTTTAATATGTTTCATCAGTAGTATTTTAACTTCAGATTTGAAAGCTCAGAATGTTACCATAACTGATGATGAATCGTATACAGCAAATACCTCAGCTATGCTTGATGTTAAATCAACAACAAAAGGTTTGTTGGTTCCACGGTTAACAACAACCCAACGAAATAGTATTGTTAGCCCTGCTCAAGGACTAATGGTTTTTGATACGGATTTAATGAAATTTATGTATTATAACGGCACCGTCTGGACAAGTATTCCCCAGTTAATAACCGATACAGGTGCTGGCGAAGCATTATTTGCAGTAGTGAATGCTTCTGGCGATACTGTTTTTGCAGTTTACCCCGATGGTGTAAAAGTGTTTGTCGATCCTGATGCCAAAGGAAAAGTCGGCGGATTTGCTGTAAGTGGCCGTACTCCAACCAAAGAGGGTGGAAATGTTGAGTATTTTAGAGTAACACCAGATAGTACAAGAATATATGTAAATGATTCCATTGGTGCCAAAGGTAAAGTTGGTGGATTTGCTGTTAGTGGTCGTACCCCTACTAAAGAATATGGAATAAAAGATTATTTTATAGTAAACAGAGATAGTACCCGCATTTATATCGACTCAACTGCAAGCAAAGGAAAAGTCGGAGGCTTTGCTGTAAGCGGACGTACACCAACCAAAGCAGGTTTTATACCCGACGACTATTTTAATATTTCATCAGGTAGCAGTGCCGACAAAATAACCAGCGATGCTCGAATTGCATGGTATCCAAAGAAAGAAGCATTTTTAGCTGGCAGGGTTCAGGTATTGGCTCCTGATAGTGTAGGATTAAATTCATTTGTAACAGGATACCATTCAATGGCAAAGGGTAATTATTCACAAGCATTTGGATATGAGGCAAAAGCACGCGGTAATTATTCTACTGCAATTGGTTATCTGGCAATTGCAAATAATGATAATTCATTTGCATTTGGCCAAAATGCAAAAGCCTTAGCAAGTTACTCTTTTGCACTAGGAGACCAGGTAACTGCCAACAATTCTTATAGTTATTCCTTTGGCAGATTATCCATAGCAAGTGGAGATTTTGCTGTAGCAATAGGTAATGCAGCAATTGCTTCTGGTTTGCAATCATTTTCTGTTAACGGAACTGCATCAGGTGACTATAGTAAATCATTCGGAGGTGAGGCTTCTGGTAATTATTCTTTAACTTCTGGTTATGATGTAACTGCTTCAGGGCTTAATTCTACAGCTATTGGTTATAGAGTTAAAGCCACAAATAAGAATGCATTTGCAGTTGGTACGGGTGGTAATTCAACCTTACCTCCTTATTTGCCCACTTACACAACAGCCAGTGGTGAAAATTCCATTGCATTTGGAACAGAAGCATCTGCATCAGGATTAAAAAGTATTGCCTTTGGTGAACATGCATCTGCATTAAATGAAAATTCTGTTGCTATTGGCATGGGTGCATACGCAATAGGAAAATCATCAATCTGTATCGGAAATTATACTTTTGCCTATTCTGCATGGTCAACTGTGCTTGGTTATGATAATATCGAATCGGGTGATATGTACAATATAATAATGACTGATCCTCTATTTGTTATTGGTAATGGTTTTTCTGGTACTCCATCAAATGCATTAACTATTTTAAAAAATGGTAAAATGGGAATTCTAAATCCTAGCCCAACCTATTATTTGGATGTGAGTGGAACGGCACGTACAACATCATCAACATATTTAGCCACAACCTCAGGAAATGTAGGAATCGGTGCTACTAGTACAACCTATAAACTTGATGTTACAGGTACAGCAAGGTCTACCGCGGGAGCTTACTTTGCTACATTATCTGGAAATGTGGGTATCGGAACAACAAGTACTTCTTACAAACTTGACGTTGCCGGTACTGCCAATTTTAATAAGAACTTAACAGGTGTTGCATTACGAACGAATGGCACAGAAACATTATGGTTCGATGGAACATATTTTAGCTGGGGATATGGTGGAACTTACAACTATTTTGCAAGGGCAATTACAATTGCAGATGCAACGAATCGAAGCTCTACATATAAATTATACGTTGCTGGAAATGCCTATGCAACAGGTTCGTGGAGTTCTTCTGATTTACGTTATAAAAAAAATGTTTCACCTTTAAATAATATTTTAAGTGATTTATTAAAGATTTCAGCTGTGCGATACGAATGGAATCAGAACGAATTTAAAAATATGAATTTTGATGACAAAACGCATATTGGAGTTATTGCTCAAGATGTCGAAAAAATTTTCCCCGAGTTGGTGATTACTGATGATAATGGCTATAAAGCAGTGGCATATGATAAACTTTCGGCAATATTATTAGAAGGAACCAAAGAACAACAAATCCAAATTGAACAATTAAAAAAGGAGAATACAGAATTAAAAAAACGGCTTGATCAGTTAGAAGGTTTAAAGACCGAAATTGAAACTATTAAAGCGGTGATTAGAGAGAAGTAAAAAGGTAAATAGTGAATATTGAAATTACTGGTTCCTTCCAGCTGCAAACTTCCAACTGTTCACAGTTCACCTTTTTTACCAAATCGTCTTTTTTATTGACTAACGATTTGATAATTATATTAAAAAGTAATAATTTGAATTTTGGTATTGGGTAATAAAATTAAATCAATAATATGAAAAAGTCCTTCTCTTTTCTTAACAAATTAGCCAGTTTAAGTATTCTGGTCTGTTTATTTGCTTTTATAATTATAAATTATGAAGCAAAAGCTCAAAATGTGGCTATAACTGATATCGATGATTATACAGCAGAATCATCAGCTATGCTTGATGTAAAATCTACCACAAAAGGGATGCTTATCCCAAGACTTACAACATTGCAGCGTACAACTTTAACAACTACTGCAGTTGAGGGATTAATGGTATACGATACTAATTTTAATAGTTTCTTTTATTTCAGTAATGGAATTTGGACAATAATACCAAAAGTTACATCATCAGTAGGAATTGGTGTAGCACTTTTCGCAATTGTAAATGCTACTGGTGATACAATATTTGCGGTATATAACGATGGAGTAAAAATTACTGTACCTGAAGGAACCAAAGGCAAAGTAGGTGGGTTTGCAGTTAGTGGTAGAACTCCTACAAAACTCGGTACCGAAATAGATTATTTTAAAGTTACAGCCGATAGTACACGGGTTTATATCAATGATACTGCAGCAATAAAAGGAACTGTAGGAGGGTTTGCAGTAAGTGGCCGTACACCCACTAAATTAGGTGAATTCGATTATTTACGAGTAACACCTGATAGTACACGTGTTTATGTTAACGAAGGATTTACAAAAGGAACTGTTGGGGGTTTTGCTGTGAGTGGCCGTACTCCAACAAAAACCAAACTAAATAGCTATTTTTTATCTACCATGGATAGTACTCGAATTTATGTGTCTGATACTATAACTAAAGGCACTGTAGGGGGTTTTGCAGTAAGTGGTCGTACACCTACCAAAGGAGATCCTTTAAAATTTATGGATATCACTAAAAACAACTACCTCATTGGTCAGGAAGCTGGCATGAGCATAACAACAGGTAGGTATAATTCATATATGGGATACCAGGCAGGTAAATACACAAAAAGTGGTAGCAGAAATATTTTTCTTGGATTTCAGGCTGGATTAAAAACGGATAATGCATATGAAAATATCTTTATTGGTCATCGGGCTGGTAATCAGAATATAGGAGGTAATTGGAATACCTTTTTGGGCAACGAAGCTGGATATAATAATACAGGGAGTGATAATACTTTTATTGGTTTTCAGGCTGGAAGAGCCCACCAAAATCAAGGGGGTAATGTTTATATTGGAAGTAAAGCCGGACGCGACGCAACTAATGGGCAACAAAATGTTTATATTGGTGAATCAACAGGATTGAGCACAACCTATGGTACATCAAATGTTTTTATTGGATATCAATCTGGCATGAATAATAAAGGGAGTGGTTCAGATCCTGATAGAGGAAGCTATAATGTTTATTTAGGATATCAGGCTGGATTAAATGGAGATTATGTTTATCGTAATGTATTTCTAGGTTATCAGGCAGGTATGAATACAATTGCAGGTGCAGGTGATCCTAAAGAAGGATCAGTTAATGTTTTTATTGGTTCAGAAGCAGGTCTTTCAAATACAACCGGTTTTGCGAATACTGCAATAGGGGAGCAAGCTTTAAAATCAAATACTATAGGTAAAGGAAATGTAGCGTTAGGTCGTATGCCTTTAATTAATAATATTGATGGGGAATATAATGTTTCTATAGGAAATCAATCTCTTTATAATAATAAATCAGGAGTTGCAAACGTGGCTTTAGGTGTTGCTGCTCTCTGGAATAATGACTCTGGTGATTGGAATGTGGCTATGGGTAATATGTCACTTTATAACAATCAAACAGGAAATGGTAATGTTGCCCTTGGGTCCACTGCTCTTTATAGTCTAGTATCGGGGAATAAGAATGTTGCTATCGGATCTGCCGCTTTGACCTTATCCCTAGATTCTGCCAATGTTGCAATAGGTGCTTTTGCACTTTCATTTTTAAATCGTGGAGTAAAAAATACGGCAATTGGGAATGGTGCAAATGTTCAATCTAATTTAGTTGAATACAATAACTCTACTGCCATAGGCTATAGTGCAACCATTGTTGCCTCAAACCAAGTTGTTATTGGCAATAACGATGTAACTAATGTAACCATACCAGGAGTTTATAATGCAACAACAGTTTCTGAAGCTTCAAATGTTTATGTTAATTCTGTCGGACAGATAATGCAAACTACTGTCCCCACTGCTACAGGAACTGGAACCGCATCCAAAATTGCTTTTTGGGATGGTGTAGGAACAAGTACTTTATCCTATAGCACAAATTTGCATTGGGATAATACCAATAATCGATTGGGAATCAGTGCATCAAATCCATCTTATGATCTTTCATTTGGAGGAAGTACCGATAGAATTATTGGAGTGGAAACTCGTACAGGGACATTAGGTACTGGTCGAAGTTTAACAATTATTGCAGGTAAAGCAACCATGTCAAATTATAATGGAGGAACATTAATCCTTTCAAGCGGAATTGCAACGGGTTCGGGCGTGTCTGAAATTCAGTTTAACACAGTAACTGCAAGCGATTTAAACCCATCAACAAAAATGGTTATTAAGGGTAATGGCTTTGTTGGCATAGGAACAACAGGCCCAACAGTAGCGCTTCACGTGGTTGGGAATGCTCGATTTACTGCAATAGGTTCTGGAACGTATGCAGCACCGGTAAATCAAACTTCTACGGGTATTCTAACAACGGCTACTTCCGACATCCGATTTAAAGAAAACATAAATACTTTAAGTAAAAGCCTTGACAAGGTGATGAAACTAAGGGGTGTTTCTTTTACATGGAAATCAGAACCTCAAATGGGAACTCGCATTGGCTTAATTGCTCAGGAGGTTGAACCCGTGCTCCCTGAGTTGGTTTTTACTAATCCAGTTGATGGATTTATGGGAGTAAACTATGCCGAAATGTCTGCAGTATTGGTTGAAGCAATTAAGGAACAACAAAGCATTATTATAAATCTTAGAAATGAAAATAATCAATTAAAAACAGATTATCTTGAAATGAAAAAAGAAATCGAATTAATTAAAGTGCAACTTAAAAAATAGAACCTAATTTAGTGTTTTGTGTATTTGTTTAAAAACCAATTGTTTAGTCAATTGGTTTTTTTTTGATTAATAATTTGACTAACGATTTGATTATAAGTAAAATTTATCAGAAATTTAGTATATAATTCAAAATAACTTCATTACAATCCTTAACTTATTTATTAATCTATGAAATCAAATTATTGGATAGTTTGTTTTAAGATTATTAACAAGCTATTTATCAGTCTAATCCTTCTATCAATAGGATTTTCAAACAACCTATTCTCTCAGAATGTAGCTGTAACCGATGACGATGGTTATACTGCAGCAGCTTCAGCAATGCTCGATGTAAACTCAACAACAAAGGGTATTTTAATTCCACGAGTGGATTCTACACAGCGTAAGTTAATAAATTCTCCTGCTACTGGTTTGCTGGTTTTCGATACATCACTAAATAGCTTCATGTATTATAATGGTTTCTCATGGAAAGCTATTTCGCAGATAAATGCCGGGGTTGGAGCAGGGCAAGCACTTTTTGCTGTAGTCAATAATGACGGCGATACTGTCTTTGCTGTGTATAATGATGGTGTTAAGGTAACAGTTGATGAAGGATCCAAAGGTACAGTAGGTGGTTTTGCAGTTAGTGGCAGAACACCAACGAAAACAGGAGCGGAAGTACAGTATTTCAGAGTTACACCCGATAGCACCCGAATTTATATAAACGACACAGCAGCAGTAAAAGGAACTGTTGGAGGATTTGCAGTTAGTGGGCGCACTCCTACCAAGTTGGGGGAGTTTGATTATTTGCGAGTTACACCTGATAGCACTCGTGTGTATGTTAACGAAGGTTTTACAAAAGGTACAGTGGGAGGTTTTGCCGTAAGTGGACGAACGCCAACAAAAACAAGTTTACATAATTACTTTCTGTCATCGACAGATAGTACTCGAATATACATTAATGATACAACAACAACAAAAGGAACAGTAGGAGGTTTTGCTGTAAGTGGACGAACACCAACTAAAGGAAGTGGCGATTACTTTAATGTTTCAGGAAATACTATTCCGAGTACAATTTATCCATCTGAGCCACGTATTGCATGGTATCCAAATAAAGAAGCATTTATGGCTGGTAGAGTTATAGTTCAATATCCCGATAGTGTAGGATTAAATTCATCAGCATTGGGATTTGAATCCAGAGCCTATGGTGATTATTCACAGGCTTTTGGATACAGCACAATTGCACGAGGCGACTATTCAACAGCGATTGGAAGAAAGGCTCTTGCAAATAATAACAATTCATTTGCATTTGGTGATAGTGCTCAGGCAAAAAATATAAATTCTTATGCATTCGGTCGTGGAGCCCTTGCAAAGGGTTATGGTAGCTATGCTTTAGGTAGTGCAGGAGTTGATTCTTCTGGTACAGCAACTGATTTTACATATGCTGAAGGAGAATACTCCTTTGCGGTTGGACAAGGATCCCATAGCAGTGGAAAAGGTTCTTTTTCATTCGGATTAGGTAATAATGCAGTAGGAACTTATTCTCTCGCATTGGGGTACCAATCATCTGCGAGTAATTATGCATCAGCAGCTATTGGCTATAAAACTACCTCAAGTAAAGATGGCTCTTTAGCATTAGGGTATTTTGCATCAAGTACCGGTTTATATTCGATTGCTCTCGGTCCGGGTTCTGCATCTGGGGATTGGTCAATATCATTAGGTTATGCTACAAGTCAAGGTATCGGATCATTAGCAATGAGAGGATCCTATGCCATTGGCGATTACTCATTCTCTGATGGACATGGATCGCAATATTATAGTTTTAGTCCAATTTATAATATGAAAACAAAGGCAACAGGAATGTTTTCAATAGCGCATGGTCACGGAGTTCAGGCAGATGCCTATGCTTCTTTTGTTATTGGACAGCAAAATATTACCTCAACTTCATATAGTAAAACTTCTTGGGTAGCTGCTGATCCATTGTTTGTAATTGGTAATGGAAATGGTGGTAGCGCTATGGGCCCTGTAACAAGTAATGCACTGACTGTTCTAAAAAATGGTAATACGGGAATAAATACAGCTACACCCTATGCTCCACTTCACATTAAAGGAAATCAAGGTATACTTAATTTAGAGGGCACAGACCATTTTTATATGCAATTCTATCCTGATGGGTATAGTGCTGGTAGAAAAGGATATTTTGGATATGCTAGCGCATCTAGCAATGATATTGTTCTTGTTAATAGTATTTCTGAAGGAAATGTTGGATTATATCCTGGTACTAATGGATCTGTTAATATTGGTATTACTGGTGTCGCACTTAAAGTTAACGGTACTGAAGCGCTTTGGTATAACGGAACATACTTTAGCTGGGGTTATGGTGCATCCTATAATTTTTTTAATTCAAATGTAGGTATTGGTAATTCTTCACCATCAAATAAACTTGATGTTACTGGTACAGCCAGAGTTACTGGTGCATTAACATTTAATGAACCTTTTAACCATTCTGTAACCTCTCCAAGATATTTGTATGTTACTTCCTCGGGTGAAGTTGGTGGTGTCAATGCCTCCTCAATTAGATATAAAGAAAATGTTTTAAGTCTAAATAATTATGATTGGTTGTATAATTTAAGGCCTGTGATTTATAATTATAAAAATACAACACCATCAGATATTCAATATGGCCTAATAGCTGAAGAAGTCGATTTGGTTAATAAATTATTGGTAGCATATAAGGATAACCAACCAGAGGGTGTTATGTATGAAAAATTAACAATACCTATGCTTAAAGCCATTCAAGATCAACAAAAAATAATTCAAACTCAACAATCCGAAATAGATTTGCTTAAAGCAAGACTTATTGAAATTGAAAATTTACTAAAGAAATAACAATCGAATAGTATTTACCTTTTTTGATAAATCCAAACTAAAAAAGGGGTATTAATAATTTTGATAAACAGTTCATATTATTTGATTAACGACTTGACTTATAAATTTAAATATCGGAAATTTAGTTGAATATTGAATATTTTGTTAAGCTAACATATAATAAACTCTCAAGCAGCCTTCTATTTCATGCTTACAGCAGTAAGGTATTTATTAGTTTCTGTTGATTTTTGATTAATCAGAATACATGAAAAAACATTTACTTTGCAAATTTATATTAATTCTAGTTTTTCTTTCAATTTGCAATACAACAATTGTGTCACAACTTGCAGCTCAAAATGTAGCCGTAACCGACGATGATTTATATACAGCAGAAAGTTCTGCTATGCTTGATGTAAAGTCTTTAAACAAAGGAATGCTCATTCCTCGGTTGGATTCAACACAACGGAAAAATATTTCTAATCCTGCCTTAGGTCTTCTCGTATTTGATAAGTCGTTAAATAGCTTTATGTATTATAATGGATTAATCTGGATAGGTATTCCACACATGAACGCAACGGCTGGATCAGGAACGGCGTTGTTTGCTGTGGCAAATGCCGAAGGTGATACAATCTTTGCTGTTTATAACGATGGGGTAAAAGTTACTGTTTCTGATGGCGCTAAAGGTACTGTGGGCGGTTTTGCAGTAAGCGGCCGAACACCTACAAAACTAGGCGAAGAATTTGAGTATTTCAGAGTAACTCCCGATAGTACAAGAGTGTATATTAACGATACCTTGTCTGGCAAGGGCATGGTTGGCGGTTTTGCGGTAAGTGGACGAACACCTACAAAGAGTTTTCAGAATAACTATTTTCTTTCTACACCTGATAGTACCCGGGTTTATGTTAATGATGAATCACTTACCAAAGGAACTGTTGGGGGATTTGCTGTTAGTGGCAGAACTCCAACAAAAGGTACTTCAGTAAACTTTCTTGATTTAACACCCGATAACTACTTTATTGGACACGAAAGTGGTATAAAAACAACTGGTTTATATAACACCTTCTTTGGATATAAAGCAGGCAGAAACAATACAACTGGTTCACGAAATGTATTTATTGGAGACAGCACTGGTTATAGCAATACCTCAGGTTATAGAAATCTATTTATGGGATACCATGCCGGATATGCAAATTATTCTGGCATGGAAAATATAATTATTGGTTACCGGGCTGGATATTCAAACTATGGAGGTGGATACAATACTTTTGTTGGCAATTCAGCAGGTTCAAACAATACTTCTGGTACATACAATGTATTTATGGGAGTTGGCGCTGGGGGACATAATACTACAACTGGATTTTTAACCATGATAGGTGTTAATGCCGGTCATTTTACTTTAACAGGGCAGGGTAATGTATTTTTGGGTTGTAATGCAGGATGGATACACGAAAATGGTGGTAATAACACATTTATTGGAACAGATGCTGGAAGGGGTGGGAATGTCTCTGGAGATTATAATCCTTCTAGCCCTAGTGGTGCTGGTAATACATTTGTTGGTACAAATGCAGGAAGAACTATAGAAGGGGCAAACAATAATGTGGCAATAGGAGTGAATGCAGGATATTACGTTGGAAATGGATCTGGAAATGTTTTTATTGGCAATAATGCTGGAACAACAAGCACTGTAGATGACAGACTTTATATAGCAAATTCATCTGGAACTCCACTAATTTATGGAGATTTCTTTTTATCAAGGGTTGGTTTAGGTACAATGAATCCTTTATATAAATTAGATGTTGTTGGTGATATTAATGTAACAGGTAGTTATAAAATTGGTGGAACAAGTATTATAAGCTCTCAGTGGACTACATCAGGTAGTAATATTTACTATAATATAGGTAATGTTGCTATAGGCACTACACCTGATGCTACTTATAAATTAAAAGTTAATGGAAATTTAAATATTATTGGAGCAGTTTCAGCAACGTCTTTTTCGGGTTCGTTAACTGGTAATGTAAATGGAGTTTCTATGACTATTATTAATTTGAATGGTGATGGAGTAATTGCTTCAATAAACAATTTTGATCTTGTGATGAGTGGTAATATGATATGGCTACAAAATAACTCTACTAATCAGCTCTCTTTTTGGTATAATGGGAAAGAAGGTACAAACACTGTAGGCAGATCAGGCGAAGTGCTTCCTGAAGATAAGTACCTTATTGCAGAAATAGCAGATGATTTCTGGGGTTATGAAATACATTTTGGTGATTCACAAAATGGAACAACTTTTTGTTCCGTTTGGATCCAGTTTAATCATGGTAGGGTGGTAGGACATTGCATAAAATATTAATATATAGTAACTCAAATTTGATTATCGAGAGAAACAAAAAAACTATTATATGAAAAAACTTAGCTTACTGTTACTAGCGATTATGTTTATTGCTGTAACGCAAATTAATGCGCAAAACGTTGCCATTACCGATGATGATACATATTCACCTCAGGCATGTGCTGTGCTCGATGTAAAATCAATTACCAAGGGATTACTATTTCCCCGTCTTTCTACAACTCAGCGCAATGCAATTTCAAGCCCACAGGCTGGATTGGTAGTTTATGATACCAACATTAAAAAGCTTTATTTATATGATGGAACTGGATGGAAAGACGCCAGTGCCGAAGGTATCTGGCTTACAAATGGCACTAAGCTTTATACTTCTAATTTGAATTACAGATTAGGGATTGGCTCAAGTAATCCAAACAGTAAACTTGAAGTAAGAGCAGATGCAACTTTCCTTGATTCAGATACTTTATTTGTAGTTAAAGATAAATATGGCAAAGCTGTTTTTGTTGTATTTCCTGATGGAGCTCAGGTAATCATTGATACTTCATTAGCAAAAGGAGCCGTTGGAGGTTTTGCAGTAAGTGGACGAACACCAACCAAAGGGGCAGAACCCTACTTATTAGTTCGACCCGATAGTACAAGGGTTTATGTTAATGAAGGAAGCACAAAAGGAGCTATTGGGGGTTTTGCAGTTAGTGGAAGAACACCAACCAAGACTACTGCTACTAGTTTTATGAGCTTAACACCCGAAAACTATTTTATTGGACACGAAAGTGGACTTTTAACTACTGGTTTATATAATATTTTCCTGGGGTATATGGCTGGTAAGTATAATATTGAAGGATCACGAAATGTTTTTATTGGTGATAGTGCAGGTTTTAATAATAGATCAGGTGGATATAATACATATTTAGGATATCAGAGTGGTTATAAATCAGGTTATGCAACAACATCCGATCCGAGTTTTAATACGTATATGGGATATCGAGCCGGTTATAATGTTCGAACCGGAACATATAATACATATATTGGATATGAATCTGGGTATAGTACCGATGCATCTAATACCTCCGGATCCAGAAACACTGCCCTTGGATATGGCTCAGGTCATTCATTGACATATGGTGCAAATAATGTTTTTATAGGTAATCTTTCAGGTTATTCCAATACCTATGGACAAAAAAATGTGTTTGTTGGTGACTCAGCAGGTTATTCAAATACATATGGCCATTATAATGTTTTTATTGGTGAGGCTGCTGGAAAGTCAAATACAACAACAGGTTATAATACTATGATTGGTTTTCAGGCAGGTATGAATAGTTCCGGATCAAATAACTCATTTTTCGGGTATCGTGCAGGAACAACAAATACAGGTAATTATAATGCTTTCTATGGCCCATATGCTGGTTATACAAACACTGGATCCTCTAACGCATTTATGGGATATTATGCTGGCTATAATAATGATGGTAGTTATAATATTTTTTTAGGAGAACGTAGTGGATATTCAAATCAAACTGGTAGTCAAAATGTATTTATAGGGTACTATTCAGGAAAGTCAAATACAAGTGGGGCTTACAATGTTTTTATAGGTAACAATACATTTAAAAATAATAGTTCGGGAGTGACCCAAAATAATGTAGCTATTGGAAATAATTGTGCAGATGATGTGACCTCAACAGTACAATCATCCGTTATAATGGGAGATAATGCACTTACAGGAATGGTAAAAACAAGTATAACTGTTTATAGATCTTTGTTCTTGGGTAATAATGCTGGAATACTCTTAGATAGCGCTACCAGTGTAAGCGATTGTGTATTCATTGGAACTAATGCTGGTGAAGGAATTAAGAATTCTCAGTATAACACAATTAGCGACATTGTTGCTATTGGTATTTATAGTGGAAAGAATTCTAACGGTTATCGAAATCTTTTTGTGGGAAATGCTGCCGGAAAAGATTTTAGAGGACATCAAAATACCATGATCGGATGGATGACAGGTTCTGGAGCTGGTTCTGGATCATACAATGTTTTTATTGGAGATCAGACCGGTAAAGAAAATATTGGAAGTAATAATACCTTTGTTGGTCGTACAGCCGGGAATTGGGTAACTGGTAGTTATAATATATATATTGGAAATAATGCCGGTAGTGCGGTATATCCTGCAAGAGTAACAGAATCAAATATGCTTCGAATTGGTTCGAGTAATTTAATTACTGGGAATTTTTCAACTGATCAGGTTGGTATAAATGGAAACCCTAGTGCTACTACAACAAATATTCTACGAGTTTATAGTGGATCTACTAATGGGTATTATTCCTCATCTGGTTGGACGCATTCTTCTGATAAAAGACTAAAAACCAACATAGAAACAGTACCGAATGCATTAGATAAAGTGCTTAAGATGAATGGTGTATACTTTAATTGGATTAATGATCCTGGCAAACGACAGGTGGGATTTATAGCACAAGAAATGCAGGAAGTTTTACCAGAAGTAATTAGCGTAGGTGAAGATGATTATCTAACCTTAACTTATGATAATGTTGTGCCTGTTCTTGTAAATGCAATAAAAGAGCAACAACAGCAAATCGATGCGCAGCAAAAACAAATTGAACTACTTATTAAAGAAATTGAATCATTAAAGGAAAAATAATTATTAATTGATATATTTATAAAGAATAAAAATTAATACATACTATTATGATCTTTATCCAGCCAAATTTTAGATCAAAAAGTGCAAAAATAATCACGCTATTATTTATTTGTGGTCTTTTGCATATGCCTTTTGTTTTCGCACAAAAAGGCGTAACCAATAATGGAGCCCGAATACTTGTTAATACAGGTGCTATTATAAATATTACAGGTGATGCTACCAGTGCAAATTTTACAAACAAAACATATAGTTTAACTGATGGCAGAATCGATCTCGATGGTAAAATAAAACTCCAGGGTAGCTGGACAAATAATGCCACAAATAATGTTTTAATAAATGTTGATGCCGATGGTGAAGTTTTATTTAATGGTACAACCTTGCAATCAATTGGAGGTAGCCAATTTACCAATTTCGAGAAATTAACTTTGAATAATACTTCTGGACTATCACTGTCAAGTAGTTCCTATATTAATGGTGTGTTGGCATTAACAAATGGAAATATAAATCTTTATAATAATAATCTAACCATTGGGCCATCAGGTTCTGTTACAGGTAGCTTCGGTACAACACGTATGATTGTTACCAATGGTACAGGAACAATGCGGAAAGAATTTAGTACAACGGGGTCATTTACATTTCCAATTGGAGAGGTTACTGGTACTCCCGAATATTCTCGTGCAGTTATTTCTTTAAGTACTGGAACTACCGTTACTCCTCCTGCATATATTAGTATTAAAGTGACTGATGATAAATATCCACTTAATGGCAGCTTATCTGAATATTTAACCCGTTATTTTTCGGTTTCTTCATCAGGAATAACAACTCCAAATCTAATTTTTTATTATTATTATCTTGATTCTGATATTGAGGGAACAGAAGCGAGTATATATAATGCCAAGTATTTAGAATCAACACGAACCTTATTTTCGCCTGTCACTTATTCATCAAATTATGCATATAAATCAGGCTTAACAAGTCTAGGCGATTTTACTGGCATTGATGGTACTCGCCCATCAGTTTTAATTGAATCCACTGCATCTAATCCCACAAATGCAGTTATTCCGGTTACTATTACATTCAGCGAACGGGTTTCAAAATTTGCCTCAACCGATATTACCAAAACGAATTGTTCATTATCTGCTGTTAGTACAACCGATAGCATTGTCTTTACATTTAATGCTACACCAGCAGCAGACGGACTAGTTACCATAAATATTAATGCAGGAGTATGTACCGACCTGGCTGGAAATACGAATACTGCTGCAACTCCTTATTCAAGAACATACGATGGAACTTCACCAGATGTATTACTTACATCAGAAGTTCCTGCGTATACCAAAGCTGCATTTTCAGTTACTTTTACATTTACCGAAAGTGTTTCCGGATTTATTTCGGACGATATAACCGTTACAAATGCTTCAGTTTCTGGTTTTAGTGGTTCAGGAACTACCTATTCTGCAACAATAACACCTACAACGGATGGTGCAGTTACAGTTAAGGTATTGGCTGGTGTAGCTCAAGATGCGGCAACAAATGCAAATACTTTGTCTAATACTATTTCAACAACTTTTGATGATCAGCAACCTACAGTATCATTATCTTCAACTGCTTCAAATCCAACAAAAGATAAACCATTCACAGTTAGAATTTCATTCTCCGAGAATATTAATGAAAGTAGTTTAACTCTTGATGACATAACAGTTGGCAATGGCAGTCCATCGGGTTTAACAAAATTTGATGCTACAAATTGGGACGTTAGTATTACTCCAACAATAGATGGAACCGTAACAGTAGATTTTGCTGTAGATAAAATTACTGATTTGGCTGGTAATACAAATACTGCAGCTTTACAATTGTCAAGGACTTATGATGGTACAAAACCAAATGTTACCATAAGTTCAACTGAAACTGATCCGACAAAAAATAGCCCATTTACAGTTACTATTACATTTAATGAGGATATTTCTGGCTTTGCTACAGGTGATATAACAGTTGGAAATGGAACTGCAGGCACCATTACACCTGTGGTAGCAAATCGTTCCTGGACTTCAAGCATTACGCCAACAGCTGCTGGTTTAGTAACCGTTAATGTAGCTGCAGGTATTGCATCTGATAATGCCGGAAATACAAATAATGCGGCAACTCAGTATTCGATAACATATGATAATGCTGCACCTACAGTTTCTGCATTTACTCCGTCTAATGGTGCTACAGGTGTTCCACTTACTTCAAATCTCGAAATTATATTTAATGAAGTGGTTAAAGTAGGTACTGAAAATATTGTAATAAAACACACTTCAGATAATTCAGTATTCCAAACAATAGCTGTTGGATCTGTTACTGGTTCAGGGACATCAACAATAACAATCAACCCAAATGATTTTGCTAGTAACAAAGGTTATTATGTTGAAATTGCAAACACTGCTTTTAAAGATAATGCAGGTAATAATTTTGCCGGTATTACAGGTAATTCAACTTGGAATTTTACATCTATTGATGCTAATTCTCCTTATATATTGTCAACAACTCCAGCTGATAATGCAATTGGTATTGAGTTAAATGCTAATTTGGTAATTACATTCAGCGAAAATGTTAATAAAGGTACAGGTAACATTGTTGTAAAAAAATCTTCAGATAACTCTACAGTTGAAAACATGGCTGTTACATCAACCAATGTTACTGGAGAAGGTACAGCAATTATTACCATTGATTTAGATTCAAATCTAGTAGGCGAAACTGGTTATTATGTATTAATTGATGCCGGTGCTTTTACCGATGGTTCCAATCCATTTGCAGGCATATCTTCGCCTGCAACATGGAACTTTACAACCAAAGATATAGCACCACCTGTTGCTACAAGTTTTATTCCTAAAAATGATTCAACAGGTGTAGCTGTTACTTCAGATCTTAAAATTACATTTAACGAAATCGTAAATGTTAATACAGGAGATGTTGTTATAAAGAATATTTTAGGAACTACACATGAAACTATTGCGATTGATGATGTAGTAAAGGTCACGGGAGGTAGTACAAACACAATCACAATAAACCCTGGTATTGATTTCAGCAGTAAAACCAAATACTATGTCGAAATTGCTGCTGGAGCTTTACGCGATGCTTCAAATAATAATTATGCAGGTCTTTCTGGCCCTTCAGCATGGTCGTTTACAACTGCCGATATTGTGGCTCCGACAGTTACGCTTTCAACCACAGCACCTGCAAACGTTAACGGAGCATTTACAGTTAATATCTCCTTTAGCGAAAAGATTCAGAATTTCGATATTAATGATATTTCTGCTGATAATGGCACAAAAGGTAACTTTACGACAGTTAATGATAGTAATTTTACTGTACAAATTACACCTGTTTTAAATGGATCAGTGAGTGTTCAGGTTACTGCAGGTGTTTGTCAGGATATGGCTGGTAATCTAAATTCTGCATCTAATATAATTATACGAACCTATGATAATATTCAGCCAACAGTTACAATTACATCTAATAAAACAAGCCCGTTAAATAGTGCATTTACTGCCACCATAACCTTTAGCGAGAGTGTTACAGGATTTGACGAAAGTGAAATAACTGTTGTGCATGGTACTAAATCTGTTTTTGCTGGATCTGGCACAACATATACTGTACTCATAACTCCAACTACCGATGGAGAGGTTACTGTTAATGTTGCCGCTGGTGTTGCTTCTGATGCTGCAGGAAATACAAATACTGCAGCTGATGAGTTATCTTTAACATATGATGGTACAGCTCCAACACTAGCAATAACTTCTGTTACACCAAATCCAACAAATAATACAGCTCTTGAAATTGAATTCCAATTCAGCGAAAGAGTCTCTGGATTTGCAATTGGTGATATTGATGTTACAAATGGTGTAAAAGTTAGTTGTACAACTACTGATAGTATACTATTTGAAGTCGCAATAACTGCTAATGCTAATACTTCTGTAACAATTGGATGCATTGCTGGAGTAGCTAAAGATTTGGCTGGAAACAATAATCTGGCTCCAACAAATTTGGTTATAAAACATGATAACATAAGTCCAACCGTAACAATAACCTCTGCACCCGGTCCAGTACTTGTTTCTCCATTCGAAGTTACAATTACATTTATCGAAGAAGTAACAAATTTTGATCTTAGTGATTTAATTGTTACAAACGGTACTGCTTCAAACTTACAGACATCAGATAACAAAACATTTACATCTGATATTTATCCAGTAACTGTTGGTACAGTAAAAGTAGATATAAATGCTGCTGCAGCATATGATGTTGCAGGAAATCCAAATATTGCTGCAACCCAGTTTACCATCGAATATGCAGGTGTAAATACTACTGTAGATCTGTTATACTCAGGGGCAAATCCAACAAATACAACTCCGCTACCTATTACAATTACATTTAGTGAGTCAGTGAATGGATTTGAAACCAATGACTTTGTAACAACAAATGGTACAGTAACTAATTTGCAAACTACTGATTATATTGTATTTACTGCATCACTTGTACCCACAGCTTCTGGTTTAGTAACTGCCTATGTACCCGAAAATAAAGTAACAAGTTCTTCAATTGGTAATCCAAATAATCGATCTGATACAATTCAGGTTACATTTGATAATACTCCACCATTGGTTGAAATTACATCAACTCAAAGTAGTCCAACCAATAGTTCTGCTATACCTATTACAATTACGTTTAGCGAAAATGTCACTGGATTTATTGAGGGAGATATTAGTGTAACAAATGGTTCTGTTTCTGGCTTTGCTGGTAGCGGAAATGTTTATACTTTAACACTATCACCATCAAGCAATGGTGCTGTTTACTTGAGTGTTGCAGCTGGTGTTGCTATCGATCAGGTAGGTAATTTAAATCTCGTATCGAATACATTTAGTATTGTATACGATATTACTGCTCCAACAGTAATTATTTCTAGCAATGAACCTGATCCAACCTATGAAGATATATTTGAAATTGCGATTACATTTAGTGAAAAAGTTAAGAACTTTGTTTTTGGAGATATAACTGTAGCTAATGGAAATGTATCTAATTTAACAACAACTGATAGTATTTCATTTACTGCTGATATTACTGCAACTTCGGTTGCTACAATAACCGTTGATATTAGTGCTGGTGTTTTGACCGACATTGCTGGTAATGGAAATACTACAGCTACTCAATTTAGTATTGTATATGCCGGACCTAGACCAGATGTTACCATTTCATCTATTACAACAAGTCCAACAAGTTTAACATCAATAATTCTGGACATTGTTTTCACTGAATCAGTAACCGGATTGGAAATAGCAGATTTTTTTGTAGTAGGCGGATCTGTTGATTATTTGGTGGGTTCAGGTTCTACATATACTGTAACATTAGCTCCTTCACAAGATGGACTTGTAACAGTTTCAATTCCTGAAAATAAAGTAATAAATGTTTATTCTAATGGTAATACCGCTTCTAATACATTTGAGATTACATATGATGGTACTGCTCCAACAGTTACAATAACATCAGTTATAGTAGGTTATACAAATGTATCTCCAATTCCTGTTACAATAACATTTAGCGAGCGTGTTACCAATTTCGCGTTATCCGATGTTACTTTTGGAAATGGTAGTTCTTTAGCAATGAATACTACCAACGATAGTATTGTATTTACATTAAATGTTACTCCAGCCGATACTGGCGAGGTAACAGTTAATATTTCGGCAGGGGTTACTAAGGACATAGCCGGGAATGATAATGTTGCAGCAACTGAGTTCATGGTTGTATACGACAATGTAAACCCAACAGTGGTAATTGAATCTACCGAATCAAGTCCAACAACAAATCTGGCAATACCTATTACAGTTACATTTAGTGAACTTGTTTCTGGATTTGATATAATAGATATAGTAGTTGCAAATGGTAGTGTTCAAAATCTGACACAAAATGGCAAAATATATTCATTTACACTTGTGCCCGATGGAGATGGTACTTGTACTGTAGATGTTGCTTCTGGTGCTGCACATGATGCTGCCGGAAATAATAATACTGCAGCTACTCAATTCTCAATTATTTCTGAAAATGGTCCTCCGTCTGTTAGTATTTCATCCTTAGAATCAAATCCAACAAATAATTCAAATATTCCAATAAATATAACATTTAGTGAACCTATTACTGGGTTTGAATCTACCGAGATAGTTATTACAAATGCTACTATTTCAGGCGTTATGACTAATGTGGGTAATATTTACTCGATAATACTAATTCCAACAATTGATGGGCCAATTACAATTGATGTCCCTGCAAATGTAGCCAACGACTTGTTTGGAAATCCAAATTACGCTGCAACTCAATATTCAATTACTTATGATGGTACCATTCCTACAGTTGTAATTGAAACCACGGTAAGCAGTCCAACAAATAATAGTTCAATACCACTGACAATAACATTTAGCGAAAATATAGCAGCTATTAATGAAATTGATTTTACGGTTGTTAATGGTACTATTACTAATCTGCTTGGATATGGAAATACTTATACAGCAACACTATTGCCAACAGATGGTGTAGTAACTGTAAATATAGCTGCAAATGCTGTATTTGATTTGGCCGGAAATGGAAACGCTGCATCAAATGAAATATCTTTAACCTATGATGGAACAGCCCCAACAGTAGAAATTACTTCAACTATTTCAGGTAATACTAACAGTAATTCTATACCAATAACCATAACATTTAGCGAACCTGTTACAGGATTTGTATCTGATGATATATCGGTTACTAATGGAACAATTGCTGATTTTGCAAATACAGATAATGTTTATACTTTAACAATTATACCATCAGGCGAGGGAATTGTTGCAGTTGATGTTCAAGCAAATGTAGCAATCGATGCTGTAGGAAATGGGAATATACAGGCAACTCAGTTTACAGTTTATTATGACATTACTAATCCAACAATAATTATTGAGTCAACTCAATCTAGTCCTACAAATAGTATTTCAATACCAATAACTATAACATTTAGCGAAAGTATCACTGGCTTTGAAATTGACGATATTATTGTTGTAAATGGAGTTCTTTCAGGATTATCGAACATTGAAAATGTATACTCAGCAATACTTACACCAACTAATAGCGGTGAAGTTACCTTGAATATTGCTGCTGATATTGCAGAAGATTTGGCCGGAAATGGAAATGCTGCTGCTACTCAGTTCTCAATTTTATATGATGGAACAGCTCCTTCATTAGTTATAACATCATCTGCCGGAAGCACAACTACCAATGCTAATTTCACTGTAGTAGTAACATTTACTGAACAGATAAAAGGATTTGATAATTCAGATATAGTAATAGCCAACGGTACACTAACCAGCCTAACAACATCCGACAGTATAGTATTTACAGCCTCTGTGACAGCCACAAATCAGGGTATAGTTACAATTAGTATTGCAGCTGGCACAGTTACTGATTTAGTTGGTAATTCAAATACTACTGCAAATGAGTTTAGTATTACATACAATCCATCAACCGGTATCGATGATATTAAACAATACCAGGTGGCAATTTATTCAATTCAGGGTGCAATTGTTATCGAAGTTAATAATCCTGAGAATATTCGATTCAAAGATGGACAAGTTGAAATTTATAACGTTATTGGTTTGCCGGTTGTAAATTTACCAATGGAAAACTTCACAAAAAACGTGGTTCCTGTAAATGAATCGTCTGGAGTGTTTGTTGTTAAATTAACTATTGATGGCAACATTCATATGAGAAAAGTGTTCGTTAACAAATAAAAAATAGAATTTTATTAGCATTAAGACAAAATACTTTTTAGTATTTTGTCTTTTTGTTTTATATTTATATGTTTTTTAGCAATATAATTTAGAATAATCATGAAAAAGCTAATAATTATTGTATTTGCAATTTTAACTCAGCTTAGTCCTAATATAGCCCAGATTAATAAAACAGGTATTCCATTCATTAAAAATTATACAAAAGACGAATATAATGCTGCCGAACAAAATTGGGCAGTTTGTATAGACAATAGGGGGGTGGTTTATTTTGGAAACAATCAAGCTATTCTCGAATTTGATGGTGTAAATTGGACACAAATACCAAATGCGAATAATTCCATAATAAGGTCATTAGCAGCAGATTCTTTAGGTATAGTTTATGTTGGAGGAGTAGATGAAATAGGATATCTAGCTCCTGATAAAGAAGGCCGACAAAAATATCATTCACTTACTTCCAGTATCAAAGAATCTTTTAAGGATGTTTGGAAAGTCTACATACAAAATAATGATGTTTATTTTTGTTCGAGCAAGTATATATATGTGTTTAATAATAAGAAACTTATTAAACAGTATAATAATGTGGAAGGTGGATTTATTAGTTTTTTCATCAATAGCAAATTATACTGGGGTGATTATAGGGGTCTGAAAGTTATTGAAAATGATTCAGTTGTTGATGCTATTGGAGGGAGTTATTATAAAGATATGGATATTTTTGTAATGTTACCCTTTTCAGATGCAGAAATCTTAATCGGAACAATTGGACAGGGATGTTTTTTATATGACACAGAAACAGGAAAGTCAGAAAAAGTAGCTAATATCAATAAAAACTTTAAAAATTTATCTGAAACATTGAGTAATTCAATGTTATATCAAGGAATAAAATTAAACGATGGTACTTTTGGGTTTTCTACAATCCAGAATGGCTTTATTGTTGCAAATAACCAGGGAGAAATTCTATATCACCTCGATAAAAACGTGGGATGGAAAGACAATACAGTTATTTCATCACATCAAGGTAAGGATGGAGTGTTGTGGTTAGCATTAAATAATGGTATTTCGAGGGTAGAAATAAACTCGCCTTTTACAAACTTTAATCCAAGTCATGGAATTGATGGAATAATAAACGATATTATCAACTTCAATAATACCTTGTATATTGCTACAACCAATGGACTTTACTATTTAGTTTTCGATAAGAATAATTTACCAAAATTCAATCGTGCCCCAATCGAATTAATTGTTTGGAATTTTAATCACTTTACTACCTCAAACAATCAAAAAAAATTAATAATTGCTAATCAAAATGGTGTATTTGAGTTGTTAAATAGTTCAAAAATTATTAGAATCTCGAATGAAGAATATGATACCAGAATTACATACCAATCAAAAATTGATAAGAATAAATTATATGTGGGGCATTTGGGTGGGTTAGCATATCTTGAATATAATAATGGCATATGGCAAGATAAGGGTAAAGTTGGTAGTTTTAAATACACTATTGAATCAATCGTCGAAGATAATGATGGTAATTTGTGGCTTGGAACAGCATTGAATGGTATACTAAAAGTAGAAAAAAATAACATTCGAAATTATGATTTAAATGATGGTTTACCTGCACTTAACAATAATAATTTATTTAATATTAACAACGAAATTATTATTACTACAAGAGAAGGAATCTATTACTACGACCAGAATACAGATAGTATTATGAAATATAAAGGATTTGGTGAAATTCTCTATAATAGAAACGATTTTATTAGTAGATTACGTATGGAAAACGATTCCATTTTTTGGATCTTGTCAAAACAGGCTAATAAATATAGTAATGATAATAACCTGGAGTATATTGAAAAAATAATTAGAAATAATGATCAGATAACAATTATAGATCTTCCTTTCAAAAGAATCAAAAAATTTGGTTTTCAAAATATTACACCTGAATCAGATGGTGGAGCATGGTTCTCTTCATCAACAGAGGCTATATATTATAATCCAAACAAGAAAGTAGATAATAATTATGCTTATACTAGCTTAATACGAAAAGTAAATATTTCTGTCGACTCAGTTTTATTCTGGGGCACAAACTATGCTGACACAAGCAGCTTAATTGTATCTGTTAGGCAACCGGATTATTTAAAGAGTGTTCAGGACTTTAAACACAACAATATCACATTTTATTATTCTTCACCATATTTTCCAACCGAAGAATTGAAATATAGTTATAAACTAGAAGGTTTTGAAGATGATTGGTCGAATTGGGATATTAAAACCTACAAAGAATATACAAACCTTAACGAAGGTTCGTATATTTTTAAAATAAAAGCTCAAAATATTTATGGTATTGAGAGCGAAATAGCTGAGTATCAATTTTCTATTTTACCACCATGGTATAGAACTGTTTGGGCTGTTCTATTATATTTTTTAATGGCTATTGGTGTTATCGTAATTACAGTTAAATTATATACTCGAAAGTTGCGACTCGAAAAAATTCGTCTAGAACAAATTGTTAAAGAACGAACTGAAGAGGTTGTTAAGCAGAAAGATGAAATATTATTGCAACGCGACGAAATTGCCGAGAAAAATAAAAGCATTACCGATAGTATTGAATATGCTAAACGTATTCAAACAGCTGTTCTTCCTTCGAAAGAGTATGCTCAGGAAGTGCTGCCAGAACATTTTATATTATTTCGCCCGCGAGATATCGTTAGTGGCGATTTTTATTGGTTTACTAAAAAAGATAATTTGCTTGTACTTATTGCAGCCGATTGTACCGGACATGGTGTTCCTGGTGCATTTATGAGTATGTTGGGAGTGTCTTTTATAAACGAAATTGTTAATAAGCACGAAGTTAAGCATGCAAGCGATATACTAACTCATTTACGTGCCGATGTTAAAAGAACACTTTCGCAAACAGGTAAAGAAGGAGAAGCAAAAGATGGTATGGATATAGCTCTGTGCATTGTTGATCTTGAAAATATGAAATTACAGTATGCCGGTGCATATAATCCAATGTACATGTTCCGAAATAATGAGCTTATGGAATTTAAAGCTGACCGCATGCCTATTGGTATTTATGTTAAAGAGAAAGATTCATTTACAAATAACGAAATAGACCTGCAAAAAGGAGATGTATTCTATATTTTCTCCGATGGTTATCAGGATCAGTTTGGTGGTGAAGATGGACAAAAATTCAAAACAAAGAACTTCAAAGAATTCTTACAGGAGATTCATCAGAATCCTATGGCTGAACAACGCGAATTACTTAATACAAATATTGACAAATGGAGAGGTAAGTGGGAGCAGGTAGATGATATTATTATTTTTGGTGTTAGAGTATAAACAGAAAACCGGAATTATTCCGGTTTTTTTATTTTTGTCCATTAGCAAACAGTTTCTCGTCTTTTAATCTGTTTATCTCATATTCTTTTAAAAAGAACTCTGTTTTTTGGTGTATAAGCAGACGGGAAATTAAAAACGCAAAGATTATTAATATGAAATTAAAAATAGCAAAATTAAAAATAAGGTTAATTTCAATTTGGTAGTATAAACCAATAAAAATATAGAAGAAAACACTTAATATAAGCTGCACCAGATAATTAAAAAATGGAAAATAAAATACAAAAGCAGTAATAAAAATTGATGTTAGATATACTTGTACAATAATCTCATTACTAAATGATGAATTACATGCTCTTGCTGCACCCCAGCACATTACAAAAAACGAGATTATTGTATGAATTGTTCTATGGTATGATCTGATATGTTTTACTGATTTTACCTGGTTAAAATAAACATAAATTGTAAATATTACGGAGAAAACAATTAAAATCAGGTCCAATCTAAATTGACTTATAAAATCATCTTGTTGTCTAATTCTTTGACTAAAAACTACATCGTAAGAGGTTATAAACAGAGCATAAACAACTAGAGCAATAGTAAAAAATTTAGCTCTTATATTATTAATTAAACAAAATTTCTTGTTAATCTCCTGTTCTAAATAAGGAGGAATATTTATGGGTTTTAGGCTGTTTAGCATTTCGGTAATTTTATACTAAAGTTATTAGAATTCATTCAATTATTCAAATTATTGGATTATTTAATTCAAATGAATTGATACTTGGTACTATTTAATAAATCAATCGGCTATATTTAAATACAAAAAACCGCTAAATTTAGCGGTTTTTTGTGAACCTGGAGGGACTCGAACCCCCAACCTTCTGGTCCGTAGCCAGATGCACTATCCATTATGCTACAGATTCAATTGTGGCTGCAAATATATAAAAAAATATTCAATCATTACTAAATTGATAATTTGTATTTCAAAATTTATATTTCTAAGTTGATATAATTTTGATTCCTTAATCTTAGCTCAAAACATCTATCTTTAGCTTATTTCAATTTATTCACTGTTCACTACCCAACTGCTAACTACAAACTGCCGTCCCATAATTAACATTTCTTAATACCCGTAATACGATAAAATTTCGTAATTTTGATTGAGATAATAATCCTTAAATCCACATAATCATGAAAAAATTTATTAAATGGTTTTTCAGATCAATAGTCATTCTGTTTTTGCTGATAATTGCTCTAATGATTCTTATACCTTATTTCTTTAAAGATGAGATATTAACTAAGGTAAAAGATGAGATAAACAAAAATGTACATGCAAAAGTTGAATTTGCTGATGTTTCATTATCTCTGTTTAAAAGCTTTCCGGATTTTAATTTGGGTTTACACGAGTTGTCAGTTATCGGAATCGAGAAATTCGATGGTGATACATTAATGTACTTTAAATCATTTAATGTTGAGGTTGATTTGATGAGTGCAATTAAGAAAAATGTTGTTGTTAAGGGTATTATTCTAGATCAGGCACTAATTCAAGCTAAAGTACTTGCCGATAGTTCAGCCAACTGGGATATTACTATTCCGTCAGAAGAATTAGAAGATACAACTGCTGAGCAAGAAATTGAAACAGCTGGCGAAACTTCTGATTTTAGATTACAACTTAAAAAATTCCAAATTAAAAACGCCCATATTTCTTATGATGATGCTACCTCGGATATGGTTGCATCACTCGATAATTTAAATTTCTTATTAAAGGGCAACTTTGGTCTCGATTATTCTGATCTTTCAATTAATACTGCAATTGATGCTATTAATGTAAAAATGGGAGGAATCCGGTATTTAAAAAATGCCCGATTTGGTTTCGATGCTACAATTGGTGCTGATATGGTTAAAAGTATTTACACTTTTAAAGACAATCTCCTTTCCCTAAATGACATTGCTCTTGCTTTCGAAGGTTCGGTTGAAATGCCTGATGATGACATAACTGTAGATATGCGTTTTAATACCAAAAAAACCAGTTTTAAATCACTTTTATCAATGGTGCCAGTTATCTATATGGAAGGATTTGAACAGCTAAAAACAAGCGGGAATTTGATTCTTGAGGGTGATGTTAAAGGTACATTAACCGAAACTCAAACTCCTTCGGCCAATCTTCGTTTGGTTGTCGAAAATGCTATGTTTCAGTATCCCGACCTACCAAAATCTGTCGAAAATGTAAATATTGATTTAAGTGTGTTTTATGATGGAGTTAATAATGATAACACAAAAGTTGACCTAAATAAGTTTCACTTGGAGGTTGCCGATAATCCCTTTGATATTGCAATGCACATCCGCACTCCAATGAGCGATCCTTTCATTGAAGGTAATATTAATGGCCATTTAATTCTAAGCTCCTTCAAAGATGTTCTTCCTTTAGAAGATGTGAATCTTGATGGAGAAATTACTGCTGATGTTAATATTGCTGGTAATTATTCAACAATAGAAAAAGAAAAATATGAGGATTTCAAGGCATCAGGAAAACTGCAGCTTAAAAATTTTATTTTCGAAAGCAAGGATTTACCTGCAACCGTAAAAATTATTGAAACAACATTTAATTTTACACCTAAGTACCTTGAACTTCAATCATTTTTGGCACAAATAGGAAAAAGCGATTTTAATCTTAATGGTAAAATAGAAAACTATATTGCTTTTGCATTAAAAGACGAAACAATTAAAGGTGTTTTTAATTTTAGTTCCAAATTTATCGATGCAAACGAGTTTCTTACTGATTCAGAAGAAGAGATAGTAGTTAATGATACAACTGAAGTGCCAATGACTGTATTTGAAGTGCCAGGAAATGTTGATTTCAGACTTCAGTCATCACTTGATCATATTTTATACGATAAAATGGATATTACCAACCTGAAAGGTCTATTTATTGTAAAAGATAAAAAAGTGGTAATGGAAAATCTGAATATGAATATGCTTGATGGAAAGATAGGTGTTAATGGTGAATACAATACACAGGATATAGAAATCCCATCAACTAAAATGTCGCTCGATATTCGTGATATTGAAATCAGTACTGCAGTTAATTCGTTTAGTATGATTGGTAAAATAGCATCAATATTAAAAAATTGCAAGGGTAAAATATCCATAAAATTCGACTATACAAGTTTGCTCGATTCTACAATGAGTCCTGTTCTTAATTCAATCGAAGGATATGGTCGTTTACAATCAAATGAAATTCAAGTAGTTGATTCAAAAACATTCAATAAACTGACTGATATGGTTAAATTGGGTGATAATTTCAATAATACATTTAAAGATGTAAATATTAGCTTTAATATTCATGATGGTAGAATTATTGTCGATCCGTTTGTAACCTCTGCAGCAGATATTAAATTGAAACTGGGTGGTTCGCATGGTGTGGATCAAACTATGGATTATGACCTTACTTTAACTGTTCCTACTAAATATTTTGGTTCTGCTGCAAATGATTTAATTGATGGTTTACTTGGAAAAGCTGCAGATAAGGGTGTTAGTGTCGAAAAGCCACAAAATATTAGCATTGATGCAAAAATTACAGGAATGACTACCGATCCCAAAATTAGTCTAGGTAAAGGTAAAAGTGCTGACAAGGGAACAAAATCAACTAAAGAACAACTTATTGAAACTGGGAAAGAAGTGATTAAGGAAAAAGCAGGAGAGGAGTTGGCAGCACAAGCACAAAAAATAATTGACGATGCTGAAAAAGAAGCAGCCAAATTAAAGGAAGAAGCACAAGTCGAAGCCGATAAAGTGCTAAAAGAAGCTAATGATAAGGCTGATGCATTAGTTAAAAAAGCAGCTAAGGAAGGCCCTCTGGCAAAAGTAGCTGCCGAAAAAACAGCTAGTTCACTAAAAAAAGAAGCAAAAAAACAAGCTGATAAACTGGTAAAAGAGGCTGGCGTAAAAGCTGATAAATTGGTTGAAGATGCTAAAATTAAAGCTGAAAAACTTCAATCTGGTGATAATAAGTAAATAAATATATAGGTAATAAAAAAAGAGGCTGTCTCAAAAGGACAGCTTCTTTTTTTTTGTTAATAATTTAGGATAGATTTA
>MEOE01000009.1 GCA_001768565.1 Bacteroidetes bacterium GWF2_33_16 | reverse complement strand
ATTTAATGAATGTTATAATATGAGCTTTATACTATGAGAGATTATAACTATTTCTTTTTCTTCAGCAAATGAGTATAATTTTAATATTGTCTTCTTATGATTTGAATAAAATAAATTTTTATCAGGTTTTATTTCTATTTTATATACTTTTATAAAAACACTTATACAATTTAATTAAATAGTTAAACTTAGGATTTATGAAAAGAAGATTTATTATATACGGACTAATAACAATAAGTATAGCACAATTCTCATTTTATTCTTCATTTGCTCAAAAAGATTCTATTCAAAGAAAATATATAAAAATATATGAGAAAGTTGAATCTTTATATAATGAAGCAGATATCCCTGGATTATCATTTATTCTTGTTGATGAAAAAAACACTTTCATAAAAACATGGGGATATGCAGATATTGAAAATAAAATTCCAGTTACTTCTAAAACATTGTTTGAATTAGGATCTACTACTAAAGCTTTCACTGCATTAGCAATACTTAAAATGGAAAAAGAAGGAATAATAAACCTTGATGATAACACTTCAAGATATATTCCTTGGTTTAAAGTATTTTATGAAGGTAAAGAGGTTCAAATAACTATTAAAGAATTATTACATCATACATCAGGAATTCCGATGGAAATAATTTCAAAAATTCCACAAGGTGAAAGTGATGATATGCTTGAAAGAACGGTTCGAATAATTAATGAATTGAAATTAAAAAGATTACCAGGGAAAGAATATGAATATTCTACAATCAACTACGATATTCTAGGATTAATAATAGAGAAGATAAGCCATCTTCCATTTGAAGAATATATGCAAAAAAATATATTTCAGACCTTGGAGTTAGAATATACCTCAGTTGGAACTCCTGAGAATGGCAATCCTGCAAAAGGATATAAAATAAGCTTTTTTTCTCCAAGGGAATATCAAGCACCAAGATTTAGAGGAAATAATCCTGCAGGGTATGTAATTTCAAATGGAGAAGATATGGCCAAATGGTTAAAATATCAACTCTCTATTGATAAGAATTGTTTTGAAGACATAATAAACAAGTCTCATCTTCCTGATTTTACAGTTACTCCAAATGGATTATCATCATATGCTTCAGGTTGGATGGTAGAACCTTATGGTGAGCCTATGGTTTATCATGAAGGTTTAAATCCTAACTTTTCATCATTTGTAGGATTTTTACCTAATAAAAAAATAGGTATTGCTATATTAGCAAATTCAAATAGTTCTTATACCCCTTATCTGGGTAATTCAATTCTACACATACTTAATAATGAAGATATAAGCGAAATACCTATACCCGAAAACAGTATAGATAAGGTCTTTTCTCTGATTTCATTAATTCTTATGGTGTTTGTAATTGGTGTTTTTATTATTTTTATATGGGTTGTAAAGGGAATTATCACAAGAAAACGTAAGTTTAAGGTCATTGGACTAAAAACGGTTTTAATAATGTTTTGGGACTTACTTTTAACTATACCATTTATGTATGGTATTTATTTGATTCCTAAAGCATTAATGGGTTTTTCCTGGGATTCAGCTATTGTTTGGGCTCCAGGTAGTTACTTGTTTGCGTGTATATTATTTGTTAGTGCTATAATTGGAGTTTGGATTTTAAGCGCAATATCAACTATAATTCCTACAAAAAATCAATATTTTAGATCATTACCTATGATCGTTATACTAAGTATAATGTCAGGTTTAGCTAATATGACCATAATTTTATTATTAATTAATGCCATAGGAAGTGAAGCCAAACTCATTTATCTTTTGTATTATTTTGCATTAATATTGGTCTTTTATATTTCAAGCAGAAAAACTGTTCAGACAAAATTGATAAATATTTCATTGTCTATCGTTTATGATCTAAGAATGAAACTTGTAAATAAGATTTTCTTATCTTCATTTCAGAAATTCGAAAAAATAGACAATGGTCGAGTAATTGCAACATTAAACCAAGATACTGCAACAATATCTAATTCAGTGAATATCATAATTAGTTTGATATCTAATACGATAACGATAGTAGGTGTTTTTATTTATTTAGGAACAATTTCATTAACTGCTACCATATTAATTCTTATAGTTATAGTTTGCGTATCAGCTTTATATTTTATAGTTAGTAAAAAAACAAGAATACTATTTGAACAGGCAAGGGATACTTCAAATATTTTTTCAGGATTGATAGATGGATTATTGTATGGATTTAAAGAATTAAGCTTATCAGGCATGAAGAAAAAAGAATATACCAAGGAAATAGATGTTTCATGTTTAGAATTACGAAATAAATCTAATATGGCTTTAGTAAAGTTCATAAATGCATTTTTAATAGGCGAAACACTTCTTATTCTAGTTCTGGGAACTGTAAGTTTTCTAATTCCGTTTTTGTTTTCTGAGATACCAAGTTATAAGCTAATTGGTTTTATAATGATAGTGTTATATTTGATTGGTCCCATAAATGGAGTTTTAAGTTCAATCCCAAATATTATACAAATTAAAGTATCATGGAAAAGAATAAAAGATTTTATTGATGATATTAATCCGGATTTAGAGTTCTCAGATATATTAAATATAAAAAATAAAAAAATAATTATTAAAAGTTTATCAGTTCAAGGATTAGTTTTTGAATATAAAAATGGAGATGAGGATAGTAGTTTTAAGGTTGGGCCAATTAATTTAAATATCAATAGTGGTGAAATTTTATTTGTTATAGGTGGAAATGGAAGTGGTAAAACAACATTGGCAAACCTCTTAACAGGACTATATGCTGCAGATGATGGTCTTATAGAAATTAATGGGGAAAAAATTAATAATATTGAATTGGGGGGGCTATTTTCAACCATCTTTAGTAACCATCATATATTTAAAAAACTTTATGGTATCGAAACAGATGATAAAAAAGAAGAAATAGATTATTTATTAAAATTATTAAAACTTGATAGTAAAGTTAGTGTCGAAAATGATTCTTTTTCTACAATTAATTTATCAAACGGACAGCGAAAAAGGTTATCATTAATGAAATGTTTTTTAGAAGATTCGCAGATATATCTTTTTGATGAATGGGCAGCTGACCAGGATCCAGAGTATAAAAAAATCTTTTATAGAAAGATATTACCTGAGATGAAAAAGAAAGGAAAAATAATAATTGCAATTACTCATGATGATAATTATTTTGATGTTGCAGATAGGATAATAAAAATGGATATGGGGAAAGTTATTGAGTATCAAGAAATGTAAAACTTAGTTTTATAAATGTAAGGAATGTATTTATAAATTAATGATTATTTTTTCTTGTTCAAAATAAGTGTTATGGATAAAAGAGTAAAGCCAATATTCTTACTGTCTGATAGTAAGTTGCTATTTTATAAGAGAGATGATGATTTTTTAAGCAGGATTAAAAGGCTTATGCATCAAGAATCACAATTAGAAGAAATAAAATCTGCCTATATAGGAGCATCAAATAATGATAATCCGCAGTTCTATGAGATCTTTGAGTCTGCAATGCAGCAGATTGGTGTTAGAAATTGTCGAATGATTAAATCGAATCCTGATACTGATGATACTATATTTTTGAAAAGTGCAGGTATAATTTTACTGGCAGGCGGTGATATTGAAAAAGGTTGGGATATTATTAAACGAAATGGTTGGGATAAGATAATAATCGAAAAATATTCTCAAGGAGCTATCTTAATAGGTGTTTCAGCAGGAGCGGTTCAATTGGGAGTAAAGGGATATCGAGCTGATTTTGAAGATGAAGAGAAAGAGATAGGATTCGATACATTACAATTAGTCCCTTTTATAATTGATGTACATGCAAATGATGATTGGCATAATTTAAGTAAACAAGTTAAGCTAGAAGACGGGCAATTAAAAGGCTATGGTATTCCTTATGGAGCTGGGATTATTTATTATCCAGATAAGTCAATAGAAGCTGTTCGATTTTCTTGTACTGAAATCGTTATAAATGGTGAAAATGTGCTGAAATCAATTATTTAGCCTTCAAATAAGCAAAATAAAATGTAAGATAAAGAAAAGATGATTTAAAATGAGTTTATATGCTATAAGTGACTTACATTTGGCAAACAAGGTAAATCAAAATGCTCTAATTGATTTGCCTGATTATGGGGATGATTGGCTTGTACTTGCTGGAGACATAGGGGAAACAGATGAGCATTTAAAATTTGCATTATCAGTATTAAATTTAAAGTTTGCTAAAATAATATGGACTCCAGGAAACCATGATTTATGGACTTTCCCTTTGAACAGTAATAGTTTTAAAGGTAATGAAAAATATAAAAAATTAGTGTCAATTTGTCACGAATATGGAGTCTTTACACCTGAAGATAAATACTTAAACTTTAATCACGAAGGAAAGAACTATTGTTTAGCACCTATTATGACTTTATATGATTATAGTTACAAACCAAACGTTGTTAAAAAAGGTAAAGAAATAGAGTGGGCAGCGGAATCTGGTGTTATTTGTGCTGATGAAGATTTGCTTTTTTCAGATCCGTATAAAACAGTTACCGAATGGTGCAATGTCAGGTGTTTTTATACCGAAAAGCGATTGAATGCAATTCAAAAAGATATTCCAATTATTATTATTAATCATTATCCACTTCTAAAGGAACTTGGTAAAATATACACATTTCCAAGATTTCCAATTTGGTGTGGAACTACTCATACCTAGAAATGGTTAGATGAATATAATATTAAGATAGGTATATATGGGCACTTGCATATTCGTTCTACAAAAATAATTAATGGAGTCAGACATGAGGAGGTCTCACTAGGATATCCGCAGGATTGGGATAAATATTTAGGTGTTCAACATTATTTAAGAAAAATAGTTTAAAAAGGAACTTATAAAAAATAGATTTATCTATTTATGTATTTTATAGTATAATATGCCAAATTTACAGTATTCATTATTCTGGTACAATGTTTGCTTTAAAAGCATAACTTAATATTAATCATACAAAAACACAAAAAATACATAATCTAAATTTTAAAGTAATTATTTAACAATGTCAAAAGGAAATAAGAAAAAAAAAGTTTGCTCATTTCAGGCTGAAACAAAGGAGTTACTGAACTTAATGATTAACTCTTTATATACACACAGAGAGATATTTTTAAGAGAACTCATTTCAAATTCATCAGATGCTTTGGATAAGGTTCATTTTCAATCTTTAACAGATCATGAATTATTAGGAAATGACTATGAGCTGAAAATCGAGATAGATGTAAATAAGAGTAATAAAACTCTAACAATTTCTGATAACGGAATTGGAATGACTTATGATGAAGTAATTGAGAATATTGGAACAATTGCAAAATCAGGAACGAAAGCATTTGCTGAAAAGCTTAAAGAGAGTGATGATGTTGATCTGATAGGTAAATTTGGAGTGGGTTTTTACTCATCTTTTATGGTGGCCGAAAGAGTTGAAATAATTACATGTTCAGCAAGAGCTGAAAAAGGAGTAAGATGGGAATCTGAAGGAGATGGTAATTATACCATTGAAGAAATTGATGCTAATAAAAGAGGAACAAAAATTACTTTGTACCTTAGAAAGGAAGCTATGGATTCAACAAATCCTTCAGAAGATTTTTCTAATCAATATACTATTCAAAATTTAGTAAAAAAATATTCAAATTATATTAGCTATCCTATCCATATGGACTTTTACAGGGAAGAAACCCCAATGGATAAGGACGGGAAAGCAGTTGAGGGAGCAAAACCCGAAACAATAATTGATAATAAGGTATTAAATTCGATTACTCCAATTTGGAAGAAAAATAAAAAAAATATTACAAATGAGGAGTATTTTCAATTTTATAAACATCATTTTCATGACTGGAATGAATTTGCAGAAGTAATTCATCTGAACCTTGAAGGGAAAGTTGAATTTACCGCTTTATTGTTTATTCCATCAAAAGCACCGTCAGATTTGTATGATAGAGATTTTTCCAAAGGGATACAGCTATATTCTAATAGTGTTTTTATAATGAATGATTGTAAAGACCTTTTACCTGATCATTTGAGGTTTGTCAGGGGATTAGTAGATTCTTCAGATTTTTCATTAAATATTTCAAGAGAAATTTTACAACATGATGCTCAACTTAAAGTTATAGGCAAAAATCTTGAAAAGAAAATTTTAGAAGCATTAAAAAAACTTTTAAAAGATAGTAGGGATAAGTATGAAGAAATCTGGCCTGAATTTGGTAAATCATTGAAAGGCGGTATTTATATGGAGTATAAAAATAAAGAAAAGCTTGAAGACTTGATTTTGTTTAATACTTCAAATGATGAATCAAAGATGACAACATTAAATGAATATGTTGAACGAATGCCCGAAGGTCAAAAAGAAATATATTATGCTGCAGCAAAAGATCAAGATACGATTAAACGAATGCCACAATTGGAAATATTCAAAGAAAGGAATATTGAAGTACTTTATTTTGTAGATAAAATAGATGAGTTTTTAACACAAAACTTAGATAAATATAAGGATTATAAGCTAAAATCAGTAACCCGAGAAGATTTTAATCTTAATGATATTTTAAAGAAGGATGAAAAAGATAATGCAGCAGAAGGTGAAAAAGAAGAAAAAGATAAGAATAGCGAATATAAAGAATTACTCGAAGCGATTAAAGCACAATTAGAAGGTAAAGTGAAGGATGTAAAAATTAGTAAAAGATTAAAATCAAGTCCTGTGTGCTTTGTAAACTCAAATTCAGGTGCATCTTTTAATATGGAGCAATTACTTAAGGGTGTAAATCAAGTTGCTCCAAAGGCATCGAAAATTTTGGAAATCAATCCCGATCATGCAATATTCTCAGTAATAGAAAAAGTATATAACAAAAAGAATAGTAATGCTGAGTTAAAGAATATAAGTGAAATTCTTTATAATCAGGCATTGCTTATAGAAGGTTTTGAATTAGAGAATCCAGTAGAATTCTCTAATAATTTGTGTGAACTTTTATCAAAAGCTTATAATTAACATTATTAATAAACAGTACAAAAGCAATAACGAATATAATTATTAATCTTAAAAATTAAACATTATGGTACAAATAGGAAATGTTCCTGAAATTAAGGCAGTAAAAAAACATTTAGAGGAGTTAAAAGAAAAAGGTTTAGTATTGGAATGGGAATTACCATACGAAAATATACTAACAAGGCTAACTGCCGCTATATTCTTTTTAACTCCAAAAGACGAATCAAAACTAGAAGAGATATGGAAAGAGTTAGAGGTGCATAAAATGTTACAATATAGATTGAATGAAGAGAAAAAGCTATCTCAACTAATTTGGAGAGTAGAATTTAATAAAGGCTTTGAGCTATAGTTTAAAATAAAAAACCTAAAAAAATGAAAAAACAAGAATCAAAATCAAAAGATGTGACGAAAACAGACTCAGAAAAAAAAACACAAAATAAAAAGGCAACTTCTTCTAAGGAAGTAAATTCTCAAGAAAAGAAATTAAATGAGTTAGTAGAAAGATTAACTAAAAAGCACGATGTTGAATGTGCCCGACCTGAAAAAACAGCAATAGCGCTTAAAGAATGTATTGATAGGGACTATGTACATGTAATGTTTAAAAAAACAGGAACAGAACTTGGAATCCAATTAGATAGGAGGTTTTGTAAATTTGAAGAAGCAGATTTTGAAAATGCAAAAGGGAAAGTTTATTTGGTTGGAGGTTTAACCTTGAACTATGATAAAGTTAGGTGTATCGCTGAAGTTGATTTGTCAACTTGTGAAGGAAACGGTTATCTTGAGCCTGTAAACGATGATGAGTATAAAGTAATGATGGCTCAAAGCGATAAATAACATTTTTTTAAATTATTAAAACTCCTATTATGAACCCAATTTTTAATGAAAGAGTTGTTAAACTCGAAGTTTATCACAGAGAATATAATTTAGATAAAAAAGACAACCTGAATGAATTACCAGAGCAACCAGCTGTTTTTGGAATATTTGGGATAATTCATGAAACACCTATTCACCCAAGATTAATTTCTTCTACAGATAATTTAAGAAAGGCAGTACGTAACATTTTTGAAAATCCTGAAGGAGAAGGGATGAAAAAATTTATGCAGGGTCCACACATCCAAATGTTATGTTATGAATTATTACCGGATTTATCTGAAGAAGAAAGAAAAGCAAAAGAAGAAGCTTGGATTGATGAATATAAACCAGGAATTAATGATGAAGGAGAATATCCAGAGTATAATTATGAGTGGCCATATGATGATGACGGAAATATGAAGCCTGAATATGCCAACCCTCCAAAAGCTAGGGTATAATCAAATATAAATCAATAATTACCTAAATCAGAAGTGGATAACAGTGAAGCCACTTCTGTATTAATTTAGAATGTTATGATAAATATAACGTTTCTAGGGCATGCCGCATTTAAAGTAGAAACAGATAAATATACCTTTTTTGTAGATCCCTGGATAAGAGGGAATCCTTCTAGTCCTTATAAAAGCTATAAAGAGATTGAAAAAGCAGATTTTGTTTTTGTAACGCATGATCATTCAGATCATGGTTTTGATGATGCTGTGATAATATGTAAAAAGACAATGGCTACTTTTGTTGGTGTATTCGAGTTGGCTCAGTTGGCAGGTAAAAAGGGATGTAGTATTTTAGGAGGAAATATTGGTGGCGAAATACAAAAAGATGATGTGCAGATTTATTTTACTCAGGCAATTCATTCTTCAAATATTGCATCTCCTTGTGGTTTTATTGTGAAAACACCTGAGATAACTTTTTATCATACTGGGGATACCGCATTTTATAGCGATATGGAGTATTTGTCCCGTTTGTATAATATTGATGTTATGATGTTACCTATTTGTTCTAATTACATGATGGGAATTACTGAAGCCGTTTGGGCAGTTGAAAAGGTTAAACCCAAAATTGTTATTCCATGTCATTATGATGCTATACCAGCCCTTTATACTAATCCTAATGATTTTAAAGAAAAAGTTTCTCAATTTTCTCAAGTTGAAATTTTTAAGTCAGGAGTAGAGAAATCATTTGAATTTTAAATAAACTGTTATATGAAGTTATTTTGTTTTCCATACGCAGGTGGTTCTTCTGCAATTTTTAACAGATGGAAATCTTATATTGGCCATGAAATTGAAATTAGGGCAATTGAATTAGCTGGTAGAGGAAAAAGAATACATGAAGCTCATTACAATACTTTTGATGAAGCCATTAATGATGTATTAAAATTGATTAATGATGAAATAAAGAGTGACAGCGGATATGCTTTTTTTGGACATAGTATGGGGGCTAAAATAGCATATGAATTGACACAGAGAATTCTTGATGAAGGTTATCAAGGACCAAAACATATTTTTTTCTCAGGTAGAGGTGCCCCATATATTAAAGGTAAAGATGAAAAAGATTATCATAAATTGCCTGATGAAGAATTTAAAGATGAAATTCTAAACTTGGGAGGAACTCCAAAAGAGTTTTTTGAACATCCAGAGTTATTAGAAGTTTTTTTACCTTTGTTAAAAAATGATTTCAAACTTGCAGCAAGAGATATTGTTGAAAATGAAATTAAACTACTGCCTTGTGATATAACTGTTTTTCTTGGTAAAGATGAAGAATTAACTCCGGAACAAATTGATGGATGGAAAAACTATACATCAGGGAATTGTACAGTTCATTATTTCAACGGAGGACACTTTTTTATTAATGAAAAGATTCAAGAGGTTGTACAAACGATAAATAATACAGTTCAATTAATACGTAAACCTTTTGATGCTATGAGTTCAAGTTATAAATAAGAAATATAGTTTTAGTATAAAAAACCTAAAGTAGAAAAATTATGATTAAAACAAATCAACTTGTTAAAGTATTCCGGACAGATGAAATAGAAACCACTGCACTTGATAAAGTGAATCTTGACGTTCAAAAAGGAGAGTTTGTTGCTATTATGGGTCCTTCGGGTTGTGGAAAATCAACTTTGTTAAATATCATCGGATTATTAGATAATCCAAGTTCTGGAGAGTTGCATTTTTTAGATCAAGAAGTCTCAAAATATTCAGAAAGACAAAGGACCAATTTAAGAAAAGCAAATATTGGATTTGTTTTCCAAAGCTTTAACTTAATTGATGAGCTTACTGTCTTTGAAAATGTAGAACTCCCATTGCTCTATTTAAATATACCTTCTTCGGAACGAAAAAAGAAAGTGGAGGAAGTATTGGAAAGGATGAAGATATTGCATCGTAAAAAGCATTTTCCCCAGCAATTATCTGGTGGTCAACAACAGCGTGTGGCAATTTCCAGAGCGGTTGTAACAAACCCTAAATTAATATTGGCTGATGAACCTACCGGTAATTTAGATTCTGCAAATGGAGAAGAAGTGATGAAACTACTAACAGAATTAAATAAAGAAGGAACGTCAATTGTTATGGTTACGCATTCACCATCAGATGCAGAATATGCTCATCGAATAGTTCAATTATTTGATGGACATGTTGTAACAGAAAATATCAAAAAGATCTTATAAGAACCATCTTATTGTGAATATTTTTGCATTAAAGATAAATAATAAATTAGATGATTCTGTTTTAACGGATTTATTAGGTTTAATAGATAAAAAAAAACGAGATCGACTTTTAAAATTCGTTTTTTGGCAGGATTTACATAGAAGTTTATTAGCGGATTTGTTAGTAAGAAAAGTTATTATTGAAACTTATTGTATTTCTAATGAAGAAATTGAATTTGGAGTCAACGAATTTGGAAAACCTTACTACAAAACTTTAAAAGATTTTCATTTTAATGTTTCTCATTCTGGAGACTGGATTGTATGTGCAATTGATAACAAACCAATAGGAATTGATATAGAGAAAATATCTGCCTGTATTAACCTTGGTATATCAGAGAATTTCTTCTCAAATAAAGAACATGATGATTTATTGTCAAAAATAGATCCTTTTGATTATTTTTTTACACTTTGGTCTTTAAAAGAAAGTTATATTAAATACATTGGAAAAGGATTGTCTCATCCTTTAAATACTTTTTCAATGAAGTTAAATAACAGTAAAATATATATTGAATCTCATAATAAGATACTGCAAGATATTTATTTCAAGCAATACAATATTGATAAAGAATACAAAATGGCCATTTGTAGTTTAAATCCAAATATGTCTAATAAAGTAAGTATTTTATCAATTAATGACGTGGTTAATACTTTTATAGCCTCAAGAATAGAAACTTAATTCTTATAATTCTTTATTGTTTTAAATGATCAATTTTTTTTATTACTAGAAAACAAAGATTTAAGGCAATGTAATGAGAATAGTTTGTGAATGAAATGATTTTCATTCTTACCCACATGCATCCCAATTCCATGAAAAATGAAATATCTTTTAGGTAAGACGGTAAGTGGGTAAGTACTTTTTAAATTATTTTATTGCATTTATTGCTACATCTTGTGATTCTTTTAAAGGATCAAGACGAAAGTTTGAGGATTTGATTGGTTAGGCATAAATTTTTGCAAGTCTATACAAGAAAAAATTCACATCTCTCACTCCTCTTGAAGAAGCTCTAAAAACTTTAATTTTAGTATTAAAAGATTCTGTAGCAGCATTTGTACTTCTATTATTAAAGAAGTTTAGTATAGTTAAATAATTGAGTTGTATAGATCTTGCAACTGTTCCAAATGATTCAATTCCTGATTTATCAATCTTGTCGTACCATTGTGCCAAACGAGTAAAGGCAACGCCTTTGTCATTTGTTTTTTTAAAAATATTACCCAGGCTCATAGCTAAATCATAAGCATCCTTGAGTTTTGAGTATATTTCAAATAATATTTCGGCTCTCAGTTTTTGAGAATGAGTCCATTTCGAACTTGATTTAAAAAGTAAGTATCTGCTTCTTACCAGTAATTGTTTGGTGGTATTTCCGTTCGATAATAATTCAGGTTGATAAGTCATTTGTTCATTTTTAGATTTTATAATTTGCTGATTTTCTTCTTCAATAGCTTCCCATCGGTATTTAATTCGTAATTCCTGAACAGCATCAAAGGCTAATTGCTGCACATGAAATCGATCTGTTACTCTAATTGCACTTGGGAAAGATGACATGATGATCTTCATCATACTTGGAGCCATATCCATGGTTACTTCTTGTACAAGACTCCTTGCTCTAAAAGGTATCTTTTCAAGCACCTTAATAACATCTTCTGCTAACCATTGCAACAATAGTTCCTTTCTTACCTTTTGCAAGTTTATTGGTAACTATGGTATACAATTCTCCAAGAGAAAGAGATGTTTCATCGATGGTTAGAAATGGACTGATATTTTGAGGAAAAACAATCCAGTCTTCAGCATGAGTTATTTGATCCCAGAGGTAATAATCACTTAAATGTTCTTTATATTGAACCTGAAGTTGTTTCCCATCTACTCCAAAATATTGACCAAGGCTATTACAGCTTGCCGGAACGGTATCGAGGTAATTCTTTTAAAAAAGACGCAAATTCCTGAGTCATTCGCGTTCCTTCTGCAACCATATTCCAGTTACGTGTAACAAGTTCTCCTGTTGCTGTATTGAGCCACCTTCTCCGTTTAACAAATAATGTAACAGGTTTCCCTCGTAAAGGAAAGTCTTGTATACTTGATTCTGGCAAAAATCCTTTTGATATAAGTTTTTGATCTTTGAACTCTTCAGGAATATTATTGATTTCTTCAAGATAAATCTATATTTCATTCTTATTCTGTTCAATATTAGTTATATCAAAATAATAGGTAATGCCTTCTGGCAACAATAATAGTATAACTGAATCAAAGGAGGGTGACTTATTTATTATTACTTATGTTTTTTACAAAGTAATAATTTTTTATTTTAACCTCCCCAACTTTTCATCTTGATCCAACTTCATCAAAGTATTCCAGAATTCCAAGTGAGCTACTTTTCTTTGTAAATTCTAATTCGAAATCTTGAATTGTGAAGCCTTCATCTTTAAGATCAAGATCAAACAATATTCGCTCGGCTTTTTTCCTTATATCAGAAAGAGTTCTATTAGTGTTTTTATAATTTTCGAAGTTTTTTCGAAATAGTTGTAGAGTAAGAATAAAACTTAAAATTATGCAGAGGCAAGCTGTTTGGTATTGGATTTTGTTGGATGAATTTTTATCTAATTAACTATTTAATTAACCTAAAATTTTAATCTATAAATAGTTGACAAACAGCTAAACCCTCAGCATATAAAGCGAAAGTAGGTATGACTGATGAGTAAAAAAAATAAATTCAACAGAATTCAATTAATATAAGATCAATAACAATTCAGGTAAACGAATAACGTTTGCAGCTCTACTTTCTGTAATTTGTAATATAAATAGAGAGGAATTATTGTTTTAATAAAAATGTTCGGTATTGAACATTTTTTGTACGAAAGCGAACAATTTTGCAATAGTAATTTAATTAAAAACTGTAATAAATATCATAAAATCAAGATATTAAAAGTGTTGGCGTAAAAATTGATAAGGATAAGATTGTTTGCATCTTCATATAAGCGAGGTGTGATATTTAACAATATATTGTATGAGAACAATAATTTATTTCCTTTCGATAATGCTTTTGTTTATTCTATTATCTTTTGAAGTAAAAGGCGTAAAGAAGAATATCATGCCTCAAGATAATAAAATAGATGCAACTAAAAATGCTACTAAATCAAATATATATATTGATAGTCTACAAGAAAAAAAAATGGTTCCAATACAATATGAGCTGGATAAGAACAATAATTATCAGAATAAATATTTAAAAAGCTCACCAGAAATTAAAATTTTAAAGGGAAAAGATGCATCTCCTAAGGTTGAGGTGAACAATTTTATAAATACAAAGCCATCAATTAAAAGCATGCAAATTGATAGTTTTGATAAAATGTGGCAGGATATTATTGGTGTGGCTTGGTTTGGTGGGTATAACGAGACTAATAAGAATGATATACTCCAAATTGAAATAAAGCATGATCCCAGAGCTAGTGGGAAAACTAAGTAGGTTATTAATTATCAACCTTTCTATATTTTCTGTCATTTTATTAGACATTCAAAGAAAGCATTTTTATAAAACTCTTCGACCAGATTGTTTTTTGTTTAATAGTTAAAACATTTTTTTTCAATAAAATCAATTTTTTATAGCCAAAATGTATTTTTTATTATTTGGTATAAATTTGACTTTAGGTCGAAATTGGCATAATTTTGACTTTAGATTGAATTGTATTTGTTTTCCTATTTCTAATGAATTGATATAAGCGTGACAAAAAAACACTTTTTATCTCAATTAGTGATAGTGGATAAGCTAAGTTGTTAATCATTGTATTGTAAAAATGAGAACAAAACTTAGGCCTAAAAATGAATATGAAAAAATATAATATTTTTGCCAGTATAGTTTGTATACTCTCTGTTTTGCCTTTAAATACTATATTTTTAAAATATCAACAGAGGTTAAATTTTTTGGGGCCTGGCATTTTTACTGAAAAAGTTAATCCAAATAATGATCTAAAGGTTAATGTTTTAATAACAGATATTGCTATTGCTTCGTTTTACAGTTTTCTTCAAGTTAAATCAACAATAAACGGACCTTATTTAGGGCAAAAGTTGCCAGGATTAGTACCTAAAATATTTGCCAAAGATTTAATATCTACCAATGAGATTGAAAGCAAAATAAGTATAACTGATAATGGAAAAAAGATTTATATCGAGCGGATCATTGATGGTAAATCTTGCGTAACACTATACAAAATGAATGATACTGGCTGGTCGGATGCAATTATCGATAATAAAACAAACAATGAGATATTTGGTATTTTATTTAATGGTATTGCACAAAAGTTATTGTTAGAAGAGAAGATTCTCAATAATCCTGATATTTTTAATGGTCATCTATTAGTTGCTCCAGATGAAAGTTATATAATTTTTTCAGGAAAGAGTGAGGGGGCCAGTTTTAATAAACTTAAAATAAGCTTTCGAAACAACAAAGGAGATTGGTGCCAGCCTTTGAATCTTTCAGAAGTATTAAAAACACCGCAACAAGGTGACGAGCAGATTGGTATTATATCGCCTGATGGAAAGTACTTGTTTTTTATTGTAGCCGGAGATATATTCTGGGTTGATACAAAAATTATCAATATACTAAGACCAAAAGAAATAGATTAAAAGGGATAATTCTGTAATGAATAAATCCTTGAAAAGTGTTATGGATAATACCCCGAGTTATCACGTTTTAAAGAAACACAGATCATATAATTGTTGTTTTTACCATAAATTATATACACACAACTGTTAGTTGAATATAATTATGGTTAGTTGTAGTATAAACGTTGATACTAATTGATTTGGTTTCTTATGATTAATATTTCAGAATAAATTTGATGTTAATGCGAGGGTAGCTATTTGTTAGTATTTTTATAGATTAAAATTTTAGGTAAAATAGTTAATAAAAAAATATTCAACAAAGACAAATAGCTTCCCCTTTTTCATTATTTCATAAAAAATAATCGTCGTTTTGCATCGTGTTAATTACTGAAAAGTTTTTATGCTTTGTAATTTTAATATGGCATTAAGATATATAGCAATTAAAGACTTTATTTACTATGCTTAGAAGCGTGAGATTTGATTTCTAAACTTAAATAATTGATTTGGTGTTTTGTTTCTACTTAGGGAGATTTAAAAATGATAATAAAGTTCAAATATGATGGGAAGTTAAAAAGAGGAGAGTTACTAAGTAATTGGGAAGTTTTGTTTAATGATAAAACATTCCGAAAAACAAACAATAACGTATTATTAGATTATGAAAATGTAGAAATTGAATTCAATAGCGATGATTATAATCAGATTTTAGCTTTTTTTGAAAACAACTGTAATTATATTGTTAGGAGAAAAATAGGAGTAATAGCAACAAAACCCTTATTAAGTTGCTTTCTCTATTTAATTGGGGAGAAAATAAACGAAAATACGAATTGTTACCTCAAGATTTTTTTAAATGAGCAGGATGCAATGGATTGGCTGGTTAAATTACTTCCGTTAAAGCAATAATTTACTCCCTCTTGGTGAATAATTAATCACTCGAATTTAATATATTAAGAATTTGCAATTTATAGCTCCTGCTAATGGGGATCTTTTTATTATTTATCTCTATTGTAGAGGTGGTAAATGCTTTTACTTTCTTTCTGTTTATGATATATGACTTATGTGATCTTATAAATAGTTCTTCAGGTAGCCTTTTTAGAAAATTGTTTAAGCTACATTTTGTAATTATGTTATCCTGGTTGGTATAAATCTTAATATATTCCCTCATTCCTTCGATATAATAAATATCAACCGGATTAATCCTATATGTTTTGTTTGTATCTTTTACAAATAAATCGGCATATTCGTGTCCTTTTATTTCAGTTCTTACTATATTATTCTCAGGTAATTCGGCCTTAAAACTGAATGCAAGAAACTTATTAATTGCCTTAAAGAAACGATTAAAAGTTACAGGTTTAAGAAGAAAATCGACGACATCTAACTCGAAACCATCCATTGCAAATTCCTTATATGCAGAAATTATTATAATGGAGGGAACTTTATGCAACGATTTAATAAAATCAATACCTGAAATCTCAGGCATCTGAATGTCTAGAAAAATTAAATCGACCGTGTTTTTCTGCAAAAAAACAGAAGCGTCAATAGCATTTTCGAAATCACCAACAACATCAAACTGCTTAAAGCTGGCAAGATGCTTTTTTACCAAATTAATTGATAACGGTTCGTCATCTATAATTATGCATTTAAAGTTCATAGTCGAGATTATTTAAATAATCGTTTATAATAATTCTAGGTTGATTTTAAGTGTTGTCTTAAAAACATCTGGCTCATCATTAATGATTAAAAGATAGCCTTTCTCACCATAATATAATTTAAGTCTTTTTATTGCATTTTTTAGCCCGATTCCATTTTCATAATTGTCCATGTTTGACTGTATATTTGGACTTTTACTATTTTCGACATTAAAAATAAGGTAATTCTCTTCAAAACTAAGTTTCATTCGTATCTGTTTCTTTTTTAGTGTTTTGCTTGTTCCGTGCTTAAAAGCATTTTCTATAAATGTAAACAGTATTAAAGGAAGAATTCGGATATTGCCATAATCTTCTGGAAACTCTTTTATTATCTCAATGTTTTTATACCTTAATCTTTCGAGATCAATATATGTGTTTATAATACTAATTTCTTCTTTTAACAGGATGAAAGTAGATGAACTCTTATATAATACAAAACGAAGTATTTCTGATACTTTTTCAACCGACTCGGCAGCAAGATTATTTTTATTTTCTAAAATTAGAGAATAAATATTGTTAAGTGTATTGAACAAAAAATGAGGATGAATCTGACTTTTGAGCATGTTTAACTCAGTTTCTAACATGCTTTGCTTCATCTTCTCTTTTTCAAAATGACCAAGCACATATCCTTTAAGGTATTTAAGGGCTCCAAAAGTTAAAATATGTATTTGTCTTGAATAAGCTATGGTAAGCAAATAACCCGTGCTAATAATATTATAGAATTCGTAATCTCTTTGCAGAATAAGTGTAAAACCAAGGTATCGGGTAATTGGTTCAGTAAATACTACAAAAAGGATTGTAATTATATAGAAAAAGATAAACCAATGCAATTTGTTTTTAACAAGTAAAAACTTTGGAACAAGAAAATAAATAATAAAATAATTGCCAATTAATAATGTAGGATAAGCAAATAGTGTTACAAGATAATTAGTCCAGTAAAAGGCCAGACTATTCTGAATTGCTGAATAACCAAGGGGTATTATTAACGAAAATACTATCCAAAAAGCAAGATGGATAAATAGTCTTCTAATAAATAATTGATACCTCTTCATATCATACAAATGTATTTAAATTTAGTATTGATTCTTTTGTTAAAAAATTTTCGCTTTGATAAAAATACCAACAGCATAAAAAAACATACAAGAGACAGATAAAAATAAACAAAAAGACATAAAAAATATATAATGATAATTTGAATGAATAAAATGACCATGGATTTTCATTAAGTGTTAGTTGAAGTTAATATTGAGTATATGTTAAATAACCATTGACACACATAGATTTATTTTTTATTAAATAGCATTTATATCTACATTCGGTCGATATTGTTATTGTCTCCATTGGTTTTTTGTGAGTGTTTTTATTTAGAAAAACCTTCCGAAAAATCTAGAGATCATTAAAAAATAAAACCTAAATTTTAAAATGAAACAAGTATGAAAAAACTAACAATTTTGCTTGCATTCTTGCTGTTTGTAGGGTTTACCGTACAGGCACAAATGCAGATTACTGGAACAGTAACCAGCTCCGAGGACGGTTTGCCTGTTCCGGGAGTATCAATTGTTGTGGCGAATAACACGTCAATTGGAACTACAACTGATTTGGATGGTAACTATTCCATTTCGGTACCCTCTAATACACAGGCTCTAATTTTTAGTTCTGTTGGTTTAACAACTCAGGAAATACAGATTAATAACAGAGCAGTTATTAATGTAATAATGCAACCTGATATTTTAGAAATGGACGAAGTTGTTGTAACAGCTCTTGGCTTAACTGTGAGTAAAGATAGAATAGCATCATCTATTACAAGTATTGGTGGTGATAATTTAGAAACAACTGGTGAATCAGGCGTTATTCAATCTCTTGCAGGTAAGACATCTGGTTTAACAATTGTTAAAAGTACTGGTGATCCTGGTGCTGGCGCATATATTCAAATTCGTGGACAAAACACTATAACATCCAGTTTGCAACCTTTGGTTGTTATTGATGGTGTTCCGATGATTAATACAAGTAGGAATGGAGCTGTTACTACCGCAGGTGGTACAGGAAATCCTAATGCTCTTGCTGATGTTGTTGTGCAACAATCACGATTAAATGACATCAATCCAAACGATGTTAAATCTGTTGAGGTATTGAAAGGTGCTGCAGCAGCAGCAGTTTGGGGTACTAGGGCTGCTAATGGCGTAATAATTATCACTACTAAATCAGGTAAAGTAGGTGGAGAACCTATTACTGTTGATTTGAATGCTGGATATTCCTGGGATCAGGTAAGTATAGAACATAAAAAACAAGATATATTTGGTCAGGGAAGAAATGGGGTATGGACTGCAAATCGTGGCGAAAGCTGGGGTGATAAAATTGCTAATAGAGCAGGCGGAGATGATGTTGTAAATACTACCGGTGCTTATTTTGAAGCTGAAGATGGAACAAAAATATATCCTATTGTTACAAAAAACTCAACCAAAACCTACAATGACGAAAACCGTGATCAGGTTTTTCGTACAGGAACATCTCAGGATTTAAGCGCTGGAATTACCTTGAATACTGATAAAAGTTCTACATATATTAGTTTAGCTAATTGGAATCAAAAAGGTATAATTGCTGGTAATTCTGATTATGCTCGTTCAAATGTTAGAGTTAATTATACTATTAATCCTACTGAAAAATTGCGATTTAAATTGAATTCTCAGTATGCAAATATTTCAAGTGATAGAATTCAGCAAGGTTCAAACTTAAATGGTTTGTATTTAGGCTATTTAAGAACCTCTCCAGACTTTGATAACTCCGATTATAAAGGAACTTATTATAATACTGCAGGCGCACCTACTTACAATGCTCATAGAAGTTATAGAAATTATATGGGCGTGGGTGATCCTGTTTATAATAATCCAGGTTGGACAATTAATGAACAGGTTAATACTTCTGATGTAAATCGTTTAATGATTAATCCTGAAGTTAATTATGATTTGGCTGTGGGTGCTAGTTTATCGTCAAAGCTTACTGCACGTTATGGTTATGACCTTTCAAATGACCATAGAATAACTTTTTTCCCTGTTAATTCTGCATCAAATTTCCAATTAGGTAGTTTTACTGAAGAGTTTTTGATTGAAACTGAAAGTCAAATGGAATTATTTGCCAGAACCTTACATTCATTTGATAATATGAACTTCGCATGGATTCTTGGGGGACAATATAATGCCAGAGATTATAATTATACTGGTACTACAATGAATAATTTCATTAATCAATTAGACCAGATTTGGGATTATGCAAATGGAACAGCTGAAAATAAGGCATCATTTAAAAATGAAACACACCGAAAATCTTTAGCCGGGTATATAGTAATTAATTTCGATTTATACGATCAGGTATTTTTAGAATTAACAGCTAGAACAGAAAAATCTAACGCTTTTGCTGATATGATTTTCTATCCTTCAGCTTCAGTTGCATGGCAATTTACAAACATGATTGCTAAGAACGATTTATTTACTTTTGGTAAATTAAGATTATCATATGGTACAATTGGAGTTGAACCTCCTCTTTATATTACTGCTACTGATTATGTAAGTGCAGGAGTTGTTTCAGGTTGGGGACCAACATTAGATGCAGGACAATATGGAGGTGGCCTTCAAAGATCTACCATTAAGGGAAATCCGGATATTGAACCAGAAAGAAAAACTGAATTAGAAGTTGGTACAGACCTTAGATTCCTGAAGAATAATCTTACAGTTAACTTTACTTATTATTCAAACAGAACTGATGGAGCAATTTTTCAGGTTATAGTTCCATCATCTACAGGATATAATTCACAATGGGAAAATGCTGCTGTTTTAACCAATAAAGGTATTGAGTTGGATGTAACTGGTACAATTTTAAAATCCAACGATTTTAAATGGGATGTTTTAGTTAATTTCTCAAAAAATCAAAACATGGTAGAAGACCTAAAAGATGTTAAATCTATATTTTTGAATGGTTTTACTGGTACATCATCAAGAGCCGTTCAGGGAGAACCTTTGGGTACACTTTGGGGAGGTAAATGGATGAGAGATGATAATGGAGAATTAGTATTAGATGCAAACGGGTTTCCACAGCAAGCTCTGGAAGAAGGTATATTAGGCGATCCAAACCCAGATTGGAGAGGTGGTTTAGGAACGAATCTGAGCTATAAAGGATTTTCTTTAAATGTTCTATTTGAAACATCGCAAGGTGGTGATATGTGGGCTGGTTCTGAAGCAGTATTGCGTCACTTTGGTATTGCTCCCGAAACTGCAAATGAAGTTACTTTAACCGAAGATCTCGTTAATTTCGCTGGACAAACAAGATTAGCTGGAACAACTGTTCGGGGTAATATTTATGATTTTGGTGCAGGAGATGTTTTATTAGATCAACAATGGTACATGGGTTTAGGTGGCGGTTTTGGTGCTGTTTCTGAAGATTTTATTCATGATGCATCATATGTTAAATTAAGAGAAATTTCGTTAGCTTATAATTTCCCAAAAAGTTTTGCTTCAAAATTAAAGCTTACAAATTTAGGGATTACTCTAATAGGACGAAACCTATATACTTGGTCAAATTTTGCTGATGAATTTGGAGTTGATCCAGAAACCAATTTAACAGGTGTTAGTAATGGCCGTGGACTGGATTATTTTACAAATCCAAGTTCAAAATCATATTTGATTAAACTTTCACTTAGTTTCTAATTTAATAAAACAATATAATTATGAAAAAATTATTAATATATTTCTTATCATTCTTTATAATTCTTTCTGGATGTGATTCATTGGAATTAGAAGAAACGGATCCGAACAATTTTAAGGATGCCACACCTGATTTGTTAATAAAAGCTCCTATGCTAGCACAAACCTTAGTTATTGAAGGAGAACTAGCTCGTTTGGCAGGAATTTTTTCTAACCAGTTTACTGGTTCAGACCGTCAATATGTATCATATAATTCTTACAATATTGTTTCAGGTGATTTTGATAACATCTGGGGTAACGTATATGCTGACGGAGTTGCTCAATGCAGAATTATCAGAGAAAAAGCCGTTGAGATTAATAATGATGAACTTGAAGGTATTGCTATGATTATTGAAGCTAATATACTAGGAGTAGCTGCTGCCTTGTGGGGTGATGTGCCTAATACTGAAGCCTGCGATGATGTTGAATTTCCACAACCTAGTTTTGATGGTCAGCTTACTGTGTATAATGCTGCAATTCAATTACTGAATACAGCAATTACTAAAGTTGGAGGAGCTGGAGGCAATAGTTATGGTAGCGATGTAATAGATGCGAGTGTTCGTGACAATATGTTATGGACCGATGTAGCTTATTCTATTCAAGCCCGACTTTATTTACACATTGGAGATTATACAAATGCAATAGCAAGTGCAAACCTGGGTATTGCTGATGGAGATTCGGATTGGTTAATTAATCATGATGATAGTGATAATTGGACCGATGGTATTATGAATATTTATTGGAATTTTATGCAATGGAACAGATATGGCTACCTTGGTGCCGATGATGCATATCTTCCTCAGTTATTAATTAATAATACTGATCCTCGTTATGATTATTATTATTATTCTGGCGATCCTTATGATATTACTCCATTTGCTTGGTATGGTGGCATTTTCCAGAATGATCATTCTTTCCCGGTTATTACATATTATGAAACACAACTAATTATAGCTGAATCTGAGATGGTTGACGGTACGCCCGATCCAGCAGCAGCTTTGGTTGCGTTAAATAATGTTCGTGCATACTGGGATGCCCGCCTGGATGATATGTGGGGTGACGATGATTATTTTTTACCATATTTGGCAACCGATTTTGCTACCAATGCTGATTTGTTGGAAGCAATTTTAACTGAGAAATACATTTCTTGTTATGGACAATTAGAGTCTTGGAATGATATGCGAAGAACCGATAATTATATTGGTATTCCATTAAAAACAGGAACAACAGACTATCCAAGGAGATTCCCTATTCCTCAAAATGAAATTGATGCAAACGTTAATGCAAGTGTAATCGATATTTATGTGGAAACTCCTGTAAATGCAGGTGCTTATCCAGGATTATAGAAAATAGTATAATTCATATAAAAAGCTCTCTTTATTGAGGGCTTTTTTTTCTTATTACTGTTGTACAAAAATTAACAAGAGAAATATACCTAAAACGTTTTTTTATGCACCATTCATTTTCTTACGTATTCAAATAACCATTGTAGAAACATATTTGCAGAAAATCAGATAAGTGTTATTAGTAGATAATAAATTGGTATAAGTACCAAAAACATCGTTGTATCTTGATTTTGTTTCAATAAAAATCCTTAATAATCTACATTCGGTCTGAATTATTAATGCTGTGGATAGAAGATAGTTTTTGCAAACTATCCGTCTATAGTGTTGATAATAATGTTCTTAATCCTAAAAATTATTAATCTAATTTAAAAACGTATGAAAAAACTAACAATTTTTCTTGCATTTTTGTTGTTTGCAGGGTTTACCATGCAGGCACAAGTGCAAATCTCGGGAACGATTACCGGCGCTGAAGACGGTTTATCAATCCCTGGAGTATCAGTCGTGGTGAAAGATAATCCCACTATTGGTACAACAACCGATATGGATGGCAGGTATTCACTATCAGTTCCTAGCAGTGCTCAGGTTCTAGTTTTCAGTTTTGTGGGCATGCAAACACAAGAGGTTACCATAGGTGGTCGAAATGTTATTGATGTTGTCCTAAGCGCAGATGTGCTCGAAATGGACGAGGTTGTTGTTGTTGCTTATGGTGCAAAAAGAAAAGGTGCAATTACTGGGGCAATAAATGTTGTAAATGAATCGGCCATGGAGAAATCCACAGTGGCTAGTTTCGATCAAATGTTGCAAGGTCAGGCAACTGGAGTTCAGGTTACAGCAACAAACGGAGATCCAAGTGCTGTTGCTGCTGTTAGAATTCGCGGTGTTGGATCTGTTACTGCAACAAATGAACCATTATATGTTGTTGATGGAGTTCCTGTTGATCAAAGCAACTTCAGTCTAATAAATCCTAACGACATTGCATCAATGTCTATTCTTAAGGATGCTTCTGCTGCCGCACTTTATGGTTCAAGAGCATCAAACGGGGTTATACTCGTTTCAACAAAAAGAGGTAAAAAAGGTGATGCGCAAATTAATTATAGTTACCAACACGGATACTCATATATGCAAATGGGTAATGTCGAAATGATGGATGCTAAACAGAAATTGCAATATGAGATGGATTTGGGCTACAGATCATATACTGAGGCTCAGGTAGATTCATTAGTAGGTCAATCTCACGATTGGTTTGAAACATTATCAAGAACAGGTACTACTAAAATACATAATCTTTCAATATCTGGTGGAACTGAAAAAACAAACTATTTCTTTTCTGTTGGTAAATTCGATCAGGAAGGTATAGTTGAAGCATCTTATATGGATCGTATGAGTACAACATTAAATGTTGACCATAAAGTAAATGACTGGTTTAAGATTGGTAATTCTTTAAATCTTTCACAAGCAGATTATGGTGTATTAAGAGATCGTAGAAATGTTCAAAATCCATTTGCTGCAATGTTTTTCTATAATCCTTACGAAGCTGAAAAACTTCCTGATGGCGAATGGAATATTACACACTCTGGTTTTAGTATTTCTGAAGCATTGGAGAATAACCCTGAATCCTTCAATCGTATAAGAGGTATTGGTAATATGTATGGTGAAATTCAATTTTTTGATGGTTTTACTTTTAAATCTCAAGCTGGTATCGATTATCAACAGAGATTAAGAGAAGCTTACACAAAGCCGGAGTCAATTTTAGCTAGTTATGTGGGTGATAATAAAACAGAGGCATTCACTCAAACCTATTCTTATGTATTTACAAATACATTTAATTATAGAAAGACATTTAAAGACGTTCATGAGGTTAGTGCATTATTGGGTACAGAATACAATAAGTATTATCAATATTTCTTGTTCTCACAAGGAAACACTTTCCCAAGTGGAAATTTAAGTACACTCGATAATGCAGCCAATATCAGCAATGGTGGTTCAAACAAAACAGAATGGGAATTAATGTCTTATCTTGGTATGTTTTCTTATAATTATAACCAGAAATATTATGTAGATTTCTCATTAAGGTATGATGGTTGTTCCCGATTTGGAGAAGAAAATAAATATGGTTCTTTCTGGGCAGTAGGTGGTGCATGGAATCTTCATGAAGAGGATTTTATTAAACCTATTGAATTAATCAGCAGATTGCAGTTAAGAGCTAGTATTGGTACTTCTGGTAACTTTGATGTTGATGATTATGAATCACTTGGTTTATATGACTTTACAGCTTATGGTGGCGAATCAGCTACACGTCAGTTTCAGATAGCTAATAAGGATCTAAAATGGGAAAAAACATTAGCTCAAACCTATGGAGTTGATTTTGCCCTCTTAAATCACAGGGTAAGAGGTACTTTTAATTACTATATCAGAAACTCATCTGACTTATTATTTGATGTTCCTATTTCTAAAACATCTGGTTTTGATATCATCACTCAAAATATTGGGGAACTTCAGAATAAAGGATTTGAATTAGAACTTGATGGTGATGTAATAAAGAAAAAGGATTTTCTTGTTACACTTGGTGCAAGCGTTTCTCATAATAAGAACGAAGTAATTGAATTGTATAAAGGTCAGCAAATTGTTGAGGGAGTGACCGGAAGAACTGTTGTTAAAGAGGGATATCCTGTAAATAGTTATTATATGGTTCGCTATGCCGGCGTAAATCCTGTTAATGGGGATGCATTATACTATGATAAAGATGGTAATATAACTAATGTTTATAGTGGAGATGATGCTGTAATATTAGATAAATCGCCTAATCCTAAGTATTTTGGGAATTTTACTCTTGCTGTTGAGTATAAGGGGATTAGATTATCAACATTGTTATATTATAATTATGGCAATTATATTGTTAATGGTATTCGTTATTTTACCGATAGTGATGGAGATAATGTGGCTGACAATGTTTCTACCCGAATGTTAGATGCATGGCAGGAACCAGGAGATGTTACAAGTGTGCCACGTCAATCATTAACAAATAACGCACGTTACTCAACACGTTACCTTGAGGATGCTTCTTTCATCCGATTAAGGGATTTAACTATATCCTATACTATTCCTAAAAAATATACCGAGAAAGTTAAAATGAGCAAAGCCTCAGTTTTTATTAAAGGGAATAACTTATGGACATATGCTCCAAACTTTACCGGATTCGACCCAGAAGTTGGAAATCCAAGTGCTGAAAGCTCTTTAGGTGCTCCATTTGGAACATTCTATGATTTCAGTTATCCAACAACCCGAACATTTACTTTTGGTGTTGATGTAACATTTTAATAACTATTTAAAAATTTAAGCAATGAAGAAATTATTTTTCATATTAAGTATAACAGGTATTTTAAGTTTAGCATCTTGCGAACTTGATCTGGATCCCTGGCAAGCACTCTCTGATGAGACAGTGTTTACGAAAATAGAAGACTACGAAAATGGGGTTCGTGGTATTTATGCAGAGCTGTTTGACTATGGTGCATATGGCGGTGCTCTTTTTATTTACCCTGATGTGGTTGCAGATAACCTAATTCAATGCCGAAATGGCCGTTTAACATTATCCGAAATGCAAACATGGACCTGGGCTAGTGATGATGGCGTTCCAGAGACAGTTTGGGAAGAGTTTTATGATGCATTGAACAACTGTAACCTTTTAATTGCAAGCCTCGAAAATTTTAATGTTTCATCGGCCGATCAGGCTTTAAAGGATCACTTATTAGGTGAGGCTTATACATTAAGAGCTTTATTCCATTATGAATTAGTAAAAGTGTATGGTAAAGCTTATTCTCAAGCAGCATCAGGTGATTTGGGTGTTCCATATATGAAGAAGTCAGCTGTTAGTGAACCAACCAGAGAAACTGTTATTAGTAATTATGATAATATAATGGCTGATCTTACCAAAGCTCTTCCATTAGTTACCATAAATAACGGACGCTTTAGAATATCTCCAGCCGCTGTTAATGGAATTCTTGCACAGGTAAGCTTAGAAATGGGTCAGTACAACGATGCTGTTACATATGCTACTGCTAGTTTAAATTTAGTTTCTATTTGTCCATTAGCAAACTTTACAAACATATGGAATGATACTGAAGGCCGTGGCGGTGTATTTTATGTTCAGGTTACCGAACAAGACAGAGACGATGCGGCAGCTAGAGTAACATTAGGTACTAATTATAGCCAAACAGGTGCTACTGGTACAAAATCAGAATATGTTTGCGATTATGAATTATATCAATTGTATACTGCTGATGATATCCGACTAACAGCTTATTTCCGAACCAGTACATTTAATGGTGTAAGTTATAATCATATTTGGAAATACAAACAAAAAAGTGGTGCTGTTACTCCCGATATGGTAGATTTGAAAGTTTTAAGAGCCGAGGAGATTTTATTAACCAGAGCTGAGGCATACTATCGTTTAGGTGGAGCTAATGAGACAAATGCTTTAGCTGATCTAAATACACTTAGGGCTCAGCGATACACAGGATTTGTTGCCGGTACAGAATCTGGATCAGCTCTTTTAGATGCAATATTATTGCAACGTCGTTTAGAGCTTGCTTTCGAAGGCGACAGACTCCAAACATTAAAACGATTAGGTTTGGGAATATCCAGAAATGGTACTTATGGTGATGTTTCTGATGGAACAGGTGCTACTTATACAGTTACTGACCTTGCTGCCGGAAACTTCAGATTTGAACTTCCAATACCATTGAGCGAAATGAATTCCAATCCTAGTATGGTGCAAAATCCTGGTTATTAATAATTTAAATTTGAAAACATTATGAAAAATATTCTAAAATATTTATTAATACTATCGCTTGGTGTTTTTATCTTTTCATCATGCGAAGAGGACCCAATTACCTTAGATGAGAAAATTGTGGGTTTTTCTCAAGCTTCGGGGTTAATAAGCGAAACTTCTGTTGCTCCTATTAAAATACCTGTATTTAACGCTGCAAAATCAGGTAGTGGTTGTACAGTAAGTTTTACTTTTTCGGTTGAAGGTGTTAGCAATCCTGCTATTGAAGGGACTGATTTTACTGTCGTTAATACTTCTAATTCGATAAGTTTCGATAATTACTATGATACCGATACTATTATTATTCAACCAATTGATAATTCTATTTTCCAGGGTAATAAAGTAGTTAAAATCTTATTAAGTAACCCTACAGGTGGTTTTGATTTATCAGATCAGTCGACTTATACATTAACAATTGCTGATAATGAACATCCATTAGCTTTGATTCTTGGTACATTTACTGAAACCGATTACCTATATTCTGATGGCTCAATAGAAGCTGTTTATACCGATGCAATTACTATAGCTGCACATCCAACAGATATTACAAAAGTACTTATTACCAATATTTGGGATGGAGGCAAAGTAATAGAAGCAAGTGTTAATCTTGCTACCAATAGTATGACAATTCCTGCTGGCCAGGTTATCTACGTGAGTGGAACATATGGTAATTGTTTAATGGTAAGAATTGCTGGTGGAGCATTAGACTATGCTAATGCTATTCAATGCACAATTGATGCAAATGGTAATATTACAACCGAAAGTTGGGCTGCCCGAGTTACTGCCGGAAATTTTGGTGTATACGAAAAAGCTGTTTTAACAAAATCTACTAAATAAAGAACTCTATAAACAGGAAACCGTCTCAATTACTGAGACGGTTTTTTCATATTTTTTAATCTGATTAGAGAATTTTTAAAACTAAAGTTTATGAATAAATTTCATATTTTTTTATACTTATTACTTTCTACTATTACTTATGGCCAAGACGAACCAATAATAAATAGTATGTTTTCCGAAGAATCGCAATACTTATTTAAAAGATTCCAGAATGGTACTATTGTTTTTGATAATAACTCGGTTATCGAAGCAAAGCTTAATTATAATGTAATTTGCGAGGAGATGCATTTTCTGGATAAGGGAAATATTATAAAATCCTTAGCGAATAAAAATATTGTAAGTGTGAAAACCTATCAATATCTTTTTTATTATATAAATGAATCCTTCTACCTGGTAATTTATCAAAATTCGGGTATTGAATTATTGCAACAATTTAAACCAATTTTAAAAAACACCGAAGAAAATACGGGGGCTTATGGAACATCCGTGGCTTCATCAACAAATACTAGTATAAAATCCATCAGGGTAGGTACCAAATATAGCGACGAAATGGTTGATGTGGTTGTAAAGCCAGAAGATCAGATAAAAATCAAAAGCAAATTTTTTATTCGGTACAATGAATCTTTTTATGAGGTGACCAGAAAAAATCTGTATAAAACTTTTCCTGATAAAGAAACTCAACTTAAAGAATACTTAAAATCAAATAGATCAAATCTTTCATCTAAAGATGATATTATTGAACTACTCAATTATGTAATACCTCAAACCATTAAATAAATTAAAAATAAATGACCGGTATATAGATTGTTTCAGTTAATGCTAATTAATGTTTAGGCGACCTCTCAACATGGGTCATGAATTTTATTGATACCATATTCTTGCCCTGCAGATTTCTCGTTTACTTTCAGTACCTGTAATAACAACAAATTGGGTACTGTCTATAGTTTCGGTAAGCGATACAACAAACAAATCATTTAAAAGCAGTTCGGCCAGAAAATTAATTTCAAATTCATTAACAGGTTTTTGCGATAAAACAGAATCCATAATCCAACGCACATAGGTGGCATTATTTACATGCATGTTTACATCCATATCACTTGCATACACTTTTCTTGAGTCAATCTGCGATAGGGGAGAATCAATACTAATTTTTCCAGGTTTTTTGTCAATAGCTGATTCATTCAGAAAATTCTCATGTATAAAATTGAAGTTATCAAGTTTTCTGGGGCGTTTTGTGGTTCGGTCGAGAATTAACCACGATGTTGATGCACGACCTATAATTTTATCATTTTTAAATATCAGAAAATCACGTAATGCTAAAAATCCATCAGCTCCTTTGGGCCATGTTTTAATACTAATTTCATCTTTCCATTCTGGATATTCATCCAACTGAACCAGTGCCCGCGATAAAACCCAATAGGCATTTTCTTGTTCAAGATACTCAAAACCAAAATTATTCATTCGTGCATTATCCCAAGCACATTCCTGTAAAAAATGAAATAAAGAGTTTAAAGAAATTTTCCCATTCTGATCGGAATAATACGATTTAACCGAAAAACTATAGACTCCGGAAGGATATGTTAACATGTTTTTTTCTTTTTAATATTTAATCACAGTTTTGCTCTGTGGTAAAAGGAGATTTATTATATTTTATTTATTACCAAGTTTAGTGTTTTTGTTTAAAATATAACGAAGTGGTCGAACAATTCTTTCAAGTAATCTGAAATCTTCGGTAATAATTTCTGCTGTACCTTGCATTTCCTGCTTAAATTCTAGTTTCTCGTTATAAAAAGTATTTAAACCATTAGGTAGATAAATTTCTGCTGTATAAAAATTGTTATCTGGAGCCATCGAAATCGATTTTACAATTCCTTTAACCATGCCAAATTCCATGTACGGGTAATTATCGAATCGAATATTTACTTCCTGGTTTGTTTTTACTTTACCTACACCCTGAAATGACAATTGGACTTTCCCAACTATTGACCCTTCATTTTCCGGAATAATTGTCATTACTGTTTCTCCAGATTTTATAGTTTGATTTTCGTTCCAAAACCGGTTGAAGGTCACTTTTCCATTTGTTGGAGCTACCAATACGTACTGATATTTCCATGCATCAATTGCGGCTATAAGATTTTCGTAAGATTGCTTTATAACTATACTTTTATCCGATAATTGTTTTTCTTCCTGTAGCTCCAGTTCAGCAATATTTTGTTCAATATTTTGTATCTGTATTTCGGCATTTGTAATTGAAATACTCGATTGTTCGCAACTGAATTGTTTTGAAAACAAAGCTGATTTTGATTTTTCAAACTCTGCGTCGGAAATCAACTGCTGAGCATATAAAGTTGAATCTCGTTTGAATTGGTTAATCATCAAATTATATTCCTTTAGCTGTAGTTCATTCTGCACTTTCAGATTTCCTGCATATTTCCTGTAATGTAAAATTTCATTTTTTAAAAGATTTATTTTTTTCTGATGATAATTCATCTGATTAATCTTTTTGTATTCACTTATGTTTCTTATAAAATCGGCATAATGTGGTTGAATATTTCCAAGATTTAAATTCTCAGAAAAACTTGTTATAACAATAGTATTGAATTGAGAACCTGTATTAAATTGATCTAATTTTTCTATAAGATTTTTCAAATCGGTGTAATTTGCCGGATTCTCAATCATAGCTAAAACCTGGTGCTTTTCAACTTTCTGCAAATCGCTTACAAATAAATTTTGAATTTTACCCGAAGTTTTTGCAACTATTGGAGCAGGTGGATTTTCGGTGGTTAACACAATCTTGGCAGTAATAATATCGGGATACTTAAAAAACCAACTTCCAATAATAATTATTAGCACTACTAATATGATAATTGTAATACCCCAACGCACAATCCATTTAGGTGGACGGCTGAGGATTTCTTGTACGTCATTCGAGCGAAGTTCTATTTCTTTTAGTTTTTCCATATTTAGGAAGTTTACAGTTGGCAGTTGGCCATTATCACTTTAACATTACGAAATTATAAATTTATCAGGCTTGTTTATCATTCCACCAAGCAATCTGCCAACTTCTGTATATTCTTTTATAAAATAGCTATTTTCATCAGAGGAAATATATGCACAATCTTTCGAAAAATCTAACCAAACTAAAGTTTCTGCCAGTTCTGCATCCGAATCCGATAGTTTGCTTAAAAAATGCTTTGGGTATTGCCTTTTACGGTATGCTTCGGCAAGATTTGCAACAATTGATCTGGATGATCTTCTAATTTGATCTGTCAATGAATATCTTTCTTCCTTAGGAAATTTCGTAGTTATTTTAAAAACTTCCATAGCTAATTTATACGATAATTGATAAACCCTTAAATCTTTAAAATCACCCATATTATTATCTGTTTGTTTTCATTGTTAATAAATTTATGTTGCCTATAATTATTTTATTTGCATTAAAACTGTCAACCGCCAACTGCTAACTGCTAACTGCTAACTGCTAACTGCTAACTGCTAACTGCTAACTGCTAACTGCTAACTGCTAACTGCTAACTGCTAACTGCTAACTGCTA
>MEOE01000008.1 GCA_001768565.1 Bacteroidetes bacterium GWF2_33_16 | reverse complement strand
AGAGAGACATAAGCTGTTGAATGATTTTAATAATACTGAAGCCGATTACCCGAGAGATAAAACGATTCATCAGCTATTTGAGGAACAGGTGGAAAGAACCCCAGATAAAGTTGCCATAATTCAAGGTTACAATCAAATATCTTATTGTGAATTAAATAGAAAATCAAATCTATTAGCTTATACATTGATAGAATATGGAGTTAAACCAAATTATGTTGTGAGTTTATATGGAGACAGATCAATCGACATGATTATCTCGCAGCTTGCAATATTAAAAGCAGGAGGAGCCTTTCTACCCATAGACAGTTTAACCCCGATAATTCGTTGCGAAGAAATATTAACAGAAAGTAAAACGGAAATTTTAATTACACAAAATAAATTTAAAGATGACATCAGGTTTTCAGGTAAGATAATAGATATTGAAAATGAGAAATACTTTAGATGTAATAATTACAATCAAAAGAATGTAAATAAAATAGATGATCTTGTTTATGTAATTTATACTTCTGGCTCTTCAGGAAAACCAAAAGGGGTAATGATTGAACACAGGAATTATACTAATGCATATTACGCATGGAAAGCAGAATACAATCTAACTCAGAGTGATTTAAATTTTCTACAGATTGCAAGTTTAGGTTTTGATGTTTTTGAAGGAGATTTAGCCAGATCATTGTTAAATGGAGGGAAACTAATATTATGTCCGAATGAAGCAAGAATAGATTTATTTCAACTCTTAAATTTAATATTAAAGAATAGTATAAATATTTTTGAATCTACTCCAGGATTAATTTTACCACTTTTGGAGTATGCACATTTAAATGGGTATTTATTAAAAGATTTAGATTTAATAATAATAGGATCTGATAGTTTAAATGCTATTGACTATATTAAGGTACAATCAATATTTGGAAATGGGAAAAGAATAATTAATAGTTATGGTGTAACTGAGGCTACTATTGATACTAGTTTTTATGAGGAGAGATATAATATGTCTAAAGTTGGCAACTTGCCAATAGGAAGACCAATGCCTAATATGAGTTTTTATGTTTTAAATGATAAAAAAAAACTGCAACCAATAGGGGTTTCAGGAGAGCTATGTATAGGAGGGGAAGGATTAAGTAGGGGGTATTTAGATAATGTATATTTAACAAATGAGAAGTTTATATCACATCCGTTCAAAGAAGGAGAGAGGTTATATCGAACAGGCGATTTGGGAAGATGGTTACCGGATGGTAACATGGAGTTTTTGGGAAGGATCGATCATCAGGTAAAGATCCGAGGATATAGGATAGAGCTAGGCGAAATAGAGATTGTTTTATTAAAACATAAGTATATAAAAGAATGTATTGTAATTGATAGAGAAGAACGAGGTGATAAATACCTATGTGCCTATATAGTTAGCCAGACGGCGCTCATGGAAGACGAATTACATGCATTCTTATCTACACAACTACCAGATTATATGATACCCTCATATTTTGTAGAGATAGATAAAATACCATTGACAAGCAACGGCAAGCTAGACCGTAAATCATTACCGGAGCCGGAGATAAAAGCTGGGAATGATTATGTTGGTCCATCGAACGATATAGAAGAGAAACTAGTAGCTATATGGGCCGAGGTATTGAAAGTTTCTCCTGAATTGATTAGTACAACAGCCAATTTTTTTTCTATTGGAGGACACTCGTTAAAAGCAATGGTAATGATTTCTCTTATTCAAAAAATTTTTAATGTTAAAATAACATTAATACAAATATTTAAAGATCCTACAATAAAGTTGCTAGCATCTTGTATTTCTTTAAACACTAAAGAAAAAGAAGATGTGGAATATTATGAATTGGAGTTCTAAGATTACTTATCTTATATAAAATTGAAATAGAACAATATCACTTTCTACTTTCTCTAATTTCTAAAATCTAGGTGAGTAGAAATTAAAATTAAAATATTTTAATAAAGATAGAATGGAAGTAAAAGATTTATTGGGTGAATTAAGAAAATCAGGTGTTATTTTAAAAGTTGAAAATGGTAAACTAAAAATAAAGATACCCAAGGGAGTTTCAATTAATCATTTTGTTGATGAAATTAGAAATAAAAGTGATAAGCTTATTGAAATTATTTCTAATGTTAGTAATATAGAACAAACAATCATAAAATGTCAAGAGAAAAAGGATTATTATCCACTTTCATCTGCTCAGAAAAGATTATTTTTTGTTCAACAACTTGAATTGCATAGTATTTCTTATAATATGTCTTTTGTTCTTCTTTTAGATAAAAATATTGATATTGAAAACTTAGAGAGAACTTTTTATTATCTAATTAATCGCCACGAGAGCTTAAGAACCTCTTTTAAACAAATAGGTAATGAACTTGTTCAGCGAATATATGATAAAGTTGATTTTAAATTAGAATATAAAAAAACAACAATAGAAGAATTGGATGCTGATATTACTGAATATATTAAGCCATTTGATCTTTTAAATGATATTCTAATCAGAGCTTGTTTAATGGATGTTTCAAATGATAAAAAGGCTTTAGTCGTAGATATGCATCATATAATATCTGATGGGACATCTATAGATATAGTTAGAGATGACTTCCTAAGATTATTTAATGGAGAAAGTCTTAATCCATTGAAGTTGCAGTATAAAGACTTTTCAAATTGGCAAAATAAGTTAATTGATGAGGGTAGATTAAAAAGTCAAGAAAATTATTGGAAAGATCTATTTTCAGGAGATATTCCACAGCTTAACTTACAAACAGATTATAAACGCCCTGAAAATTTTACGTATAAAGGAGATATTTGCAGTTTTAGTTTAGAGTTTAATATTGGTAATGCGTTTAAAGAGCTAGCCAGTAAGCAAGGCAGTACATTGTTTATGAATATACTTGCCATTCTTAATATTCTTTTCTCCAAAATAACTAATCAGAATGATATCATTATTGGTTGTGGAATTGCTGGTCGTCCACATTCTGATTTACAAAGAATATCAGGAATGTTTGTTAATATTCTGGCAATGAGGAATTACCCAAAAGAGGATAAAAGGTTTATTGATTTTCTTGATGAGGTTGTTGGCAATAGTTTAAAGGCTTTTGATAATCAAAGTGTTCAGTTTGATGATTTAGTTGATTCATTAATTATTAACCGTGATGTATCAAGGAACCCGTTATTTGATGTATGTATGGTTGTTCAGAATTTTAATGACTCAAGTGAAGTTAATAAAAATAATGAATTTGTAGAAGTCTTAAATTACAAGAAGGAAACAACAAAGTTTGATATGACATTCTTTGTTTCTGAAATAGATGATACTATTGAAATAATAATAGAGTATTATCGCGATTTATTCAAAAGAGATACAATTGAAAAATATATACAATATTTTAAAAATATTGTAGAATCAGTTATTAACAATCCTGCAATTAAGATAAAGGATATTGAATTATTAGGATATATTGAGAAAGAGTTTTTACTTAATGAACTTAATTCTACACAAAGTGATTATCCAGAATATAAAACAATAAATAAACTTTTTGAGGATCAAGTAGATAGAGCTCCTGATAATATAGCAGTTATAAGTAAAGACATTCAACTTACTTATATGGACCTAGATGAGAGATCAAATCAACTTGCAAATTATTTACAGTTGGATTGCAATGTAAAAGAAAATGAAAGTATTGGTATTTATATGGATAGAGGCTTAAACCTAATAATAGCAATACTTGGAATTTTGAAATCAGGATGTGGATATTTACCATTATCAATATCACATCCTGAATCTAGAATTACCTATATGCTAAACGATACAGCCTTACGTATTGTAATTGGAGAGAAATTATTTATTAAAGAACTGAATAAATATCAATGGGAGTGCCCCTTATTAGAAACATACATTTGTATCGATAGCCATAAAGCATCTATGGAACCAGAGAAAAAAAGTAAATTGAATGATAGAGAATTATGGGAATATGTAGGAGAAGAATCTGTGGATGATGTAACTGGAGGTGGATGGAATAATAGTTATACAGGTTTACCTATACCAAAGATTGAAATGGATGAATATGGGAATAATATATTAAAAAAGCTTGAATGCCATATTACTAAAAAAACAAGAATACTGGAAATTGGATGTGCATCTGGAATTAGTATGTTTAGACTGGCTCCACTATGTGGATTATATTATGGAACTGATATTTCTGGATTAATACTAGAGAAAAATCAGGAAATAATAGATAAACATGGTTATACGAATATAGTTCAGAAAAGATTGGCTGCAAATGAAATAGACAAGTTGGATGAAAGAGAATTTGATCTTGTAATTATTAATAGCGTTATACAATGTTTTGATGGGCATAATTATTTGAAAAATGTTATTAATAAAGCGATTGGTCTGATGAAAACCAATGGGAAACTATTTCTTGGCGATATAATGGATCAGGATAAGAAAAAGGACTTAATTAAAGATCTTAAAGAGTTTAAAATTTACAATAAGAATTATGAGAATAATACAAAAATAGATTGGGATGAAGAGTTATTTTTATCAAGAAGTTTTTGGAATGATTTAAAACTAGAAATTTCTTCAATTGAAAATGTAGAATTAAGTGATAAGATATATACCATTGAGAATGAATTAACTAAGTATAGATACGACGTTTTATTGTCTATTGATAAGATAGTGAAAAACAGTTCAAAGCTAAATAAAAAGGCAAAGCAGCAGCATGATTTGAAAATAATAGAAAAATACCCAAAAACTCGAATAAATAGTAAAATAAATCATGGGAGTTATGCATATATTATTTACACTTCTGGTTCAACAGGAAAACCAAAGGGAGTAATTGTAGGTCATAAATCCTTGGTTAACTTGAGTTTTAATCATAACAAATTCTATAAAGTAACACCAAATGATAATATTAGTCAGTTTGCAGATTTTAGTTTTGATGCATCTGTTTGGGAAGTTTTCCCAAGTTTAATAGGAGGGGCTAAACTTATTTTAATAGATGAGCAAATTAGGATTAATAAAGAAAAACTAAATAAATTCTTTGAGAAACAGGATATAACAATAAGTTTTCTTCCCACACAAATTTGTGAACAGTTTTTTAAATTAGAAAATAGCTCGTTAAGAGTATTATTAACTGGGGGTGAAAAATTAATCTCTTTTCAAAAAAGAGATTATAAATTATATAATAATTATGGACCAACAGAAAATACCGTTGTAACAACAAGATATTGTGTTCTGGATTATCAAAATAATATTCCTATTGGAAGACCAATTGAAAATAATCAGATTTTTATATTGGGTGAACAGAATCAATTACAACCAATAGGTACACCCGGTGAAGTTTGCATTTCAGGTTCAAGTTTAGCAATGGGGTATTTAAATAATCCTGAATTAACGAAAGATAAATTCATAGATCATCCCTATAAAGGAGGCGAGAAATTCTATAAAACCGGAGATTTGGCCAAGTGGAACTATGATGGTAATATTGAATTCTTAGGAAGAAAAGATCAGCAAGTAAAAATCCGTGGTTTTAGAATTGAACTTGGAGAAATAGAAACTGTCATATTAAGTTACCATGGTGTAATTGAATGTACAGTTATAGACAAATTGGTAAATGAAGAAAAGTGCCTCTGTGCCTATATTGTAACAGAAGGTATTTTCAAACAAGAAGAGGTCCGTACTTTTTTATCGACACGTTT
>MEOE01000007.1 GCA_001768565.1 Bacteroidetes bacterium GWF2_33_16 | reverse complement strand
AGGAACTCAAAATAACGATGGTGTATTTACTGGACTTACTGCAGATACTTACTCTGTTAGTATTACAGATGCAAATAATTGTGGACCAGTAATTTCAAACTCAATAACAATTAATCAACCTGATGAGTTGTTAATTTCAAACGAAGCAAAAACGGATATTACAACCTGCTTTGGTGATGCAACTGGTACAATTACTATTACTGCAACCGGTGGTACAGGTACAAAAACTTATACAATAAGCCCTGGAGGAACTCAAAATAACGATGGTGTATTTACTGGACTTACTGCAGATACTTACACTGTTAGTATTACAGATGCAAATAATTGTGGACCAGTAGTTTCAAACTCAATAACAATTAATCAACCTACAACTATTAACATTGAAGAAACAGCAATCACTCATGTTTTATGCAATGGATCAAATAATGGAAGCATTGATATTACAATTACAGGAGGCACAGTTGCTAGTGATTATATTTATAACTGGACAACGACTGATGGAACTGGACTTATTACAGATGCTTCAGACCAAACAGGGTTAAGTGGAGGAACATATAATCTTACTGTAACAGACGATAATAATTGCTCAAACAATACATCTGTGGTTATTAATGAGTCAACTTCACTAATTATTGAAGATACTATAATTACCCATGTAAGTTGCTATGGCTTAAATAATGGAGCTATTGATATAACTGCAACAGGGGGAACAATCGCCACAGTCTATAACTACACTTGGACAACAACAAACGGTTCAGGACTTATAGCTGATACTGAAGATCAAACAGGCTTAACTGCAGGAACATATGACCTAACCATAACTGATGATAACTCTTGCACAGCATTAGCCTCAATAGTTATTAGTCAACCCGATACAATAGTAATTGACTCCATTACAGTTGTAAATGCTTCAACACAATCGGCTACCGATGGATCTATAACCATTTACGTTAAAGGAGGAGTCGGGGTATTTAATTATGTTTTAACCCCTGGTGCAATCGAAAACCAAACAGGTATTTTTAGAGATCTGGCAACCGGGATTTATGCAATAACAATTACTGACACAACTGGATGCGGACCAATTATTTCTGAGAATATAACTGTTACATACACAAATTCTGTAATTGATATTAGTATGGCAGACAAAATAAAGATTTATCCTAATCCTACATCTGATAAAATCTATCTCGAAATAATGGATATTGATACTAAAAACTATGATATTTCTATTATTAACTTAATTGGAGAGACGTTATATACGGAAAAAGTGAAATGGGATGGAATTAGCAGAAAAGAAATGGATTTGTCAGGATTCGCAAAAGGAGTATATTTTATCAATATAACTATAAATAATCAACGGGTTAGTAAGCGTATTGCCTTGCAATAATCTTTTCAAACTAGACAAAAAGAAGGACTTCCAATTAGGAGGTCTTTCTTTTTTAATAAAAGTTCGTGTAAAATAACCAAGATTTTATAAGTTTACAAAGAATTCAAAAAACCATACACTATGAACGTTTTGCTTATTGGTTCAGGAGGTAGAGAAAATGCTCTGGCATGGAAAATCTCACAGAGTCCATTATTAGGTAAGTTATTTATTGCTCCTGGAAATGCAGGAACCATTAATTTTGGAGAAAATGTTAATTTAAATACCAAGAACTTTTTAGATATAAAAGGCTTTGTTTTAAATAATAATATAGATCTTGTTTTTGTTGGCCCCGAACAACCGTTAGTGGATGGAATTCATGATTTTTTTCTTGCAGATAATGAATTATATAAAATACCTGTAATTGGACCTGTAAAAGCAGGTGCTATTCTTGAAGGAAGCAAAGACTTTGCAAAACAGTTCATGCAAAAGTATCATATTCCAACAGCAAGATATAAAACTTTTACACGAGAAACTTTGAGTGATGGATTTACTTTCCTGGAAAAACTTAAAGCTCCATATGTATTAAAAGCAGATGGTCTTGCTGCAGGCAAAGGAGTAATTATTCTTAATGATCTAAATGAAGCCAAGGAAGCACTAAACGAAATGCTAAATGGTCAATTTGGGCAGGCAAGTAGTAAGGTGGTTATTGAAGAGTTCTTAAAAGGTATTGAACTTTCTGTTTTTGTTATTACCGATGGGAAAACATATAAAATATTACCTGAAGCGAAAGATTATAAAAGAATTGGTGAAGGAGATACTGGATTAAATACCGGTGGTATGGGAGCGGTTTCTCCTGTTACTTTTGCCGATAATGCTTTTATGAAAAAAGTTGAAAATATGGTTATTATTCCTACCATTGAAGGACTTAAAAAAGAAGGTATTCATTACAAAGGTTTTATCTTCTTAGGTTTAATAAAAGTTGATTCAGAACCCTATGTTATTGAATACAACGTTAGGTTAGGCGACCCAGAAACTGAGGTAGTAATTCCTCGCATCAAATCCGATTTCCTTGATCTCTTGAGCCATGTAGCTAACGAAACCCTAAACAATGCAAACTTTGAGGTTGATATTAGAGCTACATCAACTGTAATGTTAGTTTCGGGAGGCTACCCAGGTAATTACGCAAATGGAAAAATCATTAGAAATCTAGATTTAGCTAAAAATTCTCTTCTTTTTCATGCAGGAACCAAATCAGAAGATTCAAATACAGTAACTAATGGAGGAAGAGTTATTTCAATAACATCTTATGGGGCAAATATTTTTGATGCTGTACAAATAAGCTTGAAAAATGCAGAAATTATTGATTTCGAAGGGAAATATTATAGAAAAGATATCGGTTTTGATCTTAAATAAGTCTTATGCTGGCAAAAACAATTAAATCAAATCAGCCTTTAGTTTTAGTAATAATTATTTTTCTTGGAACAATTCTATGGACCTCAACATTGGTTCATCCTAATTCATTATATAATGGCAATGAAATATCCATGCCCTTATATTCTATTGTTATAAAAATATTTAACGAAAATGCCATATTACTAAATATTCTTGCATTCTTGCTTGTTATCATTCAAGGCTTTCTTTTAGTCGGATTTAATAAAAAATTCATTCTTATTAGTAGCAGAACATATTTACCGGCTCTTTTTTTTATTCTTATTTCGAGCAGTTTTATTCCAATGCAAAAAATAAATCCCCAAATTATTGGTGGTTTTTTTCTATTTCTTGCAACTGATTTTATTTTTAGAACTTACAGAATTGAATATGCACTTAATGAGATTTATTTATCAGGATTTTTTATAGCACTTTCAAGCCTCTTCTGGGCTCCTTTCTCGTACTTCATATTTCTATTATTTATTGCACTAATTATACTAAGGACTTTCAATATACGCGAATGGATTGTTTCTTTACTTGGCTTTTTAACACCTTTGTTCTTTTTATTTGTAGTTTATTATGTATTTATTCCAGAACAAAATGGAATTAAATTATTTAACTATATTATTACAGAATTAACCTATAAAGAACCCTTTGTAAGATTTGACTTATCATATGTTATCTTTTACATATTATTGGCCCTTCTAATTATTCTGGCTAGTTTAAAAGTTCTAAGTAGTTATCAGAGTAAGAAAATAAAAACCCGGAAATATTTTGAAATTAATTGGTGGTACTTTTTAATTGGATTACTTATTTTTCTGATTTTTAAGCGTAGTTCAATGGGAATTATCTATGTTCTTTCAATTCCTGTTGCATTTCTTTTTACGGAATATTTTTATTCTACAAGAAAAAATTTATTTCTTAATATTATCATGATAAGTATTTATGGATGTCTTATATATATACAAATAAAGGCTCATTTAAATTAAATGAGCCTTTATTTGTATATAAGTAAATTAAAGTTTTTGTACAAAAGAAAGAAGTACCACAGCTAAACCTTGCTCTCCTTCTTTAAAATCAATAAAAATATGATAAACTCCTGTTGATTGACATTTAAAATCAAAAAATGGGTAGTTCTTTCCGGTGGCAACCAAATAGTTTGTGCCTAATAATCGATTATTATCGTATAATGAAACTATGGCTTTTCCGGTATAGTCTTTAGAGTTACAAATAGAAAAACGATACTGAGTACTTTTACTCAATACCACAGAAAATTTCATATTTGGCTTTTCCTCGCCAGGTTTTGCAGCATCAAGCTTTACTTGAAAATCTTTAAGATAAGTCGCATCATCAGCAATAATATTACATAAATCAACCAGCTCTTGGCCTGATTGTGCTTTAGCAGCATTATTGTTCATAATGAAAATTGCAAATAAAGCAAATATTAAATAGCTATTTCTCATATTTACAATTGTATTATTTTATTGCGTATAGCAGCAGTTTTATTAATAATTTTAAACATTAATTCATCTGAAATCTCTATAAATTGCTTATCGTTTTGTTTTATAATTAACATACCATCTTCCTCAACTGCTTCAGGCTCTCCTTTTTCGTATGTAATAATTACATTTTTATAAAGTGATTGGATCTCTTCAAAATCTTCTATTAATTCTTTAAAACTTGGATCTTTCTGATAGTTTTTTAATAATAACATTAAGTTACTTAAAATTATTTTTTGTTCTCCAATTTTTTCTGTTAACTCCGCACTTGGAGATCTTCTTGCAACTTCCCCAACCAAATACATTCCCTCTATCCAAACTCCAGCAACAATCAAAGAACTTAAACTACTTCTTTTGTTCTCTCTCAAATATCGATCCATTTGGTTAAAATTCTGAACAGAAATATACATAAGTGAGTCAAGGTTCTGATTATTAGTAGCCAAGCGTTTTAATGTAGTAAAATCAAAAAATTGACCAACGTGTATACCATCTGCTAGAGTTTTAATTGCAGAGATATAATCAATAACCGACCCTGTTTTGTTATACATGTTCAAATAGCCCAAGTCTGCTCCAAAAACACCCAAACCAATTGCTTTTTTATAGCTGGTATTGTAATTATCAACATAATCAGTAGTAGCTAGATAATCTTTTGAAAATGGAACTCCTAAACTTTTAATAAGTGCAGCCATTTCAACTGGTGACGAGATATTTTGAACAATATCATTAATAGCAGCTTCAGAAATTGCTAGATCACCATCATATAAAACAGAATCAGGAATACTAAATTCCTTCGAGAAATCTTCTTTTTTCTCGTTTTTGCAAGATGCAAATACAAGAATAAGAACAAGAATATAAATCAAACGTCTAAACATATTATTAAGTTGATTTACCAAATTATGTAAATTTAACATATCCTATAAAGATATAAAAATTATCAATATCAAGAAACTTTATTTTCTTGACCTTATATATTCAGGTAAAGATAGAATTTTTTTAAGTACATCAAAATATAATGTAACATAGAAAAACAAAGTCATTACCCAAACAAAAATCATATTAAACCAATAAGTATCACGATATTGGCCAGCAAAGTACTTCTGAGGAGCAAAAAAATGTGCTCTGAAATTAAAATACCCTTCAATGTCTGGATCTTTGTAAACCGGATCAATTTGTTGCACCAATTCGTCCCTATATCTTAGCATTTTATTTTTCTCATATACTTTTTTAACCTGATCTTCGACACTTTCGTTATGATAAGCCGCCCTTTTATTACGGTACAACTCTGGATTAGTTTGTAATAAATACCTTATAATATTCTCTTTCTCGGTATTGGCTTTCTGAAACATCGCATTATAATAGGCCTCAAGCTGATTCAGATAATCTGATGTTTTATATAGAATGATTTCATTAAAAAGGGATGAATCAAGCTGATGAAGAGATTCAAATAATAATCCTGTTCTGTTTTGCTCCTTGCCCAATTCTTTTCTTAATAATTTCAAAGATTCTGTTATTTCCTGTTTTATTTCTGGTTCATTAAATCGGTACCAGTTGTCTTCAATATAAGTTAGGTTTTTCTTTAACTCTGGTAAATAATACACTTTTTTAAAATCAGCATTACTTTCGCGTTTTTCTATATCATAGAAATTTTTTTGAAAATCATTATTTTTAAACTGGTTTACCATTAATGCCTCGAAAGACCATTTGGTTGGCATAAATTCAGCAATTAAAGGTACTTTCTCAACGCTTCCAATGGATCTGTTCATTTTATCGAACGGGAACATTGCTCCACTTAAGATCATCATTGGAATCATTAATAATGGAATTAATATGTATATTGTTACTGCCGAATTAAAAGATGCAGATACATTTAACCCCATCATATTTGCAAAAGCAGCGGTAGTAAACAAAGCAAACCAATACTCAAACATCATTCCTCTAACACCTAAAATATTATTTGCTATTAAAACAAATAATAGAGCCTGAATTGCAGATATGGAGAACAAGATAAAGATTTTTGAAACAAGGTAACTTGATCGGCTTAAATTAAGAAATGCTTCTCTTTTAAGTATTTTGCGATCACGAAATATTTCCTCCGCACTGATTGTAAGCCCCAGGAATAGAGCTACAATTAACCCCATAAAAATGTAAATATGGATATTCTCATTTTCGCGGAAGATATATACCTTTGACTCAGGATCAGCGATATATCTGATTATAAATGAGAGAATAAACCCGAGCAAAGGGGCTTCGAGAAGATTTAGAGCAATATATTGTGTATTACTAATTTTTGATAAAAAATCACGTATCGTGTAAATTCTAAGTTGTTTTATCCAAGAAGGAATTCTTAAGGTAGATTCGGGATCTTCTACAATTTCATTAACAACAAGTAATTTAATATTTTCCTTAAAGTTGTCTTCCCATTTTTGGGGTGTAATTTTTCTCTTTAATGTGTATTTACCATACTCATCTACAACCTTAGCTTCAATAATATTAAAAATGAGTTCTGGATTTACATTACCACAAGTTGGGCATTCGCCTACATCGCTATTTATCTGTGCATCGAGGCGTTTAAAATACATAACCCCTTCAACAGGGTTACCATAATAAATCATGTATCCACCAGTATCGAGAATCATCATATTGTCGAACATCTTATAAATGTCGGATGATGGCTGGTGAATTACCACAAAAATTAATTTTCCTTTTAGTGCTAATTCTCTTAAAAGGTCCATTACATTTTCTGAATCGCGCGATGACAAACCCGATGTAGGTTCATCAACAAAAAGGATTGATGGTTCACGTATTAATTCAAGTGCAATATTTAATCTTTTACGTTGTCCTCCACTTATCATTTTATTTAATGGAGAACCTACTTTCAGGTTTTTTCTCTCTATCAGGCCAAGATTTGTAAGTGTTTTATCGACCAGTTGAATTATTTCTTCTTCCGTTTTGTCGTTAAAACATAATTTGGCGTTATAATATAGATTTTGGAATACTGTAAGTTCTTCTATTAACAAATCATCCTGAGGAATATATCCTATAACACCTTCTAGTTTTTCTCGCTGGGTATGGAGATTAACTCCATTAATAATAATCTCTCCACTAGTTGGAGTGTTTAATCCTGCAAGTACATTTAACAAAGTTGTTTTTCCAGCACCACTGGCGCCCATTAGTCCAATTAGCTTCCCCTGATCTTCAGAGAAGTTTATATTTCGCAGACCTACCCCACCATTTGGAAAAACAAAGTTTAGATCTTTAACAGAATACGAAATTTTAATAGAAGTAGAATCGGCAAGAAAATGAGCAAGAATATCGCTATAATAGATTGGTTTTCCCTTTGGTAACTTAATTGTTCCCCCTGCTGCAAAAAGATAAATTCGCTTATAATTAACTGGAAGTCCATTTAAGAAGAGATCTTCCTGACCAGTATATCTCATAAAATAGAGATCTACACTTTTCACTTGAAGAATAACAATATTCCCATCAAGTGATTCAATCTTAATAAATTTTGATTCTTTACAACCAATTTCCTTATCTGCAATAATTAAATTTGTTGAAAAATCTAGTTTCTCAACCTCATTGTTTATTACAAAACTCTCAATACTGGTAAATTCCTCTTTGGTAAGCTTAAAAACTTCGGCTACAGTATTAATAATTGCCATTCTTTGTTCAGAGAACTTACGATCGGAATTAATTAACTCAAAAAGACGAACCAAAACAATTACCTTTTGTTTTTGAGTAAGTGTTTTATTAATTTTTTTACATATGCCAAGAATTCTTACAGAATCCTTAACAGATGTTAACTTAACTTTCTCAGGTTTTTCAGATTTTTCTTCCTTTTCGTCTTTATCATTACCAGAAATTCCCGACATCTCGTCGAAAAGAGCTAAATACTCTGGAACAGCTTCATTATTTAGTTGTTGAGTAAGAAAATTCTCTACATATTCTCTTTCATTTGACTCTACGCCTTCGTCCTGCTTTACAATTAAAGCAAATAACTGCATAAGAGCTTTTAAGATTTCCTCACTCATACATTAAAACATTAATAAAAACCTAGCAATTAATTAAGATTGCTAAAAATTATAACTTACCTGTTCAAATGGAACATCTACAATATCAGCATATTCTTCGCCGGCTTCCTGCATATCCTCATCATCTTCAGGAAAAAACCACTTGATTAGTATCTCTTTGCCATTTTCGTGCATATCTTCCAATTTCATTAAGATATCGAGAATAAGCTTTGAAGAAGCAGTGTTAAAATAAACCAACTTAAACGAAAATACAGTTTTAGCATTCGCTTCTTCCTGATAATCATCGAGCCAACTAAGGATCGGCTCATAAAAGGTAGTAACATCTTCAGGAAGTGATCTTCCTGAAATTTCAAAAATTCCGTTTTCTTTATCAAGAATTACAGTTGGAGTATCGTCAGTACCTTTGATCTTTATTACTTCCATGGTATAATAATTATTTTATTAAGCAATTCTAGAAATAGATGAAGTTAAAAGGAAAAATGAACTTCCTTCGTCAATAGGCAGAAAGTGGAAATCGAGTTTATTGTTTGTTTTACGAGCAATATCGATAAATCCTAATCCTGCACCTCCTTTTTCAGAGAGTCTACCTTCTTTCATCTGGTTTTTATAAAGGTCTTTTAAGCCGTCTTTATCAAGGCTATTTATATGGTCAAGCATTTCGGTAAGTTCTTCAATTTTATCATTTTCTATTACATTACCGGTTGTAACATGATAGTCATTTTTCCCTTTACTTACCATAAAAATACCTCGTCCAGCAAATAAGAAATCATCTGATCCGAATGAATCAGCGTGTTTGCTTATGTTTTGCAGACACTCAACCATAACATGGAAAACTTTCTTCTGTACCGAATTTGATTCTGACTCCTTAGCCATATTTGATTCAGTAAGAGAAGTAAACGCCTTGGTAATCTGGTGAGTAATTTCACCCTCATATACCAAAGTGATTTCGTGGGCTTTCATTGACCGGTAAAAATCGTAAACAAACTCAAGAAAGCCTTTTACATTACTTTTATCCATAGGTTGTAAAATTAATATTTATTAAAGTTAATTAAAAATTAAAATTCGATTCCAATTAATAACACATCATCAATTTGTTTGTTTTTTCCTTTATATTTTTTAAAGTCATTTGAAAATAAACTAGCATATTGTTGCATTGAAAGATCTTTGTTCACGACAATATTTTCTCGTATTCGTTGTGAAGAGTACTTTTTACCATCTGGTCCTCCTACCTGATCTGGCAATCCATCTGAGAAGAAGAATATCTTATCGCCTTTCTTTATTTCAACAATATGATTTTCGAAATCATTTTCTGCCTTTTTACGGTGAGGAATACCTCCAATGGCTTTTCTATTACCTTTAAACTCTTCTAAAACTCCTTTTCTTAAAAGATATAATGGTCTATGTGCTCCGGCAAATTGGATTTCTTTCTTTTTAATATCAATACGTAGTAATGCAATATCCATTCCATCCCTTGCTTCTGCATCAACTCGATCCTGCTTTAATGTTGTTCGAACGCCAAAATGCAATTTGTCGAGTATTTGCCCAGCCGAATAATTGATATCATGGTCAACAATATTGTTAAGCTGGAAATATCCAATAAATGATAAAAGGGCCCCAGGAACACCATGTCCAGTACAATCAACAACAGCAAGATAAATAATATCTTCCTTTTTAAAGAACCATGGAAAATCGCCACTAACAACATCTCTCGGTAAATAAAAGATAAATGAATTTGGTAAATATTCTTGAATTATGTTATTGCTTGGCAGAATAGATGATTGTATTCTTTGGGCATAATTTATACTTTCATTTATTTTATTATTCTTTTCTTTAATCTCCATTTCTATTTGTTTAGCCTCAGTAATATCGTGGCCAACAAAAAGGACTGTTTCAAGTTCGTTTTCGTTAAATTCAGGTATTGCATTAAAGCTCATTATACGTTCTCCTTTTGTAACAGAAATAATTTCCATTTCTTGATTGAGCTTCTGATTCGTTTTTCTAATATGTCGGATAGCTTCTTTAAAAAACTCAACAAGGGATTCGTCCATGCTTAAATCTTCAAGTCGAGCATTAATAACATCCTTAGATTTTACACCAATAAATTCTTCAACAACTGGATTTGCATAAAAAAACTGACCTTTGGTGTTCATACGTAAAATAAGATCCAAGCTGTTTTCTGATAGAGATTGCATTTTACTCTTCATTCGCTCCTCTTTCTCAGCACGTTTACGCTCAGTAATATCTTGCGAATTAAGAATTATACCGCTTATAGCAGAATCGTTTAATAAATTGCGACCCGTTGTTTCGATATGAATTTTTCGACCATCTTTTTTAATATATGTGTACTGAATGGTTCTTGGAGTTTCCGGATCTTTTAGCAGAAATTCGAACATTTCTTTCATTGCAGCTTCTCCTTTTGCTGTAAGCCGATCCATGTCTTTTCCGCTCATCATTTCTTCAGGAGTATAACCTAAAATCTTACTAACTGAAGGACTTTGATATTTAAGTTTTAGCTCACTATCATATATAGAAATAACTTCAGAAGCATTTTCTAATAATGAATGTAATCTTTTCTGTGCATTTTCTACTTCTTTAATCTGAGCTTCGAGTTTCCTATTTGAAATTTCGAGTTCCTCTTGTGTTGCACGCATTTCTTCTGCATTCTGTCGGAGCTCTTCTTCATTCTCCTTAAGCTCTTCTGTCATCTGCTGAGACTCCTGCAACAGTTTCTCTGTTTTCTGATTCATTTTCAGATTATAGAGTGTTCGTGCAATTATTTCGCCCAACTCTTTTAGAAAAACAATGGTAGTTTCTGAAAACTCATCCTTTAATGAAGCAAACTCAAGAACTCCTTGGAGTTTCTCCTCAGTAATAAGTGGTACAATAAGCAGACTAGATGGCTTTTTATCACCCAGAATACCAGATGTAATAGTAGCATATTCATCCGGAATTTCTGTACGATATACAATATCCATTTCGTAAGCACACTGACCAATAAGGCCATGCCCAACTTTAAATTCCTGGTTTAAGAATCGTCGCCTGTTATAAGCGTAGGTTGCAATGTTTATTAATTTCTCTGATTCCTCCTCATAAATAAAGAAAGCTCCTTGAATTACATCGATATAATTAATTAACTGAACAATAACATCATAAGCCAATACATTTATGTTATTATGTATTCGTAATATATTCTGAATTATATCTTTACCCTCAGAAATCCAGTTTTCCTCTTTCTCTTTTCGGTTACTTGCAAGTAAGTTATCTCGCATAACCAATAAAGATTTGCCAAGAATATCGTTTTTGTCTAATATATTATAATGAACATCGTATTTACCTTCACCAATTTGTTTTGCAAAGATTGCGTTGCGATTTATATCAGCATCTCTTTGTTCTATTACTTTTTTAAACTGTTCCTTATCTCTTTCTCTTTTTTTGGTAAATAAGAAAATTATCAAGCCAATCACAAATGGAGCCAAATCTATAATCCAAAGAATAGGATTGTTACTATGAATTTCTTTAAGAATAGAGAATGAAACAGGATATTTATGAATAATAATATCAATCATCCAGGCAATAACAGGAAACACCAGCGCTATTCCTCCTCCCAAAAGGATATCGTTATACGATACTGGATTGTTATTTTGATTCCTACTAAACATAGTGCAATTTATGATATATATTTACTTAAAGGTTCACCCAGTCGATGAGCAAGCTCTTCGAATAATTTTCGCCAGCTTTTCTTAAACTCCTTAAACGATGCAAGTTCAATAATCGCAATCGTTTCGTTATTAACAATAACAGGAATAATTAATAAATGTTTTGGAGAACTACTTCCAAGACCTGACAAGATAGTAACAAAGTTTTCAGGTATGTCTTCCAAATATAATATTGTTTTATTCAATGCAACTTGTCCTGACAAGGTTTGACCAACCTTAAATCCCTGGGGATCAGTTTCGCCAAAGTAAGCATATTTTCCAGCAATAGAAAATTGATCTGACTCTTTTTCGCGCAAATAAAATAAACCTTGAACAATATCTAATTCTTTGGCAAAATTGCTGAGAACTTTTTCGGTATATTTTGTACTATTTAATTTTGAATCATCTTTAGGTAAAAGTTTTTTTATGTAATGTTCTACATCAATATCGTCTATTGATTTATTGCTTGTTTCCTGAATCTCGTCCTCTTCGATATCGGTTTTTGATTCAACAACCGTTTTGTGAATATAATCTTCTGATTCCTTTTTATTTGTGAGTAATATTGTTAAAACAAAAAATATTACTCCAATTATAAGTAGAAAAATGATTAAAAGATATGTAGATATCCCTGCGTTTTTCTCAATTAAATTTCGAATATTTGAGAATAAGGCAAAACAAAGCACAATATGAACAATTAGTGTGCATACTGCATATATCTTATATTTTTTCAAGTTTTCCATGTACTAAAAATCATTTTAGACCTTGTAAAAAATTGATAATTTGTTGTGTTGTAAATATATGATCTACTGTTGTTAATTTCAAGGAAGCTTCGGTCATTGTTTTAACCTGGCATTCATTCGGATCCTGAACAATGGCCAATCCGCCTAATTGTTTTAATTTTTTTAGACCATAAGCACCATCTCTATTTGCACCTGATAAAATTATCCCAATCAATTTGTCTCGGTATGCCTGTGCGGCAGTTTCGAATGTTAAATCGATAGAAGGCCTTGAATGATTTACTGGTTCTTCTGTAGATAAGGCAATCTTTTTATTTAACTCAACATACATATGATAATTCGATGGTGCTAAATACGCTTTTCCTGGTTTAATCGAATCTTTATCGAATGGTTCAATAACTTCGATACCTGATTTTATTGATAATGCTTCGACAAAACCTGATCGAACATGTTTAAGCCTGTGCAAACTAAGTAATACTGGTAAAGGAAAGTTTTTTGGTAACGAATTTAATATTCGGGTAATTACCTGAAAACTTCCTGCTGATCCACCTATTACTAATGCTTTATACATGCTTGTTAAGATAATCTCTTTTTGTATATACTTTCTGAATCACTTACTAAAACATAGTCTTTTTCTGAGTTCCAGTATTCAATTCTCTCATTATTTCCAATTAATAAATGTCCTCCAGGAACCAATGAGTTATACATAATTTTCATAAATCTCTCTTGCAAGATTTGATTGTAATAAATCATTTGATTTCTGAACAAAATCAATTTTGTCCCTTTTGGATAATCATCAAATATAATATTTTGTTTTGTAAGTTTAATACTTTCTATGAGCGATACATCCCAATATGCTTTATCATCTTTTAATGTATAATAATCAGACAACTGACCTTCACTAAAAATTCTCGAATAATTAGCATCATTGGTTTCGATCTTTTTAGGATCGAAGATTCCTGATCTTATTCGATCAAGATGATGCTCACTAATACTCGATCCGATTATCTGAACATTATCGAGAAGTTTAAGTTTTTTTAAAATGATTGCCAGAGAATATAATTCTTCTCCTGATGTAACTTCAGGTAACCAAATCTTAAAATTAGGACTAGTTAAAATATTTTTAGGAAGAGTCTCCTCTTTAAGCAATCGCCAAATTGAAGGATCTCTAAACATTTCGGTTGTTTCAACACAAATATCTTTTAAAAAGGTTTCAAAAAAATCTTTGTCTTTTTCAATTTTTTGAATAAAACCATCAGCATCTTTAAAGCTATGGTATTTAATAAAACTCTCTACTCGTCGTTTAAAAAATGTTAGAGCATGATTTTTAAAATCAACACCATAAACATCATCAAGCATCTTTATGATGTTTCTAATATCAACAATTCCTAACTCGTATCTATTCGCTATTTCCACCTAACAATTTTTAACTAATTATTATTTTTTTCGATATGCTTGTCCTTTTTTATCAAATCGAGATGCAATTTCTCCGAGCATTGTTTCGTGCATACCAAGAACTAAATATCCATTTGTGTATAAATGATCGTGAAAAAGTTTAAATACCTTATTTTGTAAACTATACTTGAAATAAATTATAACATTTCTGCATAATATGAGGTCGAATTTTGCAAAATACAGATTTTCACCCTTAACTAAATCGTGTTGTCTGAAAATTGGTATTTTCTTTAAAAAATCGTTCATCATGATGCTATCCGACACTTTATCAATTTTGAAATACTTATTATATGGCACATCGTTGTATTCATCGTAATTAAATGGATTTTCTTTAATCACTTTATCGAAATTATCGAGATATCCTATATTAAATCGGTATTTATAAACTCCTTTTTTTGCTGCATCTAAAGCATCGGTATTAATATCGCTTGCAAAAATTTTAGCTTTATCCAGTAGATTAAGCTCATTTAACAATATCATCATGGAATATACTTCCTGACCTGTTGAGCATCCGGCATGCCAAATATTGATTGTTTTATTTTCGGTAAACTTTGGTAAAATCCTGTATTTTAATGTTTGCCAGATAAGTGGATCTCTAAATAACTCAGTAGTATTAACTGTAATATCTTTAACTGTTTGTTCAAGAAAATCTTTGTTGGTTTTTAATTTATTAATAAGCCCCAATAAATCCATATTGTTATCAAGAAGGATTTTTTGTAGCCGCCGTTTTAGTGATTTCTCAGAATATTCACTAAAATCGTATGACGATGCATTCCTTATGGTAGATACAAAAAAATTAACTTCCTGATCGGTTAATACCATCTAGTGTATAAATTTTAGACAAATACTCTTACGCTATTTTATTAAAATAGTTTTCACAAATATGCAAAAATAACTTTTTAATCGAGTTATAATAAAACCAAGCTTAAATCTATAAAAAAAATACTTGTTTTTAAAATTTCCGGAAAAGATAATTAATAATTAGTGATTTTTAAATTAAAAGAGAAATTAACCGCAAATAAAAATAAACAAGACGAAATTTAAAAACCAAAACCAAATACGAGATAAACTTTATTTGTCAATGGATTATTAACAATTGATGCTTGTAATGGAATATATTTATTTCTGAATAGATTTATTTTTCCTGAAGATTTAATGCCAACATTTATTATTGAAGGTTTCTTTCCATAATAGCTTTCATATAAATTAAATCCTACAAAATAATCAACCTGGATTTTCTCAAATGATAAAAAATAGGCCATTTCGAAATAGGTGGAAAAATAATTTTCATTTGTTTCTGCATTAATATCATCGCCAAAAACCATAGTTGCCAGCATTGCTTTAACTGGAAACCTTTCGTTTCCCATATACTCCAGATGAAAATCAAGAGTGTGCTTGGTTGAGTTTTGACGATAATTAAGAAACGATTGATTTGTCGAGATTGATCCTGGACAATAATAATCATAAAGTCCAATCGAAAATCCTCTATACGTATACTTAATATATAAATCAATTTCAAAATATTCACCATTAGCGCTTAAAGCGCTCCAAACTCCTGCTGTTAGGAATCGATGAGTAATCTCGATTGATGGTTCTATGGAGGGAACGTCGCACATAGCATATCCTCTCCATAAGTGTTGACTCATAAACTCTGATTTAAAAGTAAGCTTTGTCGATTGGCTACTATCACGGTTTTCTAAATCAAAAGCGAATGAGCTAAGCGAAATAAACACAAAAAGTATAAAAAGTTTTGCCCTCATTTATATTAAATTGGAGGGCAAAAGTAGGTAAAATTAAATTTCTTAGAATAACTTAAATGGTTAATTTATTTAAGTTTTACAACACATAATAAAGGTTGATGGTCGGAATTCTTAAAATCGAGATCAATCGCATTCACTTGTAACATTTCAATATTTGGAGAAATTAGAAAAAAATCGATAGTCACTTTAATACTTTCATCCTTATTGTATGGCATATTTAAATACCTGTTTGTAGGTATATCTGGGTCGTATATCCACGTCCAGCCATTAGGTAAATAATCGGATGGAATAGGATTAAGAATAAATCTCTTGGCAGTTGCTTTTTTGCCATAAATCTTTTGATCCAGTTCAGGTGGATTTTGGTTCCAATCACCACCAACAATTATGTAATTTCCTTTATTGTATTCATTTAGCAGAAATTCTTTAAGATATTCCATCTCTTGTTTTTTTAAAGAACCATCGTCGTAAGCAGAATTGTGTGTATTAATTACCAAAAAATCTCTTCCGTTTGCTGTCGGAAAGCGCATTACAAGAAAACATCTATCAAGATTAAACAAACTTACTGGCCATTCAAAACTGCCCGGAAAAGAAAAACGAATTGTTGAGGATGGTTTATATAAAGAATAACTATTCAACCCTGATTTTACCCGACCAAGTGGGTTGGCGGGTGGAATAGGTACAAATTTTACATCGTAGTTTTTTCCAAAAAATCCCAGGTGATTATTTAATAATTGTCCCAAGCTATCAACCTGGTTTGTGTAATAGCTTCTTCTTGAATATTCATCAACTTCTTGCAGAAGAATAAAATCAAGGCTATCGTTTCGTTGAATTAATTCAAGGTTTCTATTAATGTTAGTAAAGACATTTTCTATTGAAGTACGAACCTGGACTCCTCCGTCGTAAAAGAAATCCATATCGGCGCTTAATCCGCAGTAACCAATATTCCAAATCATAAATCCAAGCTTTATTCCCAATGGAATAGTATCTGGAGCTGCTGTTTCAAAAACAACATCGGTAACTTCAGGTTTATAATTTGTTACTGATGCATAGGCTAAAAACAAAATGAAAATTATTACCAAAAGGATTATTATCTTTAAAATGAATTTCAAAAATTTCATAGCATCTATTTTTAAAAGTTTATATAAAGAAATCAATGTTGAATGCACTAAGTTAGCAAATTTTTACCTGTATATAAATTCAAAATTTATTATTTGTTAGAGATATTTATATATCTTTGAGATGTAAAAATCAATCATAAAGAAGACTAAGCTTCTTTAAATCAGAACAATATAATTAATTCTAAAGACCTTTGTCAATGAAATTTGGAGTTGTCGTTTTCCCTGGTTCCAATTGCAATCAAGACATGATTTATGTTTTACGTAATGTTATGGAACAAGAAGTAGTTGAACTATGGCACAAGAGCACTGAATTACAAGGTGTTGATGCGATTGTTCTTCCGGGAGGCTTTTCTTATGGCGATTATTTGCGTTCAGGAGCTATTGCTAGATATTCTCCTATTATGGAGAAAGTTATTGAGTTTGCTCATCGCGGAGGATTTGTTTTTGGGGTTTGTAATGGTTTTCAGATTTTATGTGAATCGGGATTGCTTCCAGGAGCGCTATTACACAATGAGAATCAGAAGTTTATTTGTAAAAACATTAATATAATTCCAGATAATAATTCAACCATACTTACCAAAAAGCTAGACAAACAAAAGCCATTAATTATTCCTATAGCACACGGAGAAGGTCGCTATTATGCTAGTGAGGAAACACTTCAACAGATGAGATTAAATGGGCAGATTCTTTTTCGATATTGTAATCAGCATGGAGAGGTAACTGCAGAAGCAAATCCAAATGGTTCTATTGAAAATATTGCCGGTGTGTGTAACGAAAAGAAAAATGTTTTTGGTATGATGCCACACCCCGAAAGAGCTTCTGATGATGAACTTGGCAATACTGATGGGCGGGCTATTTTCGAATCACTACTCACGCATTTTTTACATCACAAATAACAACAACTATTATAAAATTTGAACCGGTTTTCTAAAAGAAAAACCGGTTTTTTTATAAACAAAAACTTTATGCTCGTTGTTATCAGGTTACATTCAACTTGATTTGTATCCGATTTTATTAGTATATTTATTAGAAATTAAAACCAATGCATTATGGAATTAAAGCAAGCAATAGAATTAAGAACAAGCAACAGAACCTTTATCAATGAACCCATTCCGATTGCCGATTTAAAAGAACTAGTTCGGAGAGCAGGATTAGCTCCAAGTGTTAACAATTACCAGCCATGGGTATTTTATGCTATTACCAATAGCGATTTGCTAAACAAGATGGCAGTTAAGGTAGCAGCAAAAATGAAAGAGATTCCTTCAAACAATTCCATTGCAGCAAAAAACGTGTTATCGCAGGTCGAGTGGTTTGCTACTTTTTTCGAAAATGCCCCTGCAGTTATTGCTATCGCAATGGACGAGTACGAGTCGGTTCTTGAGATGGGTGTTCAAATGAGTCATGAAGAAATTAACAAAATGCGAAACTATCCCGATATGCAAAGCGCAGGAGCAGCTATTCAAAATATTTTACTATCGGCAGTTGATCTGGGTTATGGAGCATGCTGGCTTAGTGCACCAATGATTGCTAAAATTGAACTTGAAAAAATAATAGGCATTCAACCGCCTCATCATTTAATAGCATTTGTAGCTATTGGTAAACCCTCAAAAGTTGCACAACAAAAACCAAAGAAAAACCTTGATGAAATTTTCAGATTAATAGAATAAATGAAACCTGTAATTTTCCATAATGCTAAATGCCAGAAGAGCAGAAATGGGCTACAATATATTAAGGACAAGAAGATTGAACCTGAAGTTATTGAATATTTAAAAGATAAACCATTTACTGTTCAAAGTTTAAAAGAGATTGTTAAAAAACTGGGAGTTAAACCCTTTGAAATTGTACGCACACAAGAAGCTGATTATAAAAAAATATATAAAGGCAAAATCTTTTCTGATGATCAATGGATCAATATACTTATTGAAAATCCAAGACTTATCCGAAGACCAATTATTGTTGTAGGAGATAAAGCTATTTTTGGAGATATTTTAGAACATATTGATACCTTATTATAATTTTTGTATCTTTTGATTTCTTATTTGTGTTGTTATTACCATTCGTAATACTTCATAACAAATTGATTATAAACTAAAAAGAAATCATATGGCTACTCCTGAATTTAATTATCAGAATCCCTTTCCGATAGGGAAAGATGAAACAGAGTATTATTTACTTACAAAAGATCATGTTTCTGTATCAACTTTTAATGGAGAAACAATAATAAAAGTTGAGCCCGAAGGACTTACACAGCTGGCTCAATCAGCACTGACTGATACATCCTTTATGCTAAGAACAGATCATGTTAAGCAGGTAGCAGCAATTCTTAGTGATGCTGAAGCAAGCGAAAATGATAAATATGTAGCCCTTACATTACTTCGAAATGCAGAAGTTTCTGCAAAAGGAGATTTACCATTTTGTCAGGATACAGGTACTGCAACTATTGTAGCTAAAAAAGGACAAAAAATTTGGACTGGAGCAAATGATGAAGAAGCTTTGTCGAAAGGTGTTTATAAAACCTATACGGAAAAAAATCTGCGTTATTCGCAAACTATTCCGTTAGATATGTACAAGGAGAAAAACTCAGGCACTAACCTTCCTGCACAAATCGATATTTATGCCACCGAGGGAGATGAATATAAATTTCTTTTTATTGCAAAGGGAGGTGGATCGGCAAACAAAACAACACTTTACCAGGAAACTAAAGCCTTGCTCACTCCTGACAAACTCGAAAAATACTTGATCGAAAAGCTCAAATCGCTTGGTACAGCTGCTTGTCCACCCTACCACGTTGCATTTGTAATTGGAGGTACATCTGCAGAATCGGTGCTTAAAACCGTAAAACTTGCTTCCGCTAAATACCTTGACAATCTCCCTACGCAAGGAAATGAAGGAGGACAAGCTTTTAGAGACATTGAACTAGAAAACAAAATTTTGGATGCTGCTTATAAGTTAGGAATTGGAGCCCAATTTGGAGGAAAATATTTTGCATTGGATATTAGAATTGTTCGTTTGCCTCGACATGGAGCATCGTGCCCTGTTGGAATGGGCGTTTCCTGCGCAGCTGACAGAAACATTAAAGCTAAGATAAATAAAGAGGGTATTTGGATTGAAAAAATGGAAAGCAATCCTGGGAAGTATATACCTGAAAAATATCGAAATGCAGATGAATCTGGTGCAGTTACCATCGACTTAAATCAGCCTATGAAAAATATTTTAGCTGAGTTGTCGAAACATGCAGTAGGATCAAGATTATCTCTAAACGGAACAATTATTGTTGGGCGAGATATTGCACATGCAAAATTAAAAGAAAGAATAGACAAAGGTGAAGGCTTGCCACAATATATTAAAGATCACCCGATATATTATGCCGGACCAGCAAAAACTCCAAAAGGAATGCCATCCGGGTCTTTTGGCCCAACAACAGCAGGTCGTATGGACTCTTATGTTGATTTGTTCCAAAGCCAGGGGGGCAGCATGATTATGATCGCAAAAGGAAACCGCAGTCAGGCAGTTACCGATGCATGTAAAAAATATGGTGGATTTTATCTCGGAAGTATTGGAGGACCTGCAGCGCTTCTGGCTCAAGAAAACATTACAAAAGTTGAGTTATTGGAATATCCAGAACTAGGAATGGAAGCAATTTATAAAATTGAAGTAAAAGATTTTCCATCATTTATTCTTGTGGATGATAAGGGAAATGATTTTTATAGGATGATGGGATAATCAAAATACAACATTATTTATATTAAAATATGGTTTGATAGGTGTTTTTAATACTTTTCAAACCATATTATTTTCTATTTGTTTATTATAAAAATAAAATCAATTAATATGCACAGAACAGAATACGACACCATGGGCTCGGTAAAAGTTCCTGCCGATAAATACTGGGGTGCACAAACTCAACGATCGCTAATGAATTTCAAAATTGGTAATTCACAAATGCCCAATGAAATAATTCATGCTTTCGGATATCTAAAAAAAGCTGCAGCTATCGTGAATTGTAAACTTGGCGTTTTATCAACAAATAAAAAAGATTTGATTTGTAATGTGTGTGATGAGATTATTGCAGGAAAGCTTAACGACCAGTTTCCTCTGAAAGTTTGGCAAACCGGATCGGGTACTCAAACCAACATGAATGTAAATGAGGTAATTTCAAACCGGGCACATGTTCTGGCTGGAAACAAATTAGGTGAAGGAAAAAGCATTATTCACCCGAACGATGATGCAAATAAATCGCAATCGTCGAATGATACATTTCCAACAGCCATGCATATTGCTGCATATAAAATTTTAATTGACAACACAATTCCTTCAATAGAAAAATTGCGCAATGAACTAAAAACCAAAAGTGAATTGTGGAAGAATATTGTAAAGACTGGCCGTACCCATTTAATGGACGCCACTCCTTTAACACTAGGACAGGAATTTTCGGGGTATGTTTCTCAACTTGATCATGGACTTAGAAACTTAAAAAACTCGCTTCCTCACCTGTCTGAGCTAGCCTTGGGAGGAACAGCTGTTGGAACAGGAGTAAATGCTCCAAAAGGATTTGATTTTGAAGTTGCAAAAGAAATAGCAAGCTTGACTGGATTACCATTTATTACAGCAGAAAACAAATTTGAAGCATTAGCATCACACGATGCACTTGTTGAGTCGCATGGAGCATTAAAAACATTTGCCGCAAGTTTAATGAAAATTGCGAATGATATAAGATTATTAAGTTCTGGGCCTCGCTGTGGAATTGCAGAATTAAATTTACCGGAAAACGAACCAGGTTCGTCTATAATGCCCGGGAAAGTTAATCCGACGCAATCGGAAGCATTAACTATGGTTTGTGCACAGGTTATGGGAAATGATGTTACAATTAATATAGGTGGAATGAATGGTCATTTCGAGCTCAACGTCTTTAAACCTGTGATTATAAAAAACTTTCTTGAGTCGGCGATGCTGATTGGCGATGCCTGCAAATCGTTTGCAGAAAATTGTGTTTTTGGAATTGAACCAAATTTTCAAAATATAGAAAAGCATCTTCAAAATTCATTGATGCTTGTTACTTCCCTAAATACACATATTGGTTATGAAAAGGCTGCTGAAATTGCAAAAAAAGCTCATCGCGAAGAAAAAACACTGAAGGAATCAGCGTTAGAACTTGGTTATGTTTCTGCTGACGATTTTGATGCATGGGTAAATCCTGAGAATATGACCGGAATGATTTAATATGGGAAAATGGAAGAAGTAAAATGAAACAATCTTAACAAGTTGTCTAAAAAATAAAATAATAAGCTACCTTTGCAGAGATAATTAAAAAAACAGATCATGGACGAAGGCCCGTATCATAGTAAGAATAAGTATTAACTCATCTGTAAGGGCGTTCTAGTGCTCCTTGCAGATTCTTTTGTAAGGAGACAAATTAATGATTACAATCTTTAAAACATTCGGTGGATATGTCGAAATTCCTGAAATGGAAAAGGGTTGCTGGATAAACGTTATACAGCCAACACAAGCAGAAATTCTTCGATTATCAGAAGAGTTTAAACTACCTTCAGATACAATTAATGATATTTTAGATGCCGATGAAAGACCTCGGGTAGAATTTGATGATGACTGGTCGTTAGTTATTATGCGTATCCCTGTTGAGAGCTCAAACAATGGAGTGCCTTTTCATACTATACCTCTTGGGATTTATTTAGCTGAGGATTTTACTTTAACTCTTTGTTTACAAAACAATGAAATATTACCTACATCCCAACCTCTATCTGTAAGAGAACAATATCGTCAGATAACAGATGTGGTAAATTTTATTCTAAGATTATTTCTGCGATCAGGAAGTGTCTATTTAAAATACCTGAAACAAATTAATCATATGACTTCGCAGATAGAACAAGATCTTGAAAAATCGATTAAAAACAGAGAGCTAAATAAATTACTAAAGATGGAAAAGTGCCTCGTTTATTTTATTACCTCAATAAAAGCAAATGAAATTGTGTTGGCGAAACTTAGAAATGCAAAAAAGATAACAACTGAAATTAATGAAGATCTATTTGAGGATGCACTAATTGAGAATAAGCAGGCTTTAGAAATGGCTCAAATATATTCAGATATACAAAGTGGAATGATGGATGCTTTTGCTTCTGTAATATCTAATAATCTAAACGTGGTAATGAAGCAGTTAACACTTATATCCATAATTTTAATGATTCCTACATTAATTGCAAGTGTATTTGGAATGAATGTTCCCAACTTTATGGAAAACTCCAATTGGGCATTGCCATTAATTATTCTTTTTTCATTAGGATTATCAATTCTGGGAGTTGCTATTTTTAGGAAGAGGCAATGGTTTTAATTTGCAGTAACCAAACAGGTTTAAATAGAAAAAAGGCTGCCCTTGAAAGTATAACTATGAAAGCACTCAGTAGTTATTTAGATTTCAACAAAAATCTGACATTTCGCCGAGCAGCCCTAATACCATTAGTGCGAAAGTAAAGAATAATATCAAAAGCTTCAAAAAAAAATCATTCTTTTTGCTGTTTTTAACAAATCGGTTAAAATAAATAATCAATTATTATTCATAAATTGGCCCAAAAACAAATTATGAAAACAATAATTATAATTTTCCTATTATGGTGTAATCCTTTTTTCTATTATTCAAACCATAGTTCAATACAACTGAATTCAAGTACAATAAAACTTCCATCGCCGGTATTAAAAGGAACTGTTTCAATTGAAGAAACCCTACTAAATAGACGTTCGGTAAGAGAATTTAAAAAAGATGCCCTAACTATCCAGCAGGTTTCGCAAATACTCTGGGCGGCATATGGTATTACAAAAGAAATGAATTCGCCCCCATTTCTTCGTGGAGGATTTAAAACAGCTCCATCGGCAGGGGCATTATATCCTTTAGAAATCTATCTTGTGGTTGGAAATGTTAATGGGTTAAGCAAAGGGATTTACAAGTATTTACCTGAAGGCCATCAATTATTAAGGATCTACGATAATGATGTTCGAAATGAATTATCTGAAGCTGCATTGAATCAAGAATTCATTAATCAGGCTCCTGTTAGTTTAGTATATTCAGCCGTTTTTGAAAGAACCACAAAAAAGTACGGTAAACGAGGAAGAGAAAGGTATGTATGCATGGACATGGGACATTCTGCAGAAAATGTTTGTTTGCAAGCTGTTGCTTTAGGTTTAGGAACATGCGCAGTGGGTGCTTTTGATGACACAATGGTGAAAAATGTAATCATGATGCCGAATGAAGAGGAACCTTTATATATTTTACCTATAGGTTTTCCAACCGGAGGAGGTCAGTTACAAGGGAAATAAATAGTATAAAAAAAATCCCATTTATCATTACAATTAAAAACTGATTTTAAAAGAATAACAAACTAATTTTATGCTTTAACATTCCTTTTATTATTCTATTTTTGAATAACAAAATCTTACATTATGGAAAAAACGATATACATTGCAGATGATTCGGCCGTTACAAGGATGTTTATTACAAATATAGTAAAGGATGTTCCCTCGGTAAAAATCTTTGAATTTACAAATGGTGAAGAAGTAGTTACTGCCATAAAAAGAAAAATCCCTGATCTCTTAATACTCGATTCGGTAATGCCAATAAAGGATGGATTGAGTGTACTTAAGGAATTAAAAGATTTGAATTTTAATCTTCCAATAATATTTTGTACAGCTGATATTCAATCAACTACAAAAGAAAAAGCCATACAACTTGGAATTAGTGAATTTGTAAATAAACCCATTCAAAAAGATATCATTTTTGATAAAGTGAATATGTTATTAAACCTCTAAAAAACACTCATTATGCTTAATCCCCTACAAATTGAAATACTAAAAGAAGTAATTAATATAGGTGTTGGGAAAAGTGCCGAATTGCTTAATACAATGGTTCAATCGCACATTAAACTTGATGTACCGGAAGTTAAAATTGTTGAGTTTAGTGAATATTCTGATTTTGTAAACTACTTTGAGGAAGAAAACTATGCCGTAATCACATTGCCCTTTAATGGTGAATTAAATGGTTTTTCAAAACTGATTTTATCATCAGATCATGCTGCAAAACTGGTTAATGCCTTTATTGGTAAAAGCGGTACAAATTTAGACATGGACTCATTAAGAGTTGATATTCTTTCTGAAATAGGGAATGTTATTATTAACGCAGTTATGGGAACACTTAGCAATATGTTAAGCATTCATCTTGATTATATAGTTCCAATATATGAGCAAGGATCAAGAAATATAATTATTCCGGATGAAATGATTAAAAATGAATCAGCTATTTTGTTTGCGAAAACTCATTTTAAGATTGAGGAATTCGAGGCCCGCGGGAACTTTGCCATATTTTTCAAAGTAAAATCATTTAATTCGCTAATTGAGAAAATTCAGCTTTATTATGAAAAATTCTTGTCTTAATTAAGTGTTATGTCGAAAGTAGTAAATAAAGAGCTTTTTTTTGCACTGGACTATCTTCCTGAAGGATATTTTATTATTGATGAGAATTACAAAATAATATATTGGAACAAACCCATTGAGAACCTTACGGGCATTGAAAAAAAAGAAATCCTAAATCGTTTATTGTTCGAAATCTTTCCAAATTTTAATAAAGAACTTTACAAACTAAGGATCAATCCTGTTTTTAAAGGAGGACCACCGGTTGTTTTTTCGGCCAAGCTACACAAAAATCTCTTTTCAAGAAACGATTCAGATTCTGATTTATATTACCAGCTTACCATTTCATCATTACGTATTGGAGAAAATAATTATAATGCTTTATTTGCTATTGAGAACAGAAGTGAAGTTTATAGCCAGATTAACGAATTAATTTCTCTTCGCGATAAAGCATTGGATGAAATCGATGAGAAAGAAAAAATTCATACAAAATTAATTAGTCAGCATATCGAAATACAAGAAGCATTCGCAACTGTTTCGGAAAAGAATTTAGAGATAGAAAAACAAAAACAACAGCTACAGGAATTAGTTGCAACTAAAGATAAATTCTTTACCATTCTGGCGCATGATTTAATTAATCCCTTCTCTCTTCTTTTAGGTTATACCTCATTATTGTCAGAAAAAATTGAATCATATTCCATAGAAGAAACGAAGGAAATGATCGATTTACTTAATATAACAACTCAACAAACCTACGATCTGTTGCAAAACCTATTGCAGTGGGCTAAATCACAAACGGGTAAAATAATTCCTCGGCCTGAGATTTTAAAAATTAAAAGCATTATTGATTCGAATATAGTGCTTCTTAAAAGTAATATTGACCATAAAAGCATTCATATTCAAAACAATGTACAGGCCGGATCCTTTGTATACACTGATGAAAATATGGTAAATACGGTTGTTCGGAACTTACTTTCAAATGCAATAAAATTTACTCCTAAAAACGGCAAAATCATATTTGACACTGTAACAGATAAAAATGAACAAAAAGGTTTAGTCACAGTTTGTATTTCAGATACCGGAGTTGGAATGGATAAAGCAAAACTCTCAAACCTTTTTAAAGTGGAAAAAAGCACCACTACTATTGGAACAGACAAAGAAAAAGGCACTGGACTGGGTTTAATTCTTTGCCATGAATTTGTTGAAAAAATGGATGGGAAGATGTGGGTTGAAAGCGAAACTGGAAAAGGAAGTAAATTTTTCTTTTCCCTACCAAGATACTCCGAATAACTTCTAACCTCTTATTTTATTCATAAAGAATCTCTTTGTGAGTATCCAAGTAATTACAAACTTTTCTCTTATTGCAGAACAATATCATCATACAGAATTTGAAATCGGGCTTTCAAACGAACTAGTTTGCAGTTTTACAGAGAAATTAGCAACCTTTAGGCATCATATTCATGTAGAAAAAATTATCGGACATTCAGAAAGATTTGGTTTACGATACGACATGGTATCTGATGATCACAGATATACCACCATTAGTTTCATCCCAATGTACAGACTTATTGATTATTTATCGATAAGGTTATCACCCGAAGTAACACTTAAATTATCAGAACAATTGTAGATTTCTTCATTTCCACACTTTGCAAGTTTATACGAATTTGGACAAATTAATGTTGGACCACAACTTGGATTTGCTTTAAGTACAGATGATATTCATGCATCAATAGGACTTCATTTAGCAATTGGGTTTTAAATTATTTAAAAACTTTCAAAAATTTACTTTTGTTTAATAGCATCTTTTATTAATTTAAAAATAGCTTAGCTTTAATAAATATATCAACTAAATCTAAATAAATAAAAATGAAAACTTCGATCTTAGCGTGTGCTATCTTAGCTACAATTCTATTAGGTTTTACAGGTTGCGATGAAGAAACCTTAGATCTATTTACCGATGAAAGTGGGGTAAAAGACCCTGTGTTTGATGACTCGTATGGATATTTACGAGCACAAAAATCTGGGTTGCCATTAAATACAGAAATCCAACAACCTATAGTTTTTCATTAATAACAACTGCAGTATTTCTGGCAACTCCTGGTGCCTCAAAGTTCTCTGTGGAGGGAGGAGGAACTGTAATCTGCAACAATCAAACTCTAACTAATTTATATGGCTCATATTGGGGAGGAAGTACTGATGCTACTCGTGCAATCTGGAATATTGGAGGGAATAACCTTGTTCCTGCATTTATTGACTCGTGCAATACTTTTGTTGATATAACAGCTATAGATAAAGATTCCTGGGATAATTATCCAAAAGGAACAGACATTATAGTGGAATGGGTTGGTAACACTGAAAATGCCTATAAACTATATGCTGAATTGGAATATGCCGGAAACACCTATGACGACAGTAAATTTCTAACCAAAAAACTTGATCCGAGAACCCTATCCTGCACGTTCAAAGCAGCAGATGTAAAAGAGATGTATGGATCAGATGAATACCCAGGAGTAACACTTAGCATATATGCTTATTATGTTGACTCTTCTAATCAAGACTCAAAAAAGTATTATTTTATAAATTTAACCTTATTAACACACGCCATTTATATTCGCTAAAAAGAACTTTCTTGCACTAGTTAAAAGGCGTCCGATCATGGATGCCTTTTTTGAAAATACACAATCAATATTCTAAAGCATATCAATTTATGCTTAAAATCATATGTATTAATAGTAAATGAGTTAATTTTGCACAAAATTAATTTTAACAATTTGTTATGGTAGACAAAACAAAAAAGATAAAATTGTTCGAAGAGTTCCCTCCCATTACTACGCAGCAGTGGGAAGAACAGATCAACAAAGATCTTAAAGGTGCTGATTACGAGAAAAAACTGGTATGGAGCACTATTGAAGGATTCAGCGTACGACCTTACTATCGTGCTGAACATATCGAAAGCCTAAAGCATGTAAAATATCTTCCAGGTGAATTTCCTTATGTTCGAGGAAATAAATCGAACTGTAATTGCTGGTATGTTCGCCAGAACATTGATGCTACGGATATTGCAGCTGCTAATAAAAAAGCGCTTGATGTCCTAATGAAAGGTGTCGATTCAATTGGTTTTGACGTAACTTGCAAAGAGAATATTTCGAATAAGGATTTTGAAATCTTGTTAAAAGATATTCAACTTGAGAGCATCGAACTTAATATTATGGGTGCTTCAGTTGCAAATCCTTTTATTGATTTTTTAAATGCTAAAATACAATCTGAAAAAATCAATAAAAATGAAATAAAAGGATCTGTTTGTTTTGATCCTCTTGCTCACTTATCAACTAATGGCAATTTCTGCAAATCACAGGATGAAGTATTTGAAACGGCAAAACAACTTGTCGAAAAGGCTAAAGACTTACCAAATTTTAGAGTAATTGGTGTTAATGGCGAATTGTTCTGCAATGCCGGAGCAACTATTGTTCAGGAACTTGGATTTTCATTGTCTATGGGAAATCAGTATTTAACTCTATTAACCGAAAAAGGTTTAGATATTGATACCGTTGCGCAAAACTTAAAATTTAACTTTGGAGTAAGTTCAAACTATTTTATGGAAATAGCCAAATTCAGAGCAGCACGAATGCTTTGGGCAAAAATAGTTGATGCCTACCAACCTAAAAACAAAGAAGTTGCAAAAATGATTATTCATGCAACTACATCAAAATGGAACCAGACAGTTTACGATCCATATGTAAATATGCTTCGTGGCACAACCGAATCGATGTCTGCTACCATAGCAGGAATTGATTCTTTAACAGTTACTCCATTTAACAATGCATTCGAAAAAGCAACTGATTTTTCCGATCGAATTGCTCGAAATACGCAAATCTTATTAAAAGAAGAATCATATTTTGATAAGATTGTGGATCCTGCAGGAGGCTCGTATTATATTGAAACCTTAACAGCTTCAATAGCTGAGCATGCATGGAAACTTTTCCAGGAAATTGAATCAAAAGGTGGATATATTGAATCATTTAAGGCTGGATTTATTCAAGGAAAAGTAACTGAATCAGACAATAAACGTAATTTAAATATTGCTTTACGACGCGAAATACTTTTGGGAACAAATCAATATCCAAATGCATTAGAAAAAGTTGAAGCAAAAATTACTGCTGACACAATTAGATCTAAAACAAGCAAAAGAGATGATGCAATAGCAGAACCTATAAAACCATATCGCGGTGCTGAACAAATTGAATTGATGCGTTTAAAAACCGACAAGAAAAAAGATACTCCCGTAGTTTTTTTATTAACTATTGGAGATTTAAATATGCGTAAAGCAAGAGCAGGTTTTGCCTCAGGATTTTTTGCATGTGCCGGATTTAAAATCATTGATAATCTTGGTTTTAATTCAGTTGATGAAGGTGTAAAAGCTGCAATTGATCAAAAAGCGAGTATTGTTGTGGTTTGCAGCTCTGATGATGAATATCCAACTGTTGCTCCTGCCGTTTTAGAAATGCTGAATGGTAAAGCAATTACTGTTGTTGCCGGATATCCAGCAAGTATTGAAGAATTGAAATCAAAAGGAATAAAGCATTTCATACATATGAAATCGAATTTGATTGAAACACTTCAAGGTTTTCAGAAAGAACTAGGAATTGAGTAATTAAAAAAAGATGAAAATGAAACCAAATTTTAACAATATACCATTAGATTTACCTAAGTCGGCTTATAGTTCTGCCAAAGACTGGGAAAAAGAAAAAGGCATTGATGCCAGCTGGAATACCCCAGAGCAGATAATAGTAAAAAATGCTTATACCCAAGAAGATTTGGAGGGTATGGAACATTTGAACTATGCAGCAGGACTGGCACCATATTTAAGAGGACCTTACTCTGCGATGTATGTTATGCAACCATGGACTGTGCGTCAGTATGCAGGATTTTCTACAGCAGAAGAATCAAATGCATTTTACCGTAGAAATTTGGCTGCCGGACAAAAAGGATTATCAATTGCATTCGACCTTGCTACACACCGTGGCTATGATTCAGATCACGAGCGTGTTGTTGGTGATGTTGGAAAAGCAGGTGTAGCTGTAGACTCGATTCTTGATATGAAAATTCTGTTCGACCAGATTCCATTAGATAAAATGTCGGTGTCGATGACAATGAATGGTGCAGTACTTCCTATTTTGGCATTTTATATTGTTGCTGGATTAGAGCAAGGTGTCCGTTTAGATCAGCTAAGTGGAACCATTCAAAATGATATTTTAAAAGAGTTCATGGTACGAAATACTTATATCTATCCACCAGAATTCTCAATGAAAATTATTGCTGATATTTTCGAGTACACATCGAAAAACATGCCTAAGTTCAACTCAATTAGTATTTCAGGTTACCATATGCAGGAAGCTGGAGCAACAGCAGACATTGAACTTGCATACACATTAGCTGATGGTTTAGAATACTTGAGAACAGGAGTTAATGCAGGAATGGATATCGATACGTTTGCTCCACGATTATCTTTTTTCTGGGCTATTGGCATGAACCACTTTATGGAAATAGCTAAGATGCGTGCTGCACGAATGCTTTGGGCTAAATTGGTAAAACAATTTAATCCAAAAAATCTAAAATCAATGGCTTTGCGCACGCACTCACAAACATCTGGATGGAGTTTAACAGAACAAGATCCATTTAATAATGTAGCCAGAACTTGTATTGAAGCTATGGGAGCAGCATTAGGTCACACACAATCACTGCATACAAATGCATTAGATGAGGCAATTGCTCTACCAACAGATTTCTCTGCTCGTATTGCACGAAACACACAAATTTATATTCAGGAAGAAACTCAGATTTGTCGTGCTGTTGATCCCTGGGCTGGATCATATTATGTTGAGAAATTAACAGAAGAGATTGCCAATAAAGCATGGGCATTAATTGAGGAGGTAGAGAAATTAGGAGGAATGGCTAAAGCCATTGAGACAGGTATTCCTAAAATGCGGATTGAAGAAGCTTCTGCTCGTAAACAAGCTAGAATAGATACTCGTAAGGATACGATTGTTGGTATTAACAAATATCGCTTAGACAAAGAAGATCCTATTGATATTTTGGATGTTGATAACACAGCCGTTCGAGAGGCACAGTTAATACGATTGGCAAAACTGAGAGCAGAAAGAAATAACAATGAAGTTCAAGCTGCACTTCGCGCCATTGAAGAATGTGCAAAAACCGGAAAAGGAAACCTGTTAGAGTTAGCTGTAATTGCAGCTCAAAAACGTGCTACATTAGGCGAGATTTCTGATGCATGTGAAAAACATGCAGGAAGATATAAAGCAGTAATTAGATCAATATCAGGAGTATATATGTCAGAATCAAAAGACGATGCAAATTATAATAAAGCAAAAGAACTGGTGCAGAAATTTGCAGAGAAAGAAGGACGCCAGCCACGTATTATGATTGCAAAAATGGGACAAGACGGCCATGACCGTGGTGCAAAAGTAGTTTCAACAGGATATGCCGATCTAGGTTTCGATGTTGATATTGGTCCATTATTCCAGACTCCGGCAGAAGCAGCCAAACAAGCAGTTGAAAACGACGTACATATTATGGGCGTATCATCACTAGCTGCAGGACACAAAACATTGGTTCCGCAAGTAATAGCAGAACTTAAGAAACTTGGTCGCGAAGATATTATGGTTATTGTTGGTGGTGTTATTCCAACACAAGATTACCAGTTTCTTTACGATGCAGGCGTTGCAGGTGTTTTTGGTCCAGGTACATCTATTCCAATTGCTGCAATAAAAATGTTAGAAATAATGCTAGAAGATTAATTTTATAATCATTTCTTATATTGAGACTCAGCCGAAATGCTGAGTCTTTTCTTTTTGCTTATTTTAAAAACTAAAAAAAAGTTGTACTTTTAAAAGACCTAAAAAAGCAAAAAAATCATGAAAAAAAAACTTCTTCTTTTATTCAGTTTATTTTTTCTGCTTACACCCTCCTTCTCTCAACAAAAAACGGAACCAATATTAATAGAACGAATGAGCTGGGGAAAGGATTTAAAAATCTATATTGAACTTTCGAATGATTCAAATTACATACTCGATATAAAAGAATTGCCACACAGTCAGGCACTTGCAGATTCATCGAGTAATGAATTTACCTATTACCCTGTTCGGTTAAGTAACGATTTTGTTGATAAGCTAAAACAAAAAGAATACAGCTCTGATTACGACACAATTGACTTAGCTCAAGTATCTCACAAAACCTTATGGAGCGCTTTACACAATTCGATTGGTGGTGGATGGATTCACTTTGTTAATTGTCTTTTATTTGCTCTTGAAACAGACAATTTAAGCATAACTGCTCCATTGATGCAAAGGCCGGAAAGCAATTGGAAACCAAAACCAATGACAGAGACCTATAAAAGAACTCGTAAATGGGAATATTATGTTCCTATTGATCAGAATGCCGCATTAAAAGAATATAAGCTTAAAAAAGCAGAAAAAAGCCTTGGACATATAAATGATCTTCCTCCCGATTTTATAAATCTCTTTCTTCAGACAAGTGAGAAAGAATATCAGAAAATGAAGGAATCTGGGAATAGAAGAGATGTGGCAAAAATTGATATGATAAAGATTTTGCTAGGCTCGAATTATCTTGGAGAGACACAGATAAAATATATAAAAAGCATGGTTCAAAAAGCTGTTACCAAATATGCCGAAAACCAACTTCCTTCTGTTGTAATTTTTGATAACTTTAATGCTGCTGTAGCCTTAATTTTGAACGAATCGGGTTATCATATAGAAAAAATAGTATTTGCTAAAGAAAAAGACCTCTCACCACTTGAGGTTGAAAACAGAATAATTATTATTACCGATATTATCAAAAAAATAAACGAAACCAATAAAGAACTGTTTCAGCAGAAATTAAAGAATTATTATAATTAAGTCTGGGTAGAATTCCCGAAGTATCGATTTATTATTTCCTATTAAACGGGATCTGGTAATAAATAAAGTAGTTTGCTCCTATGCTTATTGAATTAGCGGCTTTTCCAAACCCCGGAATATCATATGGTTGAAATTTATCATCAGTACCGCCATAAAACCGAACTTTTATAATTGCAGACCAACCAAAATAAACATTTTTAAAAATCTCTCCTTTTAATCCAAATGAAGCTTCGAGCCACATAGTCTGATTTGTTTCGCTCTCTTTTTCAGTGTAATAGCTTCCCCAATGTTCACTTTCAAATCTAATATTATTGGCAGAATGTTCTAAAGTGCTATATGCAAAACGAAATCCGGCACCTAAAAAATCTGTCGGGTATTTTTTAAGCATGTTATAATCGAGGCCAATCTTATAGAATGTTCCATCCGAAATATAATTATAATTGTCCCTGTCGAGATTTATTTCAGAATATCCAGCCTCTGCAATAATAAAATATTTATTATTAAATCCGACATCCAAAGATCCGGCATATGATGTTTGCTCAGGTTTAAACAAAAAATTTGAAAATCTGCCAACATCCATACCAATCTTAATTCCAGTAATTTCCCATCCATCTTTTTTCTTTTCATCTGTTTTTTGGGCCATCAGTTGAAAAGAAAAAACGAAAAACAACAGTATACTAAAAATATATCTTAACATGTCCATCAGTCAATGTTGTAAGCTTTTTATTAACCCAAACTAAAGAATCAATAGTTGAGGTATATCGTGTGCTATCAATTTTATAATAGGTAACAAATCCGCATTCTTGAGAAAGATAAACAAGATCGCGTTCATAAAATATTTTTACAGTATCTTTCCATGCCTGACTTGTAAAAACAAACACTGTAGTATCTGCAAATGGAGACAACTCCAACATAAAATTCGCAGAGCTATAATGAACACTATCTGTCCATGCAGGAGAATAAATTGAAAGGGTTTCCAAAAATCCGGCATTTGTTAAAATGGGATCATTCACTATTATTTCCGCTTTAAGTAAAACATCTACCTCCTCATTGCATCGATTATCACTACAATTGAAAATCATAAAAGCAAAAAGCAGAATCCCCACAATTCGAAATATAAACTTCATATAATCAATACTTACTTTTTATACTCTTTTAGAATCAGGTCATTACCATCAAAAACAGCATATGTAAAATGACTTAACCAATCGCCTAAATTAACATAGCGACAATTATCTGCCAGCTTCATATCCATTGGAATATGCCTGTGCCCATAAATCATGAAATCGAAACTCTCGGTTTTTAATAACTCACGAGAATATAGAATAAGCCATTCTTTGTTCTCTCCTTCGAATGGTTTTGTCTCTCTGGAATATCGGTTATGTGTCGACCATGAATTGGCAATAAATATTCCGAAGTTAGGATGAAACCGTGCAAATAACCATTGAGAGAGTTTACTGGCAAAGATACGTTTCAATATCTTATACGCATAATCTCCGGGGCCCATACCATCGCCATGAGCTAAATAAAAACGTTTGCCTGAAAATTCTCTAACTAAAGGTTTCTTATGCAAAAATACACCCGTTTCCTTAGGTAAATAATCAAAAACCCACATATCATGGTTGCCAGTAAAAAAATGAACTGGAATTCCTGCGTCAGTTATCTCACAAATCTTCCCTAAAAAACGTGTAAAACCTTTAGGAATTGCTCGTTTATATTCAAACCAAAAATCAAAAATATCACCTAGTAAAATTATTTCCTGAGCATCATTTTTTATCTCATCAAGCCACTTAACAAAAAGCTTTTCTCTTTCAAGACTTTTTTTGTATGAGGGGAGTCCTAAATGTATGTCAGATGCAAAATATATTTTCCCTGTTTGGTTCAATATGGTTTATTTAAGTGCGTATTCTAACGTATTTGAAATCTCTTTTATAGAAGGATTTACAGAAACAATTTCATCATTACTATTAATAAGATAACTTGTTGGCAAAGCCCGCACATTATATATTTTAGCAACATACGATGTTCTTCCACTTTGGTCTATAACATTAATCCAATTCAATTGATCAAATTGAATTGCCTTTTTCCATACATCATCTTTTGTGTCGAGAGATACCATAAATATTTCAAAACCTTTGCCATTATATTTCTTATATAATGGAATGAGTTCCAAATTTCGTTGTATGCTTTCCTGACTCCATGTTGCCCAAAAGCATAATAATTTATATTTTGTATTTATTTTATTAAATGAGATAGTATCTCCATTTGGATTTGGAAGTTCAATATTTGGCAATCCTGAAATCGCTTTGTCTTTGGTTGCCTCTTCAATCTTTTTCTGAGTAATTAGTTGATCATATCTTTTTAACAAATTATCCTTATCAGCCAACAATGATTTAACATGAGGTGAATCGGGATATTTTTTCCCCAGAGCATCTGAAACGAGCTTTATATACTGTAAATCACGATTTTTATACAATACAAAATTCTCATCGTCTATTTTTTGATACAAAACCATTATAGAAGCCATGTTATCTAAGTTATTTAGAATAAATGCAATGGAAGAATCTCTTAGATTATTTACTAACTTGGCATATTTTTGATTAATCTCATTAAGTTGAATGTCATTTGCATCTATCTTACTACTATTTTTAAATTGTTTTGATAACGAGTCGAGTTTGTTTTTTGTATCATTCAACCTATTGTTAAGCATTTGTATCTGTAAAGATTCTTTTGAACCAATAATCCTGGCGTTTTTTAAATCTGAAGCATCGCCTAAAATCTCAACTCTATCGCCTGGGTTTATTAGCAGTGTAATAAAGTTGTCTTTAGATAATAATAGGTAGTAAAATTTAGGTGTATTTACAGCAGTTTCTGTTTTAAACTTAAACGAACCATCTTTACCTAGTTTTATTTTATCAATATCCAATGCTCCGTCAACCAGCAATTCCTTAAATACTAAATTTTTACCTTCGGCATTGGTAATTGTTCCTTTTATCTCAATCTTGTTATTTTTATTACAAGAAATCATAATTAAAAGAATAAAAGGTGCTAAGAGAAGTATTTTTTTCATTCAATAAATTTTTAATCAAACATTCCCTACATAGGGTTTTACAGTATATTTATTTTTAAGCAGGCACTAAGTTAATCAAATAATTCAGAAAGTTTTGCTTCGAGTGCATCGCCGCGCAAATTTTTTGCAATTATACGACCATTTTTGTCAAGTAAGAAATTTGCAGGAATACCTTGAACACTATACACTTTTGCCGGTGCAGAGTTCCAATATTGCAAATCACTCACATGTATCCAGTTTAAACTATCACTTAGTATTGTTGATTCCCAAGCCGATCTACTTTTATCAAGAGAAACCTGATAAATTTCAAATCCTTTATCGCGATATTTAGCATAGTTTTTAACAAGTATAGGATTTTCAACTCGGCATGGGCGGCACCATGATGCCCAAAAATCTAACAAAACATATTTACCTTTAAGTGATGAAAGTAAAATTGTATCTCCTTGTGGATTAGGCAATGCTATTTCAGGAGCTGGAGCTCCAATTCCAAGTCTATTGTTTAATTCGAACTCAGAGCTAAGTTGTCGTTTAATCTCCTGAACCTGAGCATGTAATGCAATAGCGGCTTCTGATTTTGGCATGCTTTTGATAAGAGCAGAATCTACCATCTCGAAATATTTGATATCCTGCTTCGAATCTAGCACATATTGTCTCATACCTAGCTGCTGATATAAAGCCATTAATCCGGCTAATGAGTTTCTATTTTTAGTGATAAACTGCTTTGTATAATCCTTATGTTCTTCAATAATCTGGAGAGATAATCTTGACAGAGAATCCTTTACCTTATTAAATTCTGGTTTACCAATAGAAGAGCTAAACTCAGCACCAATTTCATCAAGCTTATTAACACTTTCGGTTAGTCTGTTGCGCAATAATCTTATTTTATTGGATTCATCGGAACCTTGCACAGTATACGTACCTCCCAAGTTTTTTGCATCTCCTTTAATAATTATCTGATCGAAGGGATTAATAATAAGTGTGATGTAATTTCTTGGATTTGTTCTTAGAGCGTAAAACTTAGCAACATCCGTTGTTCCTTTAAAGCTAAATACTCCATCACTATCAAGAATAAGAGAATCTAATATATTGATTTTATTGGCTTGTAACTCTGAGAAGTAAATCTTTTCACCACTCCCATTTGTAAGTACTCCAGAAACAGTAAAATAATCAGGTTGAGATTGGCACGATGTAATCAAGAACCCAACTAAGATTAAAATAATTACTTTTTTCATTTGTTTATAGATTTGATGTCTGATGCAATTTTACAAATTTTTACTTTAATGGAGGAATATTTAGAAATGTTTTATTTTTTATACTTTTGTAACCTAAATAAAGGAATTGATGATTATTCATAACAATATAGAAGATCTCAACATTGAAAACCCTGTGCTAACCATTGGGGTATTCGATGGAGTTCACCAGGGACATTTAAGTATATTAAACAGACTTAAAACTTTAGCAAAGAAAAACAATGGAGAATCGGTTGTACTTACGCTATGGCCTCATCCGAGAATTGTTCTTAATAAAGATCTCGAAAGCCTACGCTTGCTAAATAATATTGATGAAAAAAAGTTTTTGCTTTCCAGAACGGGTGTTGATCATCTAATTATTATTCCATTTACCAAAGAATTCTCGCAGCTAAACGCCTGCGAATTTATTGAAGAGTATCTTGTTAAGAAGATACATGTAAAACACCTGGTTGTTGGGTATAATCATCAATTTGGAAAAGACAGAAAAGCCGGATATGAATTTTTAAAAGAATGTTCCGACAAATTCGGATTTGAGATTGAGAAGTTAGATGCAAAGCTTGTAAATGACGAATCTGTTAGCTCAACAAAAATTCGAGAGTTTCTGGTTAATGGAGAACTTGAGATGGCCAATAATTATCTGGGGTATGAATATTTTGTAAGTGGAAATGTAGTTGAAGGCAATAAAATTGGGCGCACAATTGGGTTTCCAACAGCGAATATAGAATTTCCAGAGCCCTGGAAACAAATTCCTAAAGATGGCGTTTATGCTGTTCGCGTAATGCTAAACAACAGCCAATATATCGGAATGCTCAATATAGGAACAAGGCCAACAGTTGAGCCTGTTTTAAAGATAAAGAATATGGAAGTTCATATTTTTAATTTTGATGATAAAATTTATAATCAAACCGTAACCTTGTCATTTGTAAAAAGAATCCGGGATGAAAAAAAATTCGCCGGACTAAATGAACTTAAAGTACAATTACATAAAGATAAAGAGCAAATTCAACGTCTCTTTGATAAATAAAAAGCGAACAATTGTTGCAGAAGAACTGTTTACTTTTTATTTGATATCCAATTTTTTAACTATTTTTGCATTCCATTTTATGTAAATATAATAACTCATTAAATATAATTAGAATGAAATTAGAATCAACCATGATCGACAGCTTACCCTACAAGGTTAAAGATATGAAATTAGCAGAGTGGGGACGAAAAGAAATTGAAATAGCTGAAAAAGAAATGCCCGGACTAATGTCGCTAAGACAAAAATATGGCAAAGAAAAACCATTGAAAGGTTCTCGAATTACCGGATCCCTTCATATGACAATTCAAACTGCTGTTTTAATTGAAACCCTTGTTGAATTAGGTGCTGATGTTCGTTGGGCAAGTTGTAATATCTTTTCTACACAAGATCATGCCGCCGCAGCAATTGCTGCAGTTGGAATCCCTGTTTTCGCGTGGAAAGAAGAAACACTTGAAGAATACTGGTGGTGTACAAATCAGGCATTAACATTTCCCGAAGGTAAAGGCCCAAACTTAATTGTTGATGATGGTGGCGATGCAACTATGATGGTGCATTTAGGCGTAAAAGCTGAAAAAGATAGTTCATTTCTTAAAATAACTCCATCGGCAATTGATGAGCAAGAACTATATAAAAGCTTACTCAAGACCTTAGAACAGGATTCAACAAAATGGACCCGTACAGTAAAGGAGTTAAAAGGTGTTTCAGAAGAAACTACAACAGGTGTTCATCGCTTATATCAAATGATGGAGCGCAACGAACTACTATTCCCAGCAATTAATGTTAACGACTCGGTTACTAAATCAAAATTTGATAATCTTTATGGTTGCCGTGAATCACTGGCTGATGGTATTAAACGTGCTACAGATGTTATGTTAGCGGGTAAAGTTGTTGTTGTTTGTGGTTATGGTGATGTTGGTAAAGGCTCAGCAAAATCAATGCGATCGTATGGTGCACGTGTTATTATAACAGAGATTGATCCGATTTGTGCTTTACAAGCTGCTATGGAAGGTTTCGAAATAAAACCTATTGAAGATGCTCTAAGCGAAGGAAATATTTATGTTACAACAACTGGAAATAAAGATATCATTACTACCGATCATATGTCAAAAATGAAAGACCAATCGATAGTATGTAATATTGGACACTTTGATAATGAAATTCAAGTTGATAAACTTGACAAACTACCTGGGATTAAGAAAATAAATATCAAACCACAGGTTGATAAATATGTTTTCCCAGATGGTCACGCGATTTATATGCTAGCCGAAGGTCGTTTAGTAAATTTAGGTTGCGCAACAGGACATCCATCATTTGTAATGAGTAACTCATTTACTAACCAAACACTTGCTCAGATGGAATTATGGAAAAACAATTACAAGATTGATGTTTATCGTCTTCCAAAACACTTAGATGAAGAGGTTGCACGATTACATTTAGAGCAAATTGGTGTAAAATTAACCAAACTTACAAAAGAACAAGCTGATTATATTGGCGTTCCGATTGAAGGTCCATACAAAGCAGACCACTACAGATATTAGAAAATTAGAGACCGGAAATCCCGGTCTTTTTTTTATCTTTAATCCCGGATAACTAATCTATTAAAGATGAAAATTGTAATACTCGAACCTATCGGCATTTTAGCCCAAGAACTAAAAAATCTTGAAAAAGAATTTTCAGATAATAATCATGAACTAATTACCTACAATAATAGACCTGAGAGCGAATCTGATATAATTAAGCGAGCAACAAAAGCAGATATTTTGGTATTAAGTAATCTGCCTCTTTCTGAAACAATTATTGAACAATGCCCAAATCTTAAGCTCATTTCGGTTGCTTTTGCCGGAACAGATCATATTCCGGTAGAATTCTGCAAAAAGAAAAATATTCTGGTTTGCAATGCCGCTGGGTATTCAACACATGCTGTTGCTGAACTTACCATTGGTATGACTATAAACTTGTTAAGAAAAATTGTCTGGAGTGATTATCAAACCCGAGAAGGCAAAACCCGTGTGGGCTTTCTTGGAACAGAATTGTATGGTAAAACTTTTGGCATTATTGGATACGGGCAAATCGGAGCCGAAGTGGCTAGACTGGCCAATGCATTTGGTTGTAATGTACTTGCTTATAACCGAACCAAAAAACAAGCTGAAAATATAACATTTGTTGATCTGAACAAACTATTAAGAGAAAGTGATATTATTTCGTTACATGTTCCACTTACATCTGAAACAAAAAATCTGATTGGAGAAAAAGAACTAAATATACTCAAACCTACATCTATTCTTATAAATACCGCCAGAGGACAGGTTGTTGATTATAATGCTCTTTACAATGCTCTAAAAGAAAACAAGCTTGCCGGAGCAGCACTTGATGTTTACGAAAAAGAACCTCCTCTAAATACTAAATATCCTTTGTTCGAATTGCCAAATGTTTTATTGTTACCACATATTGGTTATGCAACAAACGAAGCGATTGATTACCGGGGAAAAATTGTTTTTGAGAATATTCGTAAATGGATGAATGGAGAACCACAAAATACTGTAAACTAAACTCTCTTTTATGGATGCTTTGGAACAATTAAAAGCCGAAGTTACCGAATGTACTCGTTGTGCCTTGAGCCAGAAAAGAACAAATGTGGTTTTTGGCGAAGGTTCACCAAATGCAAAAATTATGTGTATTGGCGAAGGCCCGGGTTATTATGAAGATCAAATGGGGCGTCCGTTTGTTGGAAAATCAGGTGAGTTGCTCGATAAAATTCTGGGTGTTTGTGGTTTTAATCGCACTGAACATGTGTATATTGCCAACATTGTAAAATGCCGCCCACCCGAGAACAGAGATCCTTTGCCAGAAGAAAGAACAACCTGTTTACCCTATTTACTAAAACAAATTGAAATCATTCAGCCTACAATCCTCGTTCTGCTTGGAGCCACAGCCTTAAAGGGATTAATCGATCCATCTGCAAAAATTACACAGGTAAGAGGAACATGGTTAATATGGAATGGCTATAAGGTAATGCCTACTTTTCATCCATCAGCTTTACTTCGTAACGAACAATTAAAGCGACCTGCATGGGAAGATTTTAAAAAGGTGGTTACAAAATATCGTGAACTGGTAAATTCGAACCACTTTTCAGCACATTGCTAAAAAGAAAAGGGCTAACAATCGTTAACCCTTTTTCAAAATATTTTAAAACCACCTTATATTATTAGCATAGCATCGCCATAGGTTCCAAAGTTGTATTTTTCTTTTATAGCAACTTTGTAAGCGTTCAATACCGGATCAAATCCTCCAAAAGCACAAACCATCATTAATAATGTTGATAAAGGTAAATGAAAGTTCGATATAAGCATATTTGGTACTTGGACTTCGTATGGAGGGAATATAAATTTGTTTGTCCAGCCATCGTAAGGTTTAAGTAGACCTGTAGTTGAAACTGATGATTCAAGAGTTCGTAAAACAGTTGTTCCAACAGCAATTACATTCTTTTTGTTAGCTTTTGCTTCGTTCACTTTTTTTACAGCTTCTTCTGAGATAAATATTTTTTCAGAATCCATTTTATGTTTAGTAAGATCTTCAACATCAACTGTTCTGAAGTTACCCAATCCAACATGTAATGTTATTTCGGCAAAACCAAGACCCTTAATTTCGAGGCGTTTAAGTAATTCACGACTAAAATGAAGTCCGGCAGTAGGAGCAGCAACTGCACCCTCGTGTTTTGCATATATTGTTTGATAACGATCTTTGTCCTCGGGAGTAACTTCTCTCTGTATAAAACGAGGAAGAGGTGTTTCTCCTAAGTTATAAAGTGTTTTCTTAAATTCTTCGTATGACCCATCGAATAGGAAGCGTAATGTTCTACCACGAGAAGTAGTATTATCGATTACTTCGGCAACCAAACTATCATCTTCGCCAAAATATAATTTGTTTCCAATACGTATTTTACGAGCAGGGTCAACTAAAACATCCCATAATCGTTGTTCACGGTTAAGTTCGCGTAATAAAAAAACCTCGATTTTAGCTCCCGTTTTTTCTTTATTTCCATATAATCTTGCTGGAAAAACTTTGGTATTATTAAATACCATAACATCCTGATCGTTAAAATACTCGGCAACATCTTTAAAAATACGATGTTCCAACTCACCAGTTTTTCTATGAACGACTAAAAGTCTGGATTCGTCACGATTTTCTGACGGATATTTTGCAATAAGCTCTTTTGGTAAATTAAACTTAAATTGAGATAATTTCATTGATTTAAAAGGTTTTATATATTAAACATTAGCGCCCTGCTTATACGGAGCATTATTCAATAAGTTACAAAGTTGTTAAAATTTTTTCAAATTCACTTATAGTAACCGAATTTTCAACATTATATGAGCCAATTTTAGTTCTAATAAGCTTAACTAAATGCCCCCCACTATTTAGTGTTTTTCCAATATCGTGAGCCAAAGATCTAATGTAGGTTCCCTTGCTACAAACTATTCGTATTTCAATTAATGGCAGATTGAACTTAGTAAGTTCTATCTCAGAAATGGTTATGATACTCGGTTTTAGCTCCAGTTCAATCCCTTTACGTGCATAGTCGTAGGCTCTTTTCCCATTCACGTTTTTAGCAGAATACACTGGAGGAACTTGTTCCTGTTCCCCAATAAAACTTACCAATGAATCTTTTACAAATTTCTCAGTAATATGTTCAATCGGAAATTCCTGATCATACAAAGTTTCTAAATCGAATGAAGGGGTTGTTTTTCCCAATTCAATTGTTGCAACATATTCTTTTGGAGCATCCTGCAACTCCTGAATCTTTTTGGTGGCTTTACCAGTACAAAGAATAATGAGTCCTTCGGCTAAAGGGTCGAGAGTACCTGCATGGCCAACCTTTAGTTTACTTATCTTCTCGCCAGTTGTCGTTCTAAACTTGTTTAGAATAAGGTTTTTTACTTTTCTCACAGCATCAAACGATGTCCAATCGTATGGTTTATTTATGGGTATTACCAATCCCTCCTTAAATTCATTCAAATCATTTACCCCAAACATTATTCTATATATTTATTTAAAAAGAAAAAACAATTGCCAGTGTACCTATAATAAAACAATATATTGCAAAATAAATCAGCTTGCCACGCTTGACAACATTAATCATCCATTTGCAAGCAAGCAAGCCAGAAGCAAAAGCAGCAACAAAACCAACAATAAGAGGCGTTACAGCAACCGAACCCTGTGCAGTAAAATCAGAATCCATAATATCTTTTAAATTAGCCCCGATGATTGGAATCAGCACCATTAAGAAGGAGAATTTAGCAATAAATTCTTTTTTGTTTCCAAGATATAAACCAGTGGCTATGGTTGCTCCCGAACGCGAGATTCCTGGAATTACAGCAAGGGCTTGGGCAATACCAATAATAAAAGAATCTTTATATGAGATGTCTTTTTGTTTTTCCTTAGCATAATACGTAAACGTCAGTAATACTGCTGTAACAAGCAACATAAGACCTACAAATAGAATATCTCCATTAAATAAGCTCTCTACCTGATCTTTAAAGAAGATACCAACTACCAATACAGGAATCATTGAAATAAAAATCTTAACAATATATTGTGTTGATTCATTCCATTTAAATGTAAAAAGCTCTCGGAAAAGTTCAAGAATTGTTTTCCAGAATACAACTATCGTACTTAATACAGTAGCTCCATGCACTACAACTGTAAATGTAAGGTTTTCGGTAACTTCTACACCTAAAATGTGTTTACCCAATTCAAGGTGACCACTGCTACTTACAGGTAAAAACTCTGTTAATCCCTGAATAATACCAAGAATTATTGCTTCAATCCAACTCATATAATTTGTTTACTGATTATTCTTCTTTTTCTGCTTTTGGTTTTTTCATGATGGCATAAATCTCGAAGACAAAGCCAAACAAGACAATTATTGGGGCAAGTGTAATTCTTCGGAAGCTGAAAATTTCCTCGTTAAATTCGTTCGGATTTTCGGCTTTGCCACCAATCATTAATAGAAAACCAACTATTATAATAGCAAATCCGATTAATAGCAGAATATAATTCTCTCGACCAAGAGCAAAGTCAAGCTTTTTTTCATCCGATTTAATTTTTTTCGACATGTTTGAACTATTTAATTAGTAATATAATTTGTCTGTATGTATTCGTAAGTATTTAGAAACCGCAAAGAATGTTGAAATCCAGTTAATCACTATACCAATAGCGAGAACACCTATAAAAAGACTTCCAACTATTTCGATATCCTGAAAACTAATTATTTCTTTAAATTCCTTTTGGGCAACATAAAGAACGCCAACAAGCAATCCAATTGCTATAATAGCAGCAATTATTCCATGCATGGCACTTTTATAAAGAAATGGCCTGCGAATAAAACCTCTGGTTGCTCCTACCAGTTGCATGGTATTAATGATAAATCGTTTTGAATATACTGATAAACGAATGGTGTTATTAATTAATGCTATTGCTATAAAGAAAAGCAAGCCACTAAATCCAAGTATTATGATGCTTATTTTCCGAACATTCTCATTTACCAGATTTACCAATGACTTTTGATAAAAAACTTCTTTAATCTGGTCGTATTGTTGAAATTTCTTTTCAATAACAGAGATACTGTCGGCATTGGCATACTCTGCAACCATATGAACTTCAATAGATGCAAGCAATGGATTATAACCTAAAAACTCAATAAAATCTTCTCCTAACTCTTTTTGCAATTCATTTGCAGCCTCCTCTTTTGTAATATATTTAGTTGATCTTACAAAAACTGAAGCATCGAGATTTTTCTGTAGAAGTCTAACATCTACTTCTTTAACATTTTCTTTTAAAATGATTGAAAAACCGATATTCTCTTTAACATACTCTGAAAGCTTTTGTGCATTAAGTACAAGCATTCCTAATAATCCCAACATAAACAGAACTAACGAAATACTTATAATAGAAGTAAAATACGAACTCCTTAACCGCCATTTAGTTACTGCTGTTTCTTTTTTTGCCATTATGTTTTTAAATAATCGTGCTAATATACAAATAATTGAAATCTTAAATCAATACTTTATTCAGTCTTTCTTTAGATAGATTGCTATTTCTCTCCCTAAAATCAGTAATACTCCTAGGAGCAAGATTATTGAACTTGCCAAAGAAACTTTGTTACCAATAAAATAGGACCTTGGTTCGAATCTGAATTCGATTTCGTGCTGCCCTGCAGGAACAACCATAGCCCGCAATACATAGTTTACACTAAAATGAGGTGCAAGATTGCCATCAATAAAAGCATTCCATCCTTTTGGGTAATATATCTCAGAAAAAACAGCTAGCTGCTCTGCTTTGCAATTTGTAGAATATACTAATTGATTTGGTTTATAACTGATGAGCTTAAGATAGGAACTAGAATCCAGACCAAAGTTTTTACCAGCCACAAAGTCATCATAGCGCTGATCTATTATCGCTTCTTTAGCTGGATCAAAGTCGGACAAGGCTTCTATTTCAGCATCGGCATTTGGAACAATTCGATAATTCTCAACAAACCATGCATTACCTAAAGCACCTGGATTCATTCGGGCAATCGGTTGTCCTTTATCATCAGGAACGATAAAATATTTTGTATTAAGCATGTTTAAAACATCCATATTGTTTTTCATAATATGAAAATCAATTAGTTCCTGATAGCGTTTCATTTTTGCTCCATGATACCCTCCTATTGATTTGTGGAAATACGCTGTACTTGCATTATTAAAAGTATTCACACTTACATTAAGCACCCTGAAATTGGGATCTTTATCCTGAAGTATCTGCATATCTGCCTGAGTCATCTGAAAAGGTTCATTTGCTTGCTTTTTACTAACAAAATTATCGTTGTTAAAATATCGTTTATCAACCATCCAAAGATCAACCAGAATAAGCATGACTAATGAAATTATAAAGACATTGCTTTTAATTTTCTTTTTAATAAATGCAAAAAGGACACCTGTAGCAAGCAAAATATAGATAAGAGATCTTATAGCATCCATTCGCAACAACCCTTTTCTGTCATCGCGCAAGGCATCGACAAAGGCTTGAGCACCTTGCTGGATATAAGTTTGATCTGATACTCCGGTAAAACTAAAAAATAAACCAGGCAATAATGCAAAGAATAAGCAAATACCACCAACAATATAAAGTGAGTTTTTAAGTATTTTTACTAATTGTTGGTTTTGTACTGAGCCATCAAATATCTTTTTTAATGCCAGAATTGCTAACAAAGGCATTGTTACCTGAGCAATTACAAGGATCATGGAAACAGTACGGAATTTATTATAACCGGGAAGATAATCAAGAACAAAATAATTAAAAGGATAGTTGTAAAAACTTTCTGAAATAAAAAATTTTAGAACAAAAAATATTATAAAGATAGAAGACAAAAAGTAATTAATTTTTTTGGTTTTCAAGTATTCAATAACAGTATAGATTAAAAACCCTATACCAAGAAAAAAGAATAAATCACCTGTTTTTATATTATTTCCCCATGCTAATACGATTGAAAGAACTGTAGCAGAAACCAGCCACCATTTTGTTTTGCGATCGACAACAAACAAACCAAAAACAAATAAGAAAACAATAATTGCTCCCACATATACTGGTCCGGAAGTAAAAGGTTGACTACCCCAATACAATGGCAGTTGTTTAATTACCTGGCTTGCATATCGTTCGCCTTGAACACTCTTAAAAAATTCGTATGATGCAGAGTTTTTGCCAACTTCACCTCCTGATGAACCTCCCTTGAAATTTGGAATTAGCAGCGTTAAGGTCTCGTCAATTCCATAACTCCAGGCTGTTGCATAATCTTTATCGAGACCAGAAGTTTTGTTTTCCTGGTCATGTGTTAACTCTGATTTTCCACGAATAGAGTATTTGCCATATTCATATGTTGTCCAAATCTGACCAAAATTACTGCCAAGAGCTAATATAGCTGCAATAATTAATACTCCAGTTGCCTTTAGAAATGGCAAATAAGCTTTTTCTTTAATAGCATAAATTAGTTCTACTAAACCATAAATTAAAGCAATAAGTAAGGTATAGTAAGTAATTTGAAGGTGATTAATAAATAGTTGCAGAGCAAGAAACAAAGCTACTATTATTGCTCCAAGTAAATGTCGTCCATTGTAACTAGCATAAATACCCGCAATAATTGGAAATAAATACCCAATAGCCATAGCTTTGGTATTATGACCCGCAGCAATAATTATAAAATTATACGATGAAAAAGCAAATGCAACTGCACCTATAAAGCTTATCCATGGATTTATTCCAAATAATAGAAAGGCAATATACGCTCCAATTAAATATAAAAACACATAAGAAACCGGCTTGAAGTTATTTAAGGTAAATAGTTTGTGAACATGTAAAATAATTGATTTCGAGGTGCTTTTAATTAAATAAGCAGGCATTCCACCAAATATTGAGTTTGTCCACTGCGTTTCTTCTCCTTTTGATTCGAAGTCAATTATTTCTTTAGCTACACCTTGGTAGTTTGCATGATCGCTCTGAAAGATTTCTTTTTTTTCGAGAATTGGAGAATTATAAATAAATGATAACAATAAGAAAATGAATACAATTGAAATATGTACTATTAATTTATTAAATACTGGATTTTTCATGACGGGCGTATTTTAAATTATTTAAAATTTGGTTTTATAAATCTAATAATATCATCAACCTTATAATTTATCTCTTTTGAGACTTTAAATATATAAATTAATAAAAGATAGATAATTGTTATAATTGAACTTCTTAACAAGAAATCAATGTACATATTATCCATTATAAAAAGTAATCTAGACATAAAATAGGTGACAAAGCCAACAATTACAACAACTATGAACTTAAAACTATATGGGAACAAATTGAATTTTATATATAGGAAAATACATCGGATAATACTATAAAATAATTTTGAGATTAGTGATCCTATTGCAGCCCCCATAATTCCATATATAGGTATTAAAATCCAATTTGATATTATGGCAATAACAATAAAAAAGATCATAAAGTATGTATGATAGCGATAATACTTTGATAATGCCAGAATATTTACCGATGATCCAGATAGCATATCTATTAGATGAGAGAGGCCAAGCAATAATATAACGTATTTAGCCACCAGATATTCATGTGGTAGAATTTGAAAAACCGTATGAATATTAGCCCAAATACCTATTAAAACTAAAACTCCGATAGCGAATTGATTAATTGCAGTAGTCTCATATAGCTCTGAGATTTTGCCAAGGTTTTTCTTTTTCCAAAAATCAGCAATAACAGCTCCTGAAATTAGAGAAATTGGCCGGGCAGTAATTGCCACCAGCGATGAAAAGAAAAAAGCAATACTATAAATACCTACATCAGACAGTCCATTAAATCTTTCCAGCATTATTCTATCGACACTAATTAATATAACACCAGAAAAACTTGAAATTATGCTATAAAGACTAACACTAATCATGGCTCTTTTCAATGCCTTTTTAATCCTAATCTCCTTATTACCAAACCTAAACTCATTAAACTTAACTAATGAAAACATTATTCCTATTGCAGGCATTGAGTTTGCTAAAACATAAAGAAGAACAAATCCTCTAAAATCAATTATTTTAAAATAAAACAAAAGAATAAAGACTAAAACCAAAATTCTAACACCGAATTCTTTATAAAAAATACCCGGAACCGAATTTAAATGAGCCCTATAATATGCATCATAGGCATTAAAGTAAATAGTAAAAAATACTAATGGAATAATTAAATAAATATATTCAAAAAATAAAATCGATTTTTCTGTCCCCGTTTTTATTAGAAATGATTTGATAATAAAAAATATACCCACTGAAATTAGAAATCCCAAAAAAGAAACAATTGTTATTAATTTTAAGAATCCATTATGAAACTTGTCTTTATTTTTAAAATAGGGGAAAAACTTAATTATTGTACTTGTAAATCCAAGATTTCCGAATTGGCTTATAATTGTTACATAAGAAATAAGAATATTTAACAACCCTATTTGTTCGGTATTCAGTACTTTGGGAAAGATTAAACCTGTATTTATAAAGCCAATAACTATAGCTATATAAATAAGTATGGATCCCTTTATAGATTGTTTTGCAATAACTCCCATTAAAATTTTTCTGTTAAACCTTTTATTTAGTTTTTAGTTATTTGGTGTAATGTCTTATATTTTCCTTTTTCTATGAACCACAATTATTCTTGGATTTACTAAATCAACTGCCTGTAAATTATGATATAGATTTTGACACTGATTTAAAATGTCGTTAGTAAGCATTCTTACATGTTGCTCTTTAGTAAACATAAATAAAGATAGTATTTCTAAACCTGCATTATTACTATATTTTATTAAATCATTAATTGTCATTCTATTAAGTCCATCTTTAAAAAAGGAGAATGCTTTTTCAACTTCTTTTGGTCTGAATTCTGTTAGATATTTATAAAAATCGTTGTTATTAATTCTGGCATGCCCCCATAAAAAATCTAAGGTACATAAACTATGTCCTCCATTTAAACTAAAGAAAGGATTGTATTCATTTATCGCAATACCGCCATCACTAAGAAGTCGTGCAATGTTTTGAAAAGCCGATTCAGGATTTTGTAAATGCTCAAGCACATCCCAGCTACAGATAAGATCAAAGTTACTGGAAGGTAATTTTGAATTACAAATATCATCATCAATAAAATTAACACGAGATTTTTTTTTAAATAACTCTGCTATTTTTTCTCTGTTTAATTTTAGCTCTTGATTTATAACTTCGGCTTCGCCTGTACCTAATGAATCGACCTTATATCCAGAAAATTCAGATCCTAAAACATCTTTGGCTCCAAGCTCAGCCAAAGCATAAGAAGCCGCTCCCAGATTACAGCCAATTTCTAATACTTTTTTATCTTGTAAACCCAATAAAAAGGTCTGAATAATAGGCAATATCTTTTCAACAGCAATTCTTCCCTCGTTTGCTCTTTTAGTAATTATTTCGTTATTTACAATAAGTATTGAAGAACTATTGTACATACTCTCCCAGCCGGGTTTAATTTTATTGCGCAAATTCTTATAAAGGATAAATCTATTGCCAAACGAATCAATAAACTCGCCTAATCGTGGATATGAGTTTACATTTATTGGAGATTCGAAAAGAGATTGAACAAATCTGTTTCGTTTCACTTTATCAATAATAAATCCTATTATCTTGTTTGCTATTTTTTTCATATCTGGAATTTAAAAAACTCGATATTTGCGAGAAGATTTAATAATTTATAATTAGTATTCTTGATCTTGTTCTATTCAAATGTAAACCAAGAGATTAAACAGCATGCCGTTTACAATAATTCAAACTCATCAGTTTATCTGGTCTAGCCTTTTTTTCTCAAATGCATCAATATATGAGTCTGGTGTACAATTATAAATAGTAACTTTTTGCCTTAATGCAAAGTTTTTAATATCGAAATATCCCTTAAAAGAATAAACAAACTTTTGCAAAACTTCGTGTAACCGTCGCTGTCCAATTCCCTTTTTATGCATTGTTTGAGGAACAGAAGTTTGTGTATCGTAAAAATGTTTTTGGTTAATTAGTACATTATTATCATTATCAACCGTAATTTCTTTTAACCACGAATGATCAACACCAAGCAGATAAATATTTTGGTAACGCATTCGTATAGTGAAAATTAATGATGGAATTATCACGTTGTGAGGTCGTGGCATTCCAAAACCATATTTAAAGAAAAAACTATTTGTGCACTCGAAACCATCGATTGGAGTTGGATTATAATAGCTAATGCAAATGTTTTTGTTGGAACCTAAATCGCTTAGCCATTTTTTGTTCGTATTTGCACTAAAAGGTATAAAAAGAGTTAATTCCCAATTTGTTTCTTCGCCAATACTTCGAAAAAGTTTCTCGCTATCTTCTTTAATCTTTTCTATTGCATTTTTATTCCATAGCTCAGGTGCATTTATAACATAATATGTTGGTTTGAGTATCTTATAAAATTTTGAAAGCACAAAGTAGTTAACACATAATAAATCTTTGCCTAGTAAGATATCGATTTCTTTTTCCAAAACATTATTAAGAGATGGCCCATTTCCCAGAATAATACAATCTCTGGATTGGCGTTTCATTTTAATAGTAATATTCCATTTGCTTAATAGAATAATCTTAATAAGCGATAATAAAGTTTTTATCAGATTATCAAGAAATAATTGAAGCGATAGCAAAACAACCATCAAGTCTAAATTTTTAGATTAGTTTAATGTAAAATACCTTTATTTACCCAATAACGAAACTTTAATATCATTATTCCCTTTTGATAATTAAATGATAAAAAGTAATATAAAAAAAGTAATAAGGATGCGCCCCACTTAAAAAGTTCTAATGCCATCAACTTATGCAATCCCTTTTCTTTGAATATTATTAGATTCGCTTCGCCTATTTTAATTGCCATTGATTTAATAAAATCCAATTGCAGTCTTTTGTCTGGAATAAAATGGTAAACAACAGCATTAGGAATATAAAAAACATTATTACTAATCTCCCTAAGTTTCATAAAGATATCCTTTTCTTCGCCACCAAGCAATTGATCACCTTTTCTACCCAGATCAGTATTAAAATAACCTATTTTCTTAAAAACATCAGCTTTAAAAATCATATTAGCACCTATCGGATATTTATTTGCAGGAAATTTCTTTGCTGTATTTCCCAAATCTATTGCCGAAACCAACGGAAGTAAAAATTTCGACATCCATTTTGGTTCTGATGTTTCAAACGTTGGATAAATTCTCCCTCCAGCGGCAATACAATTCTTATGCTTTAGAAGAAATTCGTTAATATTTTTTAAATAATCTTTAACGGGTTCGGCATCATCATCAATAAAAATAACCCATTCTCCTTTAGACAGATCAAGACCTGTATTTCGGGCAAATGATAAGCCTTGTTTCTTCTCTTTTGTATATGTTATGTTTAAATCTGTGTTTTCGTTTTGAAAATTTCTACATACATCATCTGTATCATCAGGACTAGAGTTGTTTACTAATACTAATTCAAAATCAGATTTAGGAAATTCCTGTTTTCTAACTCCTTCCAATACTTTTTTTAAGTAATCAGACCTGTTATATGTACAAATTATTATGGAAAACCTTATCATTAAAAAATCTTTTTTAATAAATTTTTCATGTTTACTTTTTCATCAACAATATGTGCAAGGTTCGTAATCAGAACACGTTCCTGAACCATTGTATCCCGATCGCGAATAGTAACCATATTATCTTTAAGTGTATCATGATCAATAGTAATGCAATAGGGCGTACCAATTGCATCCTGACGTCGGTAACGTCGACCTATCGAATCTTTTTCGTCGTACTGACAAGTAAAGTCAAATTTTAACTCATCGATAATTTCGCGTGCTTTTTCGGGTAATCCATCTTTTTTTATCAATGGCAAAACGGCTAATTTAATTGGAGCCAGGGCTGGTGGAATGCGCAATACAACGCGAGTATCTGACTCTCCATTTTCTTTCTTCAGCTCTTCTTCATAATAAGCACCCGAAAGTACCGACAAAAATGTTCTGTCGAGTCCAACAGATGTTTCCACTACATAAGGAATGAAGCTCTCGCCACTTTCAGGGTCAAAAAACTGTAGTTTTTTACCAGAGAACTCCTGATGTTGTTTTAAATCAAAATCGGTACGCGAATGGATTCCTTCCAGTTCTTTAAATCCAAAAGGGAATTCAAATTCGATATCGAAAGCAGCATTGGCATAATGAGCCAGCTTATCGTGTTTGTGGAAACGGTATTTTTCTTCTGGTAATCCCATTGCTTTATGCCATTTAATACGCAGGTTTTTCCAATGTTCAAACCATTCGAGTTCGGTTCCTGGTTTTACAAAAAACTGCATTTCCATTTGTTCAAACTCGCGCATACGAAAAATAAACTGGCGTGCAACGATTTCGTTACGGAATGCTTTTCCAATCTGAGCTATTCCAAAAGGGATTTTCATTCTTCCTGATTTTTGCACATTCAGGTAATTCACAAAAATTCCTTGTGCGGTTTCAGGGCGTAAATATATTTTGCTTGCTCCATCGGCTGTTGAACCTAATAAGGTTTCGAACATCAGGTTAAATTGTCGAACATCGGTCCAGTTTTTTGAACCACTAATTGGATCGGCAATCTCGCAATCAATAATAATTTGTTTTAGCTCAACAAGATCATCTGAAGTTAATGCTTTTGTTAAGCGCGCAGTTATCTCGTTTATTTTTTCCTGATTTCTTAAAACATTTGGATTAGTTGCCAGAAATTGTTCTTTGTTAAAAGCATCACCAAACTTATTCTGACCTTTTTCAACATCTTTATCAATTTTTGCCTGGTATTTAGCAATATGTTCTTCAACCAGATCGTCAGCACGGTATCGCTTTTTCGAATCTTTATTATCGATTAACGGATCGTTAAATGCACCCACATGACCAGAAGCTTTCCAGATATCGGGATGCATAAATATTGCCGAATCAAGACCAACAATATTTTCGTGCATTTTAACCATTGCATCCCACCAAAATTGTTTGATGTTGTTTTTTAATTCAACACCATATTGTCCATAATCATAAACCGCACTTAGTCCATCGTAAATTTCGCTTGATGGGAAAATATATCCATATTCTTTTGTATGTGCAATAAGCTTTTTAAATAGATCGTCCTGAGCCATGTTTTTTTGTTTTTTCTGTTTTTTTTGATAATGCGACAAAAATAGTTGAAATAGTTCTCATTTCAAACAATATATTTAATGCTTATATCATTACATCAATCCTTTTTGTGGTTCTTTTTTGTTAAACTATTTCTATATTTGTAAAACTCAATAATAATCTCAATCATGATCAAAGAAACAGACTTTCTGGTAATTGGAAGCGGACTTGCAGGATTAAGTTTTGCTTTAAAAGTTGCTGATCAGGGTAAGGTTATTATTATCTCGAAAACGAGTATTGACGAAACAAATACACGTTATGCCCAAGGTGGTATTGCAGCAGTAATGTACGATCCTGACAATTTCCACAAACATATTCAGGATACCTTAATTTGTGGTGATGGATTTTGTAACCGTGAAGTAGTTGAGATGGTAGTAAAAGAAGCCCCTGAACAAATTCAACAACTCATTGACTGGGGTGTTCGGTTTGATAAAAATGAAACCGGCAAATATGATATGGGACGAGAAGGTGGCCATTCTGAGTATCGCGTTTTACATCATAAAGACAATACTGGACAGGAAATAGAAAATGCACTTGTTAAAAGAGTGCGTGAACATAAAAATATTGAGATTTATGAGTATCATTTTGCTGTTGAAGTAATTACTCAGCACCATTTGGGAAAACTTGTTAAGCGTGGTTATCCCGATATTGAATGTTACGGAGCGTATGTTTTGGATTTAAATACAGATCAGGTGCATACTTTCCTTTCAAAAGTTACATTGATGGCAACCGGAGGTACTGGAAATATTTATGATACAACGACCAATCCCCAGATTGCAACCGGTGATGGCATAGCAATGGTTTACCGGGCAAAAGGAACAATCGAAAATTTAGAATTTATTCAGTTTCACCCTACCTCATTTTATAACCCGGGAGAAAGACCCTCTTTTTTAATAACAGAGGCTCTACGTGGCTTTGGTGCGATTTTAAAAACCGTCGATGGAAAAGAATTTATGCAAAAATACGATACCCGTGGCTGCCTTGCTCCCCGCGATATTGTTGCACGAGCTATTGACCATGAGTTAAAAATTCGCGGTGATGATTTTGTTTACCTTGATGCCACGCATCTTAATTCGGAAAAACTTAAAGAGCATTTCCCTAATATTTACGAAAAGTGCCTTAAACACGGGACTGATATTACAAAAGACCCAATACCTGTAGTTCCAGCAGCGCATTACATGTGCGGAGGAATAAAGGTAGACATGAATGGACACAGTTCAATTCATAATTTATATGCAGCTGGCGAAGTTTCGTCAACCGGATTGCATGGAGCCAACAGGCTTGCTTCAAATTCGCTGCTCGAAGCTATTGTTTATGCCGACAAAGCTGCTAAACATGCACTCCTGAAGTTTACATCAATTAAGATTAACAAATCTGTTCCTGAATGGGATGCAGGAGGAACATCCTATCCCGAAGAAATGGTTATGATTACTCAGAACTACAAAGAAATGCAGCAAATAATGAGTAATTATGTTGGTATTGTACGTTCAAATCTTCGGTTGGAAAGAGCCCGAAAAAGACTTGAGATTATATTTACCGAAACAGAAGAGTTATATAAAAAATCGATACTCTCGCAAAAACTTTGTGAATTGCGTAATCTAATTAAAGTTGGTTATCTGATTATTAAAATGGCACAAAATCTGCACGAAAGCCGCGGGTTACATTATACTCTGGACTATCCGAAAAAAGGAAGTGTAAGTGAGTTTTAATTTCTATCGTTTTTCGCTTTTACAAAAACTAAATCAATTCCCCTCTAGAAATTTTATATTATAATTCAACGTGAATTTCAGGAAATGTAATGAAAAATGATTGGTGATTAATTAAAAATGATTGTCCGTTTCTATTTCTGTATAGATATCTTGTGATTTTCTTCATTTGCCCCTCAAGAAAGTTTTCGGGACTAAAGGGTGTGAAGGAAATCAATTAGTTCTAATATATTAAGTTCTTTTTTGTCAGCCACACAAAAAAGAACCAAAAAAAGTCACCGCCACTGACAGATTTGTTAAAATCATAGAAAAACCTGTTATTCAGCGCAACACAAGTCGTCTCGATGTTAATTTATTATTCTAATTAATCATTGTATGTCGAGACTGAGTGTTGCTTACCTGACCTATCCCGCACATGTTTTTCTTGATTTTTGAAACAAATTTATCAGATGCGGATTATTGAGCGCAGGCATGACAAAACGACGAGCCATAGGGCAGGGTGAATGTGATAAGCATTAGGATTCCGACAAAGGAGCTTGCTTACTTTGGGAGGAATTGTTTGCTTATCGCAGAGAGCGTGGAAGTATCGTTTTGTCTTGTCCCGATAGCTATCGGGATTTTTTGTTACTTTTTTGGATCAAGCCAAAAAAGTTGTAAAATAGAAATTACAATTTTAATTAAATAAGTTTGTATTTATTGCTTAAAACAACAAATGCTGCTGAATTCCTAATGTTAAATTTAAAAAAAAATCAATAAGATTGAGAGATGTTGCTTTTTTCCTATAAAAACTAACTAAATTTTATTTATTATAAACCAAATCCTGAACTTATGTCTTGATCCTATAACCTAACTCCACAACTATTTAATTTGATCGCAAACAAGTTGATTTTCTGAACACAGGAGCGTTTTAATTGATACTAATATTTAAAAATCAAAAATGAGGGAAATCCTATAATTGAATCTCTACCCTATTTTCTTTTTTATTCATCATGGCTAAAAATTGTTCTTTTAGAATAACTGCTCCGCCTTTACGATAAACATTATCTTCGTAATCAAATGAAATCTTTTTCCCGTTAATTACTATCGATTTAGGGCTAAATCCGTTTTCTTTTACTTTATAGGTTAGATTAACAGGATAACCCATAAAATCTATATTTACCGACATATCATCAAACGAAAGGGGCATTACTGGATCAATAATAACTTTCCCAAATTCAATTCGCAGGCCGAGCATTCTGGAAATTATCAGCCCAATATAAATACCAGGGCCACTTGAATAAACTCGCCAACCACCTCTAAGAGTTATTTTTCCTGAATTAATTTCATCATAGCGTTCATCTGCATCGTATCGACTTTTAAATGCAACATCGGAACTGCTATAGTAACAATTTGATTGGCGAATATATCCACTTGGTACAATATCTCTGTAGCCTACCGGAATTGCCTGTCGAAGAGCTTTTACGAAAGCCTCCGCTTTCCCCATAATGGCAAGTGATTCGGCATAACGAATATGCTCATGCACATACATTAAACCAATCTCGCGACCAAAGAAGGTACTGCTTTCCGCTCTCTGAAATATTGTTTGAATTCCTCCTTTGTATTTTAGCGGACGATCCATTAATCTTGCACCATCGGGACCTTTAAGATGTTGCTCAATTAAAAGTTGATGGTACTGTGCTTGTTCCTTTGTGAAAATCCCACTAATAATGCCTCGGTTCATTGGCAAAATGCTATAATGAATTCCAGTTAATTTATCCGTTGGATGGAGCAATACGCTCATACTGCCATCTTTTTCAACTAAACCATATCCGGCAACAATTCCATCCTTCACCAGGAATTTATTAAAGTCATTTCTAATTCTCTCACAACTATTTTTTAATTTCTCTGCCTGCCCCGTCTTTCCAAGCATCTCATAAACTGCCTGATATTGTGAAAAAGCCTGGTAATTCATTTCAACTGTCCAACTGGAGATCATTTGTTGTGCCAGCTCACTACTTACTGGTTGTAAGGAATCATTCCAGTCTCCACCACCAAAAGGAACGAGAGAAGTACCTTTAATAAATGAATCAATTATCATGTTGATTAACCGATCAACATGTTCACTAAGTGTTGTTTTTTCAATCCTGTTTTTACCATCTTCTGAATAGTAAGGAAGAACCTCGTCAAGAATTTTCAGGTCGTCGGTAACTTTGATATAGTTGCTAAGAGCAATAATACACCAGTAAAAGATATCGCCATGTGCTTCGTGTGCCCTGATATTTGCGTAACTATCGAACATCCACCATTGAGGCCATCCACCATCGGGATTCTGATTAGAGAAAATAATGAGTAGCACTTTTCTAGCTTCATCGTACTTATTTAAATTTAAAAGTAAGTCGATAGGACCTTGAGAAACATCGCGTGTACCCCATGCTGCTCCGCTGAATTGCTCTAATCCGTAAGGAGTTAAATAATGAGTAAGTGCATTCATGCCAAACCATGGTAATATTTCCCGAATTGCAGCTAAATCTTTCTGATCTCCTTTTATGGATAAGTTTAAACTTAAATCCTGCCAAACAGATTGTGCATCCCTACAATCTGATTGCCACTGAATATCTGAATTTACAATTGAAACCGCTTGAGTAGTATTGCAAACTTCACCCAGAAAACTCATACAGAAATAAGATGTTTCCTGAACATCAATGATGAATAATCTGTTGTTATTTGAGTCATCATTATACACAGTAAAATCTGAATCAGACTCTTGAACCAAAATCTTAAATTGTGCATTGGGGAATTTGCTTGTAATTAAACTCTCAGATTTAGGTTTGGCTATAAATTCCTTTGGGGAATTGCCCTGACTGAGTGTCCATCCATTATTCTCGTCAAAATGATGTGTGATGAGCAGTTTAACGTTGGAACCACTAATTAATTTAATATCTAAATTTACTTGTGGGGCAGTTTTTGATGTCCATGTGCGAACCTGCAAACAAAAATCACCCTGCTTATAAATCCAACGGCAATAGTTTAATCCCATTTCAAAGGCAGATGGAACTCCCAGAAGGTATTTTTGTCCATCAATTTCAACAAATATTCGTTGACCCGTTTCTGTACTAAGATTAAACTGGCTAGACGATACTGAAAGAAAAATATTAAAATTGGTATTTCCCTGAGTTAAATGTGAGTTAAAAACGCCATAGGCATAGGAAGTAGTTGAAACAATATTTTCATCTGGAATATAACCTGCTTTTGCTTGCATGATATGACCATGAGGACGATCGACCAGTTTAACTTTTGATCGTAAAACAACATGGCTGTTTTGGTTGTAAAAGAATGAAATAAGTTTTCCATTATCTTCCTCCTGATGTCGCCAATTCTCTCCAAAGAATTGTTTCAATTCCTTTATGCTCAAATCCTCAACGGGCAATAAGGGAGATGTGTTAAAGATATTTTTTTGAGGGATAAATGTTTTACCTTTTGATTGAAATGTTTTGCTTCCATCAAATTCAATAAATAGTTTAGATAGTTTGCTTAGATCTTTATCTGAAGTTGCTTCAGGATGATCCGGAAGATAACATCCAACAAAGGTTGATGAATGATTACCATTTGGAGCAAGCGCAAAGGGTTTTTCCTGCAATGCAACTATTGGAGACTCTCCGGCATATTCACCACCAAGCAAATCGCCAACCAAACCTTCCGGAACTCCTGCTACTTTATATGATTTTCCATAGAACTGCATTCCGTCTGTACTAGCAGAAGATGCAGCGTTTTTGCAAGCTAACATCACCCAAGGGTTTCCCGTTGGTCCTTTCATATTCTGGCGACAACAAATAACCGAACCATACTTCTCATCCTCAAGAATTAATCGCTCTATATATTGGGCAACGTAATACTCATTGATTGAATTCTCAACAGCTGGCTTTAAACCGATATCCTGTAAATAAATTAGATCTAACCCGAGGTCTGAATCGGTTACATTTTTAATATCAATCTGCCATTGCCAGCTCAAACTTGTGTTTGAAAGTTGCAAAGTACATTTGTAGCTTAGTCCGTTCCAACTCCCTTTCGCAATAATGGTGTCTCCACAAATCTCAAATTGGCTGTTACTTTCAGGACCAACCAATGCTTTAAATTCAGGAGGATTTGTTCTTTTCCTTACGTAAATATTTGCACCCAACTTTGAATACGGAGTTGCTGCCTGGAGGCTAATTCTGATTGGATCGACCTCAATTGATTTTATTGAACCATTGTTTAGCAGACTAATAGAAAGTCCTGTTGGGCTGTTGATCTTCATTTATTTATTGTGATGTTAAGAACCATTTCTTCCTTATGCTTATGACTATAAATAATTGCTAAGCGTTTATTCTCAGGAACTAAATCAAGAGTATCCCCATTCATTTCAGCCTGACTGATATTCTTGATTCCCGCACCTTCCAAAACCAACTCACCATACAAATCTCTATCTCCATAAAGTGTAATTAGGATTTGTTTGTCGTTAACCTCAACATTAAGAATGTCTGAGGTACAATGCAGTACACTTAAATCCTCAGAAATTTTTAAGCCAACAGGAACTAAAGCTGCATATAATGGAGGCCATAGCATTTCTTTTTGAGTGTAAGGAATTTCAATAGATTCAGCACTTCTAGGATGAGTGTAAGTTACGCTACCCACCTGTTCCTCATTGTAATAATTTCCAATAAATAAAATAGCAGAATGGTTATTTGTGAATCGCTCCCTGACATTTATATGATAATTGTTAGAAGTTGCCTGTCTGAGTTTTGCGCCAGATTTTCCTAAAATTGTTTCATAAACGGGTTTTTGTCCCTCTGTGTCAAATCCAATCCAAGTGCCTATATGAATAATTGTACCTTTTCCTAAGGGTTTTGTAAAACCGCAAATGTTTCCATGAATGTTTCTAGCGATAATCTCTGCTCCGGCAAGTGATTCTTCGTTATAGATTACCTGTGGATTAGCACATTTGATATCTTTAAAATCATATATATCTATCAATGGGGAATCAACGTTTTCTATTCCTGATGGGATAATTGATAATGCATCGCGAATGATAGTGCATGGTTTCTGCGACATCTCACGATCCGGGAGATAAGGGAAAATAACTACATTCCCACCAACCCTTGAATAATCAACAATTGTTTGCTGTTCCCTCGCATTCATCTCATCGGTGCAAAAGGCCCAAACTTGTTTGTATTTAGCCAGTTTATCAGCAGTTGCTTTATTCAAATCCACCATATCATAATCGATATCGAGAACTTGAAGTACTTTAAGCAATCCATCGAAATAAGCTGGTCTACGTATTGCTGAAACGTTGAATTGGAGTTCACATCTTTCATCAACTGGCCTTTCTAACTCTGTGGCATAATAAGGAGGATAGAAAAGCACACACACATCCGCTTTTCGTTTTGCATTAACGATTATATTTTCGGAAATTTTTAAAACCTTACTCATTCGTTTTACGAGAGGAAAAGCACTTGTTCTTTCACCCTCAGGAGTGAGTGGATTGAACCAGTAAAACGTTTCTCCGGAATAGCCTTTATGTCTGGGGTTTCGTCCCTGCGAAAACATATAATAGTTCCAGCCTGTTAGTCCATTTGCAATGCTTGCCTTATAGAAGAGTTCCATTTCCCGGGGATTTGTGACAACATGGTACTCGCGTGAACCACACTGAAACTCGGCTGCGAAAAGAGGTTTTTGCCCTTGCATTGCATAGGTTATATCATTTATAATGCGGTCATCGTGCATATTTCGGTACGAAAGAAACTCCGGGATATGATCTACCCCAAAAATGATTTCGCTATTATCACCAAATAAATCTTCGTACATAGTAATATTAACCGGAAATTCGTACCCATTTCCATATATCCAGCCTGGCAGATTGTGATAAAACGGTACACTTACGCCTCTGTCTCTTGCCATTAGGGCTAACATTTTTAGATAGTCGCCATAGTAGGTTCGCCAGAAAGAGTGCCATTCGTAATTACGACCACGATCGCTTTTCGATGCATAAGGAAATTTACCATCAGGAGGCAGTTCTACATTTGCAAAATCTTTATAATCTGTTCCCCATAAACTATTAACATCAGCAATATTTTTAAACTTTTTTGATAGGTAAGCAATGAATCGTTTTTTCACCTCATCGCAATAATCGCCCTGGTGAGCCAACCAGGAAAATACGCCTATCTCATTACATACTTGCATCATAATGATTGGTCCACCTGCTGATATTTGATGGTCGCTTATCAAAGGCATTATCTTGTCATACCACAAAGTAACTTTTTCAAGATAGGTCTTATTAAAAAGACTAACTCCATCGCTTGGAAATATTGAGCCTTTGCTGTTTCTCATTTTAACCTCAATCCCATATTTCTCCATAAACCAGTCCGGCAATCCTGCACCACGAAACTCTGCCAAAATAAAGGGACCTGGTTTTACGATACAATTTAATCCATGAGATTTGCATTTCTGGAGCCAACCTATTATATCTCGTTCAGGACATGATGTACCATCAAAATCAAATGTTTTCTCTTTGTATTCGTGCCATGCCCATGGAACATATGTACTAACAGTAGTTAAGCCAGCCTCTTTGGCTTCTTCTAAATGTTTATCCCACAGCTCGTGCTTAATTCTGAAATAATGAATCTCTCCAGAATTGAGAAATATTTTTCTGTCGTCGAGGTAAAAACTGTCATCTTTTATACTAAATATCATTTTACTTATTTTTTGATTTAATCGTTAGATGTTTCTTTAGTACCATTCTCTTTGTCTAAACCATCTTGATTTCTTAGCTTAAGCAGCAATTTGATTTCATGGGATCGTTTTTCTGTTAGAGAATAACGTAAGACAAAAAATATAGAAAGCAAACTCAATAAAAATGGCAATCCAATTTCGACCACACGCATCATTAACAGAGTATATGGCGTTTGCTTTGTAAGAGGCATAATTTCAGTTTCAATAGCACCAAGATTTTTATCTAGTGAATCTAGTGAAGAAGTTGTTTTAATGCTAATAAGTCGATCTTTAACAATTGTGATCCCTTTCATGATTATAGCATAATGCTCATCCGTTTCTTCTTTTTTAATAGATTTGGGCACTAAAGATTTGGATTCAAGATGCGAAATGAGCTCAAATGAGTTCATCTTCGCTTTCTCCAGTTTAGTTTGCAATGTGGGTGCTACAGCTTCTTTAGATATATTTATAATCACTGAATCATCTGGGTGAGAGCCTAAATTTTCCAGACGTGATTGAATATTTTCAAGTTCGATAACTGTTGATTTTGTAATTGCCAAGGCATTTAAAAGTTTTATCTTCCTATCACTTTGGTAATCTGCGACATTCTGATTTGCTTCACTTTCCTGTTTTACTGATTCTTTTTCGAGAATGCTTACATATGTTTTCGATTCATCTAAAGCATCTTTACACTGTTTTTTTGTATTTTCAAGTAATACAGCATTTGAACCCTCAAAGCCCTCACTCCCTTTCCATAGTTGCACCTTGCTTCGAAGCTCTCTTATATTACCCTGTAAACTATCCACTTTAGTTACTTGTGCTTCATCAAACATAGTAAATACAATAAGCACACCTGCTACAAAGCTGGCAAGTGCAGTTCCCATTTTTATAAACCACCAGAAAATTGCATAATAACTTCCTTCGGAGCGTTTTCCTGTGTTTAGTTCGTCTTCATCGCAAATATCACCCACCATTGACGAACCGAGTGTAAAGAAAAACAACATTCCGGTCGATAGCAGAATAGTGGGAATCACAATTAAATATGGATGATTAGGATTATAACAAACAATCTTGGAGAGCTGGGCAAGAATCATAAGAACCATTGCAATAACAAGCGTATTGCGCTTTCCAAGTTTAGGACTAATCCAATTGAGAGGAAAAACAGCTAATACTCCAGTGATGGCCCAAATTGTTCCATTTATTCCGAGTAAAGTAGCACCTGCAACTTTATCTCCGCCATAAACATAAAAAATTGGAATATAAGAACCGAGAAGTTGCACAAAATTAAAACCCATAGCTAAGGTAAAAACCGTTAGCGTTAACATAACAAAGTTTTTATTTGAGATCACCAGCCCCATATCTTTCCAGAAATCTGTTTTCTCCTGCTTTGCAGCTTTTTGGAAGCCCGGCTCGCGCAGCTTGAAAAACCACCAGAAAGAAAGCGGAATAAGAATAGCTGCAATCATTATTGAGACATAGCGCATACCGTCGGCTTCATTACCTCCGGGGCCTTTAAATATTTCCATTGTAGCGATAGCAAAAAGCCAAGGTGTGCTCATTGCAAATAAATTGCCGACAAAGCTTTTAGCGCTGAACAATCGAGTACGAGTATGCGAATCGGTAGTCATTTCCATACCAAGCGCACCATGAGGAATCTCGAAAATATTTACAGCAGTAAAAAACAACAGAAGTGTAATAAGAATATAGCCAAGCTGAAATGCATGATAGCTTGATTCTGTTGGAAACCATGTTTGTACCATTTCTCCTTTAGGTATCCACCACATTATTACAAAAGTAATAGCAACCAAAATGCCACCCACCAAAAGGTACGGTCTTCTTCGCCCCCAGCGAGTTCGGGTATTATCAGATAAATGGCCAATGATAGGATCAGATATAGCATCCCACAACCGAGGAATAATAAGAATTACGCCGAGCCAAAATGCACTAAGTCCCAAACTAATATTTCCCATTAAGCCAACCAGAATTCCTGCAACATTGAACAGGGCGATAGGAATAATACCACCTGTCCCATATGCTGCCAATTGGGTAAAGGAAATACGATCTTCTGTTTTTGTGGAATTGTTTGTGCTATTATCCATCTCTTTTTTTGAATTAGTAAGATATAATTACTTCAGCGGGAAATGCTTTTACAGATATTTCCTTTTCACTAAAATCATTGGTTTCGATACCATTTACCATAACTCTTACAGGGAGTTTTGATCCATTGAAATTTTTCACTTTGATTCCGTTCGAAGGCAAGGTTACATCTCCTGATATTGACAATGTATACTTATTGTTATCCTTATTTACAGTGTATGAAATCTCTCCATAGTATGTAGGTAGATTTTCAACAGAAATTCCACCAGGCGAATCTATCCAGTCCTGATAAAGCGCAGAACCCAAAACAAGTGATTGATCAAACTCGTTTTCGTAAACAAACATTGAACGAATGGCATTTATAAAATCGCTACCAACCCAGGTATGAGGCATATCACCAATATAACCAGGTGTACGATATCCATTCCATACCACTTCAGCCCAGTGATTCCAACCTTTAGGCCGCTGATCATTAAGGAAAAAATCAATCAATTCATGGGCTCTTTCAGGCTGATCCAACATAATAAACGAACCAATTAATCGGTTTTCATATGGAGTGTAATTTATCCATTCGTTTTTACCGTCTCTTCTGTTTTTGAAGAACTCATAATACAAATCGAATGTATTATAAACCTGAGGTTTGGGTATGTTATTCAATTCGTTACAAGGAGTTAAAGCAATGGTGGTAGATGTTGGGTCAAAATCACCAAGTTCTGCACAACCGGGGATGTAATCGATATTTTTGTTTTTCATTGTAAGCTGCAAAGAACGATACAGATTCACTCTGAAAGTATCGCTAATACTCCTTATTCTCCCATAATTTGCTGTTTCGCCCAGTATTTTTTGAATCTCTGCTGCATCTTTCAATCCTTTTAAAGTAAAAAAATCATCCCAATACGAGTGCATTGGCTTGGCCGAATATCCCTCGTGGCTTATTGATTCTGGTACAAGACCAAAGAATGAACGCAGACTATCATTCCCATTTCTGTAATAGTCTGTTGATCGCTGCGCAATAAGTGATTCAATATATTCAACTGCCTTTAAAACAGAACTGTTTTTTGATTTTAGAAATGTGGTATCGTGAGTAAAGTTGAAATATTCGCGGATCAAGTAAATTAGCTGCCCGTGACTATCGTTTTCAGGAACCGGATCAGTACCCCTTGAATCAACAACGCATGGAACCTTTCCATTTTCATACTGATATGAAGAGTACCAATCAATAAAATCCTTTACTTCGCTTACAATACCTGATTTTAAAAGAGCTGATGAGGTTAAGGCGCCATCGCGTATCCAGCTTCTTTCGTATGATCGTGAACCGGGTTGAATCCCTGCTTTATCCCTGTTAATTAATATATATACAAGGTTTGATTTATAGGTATTTACAATCCTGTCTGCAGATTCGGGTAAATTGAATTTAATATGATTCACTTTTGATCTCCAGAAATCTGCTGATTTAGTTAACTCATCTTCAATATCCTGAGCACCTATACTATCAAAATTTGAATTACTGTTATAAAATGGTACAACCATGTACAGTTTGGTTCTTTCGCCCGGATTCAGGTGGAGTGCGTATTTTATAACTCCATTTGCCAAACCATTTTGATCTGTAGCTGATTTATTAAGAGGCATTTTCCCTTTTCGAATCAGATCAACACTATTTCCCTCATCAAACGCGCTTGCACCAAAAAAATCGTATTTTTTTTGAGGCAGTATTACTTTATCATCGACAGATAAAAATCCACCTTCCTCCTCTTTTATTGATTTTATTTTCCCCACGCCACCCGATAAATTCAGAAATTGATAATATGGATTTACCTGAAATGGTCTGATTAAAAGATAGAACTCAAAATCTTTGGCTTCGTCAGAGATATTCTCAAATGAGTAACTGATATTTAATTTCGAATTCTTATTTGCCTCTCCGTAAGCCGTAACTTCCGTTACAAGTAATAAATCTCTCATCTTCCAGCTAACATTCGGTATAAAATTAAACTCATTTTTATCTTCTGAATTACCCAAGGACTGATATGATTTTACATTGCTCCAATTGAAAATTGAATCTTCTATTTTTATAAGAGGCTCAATAGAAAAAAGCGCTTTATCGACCTCAACTATACCGTCTTCGCTTATCATGGCCTCTTTTACATCATTATTAACACCCGCAATAGTCCAATAAGATGCCTGTTCTAAAAAATATCTTGGATAATCACCTTGAGGCGAATTTTTAGCTGCATAAATAAGAAAATCATTCGGTGTTAATGAATTTTTTATATCCAGAATCTGTATTTCACAAATTCCGAATCCTTTTAAAGATTTAGCCTCATGCAGGTTTATTTTAATGTACTTTGCTTCTGCTTCCGGTAATTGTATAAAACTAACATTACTCTGATTAGACTGAACAGAGTAAACTTTTTCCCAATTCTTTTTATCATTCGATAGTAGAATATCGAATTTTGTGGCATAAAAATCTTTCTGCCAGTTTATTTGCAACCCACCAAACTCTCTGCGGATGTTAAAATCAATAACAATATGTTGATTCTTTGTTTTACCGGATTGCCAGTATGTTTCTAATAAATCATCGGTAATAGTGGTTTCTAAATGATTTTTAACAGAAGAGGAGGCTTCTGCGGTTGGTTTGGGATAGGTTTGTGCTTCGGGTAGAAGTGGTTCAAACCGAAGATCATCAATCCAAACGGTACCGTTTCCGCCAACAAAGGATGCAATTGTAAATTCTATCCTGTCAATTCTGTTAAGTTTTTGGTTATTCGTTGGGCCCCAAGCAAAATTGATATGCCTTTTTTTGATTCGGATTTTTTTCCATTCTCCGGGAAAGTCAAAGTTGCGATTATTCACCCACCATACATTGTTTCCTGTACTATCAATAAATTTTATCTCAAAGTTATTGGCAGGAGATTCTGCCTTAATAAAAAAGGTGAACTCATAATTGTCTGGAAGATCTATTGGAAAAAGTTTCTGAAATCCTCCATAACCAGTACCTTTAGTAAAATCATAGTCAAAACGAATGGCATTTCCTGTTAATCCTTTTTCGTTCGATAATTTAAGATTAACACCATCAGACTTAATAAAATCCCAGCCCTCTTTGTTTTCAAAATCATCAAGTAATATAGCCTGTGCAAAAGCAACTACATTAATATGAAACAAAAAGGTAAATAGTAAAATTATCTTTAAAAAAAGACGATTCATTACTTCAGATTTTATATAAAATGTTAACTAATAGTACTTCTCTCAAAAAATTTATTTAATGTAACTAAACTCTAGTCTGTTAAGTCCTTTCTGAATAATAGGATCTTTCATCACGTAATTCCATACAAGTCCTGTTCTGAAGTTTTCAATCATAATCAGCATGGGACCTTGAGCAATACCGATAAAATCATCATTAACCCAATTTGCTGTAGGATTGAATGCATCATAAAATCCATATTTGCCCCAAACTTTTCCTCCTTGTTTCTCTAATATTGATTTAATAGTAGGCAAAACTATTTCAGGAGCAAATGGCAATGATGAAAGCGAAGCATAGGGAGCTATTGTTCCATCATCGAAATAATTATAATGAGGTCCACTGGCTCCTCTTCCCGCATAGCCTCTAAACTCTTTGTCGTCGAAATTGTATTTTGTTGTTGGGCCATCGCTTGCAGTAATTCCCCAACAGAGCGAATCATATCCAACCCATGCATGTGGATTGTCTATTGCATATTGACGCTGAACATATGTTGCCCGACGAGAATTTTCGAAATAATCAATTCCTTTTTTCTTCATATAGGAATCTGCCAATCCCCTAAAGTCAATAAATGCATGCGAAAACTGATGACCAAATAAAGGAGGAAATGCAACATGCGAAAATTCCTCGTATGTACTTTCCCACAAATAGGTTTTTAGCCATGCATCGTAACTTTCTTCAACATCTTTCATATCCAGACCGGCAGCCAGAATATACAAAAACAGTGCTTCATTGTAACCTATCCAGCCCATATCGTGAAGACCTTTTTCGGGATACCATCCCATAGACAGCGAGTTGCCAAATTTGCCTGATGGTCCCATTTTCATAAAGCTCCAGTCAATTCTTCCAAGTAGTATTTCCGATACAGACCGGATTTGCTTTTCCACTTCATTTTGCAAATTGTAATAGTTACGGGCAAAGATAATTCCCATCATCAGTATTCCTGAATCGATAGAAGAAAGTTCGCAATCCCATTCACGTGTACCGGAACTCATTCTAACAAAGTGATAATAAAATCCCTTATAACCGGTTGCATTTGTATCAGTACTTTGAACAGAATTCAAGTAAAAATTAAGCATATTAAGAGTGATCTGCGCTGCCTGTTCTCTGGTAATCCAATTTCTTTCGACTCCAATTGCAAAGGAAGGAATTCCAAAACCGGTTGATGCACTGCTTGAAGGAGCCCACAGAGAAGCACGGTCTTTTACAATGCCCCATTCAGGGTGATGTTCGTTTAAAAAATAAAGAAATGTTTTACGCTGAATTGAATCAAGTAAAACCTCATCATCCCTTGTAATCGAATAATCAACCTTTCCATGCGATTTAAATTCAATCTGTTGTGGCTGGTTACATGAATAAAAAATCAAAATTAATATAAATAAAACGCTGCCTTTTTTCATTTGAACTATGGTTTTTATATGATCTAAACTTCCTTTTATCTTATCTTTTGTTCCTTTTTAATTATCAAAAGATTTTAAGATTTATAATTCTAAAAAATAATAATTTACATAATAAGCTACCAAGATTTAATTTATAAAACTAAGTTTATCCATTGCTTGCTGCACCTCCGGAGCCGACATAAATAAATCCCATAACAATCCGGTTCTGTAATTCTCTATCATCAAAATAATCGGGCCCTGATCAATAGCCAGATAAGAGCTGGCCCACCAGCTTTCATTAACATTAAAAGCATCGTAGAAGCCATATTCGCCCCAGAGCCGATCTCCAACCAAATAATAAAAATAATGAATAGCCTCCATAGATTCTGTTGGAGTATAAGGGATTGATGAAATTGCTGCTGTTGGTGTTATAACACCCAAGTCATTTGTTGGAGAATGGGCATTGTAGCCAGATTGATTATCACTTGCTGTTAATCCCCAACAACCTCCTCCATATGCAATATAGTTTTTTGGATTTGCCTGACAATATGCCCTGTTTATAAGCGTGTGATTTGTATTTTGTTGCCAATAATTTGCATACATATCATTTAGATTTCTTGGATCTAATCCTACGAATGAATAATGTGCAAAGAATAATGGTCCTCCATAATCATAACCGAGAGGAAGAGTTATTCCAAAAAAGGACCTCCCGTTAATAAAATAGCTTGAGCCAGCCCATCCGTTATGATAAACCGATGAATCAACAGGATATGCAGAAGATGTTGCCGCCATAAAATAGGTTATCAGTGCTTCATTATAACCTTTAATTTGCATGTTTAAACTCCAGTCCACAGTGGGTGACCAATGCCAATAAAGCACATCTTCGTCTCCTTTTGTATACCAGCTCCATTCAATCGTGTTGAGAAGTGAATTTATGTTGTTAATAAGTGCATTTTCATAGCCATCTGCAGCATTCAGATACTGTCGAACAGATATTAATCCTTGCGCCATATAGGATGTTTCTACGAGATCCCCACCATTATCACTGGAACTAAATGGAATTACATTCCCTGTCGATCCATTTAACCAATGTGGCCATGCACCATGAAATCGATCCGCATTGCTCAGAAAAGTAATAATGGTTTCTAATCTTTCCAGTCCTTCTGCTCTGGAAATAAATCCTCTTTCAACTCCAACGATTATTGCCATAATTCCAAATCCTGAGCCACCAGTCGCAACAACATCACCAGAAGTATTTCTTTCTCTTGTCATACCACTTACAGGATGCCCAAAATCCCAAAAATATTTGAAGGTTTGACGCTGAATTAATGTCAATAATTCATCATCAGTTAAAGTGGGGAATTTATATGTAGAATCCAATTGGGTATAAAAACTCTTAGAAAACCCCGTGAATTGTTCTCCATTCACACCAAATATGTCGGTACTGAGAGACAATGTATATTTTGAAAGATGGGATAAGTTTTCGTTTGCATTGATTATAAGTGTTTTATTTTCATTTTGAAAAGTAAAACCAATACTGGCACTTCCTTCTGTGCTAAACAACCGAATATTATTGGATGTTACCGACTCAGTATTTAGAGGTCGGCTGAAATCAATTTGAAAAACAGGTGATAAAGGTATGTTTTTAAGTATGCTATTATTTAACAGACTAATATCTCCAACAAGGCCATTGGTTATCGAGAATGAGGCGTTTTTAGTTGTGAATAGAATACTTAGCTTGTCAAGGTTATCTCCGGACAAAGCTTGAATTTCATCTAAAAATATGAACTTGTAATTTGAATTGGGAGCTAATGAATCGGTGGTAGATAATGAAACAGTTTTTCGATCAGATGAACAGGAAATAGTGAAGAACAATGTATCATCATTTTCATCTGTTAAAAAAAAAAACTGTTTTAATCCGATGGTGTCCAGCGCTAAATTAAATTCAGCGGTAAATTTCCCATTAATAGGAATGTTTATATTGGTAGCGTTTGTATAGATTATTGTTTCGCCTGACATTAGAGAAACTAATTTTAGTTCAGGTGGAATTTCATCGTCCTCACTACAACTTAAAATAAATAGTAGACTTGCAAAAACATAAATGAACTGTTTAATTAATAATTTCATCTTAAAGAGTTTAACGTTTATTAAAATACAAATTGAAAATTTGATATTATTAGTTCATTTTCAGAATTCAAGTCAAGTTAGAATTTTCAAATTTTTTGAAACTCTATTAAAAAATTGATTAGAAAAGTAAGAATTAATCAAAATGATTAATTCTTACTCATTCTTTAATCTACCATTAAACCATTAATTTTCTGAGTTATATAAAGCTAACACTTCACTCTCAGTAAGAGCTACATTAAATATTCGAAGATCATCGAGTGCACCTTTAAATGTATTATCTGCAGTCGAATAAATACTCCAACCTGTTGCAGTATTGCCTCTGCTACACATATATCCCAATGCTAATACTTCCTCAATACCGGTTATTGCAGCACCTGTTCCATCAGCTTGATCAGCTATTTCCATATCTGCCAGATACCATTCAGTTGCATCAAGATCAAGATCAACCTGCATAATTTTTACTCCATCAAAATAGATTGTTTTAATTGAAGTAGCAGCATCGAATGTCATTGTTAATAATGTCCATTTATCTCCCATAATTGTTGCAAGACTTCCAGCATAATCATACAATGTTTGACCTCCAACATTTCCATCACCGTTAGGATCTGTCCATGCAGTTCCGAAGTAATGGCTATTTGGATCGGGATCAATTTTATGAGATGTTGCAAATTTACACCATGCTAAGGTTCCGCCAAGTTCCATAAAGTATCCTCTTTCGGTAGCAAGACCAAACATTGGGTGACCTCCATTGGCATAATCAGCAGAATTAACTTTAAACCAAACGCTAAAAGTCATACTTGGATTTATAAGATTACTACCAGCAATTTCTACTAAATCACCATTTCCTGCGGCAGTTGCACCTCTGAAATTGGCAGCACCATTTGCTGTTCCAAAACGATCGGTTGTATAAGCAACTTGTGTAAAAGGATTCGTGTGACTACCAATAACATCAACAATACTATTGTTAAATTGCAAATAAAGCACCTGATTACTTGCTTTTGGAGGTGTATCGATTCCAATACCAATTGTAGTAAAGGAAGCAGAAATTGCTCCTAAAACAGCTCCCTGAGTAGATTCCAACCCAGCACTTATATTAACTGTATAACGAGTACCAGTAATTAAACCACCCGTTACTGTAATTGTTAATGTTTTACCATCAACAACGGTTGTAAAAGGCACATCAGTTTCTCCTTTCAAAATACTAACTGCAGTTGCAACTGTTGCTTCATCAATATTTGTTGAAAATACTGCTACAATGGTTTGATCAACAGGAACATCTGTGGCTGATGTTGCACCATAAAGGTCCACATTCCCACATGTTAGAGACACAAGAGTCAAATCCTTAATATCCTCTTCATCATCATCACATCCCGTAAATGGTACGAAAATGATTAATAACATAAAAATAATACGACTAATTTTTTTCATAATAAAAAGATTTAGAGATTAATAATTAATTTAATATGTATGTTAACTTAGATTACCAATTTGGATTTTGACTTAATAAGCCTTTTGAAAGATCGATTTCGTTTTGAGGTATTGGCAGAAGGTTGTGCTTATTGGCTATAAAGCCCAAATCACCCAATACTTCGCTTGCACGTTCTTGTCGAACCAGATCAAAGAATCGCTTGCTTTCCATGGCTAGCTCGGATCGGCGATCCTTCCAGATTTGTTCCCTAATTAAATTTTTATCAGTGTTTTCAAAGTCTTCTAAACCAGCTCTATCTCTGACTAAATTCAAATATGTTAAAGCTGGGGCTGTTTTTCCATTTTCGTTTAATGCTTCTGCGGCAATAAGTAAAACTTCTGCATAACGATATACTCGTAAATTATAGCCCCACTCTTCAACAGTTGTTGATCCGGGGACCCAAACTTTTTGGTTGTAGGTTTCAATTTCTTTAACCACAGTATTGGATGCATCTGTAAATGTTGTATCTGGTGTAGATACATCTCCAAGAATGGTAATACCATCCAGCACTTCTCCTAAAAAAATGATTGTTGCATCTTTTCTAGAATCATTGGTTTCAAAAGAATTTATTAGATCAATAGAAGGCCTGTTAAACCCCCATCCACGGTTAGGAACACCTCTAACTCCCTGAGTATTTGCAAACTGATTGCCTCCCAATGTTGGATTTTCCTCGGGTAATGCACCAATTTCCAATACTGATTCTATTCCATGTTCTCCCTCTAGAGAAAAAACAGTTGAAAAGTCTGTTTCAAGATCATATTTTAGTGATTGAATTACTTCTAAAGCATATAATTCTGCATTGATAAAATCATTATTAAAAAGATAAACATCAGCCAGCACTGTATAGGCAGCTCCCTTTGTTGCCCGGCCCACATCTTTCGAAGCGTAAGCATCCTTCTCTGGCAAGTTTTCAATTGCATATAGTAAATCTGGAATAATTAAATCTTCATAAATTTCATCTTTACTGGTTCTTTTTAAGTCACTTGGAGGATTCAATGAAGTTACTTTAATAACATCCCCAAATGCTTTTACCAATTGGAAATAATATAGGGCTCTGAAGAATCTGGCTTCGGCAATATACCTGCTTTTTAAAATATCGTCCATACTTATGCCGGGTACTTTTTCAATAACTATATTTGTTCTTCGAATCGACTTGTAAAGAGCAGAATACCATCGATCGATATCACCTACAGATGGTGTAAATTGAAAATTATCGAAAAGATTTAAACCTGCACCATCTCCTGGATTACTTCCCTTAACAGCATCATCTGACATGATATCTAATATGGGGTATCCTCCTGTAGAGAAATTCCATTCGCGCATCGAACTGTAAATTGCATTTGTTGCCATTAGTGCATCATCTGCATTGGTTAAAAAAAGAACTTCGGTTAGACTTCCTTGTGGTTTTACATCAAGAAAATCTTGAGTACAACCAAACATTAAAATAAAAATCAGGAAAAAAGATAACCTCAATTTTCTATAGCCAATTCTTTTCTGCTTAGTTTCCATATTCTGGTGTTTTTTTAATGATCTGTTTTATGTTCAACCTTTAATTCCGGTTTTAAAATGCACTCACAATTCCAAAAGAAAAAATAGCTGTAGCCGGATAAATTCCTAAATCTATCCCCGATGAAAGAACATCGGAGCTTCCAATTTCGGGTGAATATCCAGAAAAGCTAGAAAATGTGTATAGGTTTGTACCTTTAAGGTACACATTTAAGCTAGTTAAGCCGATTTTTTTAAATGCATCAGCCTTAAATGAATACTGAAGAGTAACATTTCTTATTCTTAAAAATGATCCATCTTCAATAAAGTAACTTGAAACACTATAATTAGCACCACTCGCAGTTGCACGAGGTTCGCTGTTTGAAGTTCCATCTCCCGACCATCGGTCTTCAACTCTGGATTCAAAATTATAAAGATCCGGTCTAACGGCATTCTTACCGTTATAAATTTCGTTTCCGGTTTGACCAGTAATATCTATTGATAAAGAAAGCTTTTTATAATTTAGAGTAGTATTAAATCCAAAAATAAAATCCGGAATAGGAGACCCAATATATGTTCTGTCAAGCTCATCTATAACACCATCTTTATAAATATCCTTAAATTTTAAATCGCCTATTGTTTGTCCCGGAATAATTGCAGAATTATCTAAATCATCCTGATTTTGTATTACCCCAACAACCTGATAACCATAGAATGAACCAATAGGTTCTCCTACCTCAGTACGAGTAACATTTTGACCATTACCAAGACTTCCACCGATAATGAATGAATCGTTTCCTGTAGATGAAGCCAATGATAATACCTCGTTTCGAATGAATGAACCATTAAAATTGAAATATGCACTAATGGGTCCTATATTACTATTTAATCCAAGATTAAATTCAATACCCTGGTTTCTTACCTCAGCCGCATTGGTATAAATTTTTACAAATGCTCCATTTCCAAAATAGCCTGGTGTAGAAACTTGTACCAGGATATCTTCAGTTCTTCTATCAAATACATCAAACTCTGCAATCAATTTGTTATTCCACAAGCCCATTTCTATTCCAATATCTGTTTGGGTAGTTGTTTCCCATCGAAGATTTGGATTTGCTGTATTCCCTAATGAAGCTCCGGGATATAATAATTCATCTGTTCCAAAAACTGCATTTTGTCCATTCGCGATTAATGAAAAACGTTCGTTTTGTGGAATTTTCTCATTTCCTATTTTACCCCAACTACCTCTTAATTTTACTTTTCCAAAAATCCCATCTTTGGGAAAGAATTTCTCCTCTGCAATATTCCATCCCAAAGCAAATGAAGGAAAGTAACCATATCGATTTTCTTTGCTAAACTTAGAAGAACCATCTGCTCGAATAGAAACAGTTAACAAATATTTGCTCTCGTAAGAATAATTCACTCGAAACAAGTAAGATAACATAGAATAAATAGATCCAGAATTACTATTTGTTTCTGAATCTGTTTCTCCTGTATCAAGATACCAAAGTGATGGATCGTCTCCTAATAGATTTTCAACGCCCCCACCAAGGCTTTCTTCGGTCACTTTTTGCATTGTATAACCACCTAAAACATTCAGTGAATGTTTATTTATATCATAATTAAAATTTAAGGTGTTTTCCCATAACCAGATATTAAAATCTTTTGTATTTACAGACAGGTCGCTTGTAACATTTTGTTGAGTAGGCGAAACATAAAATGTAGGTACAAATGATTTTGTTTTTTCATTGCTAATATCAATTCCATAACTTGATTTAAAAACAAAATGTTTTAGAAAATTAATTTCTCCGAAAAAGTTTCCAACAGCTCTATACTTTTTCATTTCGGAATTATTGTATTCTATTGAAGCTAACGGATTTCCTGCACCATATACCTCCGCAAATGAACCATCATCATTTTTTGGAACAGAACTTGGCCAGGCTCTATATGCTTGAGCAATAATGTTAGCTGCATTTTCTTTATTCTCAGAAGTAATTGAGAGATTGTTTCCTATCGTTATATTATCAGAAAGATTATATGTGTGATTCAGCTTAATGGATGTTCTATTGTATGATGATTTGGATATTATTCCTTCCTGATCAAAATATCCAATACCTAAATAATAACTGTATTTTTCATCTGTAGATCCTGCAAAAGATAATTGGGAGGTTGAAATGGGCGTGAATTTATTAAAAATCTCATCTTGCCAGTCTGTATTAGGAACTTTATTAAGATTGTTAAATGTTCCCGGATTAATTTCATTTACTACCTTAGCGAAAGAAACACCATCAAGAAGATCAATTTTCTTCTGTAAATATTGATAACCATATTCAGATGAAAAATTAACGATATTTCCTTTTTGAGATTTCCCTGATTTTGATGTAATTATAACAACTCCATTTGCACCCCTTGATCCATAAATAGCAGTAGCTGAGGCATCTTTAAGCACTTGTACTGATTCAATATCAGCACTATTTAGGAAACTTATATCATCCAAAATAAGTCCATCTACAACAAAAATTGGAGAGGAATTATTAAGCGTCCCGACACCACGCACCCTCAGTACCGGCGAGCTTCCAGGCGCACCAGAGGGACTTGAAACCTGAAGTCCCGCTACTTTTCCCTGTAACGATTGCTCAAGAGAAGATGACGTAGTTTTTGTCAAGTCCTTGCCTTTTACAGAACTTATTGATCCTGTAAGATCACTCTTTTTTACAGACCCATAACCAATTATAACTAATTCGTCTAAAGCAGTTGCCTGCATTTTCAATTCAACATCAAGGCTTGTAATATTATTAACAGGGAATTCTTGTGTCTCGTATCCAACAAAAGAAAAAACCAGGATTATTTCATCGCCAGGAGTATTAATACTATATTCTCCATCCATATTAGTACTTACACCTATAGTAGTACCTTTTACTATAATATTAACTCCAGGTAAAGGAGATTTATCAGTTGCATCTATTACCTTTCCGGTTATTAATCTTACTTGTGCAAAAGAATTGCTAAAAACAAAAAGAAGAGATACAAGTAATAAAAACTTTGTGGATTTAATTAGCTTTTTAATCTTTAATTCCATTTTGAGCTTTTTAGTTATTAATATATTACTATCGCAGAACTACTCGGACAAAGAATTTAAAATCTGTTTTTTATATGTTCCAGTTTTTTAATAGCTTTTTTTTGCTTTGGTTAAACAAAAGAATTAAATGTAAGTAACTAAGATTTACTAAATTGTCAAAAAAAGAGGGTACAACATAACTACTGTAGTAGTATTTAAGGTACATTTTTTTACTACAACAATACTACGACAAAAGGCAAAAACTAAATTTTATACACCTAATTATCAGGTTGTTAAAAACACAGAGATTACTTTGTGTTTTTTTGATAATAAGAATTAGAATTTGATAAGAAATTCGACCAGGTTTTTATCATGTTCAAAATTTAGTCGTTTTCTAAGCCTATATCTTCTTGCTTCAACTCCCCGAAAGGAGATATTTAAAAGTGGAGATATTTCTTTTGATGATAAGTTAAGTCGCAGATAAGCACATAGTTTAAGATCTCCCTGAGTAAGATCCGGGTATTGCTCAATCAATCGTTTAAAGAATCCCTGGTGAATCTGATCGAAATAATTTTCGAACGTTTTCCATTCATTTTCATCTGAAATATATCGATCAAGCAAGCTTATCTGCTTAATTAGGAATGCTGCTGGTACATTATTGTTTGATTGAATTAATTGACTTTTTATATTATTCTTTAATTTAATTAGCAAATCATTTTTTGTACCAATAGCTAGTGCATGGTTAGCTAATTGAACATTTTTATAGTAAAGTTCTGTTTGCAGACTTCTATTTTTTAAATCCATAAATTCCTGTTTACCTTTTAAAATTGCTGTTTCTCTCTTTTCTCTTTCTCTTTTTCGAATTTTTTCTAATCGTTTTTTAAATATTATAAAACTCAACACAATTAGACCTGCGAAAGACAAACCATAAAAAACAAATGCCAATTTGGTTGCATAAAAGGGAGGTAAAATTTCAAATGAATAAACTAATGGTTGCAGCAATTGCCCTTCAATAGTTTTTGATTGAACAATAAACTCATATTTACCGTAAGGCAATCTTTTATAATCCACAACAGATTCATTAGCCCAAGAGCTATAATCATTATAAAGACCTTTCAAAATAAATCGATATACGGGTTTAACTGTTAATTCAGAACTTGAAAAAGTAAATTGAATATTCCTGTAATAAAATGGGAATGCATTTTTTTCATCTGTTGCACTTAGATAAAGTTGTTTTGAATCTCCATTTGATTTAGATATTGTAACGTTCCTCATTGTAAGTTTCGGAAAAGAAACTGAATCTATATCTTTGGATTGATTGTAAATGGCAAAACCATTATCAAGACATATTAAATGAGTCCTGTTTTCCAAAGGGACAATTTGTTGATAATCACTTGGAAAATATAATCCTTGCCGTGATAGATCATAGCTAAATATCTGATCAATAGTTTCATTCTCTTTCTTATGCAACGAAAGGCATTGATCTTCAATAATCCAAAATTGATTTTCTTTTGCTTCTATTAGTTTCTTTATTTCATTTTTTTCTCTAAGTTGACTATTTACCAGATCATATAGAAGAATCGTGTCATTTAAATCATCGTATGTATATATTGATCCTCCATTTACAAAAACTATTCTATTAACTATTTTGCCAACCAAAACTTCTTTTTCATTGCTAAATCCTTCGTTTTTACTAAAATATTTAATGCTTTTTATAGAATCTAAGGTGTTATTTAATTGTATTTTAAAAATACCTCTTTTGAGATGCGAGGCCCATATATTCCCAAGATGGTCGATTTCTATATTTGGAATAGGTTCTATAAATCCACCAACAATATTGGAAAATTCCCATTCGTTATTTTTTCCATTCTTCTTGTATATAACCAATGAACTATATGTACTTTGAACCAATATGTTTTCATTATTGAGAGTCATTCTTTTAATATCATAGCCCCCATTAATACTGCTAATTCTTAAAACACTACCTTCTTTTATAGAAAATGTACCACTTGTATGACCACAAATAAGCTGATTATCTATAATATCTAAGCTCCAAACCTGTCCTTGGGTACCGTCAATCAATTCTGGATCAGCAAATGTATTATCTGTTTTATTAATTGAATACTTGTATAATCCTTTATTTGTTCCTATCCAGAGGTTTTTTTCGTCCAATACTCCGGTATACACTGACCCTATAGTGTAAAAAGGATCAACATAAAAATCCAATTGGCCATTAAAATCGATATAATCAATACCTCTATCTAATGCAACCCATAAGTTTCCGTATTTGTTTGCATACAAGGCTAAAACCGTATTATTCTGCAGGAAATTAGAAGTATTAAAATGGTGCTTTAGTTCTCCATTTTCATCAATTATAAAAATCCCATTTGTTATTGTTCCTATAACATAGTTTTTATTAAGAAAAATTCCATTATTTATTTTTGAATCGATAATTAGATTTGCTATAGGTACATCCCATTTTGAAAAACCTTGGTTATTGTATATCAAAATCCCGTTTTCACTGGTACCTATTAGGAACTCATTTCCCTTGTAAGGAAGAACAAACTTGACCTCATCATTCGCTAAAAACTCACTTCCTGTCAATAAAACTAATTTATCATTTATTAACTCATGCAAACCCTTCCCAATAAGGTGAATAAACAATCGGGCTCTTGCTTTTAATAACAAAACAATTGAAGACTCAGGATTAATAATACTTATTTCATGCCCATCATATTTAAATATTGTTGAAAAAGACTGGAAATAAATATTCCCATTTAATGAATCAATCCTCCATATTTCATCATTATGTATATTAACCTTAGGTATTGATTTACTTAGCGACACATATCTTTTTTCACCTTTTTCATTTTTCTCCCAATACCCAAATTCTTCATATGCTCCAATATAAACTCTGGTTGGATTTTCAACAAGTACTGACCGAATACCTTCTCCTTCTGGCATTTTATTTAAAAGCCAATTAGAACCATCAAATTCTAATAATCCTTTATTATTTGCAATATACATTATACCATTTATGTCGCTCGAAAGTGACCAGTTTTGATTATCTGCACCATAAATTTCTTTTGTATAGTTTATAATTAAAGGCTTGCCATTTCCACTATAAAGAAATAATGAGGAAAAGAGGAAGGATAAAAGCAATTCAATTTTTAAAAAGGTCCTCATCTGAAAATAGGATTTAATATCTTCTTAAAAATAATAAATTTCATTCACATGGAAATCATAAAATTCAAATTTTATGACACTTAACGTTTTCAATGATCAGACTCCGGTATTTTTTATTTAATTATCAGGAAATAATCACTATTATAATTAGTTGAAAAGACTATTGTATTTTATCGAGGAAATATGATCTGGGTTGAACTGTTGATGTAAAATTGTCTTAATTAAAGTTTAGCGTCCAATCAATAACAAGATCAATTCCTTTCAAATAATCATCGGAAGACATTTCAATTACATGGTTAGGAAAAATTGTATTTTCATCTAATTCATTCCTCTTAAAATACTTCGTTGAATAATAAACTCGAATTCCTGAATTTGGTAAAGCAAAATACCTGACTTCGCCAAAGTGATTAGGTTTCCCGCTTGTTTGTTCACCAACAATAATTGCATTTGTTTTCTCTTTAAAATCCATTGTATTAATTATTGCCGATGAAAAAGTTCTTCGGCCAACCAATACAAAAAGTTTTCCTTTTCGGTTAATTTTTTCAATCTGAGCTAGCTCATTAATCAATTCTGTGCCTTGAGGGGATGATCCTCCCGAATTAAATCGCATATCAAAAACCAATCGCTCAATTTCAGGTTGTGTAATCTGCTTAAGCAATTCTTTTTTAAACTTATCAAATGAGGGCAATTCTTTGGCAACCTTTTTATTCCCATATTTTAATTCTGATTCTTTGCTTCTGCATTGATTATATTGAACATATAGTGTTTTTCCATCGTCCAGTATTTTACTCCAAAAAAAGGATTTTTGATCCAGCCAGCCCAAGGGAACTTTTTCTGATTTTAATTGTGCAAAGTCTTTGTTTTTATTATTACCATCAATAGGCTTAATCCACATATCCATAGTATTGCCTGAATTATTTTCAAAAGAGCAAAATACTGAATCCGAATCGGCAATTTCAAAATATTCCAGAACGCCCATCAGGTTAATTACACCTGGTATGCGATACTTTATAATTGCCTCATTTGTTTGGGTTAGCAAAGCAGATGTTTTGTAAACAACAGAATCAATAGACAGTCCATTTATTGCTGTAAGTTTAAAACCCAGAATTTTTTGATAATCTGCTGTTGTTGTTGTAACCAAAAAACCATCAGTAAACCAATAGGTAAATAGAGGTAAACGACCTTTTTCAATAACTTTTTTATAGTAATCAACGGAAGTATGATCATCACCCATTTTGGCAACAACTATTTGCAAAGCAATTGCAAGTTCAGTGTCGTCTTTTTTATCAATCAATTTTATTATTGAATCCAACTGATGATTAAAATACTCCCTGCTTTCTGAAAAGAATAAATTCTTGTGTTGAATTGCAAGTTCTGTTTTTAGATATTCAATATCCTTAATCCAAACTTCTTTTCTTGTTTGACTTATTAATGCAGTTGAAAAGCACAGTCCAAAAATAAATAATGCAATTTTTCTCATAATCAATTTATATGTAGAATAAGTAAGAGAACCTTTTTTTTAATTAATACCTAAAATACGAATAGTCGTTTGCCTGCTGCGAATCATCAATATCACCGTACCGTTCGGCAATTTCATTTAGTGTTTTAAGAATCTCATCTGCATCAAGGAGAGTAACTAGTTTAATTCGTGTTTCTTTAAAATTAGGTAATCCCTTAAAATAATTGGATAAATGTCTACGAATTTCAAGGATACCTCGAGGATCACCTTTCCACTCAATTGATTTTTGAAGATGCAGCTTGGCCAGTTCAACTTTTTCCTTAATCGTTAAAGGCTTCATGATCTGTCCGGTTTGCAAATAATCCTTTATTTCTTTAAATATCCATGGTCGGCCAACTGTAGCCCGTCCAACCATAATAGCATCTACACCAAATTTATCGAATGCATTTTTCGCTGTTTCAGGTCCATTAATATCACCATTGCCAATAATTGGAATTTTCATTCTGGGATTGTTCTTAACTTCTCCTATTAAAGTCCAATCGGCTTCGCCTTTGTACATCTGCTCGCGGGTTCGGCCATGAATAGCCAATGCATGAATACCAGTATCTTGCAATCTTTCGGCAAGATCAACAATTATTTTGCTATCATTATCCCAACCAAGTCTGGTTTTTACGGTTACTGGAGTTTTTACACCATTAACAATGGCTTCAGTCATTTCGAGCATAAGTGGTATATTACGGAGCATTCCAGCTCCAGCACCACGTGTAGCAATTTTCTTTACCGGACAGCCAAAATTCAGATCAATAAAATCAGGTTTTACTTCTTCTGCCATTTTAGCCGCCTCAACCATTGAATCTACCTGATGACCATACAACTGAATAGCAGCCGGACGCTCGAATTCGAATAACTCCAATTTCTTAAAGCTCTTTTTGCAATCCCTGATCAATCCTTCAGATGCAACAAACTCAGTATAAACCACATCGGCTCCGAAATGTTTACATAAGTATCGAAACGAAGGATCAGTAACATCCTCCATAGGTGCCAGAAAAAGTGGTTTCTCGCCTAAATCAATATTGCCTATTTTCACCAGATCGTAAATTTGTGCTACATTTGGAGGCAAAAGTATTAAAATTTATCTTTATGCGAAATTCATTTGGCAATGCTCATCCATTTTCTAAGCTTATCTATTCATTATTTATAATTTTTTTAAGCTTTCTAATTGTTATTATACTTGGAATTATTATTGCCATTCCGGTTTTTCACATTACTATTTTTGAAATTCAGGATGCATTAACAGATTTGACCAAACCTGAAAACCTGGTTTTTTTAAAATATCTTCAAACGCTTCAATCTATTGGTTTATTTATAATTCCTGCATTTATTATTGCTTATATATTCGATAACAGCAGTTTATCCTATTTAGCATTCAATAAGGATATTAATTTCAGATATCTATTTATTGTTGCAGTCATAATGCTTTGTTCGTTGCCTTTAATTAATTTTTTGGCCAAGTTAAATTCCGATATGCAATTTCCTGATTTTTTAAGGCAGGTTGAGTTATGGATGAAAGAAAAAGAGCTTGCAGCGCAAGAAATTACCGAAGCCTTCTTAAAGATGGATTCTATTGGATCATTACTGTTTACCATTTTTATGATTGGTGTTTTGCCAGCTATTGGTGAAGAACTTATTTTCAGAGGTATTTTGCAGCGAATTTTTACCGAATGGACCAAGAATATTCATTGGGGAATAATGATCGCAGCATTATTATTCAGCGGAATGCACATGCAGTTTTATGGTTTTTTACCACGATTTATTCTTGGCGTATTGTTCGGATACCTGTTTTACTGGAGTGGTTCTATTTGGGTTCCAATTACAGCTCATTTTGTAAACAATACAACTGCAGTAATATTATACTATTTTTTCTCTGATAAAATGTCGGAGCAGATTGATAACTTCGGCGTTTCAGAAGGCACTTATTTATTTTTGCTGGTAAGTGTATTTATTGTATCGTACCTCTTATGGGGCTTTTATAAAAAGAATAAAAAAATAACCGGAGAATTGTCCGGTTAATAATAATATTGAGATTAATTTATTCTCAGATCTGCATTTCGAAATAGACTAATACGGCCAATTTCGTTTTTACGAAAAACATAAACCAAACCATAGTCTTGTGCTTTCTCGCGTTTAATATCTTCGGGTTGATCTCTGTAAAAATCTTCTACATCGTTCCAAACATTTAGAATAATATCATCAGCATCGGCTCTAAGCTCAGAAAGGTTTGTTAGTGCTCTTCCATGATTCTTCTGAAGCATTTTTTGAAATTTGTATGCTTCAACAAAATGATCGTAATGTACCCTCACAACAGCAATTGTAGGATTAGTAATAGGTGTTAAACCCTGCATTTTACGATTCATTTCACCATCGATGATTTTTTTACCCCAGTCGATAACATCAGACTCAGTATTTAGTATTGGTAAACGTGTAAAATCCTCATCCAAACCATAAAAACCACGAACCGAAGGTTGTAATTCTCCACGAACAATAGCCATATTAACAACCTGAATAAAATGCGAGATATATAGTTTTGCTTTTTTAAATTTCTTCAAATACTCTTTATTATTCTTAACCTGAATATCATAAGTTGTTTTATGCTCAGTAATTACCTTTTCCCATTTAGGTAAAAAAGATTGAACACGCTGAAAAGTACTTTGCTTAAATGCAAGATCCATAGGATTAATTTCTTTCCCTTTCTTATAGGCTGTTTTAATTGCTTTAAGGCGGGAGCTGTCGGTGTTGGGTAATCTTCGGTAAGGCATATGGTACAATCTTAAGTTTGTTAATAAGATGTTCATAAAGTGCGAATATATTAAAATAATATAAAATTACAAGTCTATTCGCAATTAATTTTATAAAAAAAGAGTCTTGATAATAAACTAGTTATTGTTCATAACCCACAAACGTGTTATTTTAAAAGGATTTCAACATAATCACCAAGAAAAAGCATTATTATGTAATCAAATTATTCTTATTTTAAAATTGTCAAACAAGACAGTTTTTGTTTTTTGTTAAATAAAATTAATGTCCTTTGTTTTTTGGAAAATGGATTGTAATTTAGAGTTTCAATAATAATTGATAATTCATTAAATCACTTACAATATGTTTAGAAAAGATGTTTATATTGATCGTCGTAACCGCTTAAAAAACAAAATGAAAGGCGGTATCGCATTATTTCTAGGAAATAAAGAAGCTTCATTTAATTATCCAGATAACACCTATCATTTTCGTCAGGATAGTTCATTCCTTTACTTTTTTGGATTGGATTTGCCAAATCTAGGTGGATTAATTGATTTTGAAACAGGTAAAGAATACTTATTTGGTAATGATTTTACCATTGACGATATTATTTGGATGGGAAAACAACCAACCATTAAAGACCTTGCTATACAGGTTGGGGTTGAAAATACAGAGCCATTCAATCATTTGGGTAATTACCTGCGCAATGCAAATAACCAGGAACGTATAATTCATGTATTACCTTTTTACCGTGGAGATACAGTTATCCAATTTAGTAATCTTTTAGAGATTGGCCACACGGAAGCTGAAAATTATGTTTCAGTTGATTTGATTAAAGCAGTTGTTGAATTACGTTCAATAAAAGACAAATTTGAAATTGAAGAATTAATTAAAGCTGCTGCAGTTGGTTATAAAATGCATGTTACCTCAATGAAAATGGCCAAACCAGGAGTTATTGAACAAGAAATTGCAGGAACATTAGAAGGAATATCACTTGCTTATGGAGCTTCGCTTTCGTTCCCAATTATTCTTTCACAAAACGGAGAAACATTGCATAATCATTATCATGGAAACATTCTTGAAACAGGTCGATTATTATTAACCGATACTGGAGCTGAAACCAATATGCATTATGCCAGTGACAATACAAGAACTTGCCCTGTCGGAGGAAAATTTTCTCAAAAACAAAAAGACATTTATAATATTGTTTTAAATGGTATTAACCATGGTATTTCGTTAACAAAACCTGGTGTTACTTATCAAAGTGTACATTTGGAAGTTGCCAAGGTTCTTGCAAAAGGTTTAACTGAGCTAGGACTAATGAAAGGCAATCCTGAGGATGCTGTTCGCGAAGGCGCACATGCCATGTTTATGCCTCATGGCCTAGGTCACATGATGGGACTTGATGTTCACGATATGGAAAACCTGGGAGAAGACTATGTGGGTTATGATCAGGAAATAAGAAGATCTACTCAGTTTGGATTACGTGGACTACGACTTGGACGAAGATTGCAGCCAGGTTTTGTACTAACTAACGAACCAGGTATTTATTTTATTCCAGATTTAGTTAAAAAGTGGAAAGCTGAGAAAATAAATGCAAGCTTTATTAATTATGATAAGGTTTTGAATGAATATTCAGATTTTGGAGGTATTCGTTTAGAAGATGATATTTTAGTAACTGAAACTGGTTGTCAGATTATTGGTAAACGTATTCCGATTACAGTTGAAGAAGTTGAAGAGACAATGAGATCGTAAATATATTATTTTCAATATTTATTAACCAGATAGGATTTAATATTCTATCTGGTTTATTTTTGTACCAATTATATATATTGAATGATAACTGAAGATAATTTATTTAAGTTAATTAAATGCTCAGATGAAAAAGCTTTCGAAATTCTGTTTCGAATATATTATAAACCTTTAGTAGACTTTTGTTGCAAGTTTATTCATGATGAAGATATTGCAAAAGAAATAACTCAACAAGTTTTTGTAAATGTTTGGGAAAAAAGGGAAAAGTTATTAAATCAATCTCCTGCACCATTTTTATACCAATCTGTTAAAAATCAATGTTTAAACTATTTAAGACATGAGAATGTAATTAGTAAATTCAGGGAAAGTGAAAAATATTCTGATTCTTCTTATGAGATAGAATTTGAAGAGGCCAATAATAAACTTATTCAAATTTACCAATCCATTGATAAATTGCCAGAACAATGTAAACGTGTTTTTATAATGAGTCGAATGCATGGTCTTTCGCATAAAGAAATTGCCGAAGAATTAAATCTGGCAGTAAAAACTATTAAAAATCAAATTGGAAAAGCACTCAAACACTTAAAAGAAGATCTTTCATACCTTAATTTTGGACTGTTAATCTGCATTTTAGAAATTCTTAAAAAAAATCTTTAAAAAAGATAGGCCCTTCTTAAATCAACCGTGTATTAGAATTAATAAATGATATGGATAATAATAAACCAAATAATGTGAATTGGGATATATTAGTTGACATCCTTAGCAATACAGCGTCAGAACAGCAGAAACTAGAGTTTGAAAACTGGTTGAAATCTGAAACTGAAAATGCCGAATATTTTAACCAAATTCAAAAAACATGGTTAGAAACTGGCAATATTGCGCATTGTTATTCTGATGAAACAAATTTTGCCTGGGGAATTATAAAGTCTAAAACCATTGAGAAGAAAGATAGAAAAATAGGTTTTACAAAGAAATATTTAATTCCACTTTCTGTTGCAGCATGTTTTACTGCACTTTTACTTATTGGAAAGAATTTCATAAATCCGGAAAAATTTGTTTTATATACATTGGACCAAATAGCCTTGGAAAAAGATTTGCCCGATAACAGTAAAGTAGATTTAAATTTTAATAGCCAACTTATATATTCCAAATATTATAATCGAAGAAAGCGAGAAGTATGGTTAACTGGGGAAGCCTTTTTTGATGTAAAAAAAGACAAAGAGAAACCTTTCATTATTCATACATCACATGGAAACTTCAAAGTGTTAGGAACATCGTTTAATATTTCATCTTATAATGAAAAAGATTTTCTCTCACTTACAGTTAAAACAGGAGTTGTAGAATTTTTTCCTAAAGGGAAAAAAGGAAGTATTAAAGTTAGTAATGGATATAAAATACAATATAATAAAAACAATTTTTCAATAACAAAAAGTAAATACAATAACGAAAATTTTATAGCATGGAAAAACCAAACATTAGATTTTGCAAATTTACCCCTTGTTGAAGTTGCACAAATATTAGAAGGGACATTTAATATTAAAATTGTATTTAAAAACAATAACATAAAAGAGCTACCATTTACAGCGAATTTTAAAAATCAACCTGTTGATAAAATACTCAAAGTTATTGCAATAACCTTTGATTTAGAAGTAGAAAACTCAAATGAAAAAATTACATTTAAACAAAAAAACTAACCATTTTACCTTGGTAAAATCGAGAAGACTAAAAATAAATAAAGAAATATGTTTCTTAATTATAATAATATGCTTACTACATATTTCTGTATTTATAAATTCAGCTCAAGGAGCAGAACTAAATGACACCATTTCAGTATCCTTAAAAAATAATACTTTACCTGAAGCATTTAAAATTATTTCGAAAAAATCAGGATACTCGTTTGCTTTTTCTAAAGAATTTATTCCCGAGGATTTAAAATTAACGAAAGAGTTTATTAATTCAACGGTTAAAGATATTATTACTGACATTTTGCGAGGAACAGGAATTACATTTAACATTATTGATGAACAAATAATTCTTACAAAAAAGAAAACATTAAGCAAATACACTATTAGTGGTTATATAAAAGATAAAGAAACCGGCGAGCCCCTTTTTCAGGCAACAATATCTGATAAAAAACACAATTATGGTTGTGTTAGCGACGAGAACGGATATTATAGTTTAACTCTTCAAGAAGGTATATATACTCTACTTTATTCCTATATTGGAAATAAATTAGTGGAACAATTAATAATCTTGGACCGCAATATAGATTTTTCAGTTCAACTCGAATCTAATATTGAACTAGATGAAGTTGTAGTAATTGGAAATGAAAAACATGAAATCATAAAAAGAACCGATCCATTAGGTAAGATAAGTATTTCTAATGAAAATATTGAATCTATGCCTGTAATAATGGCCGAACCAGATATTATGAAATCTATTCAGTTAATTCCTGGAATACAAGGGGGACAAGAAGGAAATGGAGAAGTTTATGTACGAGGTGGAGGCCCTCTTCAAAATCTTTTTCTAATAGATAATGTACCTATTTATAATTGTTTTCATTTGCTTGGATTATTTTCTGTTTTTAATTCGGATGTTATTGAATCAACCGATGTTATAAAAGGAGGATTTCCAGCTCAATACGGAGGAAGACTTTCATCGGTAATTGATGTTAAAACGAAAGATGGAGATGTGAAAGAATTTAAAGGTATAGTAAGTCTTGGATTAGTATCATCAAAACTGTTTCTTGAAGGACCCCTGGTTAAAGAAAAAACCAGCTTTACTATTGCCGGACGCTTCGGATACTACTATTTGTATGGCGAGCTACTCCCTTCAGTCATTTCAGACAGCTACGACAATAATATAAGCAATTATAATTTTAAGGATTTAAATTTTAATGTTACGCATAAATTGTCAGACAATCACAAATTAAAACTTTCTGTTTATTACGGAGATGATACTGGTGAAGAAGTTAAAGGTCATGACAGAGTTGAGGAGTATTACCAACACACGTATTCTTTTAGAAAAGTAATTCAAGGTCAAAACTGGAATAACTTAATTGGATCGTTAAAATGGGAAGGAAAAATATCTGAAAAATTAACCACATCCGTTCAATTTTCAACTAGTCAGTATAAATACAACAACTATGAAAGCGATACTAATTTCATGGTTATCAACCACATTGATACTACATTTTATTTTTTTGAAACAAGTTTAAACAACAAAGTGGTAAGTTATTATGCTATGACAAATCTTAATTATGAGATCTTACCCTATCTGAAATTAAATGCAGGCTATAAATATTCGGCAATTAATCTAGATTCTGACAATAAACAAACAACCAATTCAAACGATTTTTCAATGGGAGAATCAAATCGAAAAGATACAATATTATCAAAATACGACTACAAAACCAGCGAACATGCCGGGTATGTTGAATTTCAAATTTTACCATGGAAAAGATTCTCTATCACACCCGGTGTTCATTTATCATACTACAAAACCGGCGGTTATGAAAATACAGTCCTTCAACCTCGTGTATCCAGTAGTTGGGAATTTATTAATAATATTATCTTAAAAGCCTCATATACAAAAATGGCTCAGCATATGCATTTACTGGGTGCTACCAGAATAAAACAAGCTTCTGATTTATTAGTGCCTGCTGTTGAAAAGGCACCATCCGAAGAATCTGATCAATATAGTTTAGGTTTTAGCTTTTTACGATTCAAAAATTACAGAATACATATTGATGCTTATTACAAACAATTTGAAAACCTGATAAATTTTTCTGAAGGAGCTTCATATTTTACTGATTCTCCTTTGTGGGTAGATAAAATTGAAATTGGAACTGGCGATGCAAAGGGTATAGAGTTACTTATTGAAAAACCAAAAGGTAAGCTTAATGGATGGATTGGTTATACTTACAGTAATACAACAAGAAAGTTCGAAGAAATTAATTTAGGTAAAAGCTTCCCGTTTATTTATGATCACCGGCATTACTTTAATATTGTTGGAAATTATCATTTTAATAACAAATGGGATATAGGTGTAAACTGGTTATACCATACTGGCAGTAAAACAACAATACCAAGCAGTTTCTATTATTCATATTCAAACGATGTCTACGGACGAATGCAAACGTGGAACAATACGAAAATATTTTATAATCAGAAAAATACATATGTATTGCCTTCTTATCACCGATTAGATATTTCAATAAATTATAAAAGAAAAAATAGGTGGGGTCAAGGAAAGTGGTCATTATCAGTTTATAATGTTTATAACAGAAAAAATGTGTATACATCGGAGTACGGAGAAGATTTCGCTCAAATATTAGGGCCTATTGGATATGGCAGAAGATATATAAATGACAAAAAATTATTAGGAATCATACCTTCGTTAAGTTATTCTTTAAGTTTTTAATTCAAATCTAAAATCAAATGAAAAATCTTACACCCCTTATCATCATTTTGTTTCTGACCCTATCTCTATTTTCATGCGAAGAGGAAATTGAAATGGATAAATCTCAAATTGTTTTGCATGGTATTTTAATGGAGGGCAAATCACCCAAAATAATCCTATGTGAATCTCTAAATACTTTCCCCGAATATCCATTCAACATTAAATATTTTAGTCAACCTTTTTACATATATGAAAATCATAAAAATTTAGAAATCAATATGTACTGCGATAGCAATCAATATAACAATTTTGAAACTAAATCACAGGAAGTTTATAATGATTCATGGACATCAGTGAATGCCACCAATTATGTAAATTATTTTATAGACGAATCGCTTATTTCAGAAGCAGGAAAATATTATTCAATTGAAATAAAAGAATTACCGGATGAATATGGAAATAAAATTGGATATAAAGACTTAAAAGCAAAAACATATATTCCAACAAAAATTCCAATTACAATTGAACAACAGAAAGATGTAATAAACTATGAAGAACTAATTTATAACAACTCTGACACTTTATATAATTCTGTTTATCATATTTCCTTTAGTGATCCAGTATCTACAGACGACTATTACTACCTGTCGTTTTCAAAAGTAATTTGTTCAACTGATTTTATTATGGATACTGTCGATATGGATGATTTATGGAATAGATCTGCAGGTTTTTCATTTAATTTTAATTCGACAATATTATATAATTTAAAGTATGGAGAAGCTAATATTGAAGGGATGAATTTTGTTTCTGATAATGCTTCTGCCGGATTTTTATTTGCAGATGAATCATTTAATGGAGAAACCAAAATTGTTCAGGTTGAGATTATAAATCGACAAGAGATAAATGATTTTGGCTATTTTGTTGTTGAATTAATGCATGTTAGTGAAGAATATTATAAGTACTATAAATCAGTTTACACACAAGGATATTCGCAATATATTACTAACGCAGAATCAACTCAAATATTTACCAATATTGAAAATGGCATTGGTATATTTGCAGGTGCCAACATGAGTACAAGTTATATTAAATTAGAACCAAACCCTTAATAATTAAATGATGTGTAATTCAAAATATGAAGAAGTTGAAAAACAATGAGAATGAGGACGTAAAATAATATAAATTATCTAAGAAAATATAAATCTTGAAATCATGCAAGTTTCCCTGCAATATAACCTGTTGTCCAGGCAGCTTGTAGATTAAAACCTCCTGTTATGGCATCAATATCTAATACTTCGCCGGCAAAGTATATATTTTTGCAGGTTTTGCTTTGCATGGTATTCAGGTCGATGCTTTGCAGACTTACTCCACCGCAGGTTACAAATTCTTCTTTATAGGTCGATTTTCCATTCACTGTGTAAATATCGTTGGTTAAAACAGCCGTAAGCTTATTAATTCCTTTTTTTCCAAGCTCACTCCATTTTTTGTTGGCTGAGATTTCTATTTTATCCAATAAAAACAGCCATAATCTTTCCTGCAATCCATAAGGTCTTAAGTTGGAAACAAGTTTGTTAGGATGTGCATCAATAATATTGATAAGGTCGTTTATTACAATTTCATTGTTTTGTTCGTTTGCCCAGTTTACCTGAATTTTAAAATGATAATTCATTGTACTCAACTCCCTCGCCCCCAATGACGATAGTTTAAGAATTGCTGGCCCGCTCATACCCCAATGTGTTATAAGTAAAGGCCCATCTGATTTTATTTTAGTTCCCTGAATACTCACCTGGGTGCTTTCAATAACAATACCCATAAGCTGGGTTATTGGTTCGGCAGACATTTTAAATGAAAACAATGATGGTACCGGATTTTCTATTTTGTGATTTAGTTTTTCCAGCCAGTTTAATCCATCTCTTTTTGGAGAGCCACCCGTGGTAACAATAATCTTGTCAAATATTTCCGGAGCAATATCCGGTTGCATAAATACCAATTCTAATAAATCATTACGCAGATGAATTGCCTTTACTCCCATTCCTGTTTTTATTTCGATCTTCAGTTTTTTTGCTTCACGCAAAAAACAATCGATAATGCTTTGTGAATCTTGAGAAAAAGGAAAAACACAATTATCACTCTGTATTACTAAAGGAACGCTCCGGGATTCAAACCATCGTATTGTATCTTTATTATTGAAAACATGGAAAGCTTTTTTTAAACTTTTTCCTCCTCTGGGATATGCATTGCAAAGTTCTGAAATAGAATCACAGCCATTGGTTAGGTTACATCTTCCACCTCCCGAAATTTTTACTTTTGCCAATACTTTTTGCGCTTTTTCGAAAATTACTACCCGGGAATCAGGGTAATTCTCCTTTGCGGCAATTGCCGAAAAAAAACCTGCAGCACCTCCTCCAATAATTGCAATTTTCATTTTATTCTGTTTGGCAAAATATCGTTAAACTATCTGTAAAAGTACTTTTTTCTCATTTACCAGAATCCTGCCTAACTGTTTTTTTTGGGTTGTAGTCTTAATTTCTTTACTTTTGGAAAATATTAGCTATTTACTACCAGGTAATTTCTGGTATCATTAAAAAATAAAACATTGGAAAAATTTGAAATTATTGCCACTACCATATTTGGATTAGAAGAAGTTCTTGCATCGGAACTTCGTGAGATTGGTGCAACTGATGTTGAATTATTAAGTCGTGCAGTACGATTTAAAGGCAATAAAGCAATGCTTTATAAAAGCAACCTGCTTTTAAGAACAGCTGTAAAAATTCTAAAACCTATTCATTCCTTTTTTGCTGCCGACGAACAGCAGCTATACGATAATATTAAAAAAATTGATTGGAGCGAATATTTTACATACAACAATACCTTTGCAATTGATGGAGCTACCCACAGCGATATTTTTAGTCACTCCAAATATGTTGCCTTAAAATCAAAAGATGCCATTGCCGATCAGTTTCGGGAAAAATTTAGCATCAGACCATCAGTTGATCCTGCAAATCCTGACATGCGAATTAATGTGCATATTAACGACAAATCTGTTATTGTTTCTCTTGATAGCTCGGGCTCTTCGTTAGGGAAACGCAATTACAGACTAGCTCAAAGTGAAGCACCAATCAGCGAGGTACTTGCTGCAGGAATCATTTTGCTTTCGCAATGGGATAAAAAATGTGATTTTATCGATCCTATGTGTGGCTCTGGCACATTCCCAATTGAAGCAGCATTGTTAGCTAACAATATACCTTCGGGCAGAAACCGAAAATTTGGCTTTGAAAAATGGAACGACTTTGACGAAGAAATTTGGAATAATGTTAAAAATGAAGCAAATTCAAAAATTATTCATTCTGATGTTAAAATATTTGCAAGAGACTCTGACAACTATATAGTTGACGTTGCAATCGAAAATGCAAAAAGAGCAGGCGTATTAGATCTTATTGACTTTGAATGTGTCGATTTTTTCCAAACCACTCATACTTCTGGAAAAGGAATCGTGGTTATTAATCCACCTTATGGGGAACGATTGCATGTGGATGATATAATCAATTTTTATAAGGATATGGGCTCCCGTTTAAAGCATTTTTATCAAGGTTGCGATGCCTGGATTATTAGTGCTAATTACGAAGCACTAAAATTCTTTGGCCTCAGAACATCACGAAAGATAAAATTATTCAATGGCCCTATGGAATGCCGACTACAAAAATACGAACTGTATCAGGGTAGCAAAAAGGCTAGTAAATCAGGGGCTCAACCTTCGGAATAAAAAATAAGCTAGTATTTAAAACAAAGGATGGAAAGTTCAGTGAACTTTCCATCCTTTGTTTTTGCAGATTCTATATATTCTAGCCTTTGATTAAATATTTAATTAATGTTCCCAGCTTTGGTCTTTTACCCTGCAAAATAATTGTTGATCTGAATATTCTTGCACCTGCCCAGACAGATAAGATGGTAAAAAGAATCACTCCTACTAATCCAACAATAGGCTGCCATGCAGGAATGGTAACCGAGGTTGATTGCCGCAACAACATGATCATGGGTGTCCATAATGGAAACAATGATAATCCTGTTGCCAATTTCCCCAAAGGATTTATAATCACAGGCATCATGAAAAACAAGGGGAGAATTATTGGTAACATTGCAGGAAACTGAATGGCCTGCGCATCTTTTGAATCATTACAGGTTGCACCCAAAGCCGCCATTATTGAACCAACCATTATAATATTTAAAAACATGTAAATAAAAAACCATGGCAATACATCAAAAGGAACGATATCTGTCATGTTCATTTTTCCTAATGTAAATATAATTCCTGTGATATAGATTGCAGAAGTTGTAAGTGAAACTCCAAGGCTCCCCATAACTTTTCCCATCATAAATTGCCAGGGAGTAACCGATCCTAGAAGAACTTCAGCTACTCTTTCGCTTTTTTCTTCCATTACAGCATTAAGCAAAGGAACGGCAGACATCATAATCATCATAAACATCAGTAATAGCAATACATAAGGTACAAATATGGTTTGCATTTCGTTTGTCTTTTTGGCATCAATAACTTGTCCTGTTTTGCTATCAACACTTAACAAACCCATTCCTTCGGCATTTACCCATGAAAACAGATCTTTTATTTTCTCTTGCGCCAATCCAAGTTCTGTTATTCTGATTTCTCTGATTTTGTTGTTAATAGTACCACTTATCCAACCTCTAACCTCATCAATTGCTGAGTTTTCGGAAAAGTATAAAATTCTGGATTGCTCATCACCCGGAATAGGATGCAGCACATTAGCACCAATCTGAACAAATCCATAGATCTCTTTTTTTCTGATTTTATCACTTAGTTCCAGTTTCTGTTGAAAGGGATTAACTGTATCAGGTTGAATTATTTCAATAAAATACATTGGGGCAATCTGCTCACCCTTATCATTATATATTTCGCTTTTATTCCAGTTCTCCGCAGTTAACAACAGATGTTCTCCCAACGTTTTGGAATAATCTAGTACAACAATTTTTTTATTGTCGATATCAACATTGTCTTTCATAATGGAGAAAACCAATAATCCGCCACCCATAAAAATGGGCAATAGGATTAATGAAACAAGGAAAGCTTTTGTTCTTACGGCTGCTTTATATTCTCTTTTAGCTATTATAAATATTTTATTCATGTTCTTCGGTTTTTTCTGGTCTGGCTATTCTAACAAAAATATCGTGTAATGATGGAGCGGTAATTTCAAATCTGCTCACTTTTGTTTTGGCAAGAATTTCGGTCAGTATTTTTTGGGAATCGGCACCAGAATTCATTTTAATTTCCTGCATTTGTCCAAAGTCATTTATACGTTCAATTCCCTGAATATTTTCCAGAACCGACATTCCTCCTTCTGTTTGAATCCTTATTGTATCTTGCCCATAAAGCTTTTGAATAGATTCGAGTGTACCATCAAGCACTTTTTTCCCTTTATATATCATGAATATAAAATCGCACATTTTTTCTGCAACACCCATATCATGTGTACTAAATACAATCGTCGATCCCTTTGCTCTTAAATCAAGAATTACTTCTTTTATAATCTCTGCATTTACAGGATCCAGTCCACTAAAAGGTTCATCAAGAATTATCAGTTCGGGTTTATTAATTATGGTGATAATAAACTGCAATTTCTGGCTCATTCCTTTGCTTAATGCTTCAACTTTTTTATTTGCAGATTTAGTAAGATCAAACTTTTCGAGCCAGTAATCTGCTTCCCTACCAGGATTTTGTACTTGCTTTAATTCGCCATAAAATGTAACAAGTTCTTTTACTTTCATTTTTTTATACAACCCTCTTTCTTCGGGCAGATATCCAATGCGATCTTGCAAATTCACTGACTGCCCATCATTAAATAGCTTTATGTCGCCACTATCAGGATAATAAATTTTCATAATCATTCGAATAGTGGTAGTCTTACCAGACCCATTGGGGCCAATAAAACCATAAATACTCCCTTTTGGAACCTGCAGATCAAGATGATCAACCGCTGTATTTTTTTCAAAAGTCTTTGTGATCTGATTTAGCTCAATTACATTCATTTAATCCTATTTACGTTGTTTCAATTGTATTAAAAATGAGTAAACCTGTCAGGAAGCCCAACAGGTCATTAAAAAGAATTACTTTTCCCAAGATCTTAGTCTTTAGAAAAGTCCAAATTACTATTCTGCTTCGGAGAACGATGCGCATAAATACTCTCGATTAAGCATTGCAATATAATCGATTGAAATTCCTTTAGGGCATTCGGCTTCACAAGCCCCAGTATTAGTGCAACTTCCGAATCCAAGCTCATCCATTTTGGCGATCATGTTTAAAGCACGGCGTTTTGCTTCAACTTTGCCTTGCGGTAATAATGCAAGTTGAGAAACTTTAGCAGCAACAAATAACGTAGCTGAAGAATTTTTGCATGCCGCAACACAAGCCCCACAACCAATACAAGCTGCAGCATCAAATGCTTTGTCGGCAGCAATCTTCGAAATAAGAATTGCATTACCATCGGCAGCCTGGCCAGTATCAACAGAAACAAATCCACCAGCAGACATAATTTTATCGAAAGCATTACGATCAACAATAAGATCCTTTATTACAGGAAATCCTTTTGCACGCCATGGTTCAATAGTAATCGAGTCGCCATCTTTAAATGCACGCATATGCAATTGGCATGTACCTATTTCATCGCCGGGTCCATGCGGGCGACCATTGATGTATAATCCACAAGAACCACAGATACCTTCGCGGCAATCGTGTTCAAAAGCAACAGGAATTTGACCTTCTTTAATTAATTTCTCATTGAGTGAATCGAGCATCTCGAGAAAAGACATTTCTTCGGCAACGCCATCTAACTCAAACTTTTCAAATCGTCCCTTTGCTTTAGGATTTTCCTGTTTCCAGATATTTAATTTTATTTTCATGTTTTAGATATTAGATTTTAGCTTTTAGTATCAAGACTTTTATCTTTTTACTTTTATCTTGTGTCTTAAAAACTATTTGTAACTTCTTACTTTTACTTCAACATTTTCGAACTTTAATTCTTCTTTATGCAATACTGGTTCTTTGTCATCGCCCTGATATTCCCATGCAGCAACAAAAGAATATTCAGAATCAATTCGTTGGGCTTCTCCTCCTTCGGTTTGACTTTCTTCACGGAAATGTGCTCCGCATGATTCTTTTCGGTTTAATGCATCCAGAACCATTAGTCTTGCCAACTCAAGAAAATCTGCTATTCTAGAAGCTTTTTCCAACTCCTGATTCAGCTCGTCTGCTTTTCCAGGTATTTTTAAATCGCTCCAGAATTCCTTTTTCAAATCATCAATCATAACAAGAGCTTTTTTAAGTCCCTCTTCGTTTCGCGACATACCGCAATAGTTCCACATAATATGTCCTAATCGCTTATGAAATGATGTTGCTGTTTGCTTACCATTTATGCTTAAAAATTTATCGAGACGTACTTTTGCCTCTTTTGCCGCCTCTTCGAACTCAGGAGCATCTGTTGATGGCAATTTTGTAGAAATTTCATCGGCCAGATAGTTAGATATTGTATTTGGAAGAATAAAATATCCATCACCGGCTCCTTGCATTAATGAGCTTGCTCCAAGTCGATTTGCGCCATGATCTGAAAAATTAGCTTCGCCAATAGCAAATAGGCCTGGGATAGTCGTCATTAAATTATAATCAACCCATAAGCCTCCCATTGTATAGTGTCCTGCAGGATAAATCATCATAGGTGTTTTGTATGGAATATCACCAGTAATTTTTTCATACAAATCGAATAGGTTTCCATATTTCCCCTTAATTGCTTTCTCTCCTTGTTTTTTTACTGCATCTCTAAAATCAAGATATACAGCTAATCCGGTTTTACCTACACCAAAACCCGAATCACATCTTTCTTTTGCTGCGCGACTTGCAACATCTCGAGGTACAAGATTACCAAATGCGGGATAACGTCTTTCTAAAAAGTAATCTCTTTCTTCATCTGGTATTTCATTTGGATTACGTTTGTCTCCTTTTTCTTTAGGCACCCATATTCGACCATCATTACGCAACGATTCAGACATCAAAGTAAGTTTACATTGATAATCATTTAAAACAGGAATACTTGTTGGGTGAATTTGTACAAAGCTAGGATTTCCGAAATATGCACCCTTTTTATATGCTTGCCATGCAGCCGATCCATTTGAATTAACAGCAAGCGTTGATAAATAATAAATTGTTCCGTATCCACCAGTAGCTAAAACAACTGCATGGGCCGAATGTTTTTCTATTTCGCCTGTAACAAGATTACGGGTAATTATTCCACGAGCCTTACCATCAATAATTACAAGATCCAGCATTTGACGACGACTAAACATTTTTACTTTTCCTAAAGCCACCTGACGCTTAAGAGCTGAATATCCTCCAAGTAATATCTGTTGTCCTGTTTGACCCTGAGCATAAAATGTTCGAGAAACCTGAACCCCTCCAAATGTTCTATTTGCAAGAGTCCCTCCATATTCACGGGCAAAAGGAACTCCCTGTGCAGTAAATTGATCAATTATAGCATTACTTACTTCGGCGATACGATACACATTTGCTTCACGTGCACGAAAATCGCCTCCTTTAATCATATCATAGAACAAACGATAAACACTATCTCCATCGTTTTTATAATTTTTGGCTGCATTTATACCTCCTTGGGCAGCAACAGAATGTGCTCGTCTTGCAGTATCCTGGAAACAGAATGATTTAACATTATAACCCAGCTCGGCAAGCGATGCAGCAGCAGGAGCACCTGCAATACCTGTTCCTACAACTATAATATCAAGTTTTTTCTTGTTTAAAGGGCTTACAAGCTTCATTGAAGCTTTATATTTGGACCATTTCTCTGCTAATGGACCTTCTGGTATTTTTGAATCTAATTTACTCATATCTATAATTTGCTTTTATTATCAATTTAAATTATATGGCATATTTTATTAGAAAAAACAAAGGAATAAATGCAAAACCTCCTGCCACTATTATGGCGTAGATATACGAAATGATTTTAAGGCGATAGATCCATTTGTCATTATCCCAACCAATAGTTTGAAAAGCAGACCAGAAACCATGCGTAAGATGTAAGAAGAGGAAAATGGCTCCAACTATATAAATTACATCATACCACCACCATATTTTAAAAACTCCGGAAACAAGGCTATATACATCGTGTAGTTCGGTTTCTCCGCCATCATAAGAAATAGAAGCAATAGTTCCGAATTTAATTTTCCAGAAGAAATTAGCAAGGTGTATTACCAGAAAAATAAAAATAACACCACCTAAAATATACATGTTTTTTGAGGCCCAACTTGCATCAGTTTTATTGGCTACCTTATACTTAAAAGGTCTGGCCATCATGTTTTTAAGAGTTATATAACTTGCATAAAAAATATGCAGAATAAAACCTATTGCCAAAACAGGCTCGATAACTTTCATTATCGGGTTACTGCTCATAAAGTTGGCTGCCATATTAAAAATCTCACCATCGCCAAAAAGCAATAATGAATTAATAGTAAGATGGACAAGTAAAAATAACATGAGGAACAATCCTGTTATACTCATGAAAAATTTTTGTCCAATGGAAGATGTGAAAAACTTGCTCATAGAATTTAATTTTTATAGAAATTACTTAACTTGCAAAATGTTTCGATTGAAGTGTTATATACAAATATATTTGCTTCTGTCTGCATTTTCAATTTTACGTGCTAATTTAAAATTGTTCTAAGTTATGAAATATGATAAGCTAAAAAGCTCATTGTTCGAGAGAAACAGAAAAAAGCTAATTAAGGATATTCAATCCAACTCACTTGCAGTGATTCATTCTAACGACCAAATGCCACGAAATGGTGATCAGTATTTCCCTTTCAGACAAAACTCTGACCTATTTTATTTATGTGGCATCGATCAGGAGAAAACAATTCTTACACTATGTCCAAATCACCCAAACAAAGATTTACGAGAGATTTTGTTTATTATCGAAAGCAATGAAAAAATAGCTGTTTGGGAAGGTCATAAATACACAAAAGCAGAGGCAACAGAAACTTCAGGAATAACAAATATTAAATACCTAAGCGAATTTGATACAGTATTTCGTGAGCTTGCCATTTATGCTGAGAATATTTACCTAAACCTAAACGAAAATCCGAAGTTCAAAACTGATATACTATCTGTTGATGAAAGATTTCTAAATAGATTAAAAAGTGAATTCCCTGCGCATAAACTTGAGCGGTTAGCGCCAATAATGAAAAAACTGAGGCTAAAAAAAGAAAACGAAGAAATTGAATTAATGCAAAAAGCATGCGATATAACAAATAAATCTTTCCATAGAGTACTTCGATTTGTTAAACCTGGGGTTACTGAATACGAGGTTGAAGCAGAACTAACACATGAATTCTTGTGGAACAAAGCCAGTGGACATGCTTATGCTCCTATAATTGCTTCAGGGAAAAGCGCTTGTATTTTGCATTATGTAGAAAACAATAAAACCTGTAACGATGGTGATTTATTGTTAATCGACTTTGGGGCTGAGTATGCCAATTATGCTGCCGACTGCACTCGAACAATTCCCGTAAATGGAAAATTTACACCTCGCCAACGCGAATGCTACGAAGCGGTTTTACGTGTTATGAAAAAAGCAGTTGCCATTATGATTCCAGGAACAACTATTAATAATATTAATGATCAGGTTGATCTGATATTGCAGGAAGAGCATATAAATCTTGGTCTTTACACAAAAGAAGATGTTGCTAAACAAGACAAAAACAAACCATTTGTAAAGATGTATTACCCTCACGGAACCTCTCATTTTATTGGGCTAGATGTACATGATGTTGGAGACAGAACAATTGTACTTGAAGAAGGAATGGTACTTACCTGTGAACCCGGTATCTATATTCCGGAAGAAAACATAGGAATTCGCATTGAGAATGATATAGTTATTGGTTTAAAACCAATTGATTTAATGCAGCATATACCAAGAGAAGTGGATGAAATTGAAATGCTGATGGAGAATAATAATTAATCCTTTAATACCTAAAAATATGACATTTAATATTAAATGGGGTAAGAAAGCAGTACATGTTAAATTCAGAGGCATTGTTACAGCTCAGGATTTAATAGATGCAAATAATTATTTAATAAGCAACTCAGAGTTTGAAAATATCCATAACCAGATTTTTGATTTTCTAGATATCTCTGATTTTCTAATTACAAAAGAAGATATCGAAATAATTGCTGCAATGGACAAAGCCCAATCTGAATGGAACAAAGTAATGAAAGTGGCTATTATCACAAATGATAATGCTGTAAACATTATTACTAAAGAATATGAAAAGAAAATGCAAGGCTCTGGCTGGAATACTCAGATTTTCGATAATCCCATTGATGCTCAGAAATGGATAACAGCAGATTAAAAAGCTTTCTGGTTATTAAAAACCACATTTTAAATTATACCGATTACGGCCAGGGAAATGTTATTGTATTATTGCATGGTTATTTAGAATCGCTCGAGGTATGGGGCGATTTTTCAATTCAATTAAGTAAGCATTACAGAGTTATTTGTTTCGATATTCCGGGTCATGGCCAAAGTGATATGTTGAGCGAAACCCAAACGATGGATGAGCTTGCATCCTGCATTCATGATGCTTTAATATCACTTAAAATTCAAAAGTGTTTTCTTGTGGGTCACTCAATGGGTGGTTACTTAACCCTTATGTTTCACCATCTATTTCCAGAAAAACTTTCTGGCTTTTGTTTATTCCATTCACATCCATTTGCCGATTCGGATGAAAAACGAGAAAACCGTTTGCGTGAAATGGAGCTTATAAAAGATGGCAAAAAAAGCCTGATTGCTTCTGTTAATATCCCAAATACTTATGCATCCGAAAATGTAACTGTGTTTAACTCTGAGATTGAGAAAGCAAAAAACATTGTTCTTAAAACCCCGAATAAAGGTATTATTGCGAATCTACATGCCATGATGACTCGTCCTGATTTATCAGAATCGCTTGCTGGCTCTAGATTAGCATTTTTGTATATTGTCGGGAAAAAAGATAACCTTATTGATTTCCATAATATTGTACCTAAAATTAAGTTGCCCGAAAATTATAAATTAATTGTTTTAGAAAATTCAGGCCATATGGGTTTTATTGAAGAAAAACAAATTGCACTAAACCATATTAAAAGTTTTATAGATGTAAAAATTAACTAACATGAGAAATATATTTACTATTTGCATAATTACACTTGTTTTATCATGTAAAAACAATCCTCAGATTCATGAGTCAAGTATCATTCCAAAACCAATAAAAACAGAATTTACTAATTCAGATTTTAAGATAAATAAGAATACAACTATCATTTACAATGATAGCGACATAGATTTTAAAAAAGTTGCTAATTACTTACACGAAGAAATCAAGAAAAATCAAAATTTCAATTTAAAAATTGATGTTTCAGAGAAAATATCAAAGAAGAATTCTATTCTGCTTATAAAAGATACAACTCAGAATTTAAGTACAGAAGAGTATCTGATAATTGTAACCAGAAAAAATATTCAGATTTTTTCATCCACGGCTCATGGTTCTTTTTATGGGATCCAAACGCTTTTACAATTGACGAAAATTACGAATCAAAACAATCAATTTACATATAGCAATATTATACCAGGAGTAAAAATTTATGATTACCCCCGGTTTAAATGGAGAGGAATGCATCTGGATGTATGCCGGCATTTTTACGATAAGGAATTTGTAAAAAAGTATATAGATGTTTTGGCTATGCATAAAATGAATACTTTTCATTGGCATTTAACCGAAGATCAGGGTTGGAGAATCGAAATAAAAAAATATCCAAAACTCACAGAAATTGGTTCGATAAGAAAAGAAACGATGGTTGGCAAAAACTGGAATGAGTTTGATGGTATTCCTCATGGTGGATTTTATACACAAGATGATATCAAAGAAGTAGTTCAATATGCAGCAGATCGTTATATAACGATTGTACCCGAAATTGAAATGCCCGGTCATTCGCTTGCTGCGCTTGCATCGTATCCTGAATTTGGCTGTACTGGTGAGCCTTATGAAGTAGAAAAAACATGGGGTGTTTTTAATGATGTGTATTGTGCTGGTAATGATAAGACATTCGAGTTTTTGCAGGATGTTTTAACAGAGGTAATTGCGCTTTTCCCCGGAAAATATATTCATATTGGAGGCGACGAATGCCCGAAAGAGGCATGGGAAAAATGCCCCAAATGTCAAAAGCGCATAAAAGCTGAAGGTTTAAAAGATGAGGCAGAACTTCAATCGTATTTTATTAGAAGAATAGAAAAGCTTTTGATTGCAAACAATAAAAAACTCATCGGATGGGATGAAATTCTTGAAGGTGGTTTGGCCCCATCTGCTGCAGTAATGTCATGGAGGGGAGCCGAAAGCGGAATTCAGGCAGCAAAAATGAAACACGATGTTGTAATGGCGCCTAACAAACAATGCTATTTTGATCATTATCAGGGCGATCCTGCAAAAGAACCTCTTGCAATTGGTGGATTTACAGATCTTGCTGAAGTATATAGTTATGACCCTGTTCCTGTCGAACTCAACGATCAGGAATCGAAATATATTATGGGTGCTCAAGCCAATATATGGACTGAATATATTACCACTCCAGAACATATCGAATATATGGCTCTGCCTCGATTGTGTGCATTAGCCGAAGTAGTTTGGAGTCAAAAAGAACAAAAAGACTTTGAAGATTTCAAAACAAGATTAAAAATACATGTGGTGCGACTTAAAGCAAAAAACTACAATTATAGAACTTTAGATTTTTAAGAGAGCCTATATCATACAAAATTGTAATTCTTAACTGCAAAAAATGAAAGGACAAATCCTTTCATTTTTTTGTTTAATTCTGTTGACACGACTCCTTTTTTTTGTATATTTAATTGATTTTTAATTTATAACATTTCCCCAACATAATATTGGATTGTATCACCAATTTAATCTGAAGCACTATGGCAAAGAAAAAAGAAGAAAAACAGCCAAAAAAGAAAGATAAAAAAGCTGAAGTAAAGAAAAAGGTTACTAAAGATATCAAACTTAACTATGAGGCTGTCGAGGATAAAAAGATAATTGATAAGAAGACATATGAAAAAGAAATATACAAGTTACAGATAGAACTTATTAAATTACAAGAATGGGTTAAGCAGCAAAAGCTTAAGGTAGTATGTATTTTTGAGGGTCGCGATGCAGCAGGTAAAGGAGGTGTAATAAAAACTATTACCGAAAGATTAAACCCTAGGTTTTGCAGGGTAGTAGCACTTGGTGTGCCAACCGAAAAGGAAAAAACTCAATGGTACTTTCAGCGATATGTTCCACATTTACCTGCAGCAGGCGAAGTTGTTCTCTTCGATCGTAGTTGGTATAATCGAGCCGGGGTTGAAAGAGTAATGGGATACTGCACAGAACCTGAATATCTTGAGTTTCTCCGATCATGCCCTGAATTTGAAAGGATGTTGGTACGTTCAGGAATAATCGTAATTAAATACTGGTTTTCGGTTAGCGATAAAGAACAAGAAAAGAGATTTCAGGCAAGAAACGAAGACCCTGTTAAACGATGGAAATTGAGTCCAATGGATATTGAATCACGTAATAAATGGGTTGAATATTCAAAAGCAAAAGATGAAAACTTTGCTCATACTGATATAAAGCAAGCACCTTGGTATGTAGTTCATGCCGATGATAAAAAGAGAGCCCGTTTAAATTGTATACATCATTTATTAAGTTTATTTGAATACAAAGATTTAACTCTTCCTCCAATCGAACTACCAAAGAGAAAAGAAGATCATTCGTATGTAAGACCACCAATTACAGATCAGAATTTTGTTCCTGATGTTTATTAATTATCTAATAATCAGTAACTAAAATATTATTGTTTTTCAGAAACTGCAAAAATACCTAAGTATTTTTGCAGTTTTCTTTTATATATTCTAATTTATCCAGAATAATTAAAAACAAGAACTCCTTAAAATAGAAAATTCTCCTATAGTAGTAATGGTAAATTATAAATTATCTGTATTACAATTATCAACCAGAAAGGTTTATATGCAATTAATTTATATAACCGCACCTTTTAAACAAATATTTTATATTTTTAGCTCTCTCAAATCAATAAAACGATATGAAAATTAATCTTAAAATAAGGCATAAAATTCAACTTTATATTCTTTCAACCACCATTTTGATTTATGCTGGAGCATTAGGTTACATAAGCATTAAAAGCAAATCAATGGCCTATAGCGATGCAAAACGCATTTCTGATAATTATGCAATTGGCGCGGCAAGTCAGGTTCAGATTTATCTCGAAAGCTATTTAACCACGGTTAAAGACCTAAGCAATATCTTTAAAACCTACAAAGAAATTGATGAAAATAACCGTAGATCTGTGTTAAGTGAGATAATGAAAAAAACACTTGAGTCGAATCAAGACTTTTTATCTGTATGGAGTATTCTGGAAACGAATTCAATTGATAATCTTGACAATATTTACAAAAACAAAGTTGGAAGTACAATTCTTGGCAACTTCAGATATATCTATTACAAAGAAGGTAATCAGATAATGCTTAGCAATTATGTTGAACAAGACCCAGCCGAGGTATTAAGCGGAAGATTGTATACACGATCAAAACAATTAAAAAAAGAAATTATTGAAGATCCATACTACTATTCATATTCAAACAAAAAGGGCACTGAACTATTTGAAATTAGTATTTGTGTTCCCATTATTGTTGACGGGAATTTTTTGGGAGTTGTTGGTGTTGATGTACAGCTCGCTCAGTTCAAAGAAATTATAAATAGGGTTAAACCTTTCGAAAACAGTATTGCGTTTCTAATGTCGAATAACGGAACGTATGTAGCAAATCCTGATGATCAGTTTACTGGCAAAAGAGCTATTGATGTTTTTCCTGAAGAAATAAAGAAGTACAAGGTAATGGAGCATATTGCCAAAGGAAAATTTTTATCATATGAGGTTTTGGGTTTGAGTGGATCGCTTTACTATGATGTATATGCACCAATACAAATCGGAAATACAGGAACACCATGGTCAATAGGAATTGCTGTTCCTTTAGATCAGGTAATGGAAAAAGCCAATCGTAATTTCAATATTTCATTGGCCGTTGGCATATTAGGGTTGTTAATATTAAGTCTGGTTATTTATTTTATTTCGAATTCAATTACTAAACCAGTACTTAAAGTTACCGATTTTCTGACACGTTTATCCAAGGGTCAGGTTGATAACAAAATGCAGTTACAAATTAATAGTGGTGACGAGATTGAAGAAATGAGCAATGCTCTTAACAAATCTATTGTTGGTTTGGTTGAAAAAACTGATTTTGCAAAAGATATTGGTAATGGAAATCTTGATACGAATATTCACTTATTAAGTGATGAGGATTTATTGGGTAAGTCACTAATTGAAATGCGCAATAATCTAAGAAATGCGCGTAACGAAGAAATAAAAAGAAAGACTGAAGACGAAAAGCGCAGTTGGACTAATGAAGGATTGGCTTTATTCAGCGATGTTTTGAGACAAAACCACGACAATATCAAAGAACTTTCATATTCAATAATCCAAAATCTTATTAATTATCTAAACGCTAACCAAGGTGGATTATTTATTATTAATGATGAGCAAAAAGACGAAATCAAATTTGATTTACTTGCTTCATATGCTTTTAACAGAAAAAAATATAAGCAGAAGCAAATAATCATGGGAGAAGGTCTTGCCGGTACTTGTGCACAAGAAAAATCAACCATATATTTAACTAATCTTCCTCAGAACTATATACAAATTACATCTGGTTTAGGAGGTGCAAATCCTAAGTGTTTGCTTATAGTTCCATTAAAAATTGAAGAAAATGTTTTGGGTTTGATTGAGATTGCATCCTTTACTGATATTGCTCCACACGAAATAGAATTTGTCGAAAAAATTGGTCAAAATATTGCATCAACACTCATGTCTGTTAGAGTAAGCGAACAAACCAGCAAATTATTAAAACAGTCGCAACAACAATCTGAAGAGCTTGCTTCGCAGGAAGAAGAAATGCGACAGAACATGGAGGAACTTAAAGCTACACAGGAAGAAGCAGCCCGCAAGACTGCCGAAATGGAAGGTGTGATTAATGCTTTAAATTCTACAAGCTTTATCATTGAATACGATCTCGATGGAAATATACTATCTGTAAATAATGCCTTTTTAAGCTTTTTTGGAGTATCGCGTGATGAGATTATAGGCAAGCATCATTCTGACAATATTGAATTAACTGACGAACAGAATAAAAATTACAATGAGTTCTGGAATGATTTAAGAGAAGGCATTGTTAAAAGAGAAAAAACAAAAATTACAGCACAGGGAAAAAGCTATTTGCTGATGGAATCATATACTCCTATTTATAACGAAGAAGGTTTTGTTAGCAAAATTCTAAAAATAGCAAATGATATATCGGAATATATGTAAATGATAAAGGGAGCAAATTTGCTCCCTTTATCATTACCTAAAACTCTAACCCTAAAAAAATAACCTAATTACCTTTTTGGCCATAGCCATCTCCTCTATTCCCTCTCATACCTTCACCTTGTCTATGACCATGTCTATTCATTGATCTGCTATCAAAGTAAACTTTCTGTGAATCTGTCAAGATATTTCTTACATCCTGGTGATTTTTAACACGTTCTTTCATCATTTTGTTTTGCAAAGCAGTCATCTGGTCTACAATACCATTAATCTCGTTTATATCCGGTTTGTCAGAAGTCATTAATGTTTGCTTTTTTGCTCTTAGCTCATTCATTTGATTCCTGTATTCTGTTCTTTTTTTGAGATGATCAACTCGTAGTGCTTCGATTTTTGTTTCCTGCTCCGGAGTTAAATCAGGAATATTCTGGCAATACTCATTGTTGCCTCTACCGGATTTCTGGTCACGACCATAGCCATCTCCTCTTTGTGCAAACATATCTGAACCGATAAACATAAGCAGTGCAACTGCTATAACTGAAATACTAATTTTTTGTGCTTTCATAGTTTTAAATTTTTGTTAAACATTTTTGTTTTCTGAACATATGACACAAAAAAAAATACTTTATTACAAAGCAGGTAAAAAAAATGAATTTGGTAGAAAATGATCTATCATAAACCAGATGATTAGTACATACAAAAACTTTGTTTGATTAATCGAAGAAAAAACTAGTTTTAAGGTTTGGGAAAAAGGAAAGGCACCCTCCCCAGAGTGCCTTAAACTAACCTAAAAACCCAAAATAATGAATTAAACATTTATTTAATTCAAGATTCAGTTATTAGATATAAAAGTAATAAAAAGGTTTAATTATTACTTAAATAATTTACTGCATTTATAAAGGTTTTATCAATCTCCATAATTATGGGATAAAATCCTTCATTATCAATAATATTACGGGCAATATAAGCCTTAATTTGTGTGTTAATTATTTTCTTTGATACATCTAGTCCTTTGGTATCTTTTGGAACACCTTTTTGCTCGGCATACTTTACAAACTGATCAAAAATTTTCTGTGATTCGAGATAGTTATTTAAATCCTGAGCAGTTTTATATTTACTTAGTGCATTTCTGTTTTTATCAGAATAGTCGAATGCAAAATCGTATGTAAGTCTTTTATTTACTACCAAAGCATAATACTTAGTAAATCCTGATGTATCTATTGGAACAAAAATATCGGGCATAATACCACCTCCGCCATATACAATGTTTCCTCCCGGCGTTTTATATTTTAGCGAATCCGAAAAATGAATACTATCCGCCTGCTCAAATTCGCCATGCTCAAAACGATTATTTAAATCATTAAAATAATCTTCTCTGCTATCTGAATATGGTTTCTGAATACTTCTTCCTGTCGGAGTATAATATCGTGCGATTGTTAATCTAATAACTGCACCATCGGATAAATGATATTCTTCTTGAACCAATCCTTTACCAAATGATCGTCGGCCAATAATTTTACCACGATCATTATCTTGAATTGCTCCCGAGAGAATCTCGCTTGCCGATGCCGACCATTCATCCTGTAAAATAACCACTTCTATATCTTCACAAATTCCGCTTGATGTTGAATAAATCTCGCTCTTCGGGCTAGCTTTTCCCTGAGTATAGACAATCATTTTTCCTTCCTCCAAAAACTGATCTGCAATATTTGCAGCTGCATTTATATAACCCCCAGTATTTCCACGAAGATCTACAATCAGCTTTTTCATATTCTGTTTTCTCAACTTGTCTATTCCAGTTAAGAACTCTTCAAATGTTGTTTGCGCAAAACGATTTATTTTTATAAATCCTATTTCATGGTTTACCATATATGCTACATCAACACTATATAAAGGTATCTTATCACGAATTATTTCAAAATTTATTAAATCGCTAATTCCGGTTCGTTGTATTGACACATTTACTTTTGTGCCACGCAAACCTTTTAACATCCCGACAACCTGATCGCTTTCGAGTTTCTGACCAGCAATCAACGAATCATTTACCTTTATTATACGATCGCCAGGTAAAATACCGACTTTGTCGGATGGTCCACCAGAAATTACATCGATAATAATTGCAGTATCGGTCAATAGATTAAATACCACACCAATTCCGTCGAAGTTTCCTTGCATATCTTCGTTTACCGACTGCATTTCGCTTGCAGGAATATAAACAGAATGCGGATCGAGCTTTTCTAATAAAGCAGGAATAGCTGATTCTTCCAATGATTTTCGATTAACAGTATCTACATATCTAGACTCAATATAATTAATAACGCTTGATAGATTATCATTTCTGTTGTTCAGAAATGCATAATTATATCTTGGGTTTTTTCCTAATTTGTTACCTAAAAATATCCCTGCTGCTAATATAATTGCAAAAAGAATGGGTAGATAAATCTTGTTTATTTTATTCTGAATCATACTTTAATCATTAATTTGAATATGCACTATTTCAATTTTGGCTCTTTCAAGCAATTGTAATCCCTCAACATTATGGTACTTATCGCAAAAAACCACACGTTTAATACCCGATTGAATAATCAATTTTGAACACTCCATACAAGGTGAGGTAGTAATATACAATGTAGCATTTTCAGAGCTGTTGTTCGATTTGGCGACCTTTGTAATAGCATTCGCCTCAGCATGTAAAACGTAGGGTTTAGTTTTATTATTATCATCTTCACAAACATTTTCAAAACCTGCTGGAGTACCATTATATCCGTCGGATATTATCATCTTATCTTTAACAATAAGAGCTCCTACTTGTCGACGAATGCAATATGAATTCTTTGCCCAAATTCTGGCCATTTCGAGATATCTTTTATCGAATTCTTCCTGTTTTTCTTTATACGGATGAAGGGGATTAATCTTTGACATAACAATAAAATTAGGATATACAAAAAAACCCTCGGCTTGAGGGTTCTGTTATTAGAGTACCTGGAGTCGGGATCGAACCGACACGAACTTGCGTTCACTGGTGTTTGAGACCAGCGCGTCTACCAATTCCGCCATCCAGGCATAATAATCAATGAACCGGTGCGGTGCAAAAATAGATAATGTTTCGATATAGACAAAATTTATTTGTGTAGGAATGAAAATAAAATTACAAAATTCTACTAATTCAACCCGAAATATACTTAAGCTGTATTTGAGAGCAGATTATTATTTGTTAGCTGCTTTGCTGCTTCCACTATTGCATCTACATCAAATCCGCATTCGGTATAAAGATCCTGAGGAGTACCCTGATCAATAAAGCGATCGGGAACACCCATCATTTTTATTTGGGTTTTATAACCATACTGGTTCATAAATTCAAGAACTGCGCTGCCAAATCCTCCAATCACAGTTCCGTCTTCGATAGTAATAAGGGATTTATACTTACGACCAACTTCGTGTAATATTTCTGTATCGATTGGTTTAACAAACCTCATATCATAATGAGCTACATCAATATGTTTTTTTGCCAGTTTATCGGATGCTTCCATAACAAAATTACCCACATGACCAATAGAAAGAATTGCTATATCGGTACCCTTTCGGATGAGTTGCCCTTTACCAATCTGAATTTCCTTAAATGGTTTTATCCAATCTGTCATAACACCTCTGCCTCGCGGATACCTGATTGTAAATGGCCCTTTTTTTCCTAGTTGAGCTGTATACATTAAATTTCGTAACTCTTCCTCGTTGAGGGGAGCAGAAATAATCATATTTGGAATACAACGCATATATGCCAGATCGTAAACACCATGATGTGTAGCGCCATCTTCGCCAACAAGACCACCACGATCGAGACAAAAAACAACATTCAGGTTTTGCAAAGCAACATCATGAATAACCTGATCGTATGCACGTTGCATAAATGACGAATAAATATTACAGTAAGGAAGCATTCCTTCAATAGCCAGTCCGGCAGAGAAAGTAACGGCATGTTGTTCTGCTATGCCTACATCGAAAGTTCTATCAGGCATTTCTTTCATCATCAAATTTAATGAACAGCCCGATGGCATTGCAGGAGTAATTCCGACTATTTTTTCATTTTGTTTAGCAAGTTCAAGAAGCGTTAAACCAAAAACATCCTGATATCTGGGAGCACATGGTTTATCTGATTTGATGGTAAGAATTTCTCCTGTGTTTTTATCGAATACTCCCGGAGCGTGCCATACTGTTTGATCCTGTTCGGCTTGTTTAAATCCTTTTCCTTTCTGAGTAATTACATGTAAAAGTTTTGGACCTGGTATGTCTTTTAAATCGTTTAATATTTTAGTAAGATAAATTACATCATGACCATCAACTGGACCGAAATATCTGAAATTGAGCGACTCAAAAAGGTTGCTCTGACGAAGAAGAAACGACTTAACAGAATTTTCTATTTGCTGTGCCAGCTTTTGGTAGTTTTGACCAAGTTTATTAAGGTGACCCAACAAATGCCACACATCATTTTTAATTTTATTATATGTTTTTGATGTGGTTATATCAAGTAAATATTCTTTTAAAGCTCCCACGTTTGGATCGATAGCCATATTGTTATCGTTCAGAATAACCAGCAGGTTAGTTTTTTCGGAGCCGGCATTATTTAGTCCTTCGAAGGCAAGTCCTGCAGTTAGGGAGCCATCACCAATAACAGCAACAATTTTACGATCCAATTCGTTTTTAAATCGAGCAGCAGAGGCCATTCCAAGTGCTGCAGAAATAGATGTTGATGAATGACCTACACCAAATGCATCGTAAGGACTTTCTGAAACTTTAGGAAAGCCACTAAGACCTTTGTATTTTCGGTTCAAATAAAAAGTCTCACGACGACCAGTAAGTATTTTATGACCATAAGCCTGATGGCCTACATCCCAAACAATTCTATCGTAGGGTGTATTAAAAACATAGTGCAGTGCAACTGTAAGCTCTACCACACCAAGACTTGCACCAAAATGTCCCGGATTTGAAGAAACTATGTCAATAATAAACTGACGTAGCTCCTGACTCACCTGTGGGAGTTGAGATACATCCAGTTTTTTCAGATCTTCCGGAATTAGAATGTTTTTTAATAATTCACCAGGCATTCGCTCTGTTTTTATTTTCAGCAAAGATATTAATAATTTTTACAAGCAATTAACGCAAAATTGAAGTTAGTTATTTTATATCTTTGTTAATTACAAATTTTCTTATATTTAACAATTATAAACTAAAATAGTTAATATGAGTTTAAAAATCAAATCTATTGGATATATACTTTCATTAGCCATCCTGGTTTCGGGATGTGTTACAGCAAAAAAATTCGAAGATCTGCAAGAAAAAAGCGACAAGTGCGATCAGGAACGTGAGATATTAAAAGAAGAAAACAGAGTTGTAACAATCGAAAATACGGAGTTAAAATCGAAGGTAGACGTACTGAAAAATCAGCTTTCGGATTTACAGAAAGATAGTCTGGAAAGAGAAACCAAGTTGCGATCCTTTGAGATGAAGTACGACAGGTTAAATAAATCATATACCGACCTTCAACAAACGCAAGAAACTCTTTTAAAAGGCAATGTTGACGAAACCCGAAAAATATTAAAAGAGTTACAGGTAACACAGGAAGGATTGCAAGCTAAAGAGGATAAGCTTCGAACGCTTGAAGACAATTTACGATTAGAAAGAATAAACCTTGATAAGCTTAAAAAAGATATTGAAGCACAAAATATTCGATTGGTTGAGCTTGAAACTATTTTAAATAGAAAAGATTCGGTTGTGGCAGCATTAAAAGATAAAGTTTCGAAAGCATTGCTTGGCTTTACTGATAAGGGATTGGCCATTGAAACCAGAAATGGAAAGGTTTATGTATCGCTTGAAGAACAATTGCTATTTAAATCGGGTAGCACAGTAGTTGATCCAAAAGGTGTTTCAGCAATTAAGAAACTAGCCGAAGTACTCGAAAAAAATCCGGATATAAATATAATGGTCGAAGGACATACCGATGATGTGCCATATATAGCAAGCGAATCGATTAAGGACAACTGGGATTTGAGCGTTAAGCGTGCCACAGCAATTGTACGAATACTTATGGATGGTACAACTATTGAGGGAAGCCGCATTAATGCATCCGGGCGAAGCAAATATTTGCCGATTGATCCTTCTATTGCACCTGATGCCAGAAGAAAAAACAGAAGAACGGAAATAATTCTGACACCAAAACTAGATGAGTTATTTCAGATACTTGAATCAAACTAATAATTCGAGGTTGTCTCAAAACACATAGAAACGTCCTTGGACTTTCTATCGTGTTTTATATATTACTTATATATAAACGTTTCCATGTCCTCTGGACGATGGAAAGTTCTTTTGAGACAAACTCTTTTTCCTATGAACATTGCATCATTTATTCCATATATACGCTTTTCTAAATTAGCAAATATCACTTTAGTCTATATTGGATATTGGCTCTCAGTAGTATTTAAAAGAGTTTTTATATGGGGTTATCCTTATGCTGTTTCTATCGAAACATCGGCAATCTGCAACCTGCGATGCCCAGAGTGCCCAACAGGAAAAAACACCATGGAAAGAGAACAAGGGCTACTGTCTTACCCGGATTTTACCCAACTAATTAATAAAGTAGAAGAATACGCTGTGTATCTTAACCTAAGTTTACAGGGTGAGCCCTTCTTAAATCCCGATCTTTTTAAAATGATTCGTTATGCAACTGATCATAATATTTATACATCTTTATCGACAAATGGCCATTTTCTGGATTCGTTAACTGCAGTCGAAATTATTCAATCGGGTCTTAAAAAAATAATTATTTCTGTTGATGGAACCGATCAAGAAACATATGAGATATACCGAAAAGGAGGATCGCTAAAAAAAGTTTTAGATGGAATAGGCTATTTGTCAAATGCAAAAACAGAAAAGCAAACTAAGTATCCTGAAATAATTATACAGTTTATTGTTTTTATGCAAAACGAGCATCAAATTAAAGAAATACAACAACTGGGAATTCAATTAGGGGCAACTAAAGTAGAGTTAAAATCGGCACAATTAAATGGAAATGATATTGGTTTGTTAACAACAATTGAGAAATTCGGCAGATATAGTAAAGAAAATAAAACATTAACAATAAAAAGCAAGCTTAGAAATAGATGTTTTCGGCTTTGGGAGACTTTGGTAATTACATGGGATAGTACTGTCGTTCCCTGTTGTTTTGACAAATCGGTACAATATAAAATCGGAAACCTGAAAAACAACAATCTTTCCAGTGTCTGGAAATCGTTAGCTTTCAACCAATTCAGAAAAAAAATATTGACCGAACGAAAAAAAGTAATCATTTGTTGTAACTGTACCGAAGGATTACGTATAAAGTACTAATATGATTTTTTGTAATTTATCGCATTACTATAAATAGCCTAAATTTTACCTTTTATCATTTACATGAGTATGAATTCAAAAATGAAAACTTTACTAACACTTCTTTCGTTTTGCTTTATCATGCTTTTTTTCAGTACGTATTTATTTTCGCAGGGAGAAGACACTCTAAATACCAAAATGCTTTTTAATTTATCGTTAGATGATTTAATGAATATTGAAATTGAATCGGCAGTTAAACAAAAGCAAAACATTACTGAAGCCCCATCAGTAGTAACAGTTATAACTGCAAAACAAATTAAAGAAAGAGGATATTTGAGTGTTGCAGAAGCACTAAACAGTACTGTAGGAATAGATGTTATAACCGATTATTTTCAACCCAATTTAGGTATACGAGGAATAAATGGAGGTATGAGAAGCTGGTCGCGACTTGCAAAAGTAATGATTGACGGACAAAGTGTTTCTTTTCGTTCCAGCTCCGATAATTATCTTGACCCATCGCTTATTCCAATTGAGGTAATTGAAAAAATAGAAATTGTACGTGGACCTAACTCGGCCATTTATGGTAAAAATGCATTTCTTGGAGTAATAAATATTATAACAAAAAACGGCTCAACGCTTGCTGATAACTCTATTACTAACTTTGGTGGCAAGTATCAGAAAGAAGCTGCCTATGGAATAAGCAGTGTTTTTGGAGGAAAGAAAAACAACTTTGATATTATTTTTGCAAGTAGTTTCTCTCAGTATGATTTTACGGGATTAAATCCTAAAAACGTTCCCGGTTCAAATGTTTATGATGCAACTGACATAACAGAGCAAAATGAAACAATGCCTTTTAGTATATATGGTAAAATGCGATATGAATCAGAAAAGGTAGGAGAAATTACATTCGATATTAGCCATCAAAATATTAATAACAAGTACGAATTTGCCGATTGGGGAACACTAACACATCAGAACCGGATAAAACTCATAAATACTTTTGAGCGTTTGCGATATTCAAAAGATTTTCTTACTGATTTTAAAACTAATTTGTCTTTTGCACATTCTTTCAGCCAACCATCAAACAATGAAATTCTGGATAATGACAATGATCATTCTGATTGGATAATACGTAAGTTAAGCACCACCAGTTATGATCTTTCAGGAGATATTATATACCTGTTTAATGATAAGAATAATTTTACCTTTGGTGTTGATTACACTGCTGATTTACACGAATATCAGCAGTTTTATACTATATCCGAAGATGGCAACAAAACCTTGAATCCCGGGGGTTCCGATGGGCCCGAAAATTTTAATAACCTAGGAATATATTTACAGATGATTTTAGATCCTGCTTCATTTTTTAATCTCAATTTTTTAAATCGTCTGACATTGACCGCAGGATATAGATTCGATTTCCATAGTATTTACGAAAATGTATTAACCTACCGTTTGGCTGCAGTTTATTCATTTACCAAGAGATTTAGTACCAAACTTATGTATGGAACTTCATTTAATGCTCCATCTCCTGCACAGCTTTATACAAACTCAATGTTTACTGGTGACATTGTAGGAAATCCTGATCTTAAACCAGAGAAAGCAAAAACTCTCGAGTGGGCTTTAATAGGTAGATTAACAGAAAACATCAATTTCAATACAAATATATTTTATACAATTATTGATGATAAGATTGAATATCTATTGCCATTTGGTGAAGTATCAAACATAACAGCTGCAAATATCTCTAAAGTATATAGTGCAGGTATCGAAACTGAAGTAAATCTCCAATATGCAAATTCAACATCATATGTTAATTACAGCTATCAACAGAGTCTTAACGAGACTTATAATCCAATGCTAGGAGATATTCGTGTTAAAACCAGTATTTACCCACAGCACATGATTAAACTTGGTGAAACGTGGAAGTTTCCACAATATCATTTTCGTGTACATATTGATGGTCGTTATATAAGCAAAAGAAAAGCAAGCGAACAAAATAATTATTTATATGATCCTATCAATTATTCGATAAACAGCTACTATCTGGATTCATATTTTATAGTTGGGCTTGCAATAGAGAGTATTGATCTGAAGTTTTTTACGAAAAAAGAGTCAATATTAAGTTTAAAAGTTGAAAATCTATTTAACTCTGCTTACTATTATCCTGGTTTTTCGGATTACGATATACCTGGTTTAGGACGGTCGGTAATACTAAAACTAACGCAAACATTATAATAAAATGAAAAGCAGAACGCTACGTATATGGCTATTCCTTATCTTGAGCTTTTTGATCTTTTATGGATGCGAAAAGTTACAAGAGGATTTTAATGAAATTGATTATAAAAATCCCATTAAAATTGGTGTTGTTGGTGATCTGGCTAACGGAAGAGAGGTAGTCGAAAATGTATTTTTTGGAGTTAAGCTTGCTGCAGAGGAGATAAATGGGAGTGGCGGTTTAACCATAGATGGTATTGATCATGAAATTCAACTTATTTTTAAGGACTCAGGTGGCGATTCTAAAAAAGGATTAATGGTAATTGATGAGCTAATTGATGAAGATGTACAAATAATTATTGGACCAACCAATTCGGAGGTAGCAGTTGATATGGCTGCAAAATGTATTGAAAACAATGTTTTAATGATGACCTACTCAGCCTCAGTACCAATTCTTTCAGGTTTATCTGATAATGATCTGATATGGCGAACCTGCCCATCGGATGCTTTTAGTGGTAATATAATGGCCAAATTTGCAACCGATACATTGCAAATACGAAGAGCTGCCATATTATACCGCGATGACAAATTTGGACAAGGAATGAGAGATGTAATACAAGAAAAGTTCAGGCTCCTTAATGCAGAGATTGTTGCAACAGCAGGATTCCCAACTGAAAATACAGACCTATACAGATATGACTTTACTCCACATTTGAATCTTTTACTTACCAAACAACCACAGATTATATTTACAGTAATTTTCGAACCTGAATCAGGGAAGATTACACAAGATTTGTGGTCACTGGATTTATATCAGCAGGGCGAAAAGAAACCATTTTTATTTTTAACCGAAGGAGGCTTTTTAAAAGAGCTTGAAACAAACGGGCAACCCGAAGTTGTTGAAAGTATTATGGGTATATCGAGTTCAATTACCAATACACCAAATTACATAGCATTTAAAAATATATACTCGGATAAATTTGGATTTAACCCAATTACTTACGCAGAACATGCCTACGATGCTCTTTATTCAATTGTATATGCAATGCAACGCGGGCAATCATCTGATCCTTTATTTATTAAACAAAACATACGATTGGTAACAGGAGGTATTGGGTCTGATATTAAAGCTGTAATAGTTAATGTGAACGAATTTACAAGAGCAAAGATATTACTACAATCCGAAGTTGAAATAAATTACGAGGGAGCATCCGGATCGCTATCATTTGATCAAAATGGAGATCCAAAATCGAAATTTGTAATTTGGAAAATTGAAGACGGTGATTACAAAGAAATATCAATACTAGAAAGATAATTGTGAAATTCCCTACATCAATATATAAACCCACATGCATATTTCTAGAAAGAAGGAAATACATTTCCTTTCTTTTATTATGTCTTATTACGTTTACAGGATTTGCTCAAACCAATGTTAATACTCTTAAAGCTGTTTATCTCGAAAAATTCTCCCGATTTGTTACATGGCCAGAAGAATGCATGATGAACGATATTAACCAACCATTTATAATATCAATAATTGGAGAAACAAAACTGACTGAGAATTTACATCTTGTTTATTCGCAGCAAGAAATAAATAATAAGCGAGTAATAATAAGAGTAATAAAAGATCTAAAAGAAATTGAAGGAAGTCATATATTATTTATTGCCGAATCGGAGAAAAAAAACATTCAGAAATTGCAGCAAATAACCAATGGTTTGCCAATACTTACTGTATCTGAGACGAAAGGATTTTCTGAAAAAGGAATTCTAATAAACTTTTATGAAGAGGATAAAAAGCTCCGGTTTGAAATAAACGAAACGGCAGTATTAAAATCACCATTAAAAATGAGCTATTATTTGTTAAGTACTGCCCGAATTATTGAACCTGTTAAAGATTAGTGATGAATTTATTTAAAAATCTATCCATAAAAACGAAGATTATCAGTGTTGTTTTACTGGTGAGCTTGACTACATTGGCTGTTAGCTTTACAATAATTAGTATTGGCGATATAATAAGTTTCAGGAAAGAGCTACTAAACAACACTTTAATGAATACCCGACTAATCGGGGAGTATTGCATTGCACCACTAACTTTTGATGATAATACAGGAGCCGAAAGTATACTTTCGAAGCTTGAAACAATGCCATATATTGAATCCGGTGCTATTTATGATCGTAACGACATTCTCTTTGCTTCGTATGCCAGAGATAAGGAAATCTTTATACCTCCTTTACTTGATGAAGTAGTAAACGCCGAATCGAAATACTTTTACCAGGGAAGCAAATTGCGGATTGTACATTCTATCAATTTAAAAGGCTCTAAATATGGAACAATAAGTATTTTGGCAGATACAAATTTCCTGATTGCTAAAATAAGATCGTATATACTGTTGTTGGTTTTAGTATTTGCCGGATCTGCATTGTTCGCTTATATACTAGCCAACAAATTACAAAAACCCATTTCACAGCCTATACTTGAACTTTCGGAGCTTACCCAAAAAATCTCTGAAGAAGGTAATTATACTGTTCAGATTGTCAAAAATAGTAACGATGAGATTGGTAAGCTGTACGATAATTTTAATACTATGCTTAAGCAGATTTTAATTCGGGAGCAAGGACGCAATGAGGCCGAGAAAAATTTGCTGTTTGCCAAAGAAAAAGCAGAAGAGAGCGATCGTCTTAAGTCTGCATTTCTGGCTAATATGTCGCACGAAATTCGTACTCCAATGAATGCGATTCTTGGATTTGCTGAATTATTAACATTGCCCGAAGCATCTATAACTGCTGAAGAAAGAATAAGTTATATAAAATTAATACATAACAGCGGAAACAATCTTTTGCATCTGATCGACGACATTATTGATATTTCGAAGATCGAGGCTGGACAACTAAAAATTATTATGAAGGAAGCACATATCAATAAGATATTGAAAGATATGTTGCAATCATATAACGAAATAAAAAAGCTAAAAAGCAGAGAGAATGTTGAAATTATTTTAAATGAAACGGCACTGCAACAGGAAATAGTTTTGAAAACAGATCCTGTTAGATTTCAACAGGTTCTTTCAAACCTTATAGATAATGCACTTAAGTTTACCGAAGATGGATTTATTGAGTTTGGTTATCATATACAAAGCAAGAACTACTTATTATTTTATGTAAAAGATACTGGTATTGGTATTGAACAAAAGAAAAAAGAAGCAATTTTCGATCGATTTAGAAAGCTCGAAGATGATAAAACCCGTGTTTTCAGAGGTGCAGGACTAGGATTGGCTATTTGCAGAAGTCTGGTTGAGTTACTTGGAGGAAAGATATGGGTTGAATCTGTACCTGGCTCCGGATCGAGTTTCTATTTTACAATTCCGTTTATTAAAGGACAGATACGTGATTTTGTTCCTTTTGTTAGCGAACCTATTAATTTCAAGTGGAGTACTAAGAAAATTCTTATTGCCGAAGATGAACCAGCAAATATTATTTACCTTGAAGAAGTTTTACGACCTACAGGAGCTGAGGTATTAAAAGCAAGCAATGGAAAACAGGCTGTTGAATTATATAAGAATAATCCCGATATCGACATTGTTATTATGGATATAAAAATGCCCGAGATGGATGGATACGAAGCCTCAGAGTTAATTAAAAAAATGAACAAATTGATACCAATTATCTCACAAACAGCTTATGCTATGCCCGACGAAAAAGAAAAAGCTAACCTTGCTGGTATTGATGATTACCTTACCAAACCTATAAAACCATCGACCTTGCTTTCGGTGATTAATAAATATTTTAGTAAAATTACGATCTATGACTAGTTATCTGTGAATGGTGAATGGTGAAAGAATTAAAAATCCCGAAAAAGTTTTTTTCGGGATTTTTAATATAACTTAGAATGATAATATTAAACTTTCATTATCTCTTCTTCTTTAATTTTAACTACTTTATCAATTTTCTCACTGAAACTATCTGTCATTTTCTGAATCATATCTTCAGCTTTCTTGGCATCATCTTCGGGAAGACCATCTTTAGACATTTTCTTTATTTCTTCGTTGGCATCGCGGCGAGCAGTTCGTAAACTTACACGAGCACTTTCACCCTCGTTATGTACCTGTTTTACAAGCGATCGTCTGCGTTCTTCTGTTAGCGCAGGTACATTTAAACGAATTAATTCGCCATTATTTACTGGAGTTAGTCCAATATTTGCTGCAAGAATAGCTTTTTCTATTTCTCCAATCAGGTTTTTTTCCCATGGCTGAATAGCAATGGTTTTTGCATCGGGAGTACCAATATTTGCTACCTGTGTAAGTGGAGTTGAACTACCGTAATAATCAACATGAATATTATCAAGCATACGTGGGTTCGCTTTTCCTGCACGCAAAACAGCTAATTCGTTTTCGAGATGGGTAATAGCTCCATCCATTCTTTCTTTCGCTTCGTCTATAACAAACTGAACTTCTTCGGTCATGACTTTGATTTTTTAAGGATCGTATTTTAAGACTGCAACAAATTTATAAAAATTTTTAAATAATGGATGTTCTCTTAAAAGTATATTGTTTTAAAAATAAAACAGAACATCTACCACTTAGGCACTAAGATCACTCAGTTACACTTAGTGAATTCTTAGTGCACTAAGTGCCTCAGTGGTAAAAAACAGTTCTACTTCGAAACTAGTGTACCAATCTTCTCCCCTTTTACTACTTTTAAAAGATTCCCCACCTTGTTCATATCAAAAACATAAATAGGTAATTTGTTTTCGCGGCACATGGTAAATGCTGTAAGATCCATAACATTTAACTGACGATTAATTACTTCGTCGAAAGATATTGATTCGAATTTAGTAGCTGTTTTATCTTTTTCGGGATCGGCTGTATAAACACCATCAACACGAGTACCTTTAAGAATAATATCGGCACCAATCTCTACAGCACGCAAAGCTGAAGCAGTATCAGTAGTAAAAAACGGGTTTCCTGTTCCTCCAGAAAGAATAGTTACTTTTCCTTTAACAAGATTTTTTACCACCTTATCGCGATTGTATAATTCGCCAACAGGCTCCATTCTAACCGCAGTATATACAATAGATTCGATCTGAATATTTGTAAGAGCCGATTGCAGGGCCAGGCTATTAATTACTGTTGCCAACATACCCATCTGGTCGCCTTTTACCCGATCGAAACCACTACCAACACCTTTCAGTCCACGAAAAATATTACCTCCACCAATAACAATAGCCACTTGTGCTCCAGCCTGTGAAAGTTCTTTAATCTGACTTGCATATTCGTTTAACATGTCAGGGTCGATTCCATAACCCTCTTTGCCCATAAGCGATTCGCCACTAAGCTTTAGAAGTATTCGTTTGTATTTGATCATATAGTAAAGATTTTAATTATCGTAATACAAAGTAACATAAAAAATTTATGATTTTTAGAATAGAACGCAGACATACCTATCGGCAGGCGAAACTTATAAACTTCGTTTAGCACTGATTTTCGCTGATGTTTAGTTAAAACCGTTTCAAATTGCGTAGCGATGCAATCTTTGTAATAAAAATATAACAGAAAAAGCGTGTCAGTAAAAATGCTGAAAAAAGAACAAATCTGTCCAGGACACGGAAGAGTAAAATTCCTGATTCAAATTCAGGTTCTTAATTTGACAAACGAAATTGCCTTTAAAACAATTTAAAACCTGCTATTAACTAAGAGAATATCCAAAAAAAACATGTTGTTTAAAACTTTTTTACTATTTTTTGCGTATACATTTTTGATACAAACTATTGATTATTAATTTGTTTTAAGTGATTTTTTGTTTAAACAATGAGATTTAAATTTTAGTCAAAAAAAATGCATGTAATTTGTTACCGTATTGATATTTAGTTATTTTTATAATGTTTCGTTTTTATTGCATAATTTTGAAATTTTTTATGAACAGTTAATCGTAAGTTTTTTAAGAGTTGAAAACAACATAATACGATTGATAAAAACCATCAATTTAGGAGTTTACAAAATTAAGTAAACATGTTTTAACAAATTAGCATTAATAAATGTTATATACGTTCGACATTGTCGAACATTTTAAAATAGAGTGAAGGACAACCAAATCAAAAAACGCATTTCCCCTGATTTTATGAGCTATACTTCAAAAAACAGAGGAAAGAGCCTTAGTCAATATATTGCCCATATGTTGAAAGGGAGAGTTATTGCTAACACTCAAACACAAAGGGCATTATATTTAACCAATCAATTAGTATCCCTTAAACATGCAGGTAAAACAAATTTATTTAGTTTTTTACTTGCCGATTTAAGGGTATTATACAACTATACCAGTTATAGTTTTAGTTATTGTGATTTTGAAAAATTTAAGGAGGCACCATATGGATACATTAGTTAGAGAATCTTCAGGGATTTTAGTAAGAAAATCCGGGAGGTTAAAGAGAATGAAAAGTATCTTAGCGATTAAAATCTTTTCGTGGACAGCAATGCTGTTCCTTACCCTGGCATCGTTCGTATCGTTCGGACAAGGGGTTGGAATAAGCGAAACAACCATTACACCGGATAATTCAGCAATACTGGAATTACGGTCTATTTCGAGAGGATTTTTAGTACCAAGGTTAACTGCTGTGCAGAGAACATCAATTGCGTCTCCAGCACGAGGATTACTTGTTTATGATACCGATTCTGCTTCATTATGGTATTATGAAGGTGGCTGGCAGAAAATAACAAATCAGGTACAACTAGATGCTATTCAGGCAGAACTTAACAATACCCAAAATGGTGCAGGCCTTGGCACCAATGGGGACTATATTGTAAACACAACAGCTAATTATATTAATTTAGCCACTGACCTGGCCGATGCTGATGATATTCTCGACGACCAGTTAAAAACTATTGCTGACAGTACGCACCAGATTCAGGCCGAACTTGATGTGACTCAAGCCGGGGCTGGTTTAAATACAGATGGTACTTACACCGCTGATGCTACAACAAATTATATTACTACAGCTACAAGTCTCGACAATGCAGACTTCTTGCTCGACGACCAGTTAAAAACTATTGCTGACAGTACGCACCAGATTCAGGCCGAACTTGATGTGACTCAAGCCGGGGCTGGTTTAAATACAGATGGTACTTACACCGCTGATGCTACAACAAATTATATTACTACAGCTACAGCTACAAGTCTCGACAATGCAGACTTCTTGCTCGACGACCAGTTAAAAACTATTGCTGACAGTACGCACCAGATTCAGGCCGAACTTGATGTGACCCAGGCTGGTGCCGGGCTTGATACTGATGGTACTTATGTTCAAAATACTTTGGCTAACTATATTGATGTGGCCACTGACCTTGCCGATGCTGATGATATTCTCGATGCCCAACTTAAAGTGATTGCCGACAGTATTAATGATTTAAATAGTTTGACTGACAGTCATATTTACATTGGTGATGCTTCAGATGTAGCACAAGAAGTATTAATATCCGGTGATGTAACCATAACTAATACGGGTGAAGTAACCATTGGGGAAGGGAAAGTTAACTCTTTTAAAATCTTTGACGGAACAATCGTAAATGATGATGTAAATGCTGCTGCTGCTATCGATGCTGCGAAGATATCAAACGGAGTTGTAGATAACACCGAATTTGATTATTTAAATGGTGTTACTTCTGCTATTCAAACTCAACTCGATGCCAAAGTGGATGAAAATGCTGCTATTGTTGGTGCAACAAAAACAAAAATCACTTATGATGCAAAAGGTTTGGTAACTTCTGGTACAGATGCTACTGCTTCTGACATTCTTAATGTTGCTGCTGGTGATATTGCTGCTACTAATGTTCAGGCTGCAATTAACGAACTCGACTCTGAAAAAGAACCTTTACTGGTTAATTCTGCCGGTTTAGCTGCTGCTTTAAGTGATGAAACAGGAACTGGTTTGGCTGTTTTTGCTACTAGCCCATCCTTAACAACTCCTAATATTGGTGCTGCTACTGCAACAAGCATTAACAATTTAGCTCTTACAGAAGCAGCTGATGGATTTACAATTGCAGGTGGAACTACTAGCAGAACATTAACTGTAACTGGTGCTGATGCTACGCTTTCGGGATCAAATACAGGAGATGTTACTTTGGCTGGTGAAAATTATTTATCTATTACAAATCAAGTTATAACTGCGAATGCTGTTAATTTATCTGGAACTAATGTTACAGGAACATTAGCCGCTGAACGATTCCCTGCATTAACTGGCGATGTTACAACTACTGCAGGTTCCTTGGCTACAACAATTGCTGACAACGCAGTTACAGTTGCAAAAATCGGTACTGCTGGTGCTGGGGATGCAAATAAATTTTTATCTACCAATGGTTCAGGAGACCCATACTGGGAAGATAAGTCAGTATTTACTCCAGGTTTAGTATCTGCAAATATATTTGTAGGTAATGCAACTGGTGTAGCCACAGCGGTGGCAATGACCGGCGATGTGGCTATTGACAATACAGGACTAACAACGATACAGAATGGAGCAGTAGCCGTGACAAATATTGAAGCACTGGCTGATGCACAATTTATTATTGGTACTGATGGAACTGCTGCCAACAATACAAAGGTTACTATGAGTGGAGATGTTACGATGAATAATACTGGAGCAACAACCATAGGTGCAGGTAAAGTTACAAATGATATGTTAGCAGGTTCTATTAACCTTACCACAAAAGTTACCAATGTATTACCTGTTGCTAACGGTGGAACAGGTTTATCATCAACTACAGCTAATCAAATATTATATTCATCTGCGGCAAATACAATAACAGGATTAGCCACATCCAATAACGGAGTGCTTGTGACAGATGGTTCAGGAGTACCTACTATTAGTTCAACTTTACCTAATGGAGTAACTGCAACTACACAAACCTTCGGCAATAATTCAACTGCAGTGGCAACTACTGCATTCGTTGCAAATGCAAATTATACTTATGCTATACTACCAGCTCTTCAATCAACTACCTCAACAACTCTTGTTAATATTCCTGGATTGAGCGCTACACTAGAGGCAAATGCAACATATGAGTTTGAAGTTGTTATTGCTGCTGCATCTTCATCTAATGCTGGGAATAAATATGGTGTTAATTTTACTGGAACAGGAGCAAGGGTTGAATCCCAATTATTCGGTAATATAGATCCTTCTTCCGTCGGAGGAGAAAGTGTATGGATTTTTAATACTCAAACAGATTATGCATATGTTACATACAACGGATATGGTAATATAAGAATACAAGGATTAGTCTCTACTAGTACTGACTCAGGAACTTTTACTATACAACAATCAAAAGTAACCTCAGGGACAGCAACCGCACATAGAGATACATACTTAAAAATTAAAAGAGTTTTATAAATAACATTTAATCATTATAAGTAATGAAATTTTATATATTTATTGTTGTTTTAATTATTTCGACTACTGGTTTTGCTCAAAAATCAGTAAAACAATCACAGGTAGTTAAATTGGCAACCAAAGCCGATACGCTGCAATATGCCGAAGGTGTTGCCACGGGCCAGTGGATGGTAAAAAACAATTTCGAGGTTAAAAATGCCAATCTGTTTTTAAAAGGAATGGAAGATGTGCTGCAAAAGAAAGCATTAGCAGTAAACGATTCGATAATCCGGAAAACAATTAACGAATACCAGCTTTCCACGCAAATTGAAAAAAGCAAGCTGCAGGAAGAACAATTGTTTGCCACACTTAAAGGGAAAACTGGTGTTGGCGTTTTACCAAATGGTGTTAACTATATAATTAGAAGGCAAGGAGATGGTGTTCGACCATCGGCAAAAAGTACAGTTGTAATTAATGCAGTTGGTGTATTGCCCGATGGTGCCATTTTCGAAGATACATACAAAAAGAAACAGCCAATTACGATTGCTATTGGCTCTTTAATTCCGGGCTTGAATGAAGCGGTACAATTAATGCCTGTGGGATCGGTTTGGCGGATTTTTATACCATCAGTGCTAGGATACGGCGAAAAGGGATTACAAAATGTAGTTCCACCCTACTCGGCACTTGTGTTTGATATTGAGTTATTAGAAATAAAATAAAAAGTAAATTAAAGTGAGCTAAAGTGAGCTAAAGTAAATTAAAGTGAATTAAAGTTGTGAGCTTGGTGGTTTATTTTTTACCGCAAAGATCACAAAGTATAGGATCACAAAGAACACGAAGAAATTGAAAAAAAGAAAAAAGTGATAGTCACTGCGAGCAGTCTATAGATTGCTTCTCCCGACAGAATCGTCGGGATCGCAATGACAAAGAAGTAAAAAAGAAAAAATATTGAGCAGAGCATTTAAACATATGAGGATGGTTAACACAGGAACAGGTTTCGTTCTGAAATCTGCTGTTGTGGTATGTTTTGCTATGCTATTATTTTTACAAAATATTTCGGCCCAGGTAATATCAAATAGTGGCGCCGCTATAAATCTTACCGGAGGGGTTGTTGTACAAACCGATACCGTGGTTAACCAGGCTGGTTTAATTACAAACAACGGTGTTTTTAACCTTACCGGCGATTATCGTAATGCTGCCACAACAGGTGGAAATGGATATTTTAATTTGGCCGGCAACTGGATAAATACAGGTGTTTTCAATTCCGGCGCAAGCACCGTTCAGTTTAATGGAAACAACCTGCAAACCATTACAAGGGCTGGCGGCGAAACATTCCATAACCTGGTAATCAACAATTCGGGTATTGCATTAAACAACCGGATTGTATTACCACAGAATGTTACTGTAGCGGGAACATTGAGTATGGCTCTCGGAAATATCGATCCCGGGACAAATACATTGTATTTAACAAATCCATTACCCGGAGCATTGAATTATACTTCATCTACCGGAAGCCGTGTTCTGGGTAAGTTCGATCGTCGTGTGAATTCCGCTGGCAATTACTTATTCCCGCTGGGTACTACAAGCTATTACAATCCGCTGAATCTGAATACCAATGTAACACCAACCACAGGATCGGTTCTTTCCGAATTTATTGCAGCCGATCCGGGAAGCAACGGTTTGCCTTTAACGGATTTAACATTTGCCGATAGTGTTGAAGTTTATGAAGCTTACAACGATGGTTACTGGAATCTGGTGTCGAATAGCTTTTCTGTTAGCAGTTTTAATATCAGCATAAATGGAAATGGGTTTACTCCTGCTATTCAGGATATGACCAGGGTAATAAAACGAACCAATGGTGGTAACTGGGCATTGGATGGTGTTCACATTGATGCATCGGGCACAACAGGTCAGCGAAACAATATATCTACAAATATTTCATCATCGGGAACACAGCTTGCTCTGGCTCTCGGACGACCACGCATATGGACTCATCCTGCCGATACCGCTGTATGTAATGGCGAAAGTGCTTCCTTCTCGGTTTATGCAACTGGTCGTGGTACACTTACTTATCAATGGCAAATAAATACAGGCAGTGGTTGGGCAATATTACCAAACGGAGGAGTTTACTCGGGTGCCACAACCAAAACATTGCAGCTATCATCTACTAACCTTGCCATGAGTGGATATCAATACAGGGTTAGAATTACCGATGCCAGAGGTAATTTTATTATAAGCAATGCCGGAACACTTACAGTTAATCCTATTCCTGTTGCTCTGGGTACGCCACAAGTCGATACTTTGTGCGATTATGGAACCACCAATATTCTTATTACAAGTGATGTGCCGGGCTCTACGTTCGAAATAGAAGTAATACGTACAGGTAATATTTCAGGTACATCAACTAGTTTAACTGGAGGAAATCTAATACTGCATACATTGCATAACCCAACCGACATTTACGATTATGTTGAGTATCGTATTATTCCTACAGGGCCATTCTCAACTTATTGTGTTGGAACAGCCGATACAGTTCGTATATATGTTAATCCTACGCCGCGGGCTATTGCAACTGTTTTCCGCGATACCATATGTAATGATACCTATGATCAAATAACGCTTTCATCCCCAAGTGTATTTACAACCGGGGTGATAACATTTAATTATACATCAGTTACTACAGGAGGTATTACTGGTAATTCAGCAGCAATTAATCGCCCGAACCCATACATATTCCAGGATTTATTGAATAACCCGACTGCATTACCTGCATCACCGGAAATAGTTACCTATACTGTAACGCCACTGGCCCCATTAGGCTGCAGCGCCGGCCCTGTTGCAACAGCAGTTGTTACGGTTCATCCAACACCCGATACTCATTTTGATTTTACAAATAACAATACCGAAGATAGTGTTACCTGTTATCTCGACTCAGATGCGTATGCAACCGTGATAGCTCAGAACGGTGTAAATCAGTTTACTTATTTATGGGATGATCCATCGAGCCAATCTACCCAAAAAGCTACAGGTTTATCGAAAGGAACATATATTGTTACAATTACCGATAATCAGGGATGTATAACAAAAGATACTATTGATATTAAACAGCCCGACAGGCTAACACCTCACTTAGATAGTCTGAAATCGGTTACTTGTTTCGGTTATGCCGATGGATATCTGGAAGTTGTTCCTACAGGTGGTAACGGTGGATTCGAATATTTTTGGTCGACTGGTGAAACCACCAACTTTGCTAAAGATCTTTCGGGAGACATTTACGATGTTCTGATAACCGACTATAAAGGATGTTGGCAAGATACCAGTTTCTATGTAGGTGAACCAAACGAACTATCGGCCAGTGTATTCCCTGTTGCTGTTACTTGTTATGGGTTTGAAAATGGCTCGGCCACAGCTTTCGCACCAGGTGCAAGCAACTTCTTATGGAATACAGGACAAACAACAGCAAAAATCGAACACCTGAAACCAGGATTATATACTGTTTCAATTACAGATGCTTCAGGATGTGTAATCCCTAATAAAAGCACCCTGATTACCCAGCCCGACACAATGGTTGTTACATCAACATCAACAATAATATCATGTGCTGGCGATGCTGACGGAACCATTGACATAGCAATCAATGGAGGTAACGGTACATATAGCTATTTATGGTCGAACGGTGCTACAACACAAGATTTGTTAGGATTGTCGGGTGGCCAGTATATTGTAACTGTTACCGACTGGAAGGGTTGTGTGGCAAGAGATACAGCAACAGTTAACGAACCTCCGTTATTCTTGTCGGATATTGTAAAATCGGATATTACCTGCTATGGAAGAAATGATGGTACATTAAGTGTAAGCTCATGGGGCGGAAATGGTGATCATACCTATTTATGGTCAACCGGCGATACAATAACCGATATAACCGAGTTGCCTGCAGGCACTTATACCATTACTATTTCAGATGAGAAAAATTGTAAAATATATAATTCGGCAGAGATCATTGAGCCAGAAGAAATGTTAGCAATTATAAATAAAACCGATATTCAATGTTTCGGTTATGCCGATGGTACTGCTTTTGTTAATGTTTCGGGAGGTAACGGAGTATACTCTGTATTATGGTCAAACTCATCAACTAACGACACAATCACGGGATTATCACAAGGTACATATTCTGTTAATATTGTTGACAGCAGGGGTTGTACTGCATCAAATTCGATAGATATTAACGAGCCATCAGCGATTGAAATTAACCTGCAGAAAACAAATATTACCTGCTTTGGATTTAGTAACGGACAAATATCAGTTGCTCCAAATGGAGGTATATCTCCATATACTTATTCATGGAGCCACGATACATTGATTACTGAAAGTAGCCTTAACGATCTAGGTCCGGGGCCATATACCATTTATGTTACCGATAATAATAATTGTCAACAGGTTTCCTCAATTGAAATAACACAACCTGATCCATTAATTGCTACAATTGACAAGAAAGACATAACCTGTTTTGGTTATCATAACGGATCTATTGGTATTCAGATGTATGGAGGTACACCATCGTATAACTATAATTGGTCGGATGGCAATACATCATCATTTGAATCATTCCTAGGTAAAGGATTGTATTCGATAAATATTACCGATGCACAGGATTGTATTTTAGATACTGTTGTTGAAGTTATTGAACCCGAAATTTTAGCTATTGATCCTGTAATTAACAGGTCATCGTGTCCGGATATGCAGGATGGATTTATTGAACTAAATGTAACCGGAGGTATTGGCTTATATAGTATTTACTGGAGTAATGGAAGTACCGACGAAGATCTTTATAGTATCCGCTCGGGCAGATATACAGTTTATATTTACGACGAAAACTCATGCGGACTAGAACGAAATATAATTCTTCAGAGCGGAAAAGATTATTGTGTTGATATTCCATCAGCCTTTTCTCCAAATGGCGATGGCATAAATGATGTTTGGAAAATTAAGGATATGGAAGAACTTTATCCAAACGCCGACATAGAAGTATTTGACCGAAGTGGAAAAAGGGTATTTTTCTCAAGAGGTTATGGGGAATCAAAATATTGGGATGGCACATTTAATGGTAAGGCTTTACCTATGGATTCATACTTCTACATTATTTATTTGAAAAATGGGTTAGGAAGAATTTCGGGTACTGTAACTATTATCAGGTAAAAATTGTTTTTTCATTCAATCTTCTTCCGGATCCCAATAGATATGTGGACGGGACAACACCAGCCAAGGACAAAATTTTAATTATTAATATCAGGAGCATCGAATTTCAAAATTATCTATTTGCATCAACAGGGATTTATTCCTATTTTTATAAAACATTTTTAAGAAAAATCGTATAAAAGCAGAGCCCTAATAATATTGAAAATCTAAACACCTAAAATTATGAGGAATACTAAGTTTCTTACTCTATTATTAACAATTTTATCAATTCATTCGAGCTTTGTATGGGCGCAGGAACCGCTTCAACATCAGAAAAAAGTTTATTTATCACCCGAAGGAAAGATGTATATTAATAAAGATTTGCCTCTTTATTTCTGGGTTTCCACAACAGGCGAAAATAACTCGCAAAAGTTTTTACTAAACCCTTCAGATGATTCAAAACCATATGTTAATCCAAGTTATATGGATACCGAAGGATATAATACTTTCCGCTCTCCATCAAAGGTTGATACTATAACCAAAGAAACAATTATGCCCGAATCGGATATTATATGGGAACTGTATGCAGATAGTAAGCCTCCAGTAACAAATTTTTCTTTTGATAACCAAACCTTTTATAAAAACTCCAATATCTATTATTTTAATAATAAAATAGAACTGTTATTTAAAACCAAAGACGAAACATCAGGCGTTGAAGCTACATTCTATTCGATAAACGGTGCTCCTTACAAGGAACTAAAAGAAAGCATCCGCATTGAAAATGAAACACTCCAGTTAATTAAATTTTATTCGGTAGATAATGTTGGTAATGTTGAAACAGCAAAAGAAATTCAAATAAGAATAGATATTACAAAACCAGTTACCAATTTAGAGGTTGAAGGAGATATTTATAACAACATCCTTTCACCACGTTCTGCGATCAAACTTACATCAACCGACGATAATTCGAATGTAAAGAGTACTTTTTATGCCTTTAACGAAGGAGCTTTTTCTTTGTATCGACAACCAGTTGCAACTTCAAATCTGAAAGAGGGTGATCATACAATAACCTATTATTCAGTAGATAATTCAGGCAACGAAGAAGATAAAAAAAGCTATTCTTTTTATCTTGATAAAACGCCTCCTATGCTTGTTGATGAGCTTATAGGAAATACATTTATTGCCAACGGGAAAGAATATTCTTCGGGTAGAAGCAAGATTAAACTTACGGCTATGGATAATAAATCGGGGGTTAAAGAAATACGATACTCAATTAATAATGGTGAGTTTATTTCGTATGATCAGCCGTTTTACCTTTCAAAATCAGGACAGTTAAAAATCCAAACCTTTGCTATCGACAATGTTAATAATCAAAGCATTAGCACTATAATGACCGACAAAACCAATATTTCGTTTGTTGATTTAAATGGCCCGGTATTAGGTCATGCATTCGAAGGCCCCAGCTTTATATCGCGCGATACAACTTATATCACAAAAAACACAAAAATAAGACTGAGCGCGAAAGATGATGCAGCAGGTTACAAGCATTTGGAATATAATATTAATAATGAGCCGAATCAGCAATATTCAAAATCGTTTTCTGTTGAAACCGATGGACAGCATGTTATAAACTATACCGGCTACGATAATGTGGATAACAGCAATTCGAATACATTTATTGTTGTTGTCGATAATGTGGGCCCTCAGGTTTTCTTCCGTTTTAGTATTGTGGCTGAGAAAAAACAAACTATTAATGATAAAAGTTATGATGTATATCCTAGTCACGTAGTTTTATTTTTATCATCAACCGATATGTCGGTTGGATACGAAAAAATGTTTTATTCGATAAATGGTGCCGCACCTAAACAATATACAAGTCTTATCTCTGATTTTCAGAAGAATAAAACCTATAAAATTGATGTAACATCCATCGATAAATTAGGTAACAAATCAACTGAAAGTATTGAGTTTTTTATTGAATAGAGTCTCAATCAATTATTTATGCTAAAAACAAATTTTGTTTTTCGTATAGTTATTATTCTTTTCTTTCTGGGATATTCTAACCTTTCGAAGGCACAAGATATCAGTCAGGAAACAAATGCATTAATTGAAAACTATAAGAAACAGGCCGAAGATTTCAAATTACAGAACAATGCCACACAGCAAGCAAGCTACCTGAATAAAATTGCATACCTGTATTGGGAAAGTGGCGTTTATAAAGAAGCAGCTCAGTATTTCAAGGAGTCGCTTGAACTTAATAAACAGAGCAACAACCTAAATGGAATAAAATCTATTCTTTTCAATATCGGGCTTATTTATACCGATATGGAAGATTATAAAAAAGCGTACGACAGTTTTCATGAGGGATTGAGCTATGCCAGAAATTTAAAACAGAAAGATGGTATATATACAGGACTAATTAACGAAGCTGGAGCATTAAAACAACTTGGAAAGAATAATGAAGCAATAAAAGATCTCGACGAAGCCTTATTAATTGCCAAGGAACTAAATAACTTAAAACTTATTCGTACCTGTTACGGAATGCTGGCCGAGAACTATGAAACATTGGGCAACTCAGAAAAAACAATGGAATACTATAATCTGTTTGCCTCGATCGATAAACATATTAAATCGGAGCAAATAAAGGATATTGAAACAAAATCGAAAGTTGAGGTACAAAAAGCCACCCAGGCAAAAACATTAAGTGAGCAACAATTATCAGAAAAAGTATCTGAACTTGAGGAGGCACAAGAATCGCTTAAGAAAACCGAGGAGATTTCGAAACAGCAACAACTTGAACTCGATCTAAAAGAACTTGCCATTCGTGAAAAAGAAGCCCAATTAAGAAATGAACGTATTATTCGATTTAGTTTTACTGCTATTGCAATTATTATTCTCTTATTCTCCCTGGTATTAATACGTCAGATACAAGCTAAGAAAAAAGCCAATAATGAACTTGCAGCAAAAAACCTTCACATTCAGGTTCAATCAGACGAAATTGCTGCACAGCGAGACCTGGCAAATAAACAAAAACAAAATATTACCGATAGCATTGAGTATGCTAAGCGAATACAAACAGCATTATTGCCTCCTGCAGGTTTTCTGCGTCGTAGTCTTCCGGAGCATTTTATACTCTTTAAACCTCGCGATATTGTTAGTGGTGATTTTTACTGGCTAATGAATAAAGATAGTAAGATTATTATAGCTGCTGCCGATTGCACAGGACATGGAGTACCAGGAGCTTTTATGAGTATGTTAGGTACTGCCTTTATGAACGAAATTGTAAATAAAATTGTCGAAAACAAACATGTTTATTCTCTTCAGGCCAACGAAATCTTAAATCAACTACGTACTTACATAATAGAATCGTTGCACCAGACAGGCCGCTCCGACGAAGCAAAAGATGGAATAGATCTGGCATTATGTATTATCGATTATGATACAAAACAAGTTCAATTTTCCGGAGCACGAAATCCTCTTTATCATATTACAAATGGAGAACTTAAGATTTACAAAGGTGATCCTATGCCTGCAAGCATTCATCAATATGCAGATATCCCTTTTACAAACCACGAGATTAATGTTACAGAAGGAGATGTTATTTACCTTTTTACCGATGGCTATCCAGATCAGATAGGAGGTCCCAAATACAGAAAGTTCATGTCAAGAACATTTCAGGAACTGCTTTTAAAAATACATCAAAAACCTATGGATATCCAGCATCAAATACTTGACAAAACAATAGAAGACTGGAAAGGTAATTATATGCAGATTGACGATATGTTGGTTATTGGTCTTAAGCTCGAATTCGACAAGGTAGTTCGTAGCTCATCAGCTCAAAAATACAACTGGGGAGAAAAAACATTACTTATTGCTGATGATACCGATATTAATTACATTTTTCTTGTTGAAGCATTAAAAAACACAGGAGCACAAACAATTAGGGCAAAAAACGGACAAGAAGCCGTTGATATTGTAAAATCGGGACAACAAATCGATTTAGTGCTTATGGATATTAATATGCCTTTATTAAATGGCTTCGAGGCAACATCTGTAATTAAATCTATTAATAAAAACATACCTGTAATTGCACAAACGGCTCTTAGTATTGAAGATGCTAAAGAAAAAGCCAGCAAAGCAGGATGCGATGATTATATTCTTAAACCTATTCGACTAAAGTCTTTTTTATCGTTGATTGAGTCTTACTTAACTAAAAATGCCTAATTTGGATTTTATATGGAGCCATTAATTTTAGAACAAACTGATAGATTACCTGGGATTCATTTTAATAAGGCTACTGGGAAATTTGAAATAAAAGGGACATCTTTCCCCGAAGATAGCAGAGTGTTTTACGGTCCTGTATTTGATTGGTTAAACAAATACGAAAAAGACCCGAACGACTTTACACTTTTTGCCTTTAAAATGGATTATTTTAATTCATCATCATCGTTAATGATTTTAGAGATGCTTCATGTACTTGATCGTATTTTTGTTGCAGGCAAAAAAGTAAAAGTATATTGGTTTTATCTGTCGATAGATATTGATATGCTGGATGCAGGAAAGGAATATGCAACTATGGTTAGTGTACCCTTTACTTTTGAGCCAATAGAAGAGGAAAGTGAGCTAAAGTGAACTAAAGTGAGCTAAAGTAATTTAAAGTGAACTAAAGTAATTTAAAGTAAATAGATTAGAATGTCTGAAAATGAGAAGCTAGATAATAAGGAGTTTGCTAAGATTTTAGAAAAAAGAACAAGGACTTTTGCCGTTTCGATAATTAAATTATCTGGCAAATTACCAAATACAACAGAAGGGAAAGTCATAAAGAACCAATTAACAAAATCTGGTACAAGCATTGGAGCAAATTACCGGGAAGCTAACAGGGCAAGAAGTAAAGCAGATTTTAGAAGCAAAATAAAAATTTCTGAAAGTGAAGCAAGTGAAAGTCAATATTGGCTTGAGATAATTTTAGAGATGAAATGGATTAAACTTGAGGAAATGAAAATTGAAATAGAAGAAGCTGGCGAATTACTAGCTATATTTACTTCGATTGGGAAAAATTTAAATTAGTGAACTAAAGTGAGCTAAAGTGAGCTAAAGTGAACTAAAGTGAACTAAATTTTTAACTTTAGGCACTTTAAGTACTTTTAACTTTAGTCACTTATTTAAAACTTTAGGCACTCTAGATCACTTTAAACTTTAGTCACTTATAACTTATAACTTTTCATATGGAACCATTAATTTACGGAGCAACAGAAGAAACACCAGGAATAAATTTCGACAAGCAGAATAACAAATTTCTGATGTTCGGAAAATCTTTTCCCGAGGAATCAAAAAAATTCTTTACTCCCATTATTTTATGGCTCGAAGAATATGTTGCATCTCCCAACGACAAAACACTATTTGAGTTAAGGCTCGATTATTATAATTCATCCACCTCAACCGTAATTCTTGAAATATTCTACATTCTTGAAAGAATTCAGAAAAAAGGAAAAGAGATTAAAGTTATTTGGAATTATGCCGAAATTGATGACGATATGCTTGACTCCGGCAAAGAATATTCTAAAATGGTAAGTATTCCATTCGAGTTTGTTCCAATAGCAGAATACTAGAAATACTAAAAGAAACAAAAAAGCTCCATAAGAAATTAGGAGCTTTTTTGATATTACAATTACCCACTCTATTTAAACATCGGTGGCACCTGATTATCAAACTCCGTTGCATTCTGGTAAGCTTTGGCAAATGCCAATAAAGTTGCTTCATCGTACAAATTACCTATAAAACTTATGCTGGTTGGATGATTGTCATTATCGAATCCATTAGGAACCACAACACAAGGATGACCTGTTAAGTTTGTCATTAACAACTGATCGCCACCAAAACTAGGGCAAACAATAACATCGTAATTTTTCATCAACGCATTAAGCTCCTCGATCAACAAATCTCTTATTCTGCTTGCCTGAATATATTCGACTGCAGGAATAAACCTTGATTTTCTGAAAATATTTGGCCATGCGTTTTTATGTTGTTGAATCATTTTATCATCAGCATTACTTCGGGTAAGCTCATCGAAGGCAGCACCAGCTTCAGCTTCTAGAATTATAGCACATGAATTTACTGGTAGATTTTCGGGTAGATTTAAAGCTTTAAAATCAACTCCCAGCATTTTCAATACTTCGATAGTTTGCAAATCAGTTGATTTTCCGGGATAATCTTCTCCTTCGAAAAGATCTTTTAAATACCCAACTCTTAATTTTACGATATCTGTTTTTTCAGAATAGTTAAATGGATAATCTACAGTTGTATTATCCAGTGAGTCTTTTCCACGAATTACATCAAAGACTAGAGCACAATCGTATGCTGATCTGCAAATCGGACCCACTTTGTCCATTGTCCAGCTCAATGCCATTGCTCCATTTCGGCTTACTCTTCCAAATGTTGGTCTTAATCCGGTTACACCACATCGTGTAGCTGGAGATACAATAGAACCCCATGTTTCGGTTCCGATAGCGAAAGCAACCAGTCCAGCAGCAGTTGCTGATGCAGAACCTGCAGAAGAACCACTTGAACCTTGTGATAAATCCCACGGATTTTTAGTCTCCCCATTATACCAAACATCACCCATTGCCAATGCTCCCATTGTTAGTTTTGCTACTAGCACCGCCCCCGCTTGTTCAAGTTTTTGGTAAACAGTAGCATAATCATTAAGTATTTGATCTTTATAAGGAACAGATCCCCATGTAGTTTTATAACCGGGAACAGAAAATAAATCTTTTAGTCCATAAGGAATACCATGCAAGTATCCACGGTATTTGCCCATTGCCATTTCTTCATCTGCTCTTTTTGCCTGAGCCATGGCAAGATCTTCTGTTAATGTTATTACACATTCGAGTGTATCGCCGTATTTTTTAAGTCGTTCGATATAGATTTGAGTTAATTCTACAGATGTTATTTTTCGCTCTTTTATTAGTGATGCTAATTTATAAACTGGCATAAAAGCTAATTCGGCCTTGTTCTTTGGTAATTCTACCGTGGCAGGGAGATTCCAACAGATAGTTTTTTGTTCGTTATTGATTTTAAAATCTCTGGGACGGGGGTCAAAATTTAAGCGAGGAGAAACACTATTTTCTATTTTTGTTTTACGAATATTTTTGTATTCGCCCTTGGCATATTCAAGATCGCTTAACAAAGAATCTCTTTCTGAAACAGTAAATTCTAATCCTGTAATTTTCTCATACGAAACGAGATCGTCAGCAGTAATTTTCTGAGAGTCGGATTTGCTGCAAGAGAACGCTAATAGCAAGATTAAAAGTACAATTGCTAATTGCAAAAATCGGTGTTCAATTCTTTTCATACATAGTAAGGTTAAATTTCGAAACAAATTATAAAAAGAAATCAGATAATCAAAGCTAAGCATCCTTAATTAATGGAATACAGGTTTTTAGGAATAATTGCTCAACCAGATGCTTAAATAATTTCAAAATAATTAAAAAACTATTGATAATAAGGCATCAAAATACATTTTACTAAAGGGCCAGGGAAACCAGAATTGTTCCCCCAGATACATTGTGAATTATAGACACATTAACCTAGTAGTAATAGGAACCTTCTACTAAGTACTTCTATAGTTCATTATTCTTTATTTGCTACTTATTGTTAGCTTGTCGATTATAATGAATAGTCTACCTTTGAATAGGGTTATTAGTTATAATTCTTAACTAATTTACAAGAGAAGGAAATATGAAAAAAATTACTATTATGCTTTTATTGGTATTGATATCAATAAATGGCTTTTCTCAAAACGAAGTATTTGTTTATATAAACAAATCTTATGGTGTTGAGATTAAATTTCCTGCTAAACCTGTAATTAGTGATTATACAAATTCCAAAGATCAAAAGCCTAATGCAACTTTAAATCTTCCAATTGATGGAGGTTTAGCTTATCAGATTTTATTCCAGAAAAACATTATTCTTGTAAGTTATATAAGTATTTTCAAGAATATGGGTGGTTATATTAAAAGCAGTTGTGCCTGACATAGAATAACTAAGTTGGGGAACATAAAATATAGCAAAAAGCTGTGAAGTGCTTTAATTTCATCCTGGATTGATGGTAAAACACTTGCAATCTGCTTGGTGCCATATTGCAAATCGGTTGTGATTATTAAATAAAAAATAAGCAAAAATGAAAAAGTTATCTTTATTATTCTTATTCGTTATTACCAATTTAACAGCCTTTAATCAGATTATTAAAGGTACAATTCTTGAAAAGGAAACAAATAACACTATCTGTTTTGCTACAATTTATTTTAATGGAACATTTGGAGGTACATCTTCTGATCAGAATGGTAATTTCGAATTGGATATCTCCAAATACAGATCGATGCCATTAACAATAAGTGCTATAGGATATTACTCGGTTACTATTACTGAATTTTCAAGAACCAAATCACTGACAGTTTATTTGCAACCCAAGATATATGAATTAAATGAAGCTATTATTAGCGCTAAATCTCTTGAAAAGAAAAGAAGAAAAAATTTATTGTTATTTAAAGAAGAATTTATTGGAACAACTGCCAATGCGCAAGAATGTGTAATAATGAACGAGAAGGATATTACCTTTAATTATTATTCCGATGATGATACCATAAAGGCATATGCTTTTAACCCTATTGTGATTGAGAATAAATCGTTAGGGTATAGAATCACTTATTATCTCGATAAATTTGAGTATTACAAAGAAAAGGAAGCCACTTTTTTTTGTGGCAATATTATATTCAACGAGGATCTAATTGTTAATGATACACCGAAACAGTTTTATGAAAAAAGAAGAGAATCAGTTTATTTTGGATCAAGAATGCACTTTTTCAGGGTACTTTGGTCTGGAAACTTAAAATCTTCTGGATTTATTATTAAAAATCCAGAATTAAAGGTTCTTAAACTTAAGGACATCGTATTTGAAGATGATAAATCCAATAAATTTCTTAAATACCCATCTAACTTATTTATAGAATATAACCATCGTAAAAGCATCATTGAATTTCTTAAGGAAGACGTTTATTTTGATGAAACGGGATTCTTCAATCCAGGAATAATCTGGAAGGGCGAAATGTCAAAACAACGAATTGCTGATTGGTTACCTTACGAATATTTATTGAATAATAACAACCTCTAAAACGGCATTATAAAATTCGGTATGCATAGAATTTAAAAGGAATACTACTACCTTTAAACTTTATTAACAGCAGATAAGAAAACAGAGCTAAATCGCACCCTTTTTCTATGCCGAGCCCGCTACAAAGAAGATGCTTTTTTGGAAATCATTTAAACTGCTCCTCATTTTGTCGATTTTAAAAATCAATAATCTTAATAAACAGTTTGATAGGTATTTTATCAGGAATGGTTTGGCAAGTATGAAAGTAAAACATTTTTTTGCCTACCTGCTTTTTGGAGTTTTCAGCTGCATTTGTGGTTTACTTAAACACCTTAACATGTTAGGGTGTTTAAGCTAAAATATAAAAAAGAAATGAAATCTCTATTCATTCATTATTACATCCATAATATTCTTCATAAATATTTTGTTGTTACTAGGTAGTTTAACTTGTCCAACATTTATAGAAAGAGTTATATTATCAATAGGTTCATGTATTAAAAGAGAACCATAATATCCTCCATGTCCATAAAATAATTTATCATTAAATTTATATAAACTTATACCCATTCCATAATGCAATCCGTACTTTTTATTATCTGAAAAATCAATCATTTTATCTAATGTTGAAGAGTTTTGGAAAAGCTCATTATTAAATAATGCTTCAATAAAAATTGCCACATCTTTTGTTGTTGATACCAAGCCTCCACCAGCCCATTCATATGAACTATTTATTTTCTTAGTCATATTAATTCTATTTAAATATGTATCAACTCGCTTACCATTTCCATACTCTTTTTCGTAATACTCAAAATATGTGTTATTCATTCCCAATTTTTCAATTATTCTATCACGAATAACTTGTGGCAATTTCTGTTTGGTAACTTGTTCAATTATAAAACCTAATAGCATATAGTTCATATCGGAATAATGCATACTTTCACCTGGTTTATTATTAGGTTCCTTATTTAAATTATATTTATAATATATATCGACAAGTCCTTCTGGTGTAAATTGTCTCTTTTTATTTAAAAAAACACTGATATTAAATCTTGACTTTTTATCAGTAAAAATATCAGCAATACCTGATGTATGCTGGAGTAAATCTTTTATGCGAATATCCTTGGCATATGATGTGTTGTTTAGTATAAGAAATTCATCGAAGTTTAAAAAATCCAATCCGTCAAGATAACTATAGGCTTTATCGTTGACATTTAACTTACCTTCTTCTTCTAGCTGCAAAACAATAGTAGCAACTACAGTTTTGGTTATACTTGCAATTCTATACTGATAATCTGCCTCCACTCTTTTCTCATTTCTTTTCCCTATACTACCTTGTCCACCAAAATATTCATATCCTGTTTTTTCATTCTTTGCATAAAGTAAAATATTATAAATTGGACGTTTACCCTTATGGACTAAATGATTTAGCATTAAAGAATCAATTATTTCTGATTTTTCATTAAAATTTGTTTGAGAAAAAGCATTATTGATGCTTAACATTGCAATTAAAGCAATAAGAAGTACTTTCATAAAGATTATTTATAAGGATTAATATGGCGCTTTTAATTTTTAATAACAATCTATTTGTTAAGTATTGTGAATGTAATATTTAATTGTTAAATCATCAAACAAAACGTTCTTAAATAATACCTTGTTTCTTATTCATTATAAATAGTTTATTTCAAAATTTAAGTGAAACATAAATTTGCTCTAACGAGCAATAATTATTTCCCACCAAAAAAATGTTTTGTTATTTCATGGATAGTTTAATTACCAACTTGACAGGTAAAACAATTCTAAGCACACAATTTATAACATGTCATCAACTGATTATGCGGGGGCTTGGTGGTTTGCAGGCTTTTTACTTCATTTAAACTTTATTAATGGTGGATAATGAAACGCGGCGGAAACCTGCACTTTTCCTATGCTAAGGCCGTTACAAATAAGGCGTTTAAAAATAATTCTATAAACTGTAACTCTTTTTTCTAAGGTTTTAAATCAAGAATTTTAATTATAGGCTTGATACTTTATTCTTTGTTGAAATTATATTTCGATCTGACAATTTAACTTCATTCTTTTCGTAATGTTCTTACTGGGATTTAATCAGGAATGGTTCGGCAAGTATGATAGTAAAACATTTTTTTGCCTACCTGCTTTTTGGAGCTTTCAGCTGCATTTGGGTTTTAGTAAAGAACATCGTTTAAATTAATAATATGATAATGTAAAATAAAAAACAGAACCTTTTTCTGGCTCACTTTCAACCCATATTTTTTCTTTATGCTTATCTATAAATTCCTTACAAAGAATCAAACCAAGACCTGTTCCTTCTTCTTTTTGAGTACCAGGAGAAGAAATGTTAGTGTCAATTCGAAATAGCTTTTCGATTGCTGATTTCGTTAATCCAACACCTGAATCTTTTAATGAGACTTCAACTTTATTTTTTTCAATCCTACTTTGAATTTTTAATAAACCTCCTCTTGGGGTAAATTTAATAGCATTGGAAATTAAATTTCTTAATATTGTATTAATCATTTCTTTATCAGCATAAACAGCTTTACCTGCAATCAATTCCTTTTCTATTCCAATTGTCTTTTGCGCTGCTATATCAGAAAATAGAAGCAACGTGTTTTCTATGAGTTCATCTATCATGAAATATTCGGGGTTGAAATTTATTCGACCCGTTTGAGAAAGCGACCAATCCATCAGATTAGTAAGCAAGTCCATTGCTCTTTTTGATGAATTCATTATAACATTTGAATACTTCACAACATTTTCGATATCTTCTTTATTGGCCTGTTTTACAAGAAGATCGCTAAAACCTATAATAGAATTAAAGGGACTTCTTAAATCATGTGCGATGATTGATAAAAACTTGTTTTTCTCAGCATTTAATTTCTGTAATTCCTGATTTTTAATCTCAATATTTTTTGTTTTCTTCTTAATCTGTTTGCGAAGCGACCACACCCATATGAATACAACCATTAACATTATTGTTGCTATTAGAAAAACAATCCCAATAATCTTGGCAATTCGTTTGTATCTATACTCATCTCTTTCGTAAACAATCCATTTAGCCTGTATTTTTGCAAGTTCTCCTTTGGCTCGTAAATCTGAAATACCTTTATTTAAGATTCCCAGTAAACGCGTATTCCCTTTTTTTACAGCCATACAATAAATACTTGGAATTATTGGTGGCCCTTTAACCTGAATATTTTTATAGTTATTTTTCACCAGTTCATTCATTCCCAGTGAGTGCGGAGCTATAACAAAATCAGCTCTTCCCCATTCGATTCCAGCGATTGCTTCTGGTAAAGATTTTGCAACAACATAGTTATTGTAGAGACCCATAGGAATAAGAAATTTTTCGACAGAAATATCTTTGCTCAAAACCATTAACTTGTAGTTATACAAGTCTGATATGTCGTGTAATTTTAGATCTTTACGAATAAAAATTGAATAATATTCGGTATGTATTGGATTCGTAAAATCCATGAATGCTTCTCTTTGTTCTGAGAAAATGATTCCTATTATAATATCAGTTTCCCCTGATTGAATATTGTTTAATGCACTATCCCATTCAGTTAGTTGATACTTAAATTCAATGCCTGTTTCATCAGATATTGAATTTAATAAATCAATGTCTGATCCAACGGCCTTTCCTGTTTTGTCAATATATGAGAATGGTGGATAGTCGAAATCGCCACCTACTAAATAAGTTTGTGAGAATAATTTATTGCACTGAATTAGAGTTATTAAAAGAATAAATAGTAAATAAATATTTTTTGTCATTTTTTAATTATGCTTGCAACTCGAATTAACAGCTTAGATGAAAAACACTAACTAGATTGAATATATGCTTTAATATAATTGTGAATATATCATTTTAATATAATACATCAAACAACCAATAACTTTTTTCAATCAAATTGGCAAGTTTTTTTATGTCCGGTTTCGCATTTAAAAGTTTACAGAAAGAGTTTTAACACAACCCTATTTTGCTCTATGGAGAAATCAGCAGTCTCTAAAAAGTGTAAACATATTTTAGGACGATACAATGTATGCCGACCTTCTTGCTCCCCAGCTATCCCGATAGTCCCGAAAGCCTTCGGGACGGGATGAACTTAGGACCCTCTCGGCATAATGTCGGGATGCTCTAACCTTAGAAATATTTTAAAATATATTTTTGTTTTATATAAAAAAATCCTTCTGAATTCAGAAGGATTTTCTTGCTCCCCAGCTAAGACTTGAACTTAGGACCCCCTGATTAACAGTCAGGTGCTCTAACCAACTGAGCTACTGAGGAATTTTCTACACCTATTGGGTGTTTCGAGTGGCAAAAATAATTTCTTTTTACTATTTAACAAAACTTAATTCAAAAAAAATTGAATTATTTATGCATTTTATACATAATATCAAGCTTATCAGATTATTAGTTAAAAATCAATACCCTCCTCCAAATTATTTCTATTCTTGCATTGTGTTTTATAACATGTGTTTTTAATGACAAAAATCATATTCTGACCTAATTTGTATTGACTTTAAGAAGAACATTCTTTTAATTTGTTTAATAACCTTCTAAAATCTAAAACTTTTGATTATAGGTATAGGAACGGATATATTCGAAGTTGCCCGCATGAAAAACCGGATTAATAAGGAACCAACTTTTGTTCAAAGTGTATTTACCAACCACGAAATTAGCTATTGCGAGAAATTTAAATTTAAAGAGCAGAATTATGCTGCCCGTTTTGCTGCAAAAGAAGCTTTAATGAAAGCTTTAGGTACAGGTTGGAATGGAGGAATAAGCTTTAAAGAAATAAATATTACAAACAATTCATTAGGGAAACCTGAAATTGAACTACAAGGAAAAACTCACGAATTAGCTCAAAAATTAGGTGTTACCAATATTTATGTGTCTTTAAGTCATTGTAAACAATTTGCAAATGCTTTTATCATTTTATCATCCAATAAATAACCCTAAAAAATTAATCCCTTATGTCAAACATTGGTTCTTATGAAAAAAGATTAGAAAACTTCGAATGGTCGATAGCAGAAAAAGAGCTCGACTATAAACCTGGAGACCATATTAATATCGGTTGGTACCTGTCCGACAGAAATTGCCTTATGGGCAAATCGGATAAACTGGCATTAATATGGGAAGGCTTAGGTGGTGCCGAAAAATCATACACCTTTAACGATATCCGAATCTATAGTAATACTATTGCTTCCTTTCTAAAAAATTTAGGAATAAAAAATGAAGAACGGGTTTGCTTGTTTATGGACAAGATCCCTGAATTGTATATTGGATTTGTTGGTATCTTAAAACTGGGTGCTGTTGCTCAGCCCTTGTTCTCTGCCTTTGGCGACGAATCGCTTTTTGTTCGTCTTGATAATGCAAAAACATCAGCTATAATTACACAGCGCAAGCATGTTTCAAAAGTCCGAAAAATTCTTGATCAGCTTCCAAATCTAAAGCATATAATTATTGTAGATTATGATGGTAAAAATCCGTTGCGTGAAAGAGAAATTGCTTTTGATATGGAACAAGCTGAGCAGGTTGAGCATTTCGAATCATTCCCTACCAAAGCCGAATCGCATTCATTGTTGCATTATACATCGGGAACTACTGGTCAGCCAAAAGGTGTAAAACATGTGCATTATTCATTAATTTCTCAATATTTAACAACTAAATGGGTATTAGATTTACAGGATGATGATATTTACTGGTGTACTGCCGACCCCGGTTGGGTTACTGGTACATCATACGGAATAATCGGTCCCTGGAGCTTGGGAGTTACACAGTGTGTTATGGATATTGGCTTCTCGGCTGATGCGTGGTACAAATTCATTGAGAAAAGAAAAATTACCATGTGGTATTCGGCTCCTACTGCCATTCGTTCGTTAATGAAAGCCGGAAATGAAATCATCAAAAACTATGATCTTTCATCTCTCAGGCATCTTGCCAGTGTTGGTGAGCCATTGAATGCCGAAGCAGTTATTTGGTCAGAAAAGGTATTTGGCAAAGCATTTCTCGATACTTACTGGCAAACAGAAACAGGCTCGATCATGTTAACAAATTTCCCCGGAATGAAAATTAAACCCGGCTCAATGGGTAAGCCCTTCCCCGGAATTACTGCAGCTATTCTTGATCCGAAAACATACACTCCGTATACAGAAACCGGTAAAATAGGATTAATAGGATTTAAACCTGGATGGCCAGCCATGATGCGTACTTACTGGAATAATGAGGAAACATACAAAAAGAAATTCGAAAACGGTTGGTATCTTCCCGGCGACAGAGCTTCAATAGACAATGAAGGATACTTCTGGTTTATTGGTCGCGATGATGATATTATTAATACAGGTGGACATTTAGTAAGTCCGTTTGAGGTTGAATCGGCATTGCTCGAATACGAAGCGGTAGCTGAATCGGCTGTTGTTGCAAAACCCGACGATGTAAACATGGAGGTTGTAAAAGCATTTGTTACTCTTAAACCCGGCTTTACTCCAAGTAAAGATCTGGAACTTAATATAATGAATTTTATTCGAAAAAAACTTTCTCCTTTAGCTATGCCTCAGGAAATTGAATATGTCGAATCATTACCTAAAACAAGAAGTGGTAAAATTATGCGACGTGTACTTCATGCTAAGGAATGGGGCGAAGAGATTGGTGATATATCAACCCTCGAAAATGATTAATAATTAAACCAAATAAATTACTAACCTACCTGTTTCGGTACAGGCTAAAAACAAACAGCACTATGGAAAATATGAAAGAAGTTATTTTAGAATATGTTATTGATGAGTATTGCGATGATGAGAGTAGTGATATCTCCTTCGATACACCACTTATCTCGGGAGGACTGGTCGATTCATTTTCAATGGTATCGCTAAAAAGATTTCTCGAGAATAAATACAACATCTCAATTCCTGACGATCAGGCAACACCTGAAGCTTTCGACACTGTAACTAAAATCGAGTTATTAGTGAAGAAGTTTTTATAGCTGTTCTTAAAGTTTATTCAAACCAACTACAAACTAAAACTAAAACACTATGGCTTATTCAAATAGTATAAAAGATATTTATCAGGCCCAATTAAAAGAAATAAAAGATGCCGGACTCTTAAAACAAGAGAGGTTTATTCATTCTTCTCAGGCTGCTGATATAGAAGTTGAATTCCCAACAGGATCAGCAATAAAAAAGGTAATTAATGTTTGTTCAAACAACTACCTGGGCATGTCAAGTCATCCCGAAGTACTTAAAGCAGCTCATGATGGGCTTGATTCGCGTGGATATGGAATGTCGTCGGTTCGGTTTATTTGCGGAACCCAGGATATTCATCGCGAACTGGAAAATAAAATGTCCAAGTTTCTGGGAACCGAAGATACTATTTTGTTCCCATCGTGCATGGATGCCAACGCGGGTGTTTTCGAGGCTATTCTTACCAGCGAGGATGTTATGATCTCCGATCGGTTGGTTCATGCTTCAATTATCGATGGAATGAGATTGTGCCCTGCATTGCACGACACCTTTAAACATTCCGATATGGAACATCTTGAAAAGAAACTCGAACTCCATGCTACAAAACGCTTAAAAGTAGTTATTACTGATGGTGTTTATTCTATGGATGGCGATACAGCCAAACTTGACGAAATGGTTAAGTTATGCGAGAAATACGACGCTATGCTTTTTGTTGATGATTCTCACTCAACCGGATTTATAGGCAAAACAGGTCGTGGTACTCATGAGAAATGTGGTGTAATGGGTAAAATAGATATTATCACTACTACTTTCGGAAAAGCCTTAGGTGGAGCATCAGGAGGTTGTGTTTCGGGTCGCAAAGAAATTGTTGATATGTGTCGTCAGAAAGCTCGTCCTTATTTGTTTTCAAATACAATTGCCCCCGTAGTTGTAAGTGGAGTTTTACGTGTGCTTGATATATTATCGCAAAGCACTGAGCGCAGAGACAAACTCGAAAGCAATACTATTTTCTGGCGCAAAGGATTAACTGAGGCTGGTTTTATTTTAAAAGATGGTGATACTCCTATTGTTCCGGTAATGTTATTTAACGCCAAATTATCGCAGGATTTCTCAAAAGATTTATTTGATCTTGGTATTTATGCTGTAGGATTTTTCTTTCCTGTTGTTCCACAAGGAGCCGCAAGAATACGTACACAGATTTCGGCAGGGCACGAAATGCATCACCTCGAAAAAGCATTGGATGCATTCATAAAAGTTGGTAAGAAATACGAAATTCTTGGTAAAACAAAACAGGAGATTATAGATAGATATGGATGTTAAGAGTTATTAAACAAGGAAAAGCTGGCAATTATTTATTGCCAGCTTTTCCTTTTCAGCATAAATCCTATTTATAAGTTTAATACTCGTGTTGTTGTACTCCTAATTTCTTTGCATAATCCAGCATCATTAATCAGAGATTTTCCATACGAAGGAATCATCTCTGTTAGCGTATCTCTCCATTCCTTACTTGCCATTTTATCTGGAAAACACTGATTTAAAACCTCAAGCATTGCAGCAACCGATGTTGATGCTCCAGGCGAGGCACCAAGCAAGGCTGCCAGGCTTTTGTCAGAAGAACTGATAATCTCTGTTCCCAGTTTTAAAACGCCTCCTTCTTTCGTATCCTTTTTCATAATTTGAACACGTTGGCCTGCAACATATAAATCCCACTCATCTATTATGGCTTCAGGAAAGTAAAGTTGCAATGTTTTAAACCTGCTTTTTCGCGATTGCAAGGCCTGATCAATAAGGTATTTTATTAACGACAGATTATGCCAACCAGCAGCAAGCATAGGATAAATATTATGAAACCGAAACGACATTGGTAAGTCCCAATGAGAATTCTTTTTTAAAAACTTACCTGATATTCCTGCATAAGGACCAAACAACAAGGATTTTTCTCCATCGATAACACGAAGATCGAGATGAGGCATAGACATGGGAGGCGATCCCTCCTCAGCCTTACCATAAACCTTTGCAAAATGTTTGTCAACCAGATCTTTATTTTTACATCGCAAAAACATACCACTAACTGGAAATCCACCATAGCCCTTGCTCTCTGCAATTCCAGATTTCAATAACAAGGGAAAGGCTCCTCCTCCAGAACCCAGAAATACAAATTTACTATAGGAAATTCGCTTCTTCCCTGTAATAAGATCTCTTACTTTTATTTTCCAGTTGCCATTTTTGTCTTTTGATAAATTATCGACTCGTTGATTTAAATAAACCGTAACTCCCGGGCATGATTTGAGGTAATTAATCATTCCTCGTGTAAGCATACCAAAATTTACATCTGTACCAGCTTCCATCCATGTAGCGGCCATCTTTTCTTCTCTGTTTCTGTTTTTCATCATGAGTGGAATCCAGGCTGCAATCTCATCAAAGCTTTCTGAATACTTCATGTCGGCAAAAAGAGCATATTTTGTAAGAGCCTGATGTCTTTTCTTTAGAAAAGATATGTTTTCTTCGCCCCAAACAAAACTCATATGAGGAACCTTATTTATAAAGGGTTCTTTTAAATAATTCATGGATTTAAGGTATGCCCAAAATTGCTTTGACACTTCAAAATCGGAAGCAATTTCCAGTGCTTTTTCTATTTTTACTGATCCATCCTTCTGCTCCGGAGTATAATTCAATTCACAAAATGCAGAATGTCCTGTTCCTGCATTATTCCACGATTCAGAGCTTTCGGTTGCCACCTGGTCGAACTGCTCATAAATAGTTATTTTTGCATCCGGAGAAAGTCTTTTTAATAAAACACCTAATGTTGCACTCATTATTCCTGCACCAATCAATGTAATTTCGGTTGAATCATCTGAATTGTTTTTCATGCTTTTGTATTAATTTATTTTTCTTTTATAGAACAATTGATTGGTATTTTTTAAATCCTGCAAATATAAAAAGATTGTTCGAATAAAGATGTTTTTTAACATGCATCAAAGGAAGCTACAACCTGATTTACTGATATAAAACATGAGATTAGTCAAACAAAAATGTTGTTTTTTGCTTTACATTTGCTGCCAATTCAAGAAAATAACAAATCCTATTATAAATTGTTTAATACTAAAACAAAATACATCATATATCATGTACGGAAAAATTAAAGAACACCTGCAGACAGAACTTGCTGCTATTGAAAGTGCAGGTTTATATAAAAGAGAACGAGTTATTACAAGTCCACAAAAAGCAGACATTAGAATCAGCACAGGAGCACAAGTTTTAAACTTTTGTGCAAATAATTACCTGGGATTATCAAACCACCCTCGTCTGTTAAAAGCAGCCAAAGATGCATTGGATTCTCATGGTTATGGAATGTCGTCGGTGCGTTTTATTTGTGGAACTCAGGATTTACATAAAGAACTTGAAAAGCGAATTGCTGATTATTTCGGTACAGAAGATACAATCCTTTATGCTGCTGCATTCGACGCCAATGGAGGTCTTTTCGAACCACTATTAACAAGTGAAGATGTTATTATTTCTGATGCATTGAATCATGCTTCTATTATTGATGGTGTTCGTTTATGTAAAGCAAATCGATTACGCTATGAATCTGCAGACATGGAAGACCTTGAAGATCAATTAAAAATAGCTCAGGTTCATCGTTTCAGATTAATTGTAACTGATGGTGTATTCTCAATGGATGGACATGTGGCTCCATTAGATAAAATATGCGAGTTAGCCGAAAAATATGATGCAATGGTAATGGTTGACGAATGTCACTCGGCAGGAGTAGTAGGCGAAACAGGAAGAGGTGTTACCGAGTTATATAATTTACGAGGGAAAGTAGATATAATAACAGGAACACTCGGAAAAGCTTTTGGTGGGGCTATTGGTGGATTTACTACTGGTCGTAAAGAAATTATTGAGCTTTTACGTCAACGTTCCAGACCATATTTATTTTCAAACTCCATTCCTCCTGTAGTAGCTAATGCAGGTATTGAGGTATTTAAGATGCTCGAAGAATCATCAGCCTTACACACCAAATTAGTTGAAAACACTAAATATTTTAAGGAAAAAATGCTTGCTGCAGGATTTGATATCAAACCAAGCGAATCGGCTATATTAGCAGTGATGCTTTACGATGCAAAGCTATCGCAGGAATTTGCTGCAAAACTGCTCAACGAAGGAATCTATGTTATTGGTTTCTATTATCCTGTAGTTCCAAAAGAAAAAGCTCGTATCAGAGTTCAGATTTCGGCTGGTCACGAGAGAGAACATCTAGATAAAGCTGTAACTGCATTTACCAAAATAGGAAAAGAGCTTGGTGTGATAAAATAGTTTTTATATTTTACAAAAAAACAAAAAAGGATCGGGTTTTTCCGATCCTTTCTTGTTCTCAATAAGCTTAGAATTAAAGGCTTGATATATCAATAGGCTGATTTGTAGTTTTTCTACTTTCAACCGCAACATCTTCAACAATACCCAGAACCTCCTGAAATACACCATCAATTGATGATGTTACAACAAGATCGTAAGTTTTTGGAGCAAGAAATGCAAGACAATATGAATCAGTATCATCCACTTTATCGCTTGTAATTGCATTTGGGAATCGGGCAGTTGTGTCATTTATAGGATCCACTGCTTCGTCAGCAGTATAAACTCCAGCTTCATAAGCATAAATAATAATATCTACTCCTTCGGGAATATTAGTTACACCACCAACAATTTTACCTGCCTGACCATCAACTATTAAACGAATTGTAGGTTTTAAAATATAAAAGTCGTTTGCACCTTGTTTCATCACTGATTTACGAGCATCAAAATCAGCAGTTATTGCAACATCTCCATTTTCGGGAACTTTAAATGAGCCAACAGCTTTCCATCCAGACTCTCCTCCGCTTGGAACAAACAATGGCTGATCCGGACCATCAGAAAATGTAATATAGCATCCCGGATTTGAAGGATTTAAACCTCCACCCATTTCTGGAGCATCAAGGATAAAACGAATCTGATTATATTGTCCAGCCTCAAATTCGATACTACCCATCATGACTGATTCGCCATTGGTTAACTCCAAAATATTAAACGTCTGAGGACCAACAAACCCTTCAAATGTAACCCAATCGCTTCCACTTTTATTGATTTGAATTTCGTTAACCTTAATATAAACTCCTGTAACGTTTGTCATGTCAATCGGAGCATCGGTAATAGATAGTGTTAATGTACCTTTTGAATCATTCTCTTCGCAAGCTGCAAATGCAAATAATGCGAATACTAATACCATAAATAATCGAATTAATTTTTTCATAGCTTCTATTTTTATAGTTATTAAAATCATTTTATAGCTCTAAGACGATCTTAACATTAAAAGGGTTGGAATGGCCATTTCTGCTTTTTAATGAAAAGGTGGTTTAAAAAAGCATTACTAGGTCGAAAATTCATGGCACACTACCTCCAGTCATATTTTATCGATAATGTGATATTTACAGAGGCATTATTGGTTTTATTCATATAAGATGGAATAGTATTATCGCCCGAATAAATATTTTGTAGTCCATAATACGCTCTAAAACCAGTTCCTATATCTATTTTATTATAAACCGGAATAACATACTCATATCCTAAAAGTAATCCATAATCAAAATTATTATATGTATTTAATACAGAAACAGATTCTCCTTCAATCACCTGATAAGCATTTCTTAGATAACCTAAATAACTTCCAATACTTAATCTGTGTTCTCCTTTAATAAACCTTTTTGATATAATTAAATACCTTAGAGATAATGATGCCTGTGAATAATTGAGTCTCATCTGGCTCGAAACATAATGTCCGTTTAAATATTCGTTATAATTCTGATTGTTATTAACAAGAAAATCCAGATCGAGTTGCATGTCGGTTTTCTGAGAAATATTGGTTCCAATAAAAAAACCCAAATTATAACCAAACGAAGCATTTGTTTTTGTTAAATTATCACTATCCAAACCATTTAGAGTTTTGTCATTTAACATCCATGTATTGGCAAATTGGCCTATTGTACCGATATAAACTTCTTTAAAAGCTTTTCTTTCTGTTTTTTCAGTTAAATTATCCGATTCGGAATCTATCTCCCTAAGGTTCATGTAATTCGTTGTTATATTATTCTCAGAACTAAAATTGCTGGCTGCAAATGATGCCAAAAAGGATTCGTTCGTTCTTAATTCTTCTTGTTGCTGACTAAAAAGTTCATGTGGCTCTGGTTTTATTCTTCTTTTTTTATCAATCGGCTTTCTTTCATCCTTTTGATTTATAAATTCATTTTTAAGTTCGACAAATGCTTGATCTTCTTTTTTATTTTTATTCTGAGTTTCTAGAAAGGTTTGTTGTGTTGAGATTAGTTGTAACTCTCCTTGCCCTCTTTGTAAAATAAAAAGCCAGTAAGTACCTGCGGTTATAAATAAAATTAGGCTTGCTGCAACAGCATATATAAACTGCCTTCTATTACGAGAATTTTTATCAAGATAATCTTTAACAAAAACCCAAGAATGATCTATATCAAGATCGTCCTGAATATTTTCCCACACTATTTCAGGAGGATCCTGGTCTAACGACTCAATTTTATTTTTATACCACTTATTAAAATTCATTTTCTTAGGCACTAACTTGGTTTAACAATTCCATCAATAGTTTTCGGGCTCTGCTAAATTGCGATTTTGATGTACCTTCAGTAATCTCTAATTTTTGGGCAATTTCTTTGTGTGTATATCCTTCCAGCGCATATAAATTAAAAACTGCCCTTGCACCATCAGGCAATTTTGCAATCTGATTAATTATATCCTGTATTTGCAGATTCTCAATAGCAGATATTTCGTTTACCTCCTTGGTTATATCTTCTTTGTCAGTAATATACTTTTGCAATCTCGATTTCTGTCGTAAATAATCGAGTGCCGTATTTACAACAATCCTCCTAACCCACCCTTCGAGTGAACCATCAAATTTAAAATCCTTAATACTTTTAAAAACTTTGATAAATGATTCCTGAAGCACATCCTGAGCCATATTTCTTTCTCCGGTATAGCTCAAACATATACCATACATTTTCTTTGCAAACTTGCGATAAAGAAGCTCCTGGTAAAGTCTCGAATTATTATTACAGCCTTTAAGGATTTCTTCATCGCTGTATAAATCAATCTTCATGCATTATATGTTATTCAAAAACCACATAAAGTGCATTGTCCAGCCTTGCAGCCAGTAAATTAAAAATATCTGTGTTTTGTTGGCTATTTATCTTGATTGCTTGCATTCCGTTTATTTCAGTCGTTGCTGCATTTCGAATCATATTCATATTTACAAATTGAAACATATTGGGTACATTAAACACAACTCTGGCTTTTAAAGGATTCTCTTTAGATATTACTATTTGGTCATCTCCAACCTTGTTTTTTGCCCTAATTCTTACGTGCTCTTGAAAAGCATATTCAAAAACAACAGGCATATCATCCATCGGTCCTCGCTGAAAACGACCTTCGAAGCATAGTGCATTTTCATTTTCAACTCCAATCGATAGATTTAATTCAATACGGTTATAAATTCCTTGTGGAATATCATATACAACATCCTGATTTATTGTTTTGGTATGCAGTTCTGCTTTAAGTGGAGGAACAAAACTGGATGAAAAAAAGTAATCGTCACCCTGATCTCTTCTCCCATCGAGCTCAAGAGTTTGTATAATAAGAGTTCCTTTGTTAATTTCAAACAATCCTTGCTTTCCACCCTCATTCAACTGAAAGGTATCCATCGAAAATTCAAAATCAATACTTACAGGCTCGGTTAAATCATCCTTTTCGCATGATGCAAATAGTATAGCAGGGATAATGAATGAGAAAATTATTGCCTTCTTCATATCTTTTGCTTTTAATGATATTCAAAATCAAGACGATATTCGCTCATAAATGGTTGTAACGAAAGGTAGTAAATTCTTAAAAAATAGCATAAAAAAACCTGAATCATTTCAATTCAGGTTAGTATTATATAAAAAAAGGAGTGGTTTCTCTTATTAAAACAAACCATGTATTTGTGCATCAATTTTACTGATTACATGACTCAGATCCTCGCGTAATTCAGAGAAATTAAGATTGTCAACATCAATTATTAGAATCTTTCCCAAATTATAACCTTCGATCCATGCTTCGTAACGTTCGTTAAGACGTTTAAGATAATCTAAACGAATTGAGTTTTCGTACTCGCGACCTCTCTTTTGGATTTGATTTACCAGTGTAGGAACAGAAGCTCTTAAATAAATTAATAAATCTGGTGGTTGAATTAGCGATGTCATGGAGTTAAATAAAGTAAAATAATTGTCGAAATCGCGGGTCGACATTAAGCCCATAGAATGAAGATTAGGTGCAAAAATATACGCATCTTCGTATATAGTGCGATCTTGAATTACTGTTTTTCCCGATTTGCGAATATTTAATATTTGGCCTAATCTGCTATTTAAAAAGTAAATTTGCAGGTTAAACGACCATCGTTGCATATCCTCATAGAAGTCATTCAGATAGGGATTTTCATCAACATCTTCGTAATGAGCATCCCACTGGTAATGTTTGGATAATAAACCGGTTAAAGTGGTTTTTCCTGAACCGATATTTCCTGCAATGGCTATATGCATTGCGCCTGTTTTGATCGTTTTTGACATACTATTATCTTTATTTTCCGTTTCCATTTTGACTAAAAAGAGTGGGTGTATTTTCGAATAAGGTTGGGTAATCTTCGTCGAATTTCTTAAGAATAGACCCAATAATCATTTCTCTCATCATTTTTGAACGATTGGTAATTTTATACTTTTTACAATAATGATTAATGGCCTGTATCTCTTTTTCGTTAAATAAGATTGTTCCCTTGTAAATTCTTTTTAGCCTTTTATCTTTTTCAACTTTCCTTTTTTTCACTATAAAGTTACTTATTTGTGATTAGTTATTTATGCTATAAATTGAAATTCTGTCGGTCAATAATAAAAAAAGTTTCGAGCCCTCTACACTACAATCTTTTACATTATTAACAGGTAAAATTTTTTCTTCCGTTTCGTAAGTCTGGGTATTATAAATCTTTAATTTATTATTACTAAAATAAATAATACTTTGCCCCCATACCTGGAATTTAAAGAAATCTGTTATTGGAAATTTCTTTAAAAACGTTCCATAAATATCAAATTGAAATATACCCTGATTCGGGATTCCTAAATAAACAAAATCGTTTTTCTCAATCAGACTTAGAGTTTCTTTATCTGATGAGTTATCTATTATATCTCTAAGCACAGAGCTTCTGTGACTTTCTTTTAATGATTTGTCGATATAAACAATCTGGGCAACATCCTGATCGTAAATCCAGAATCCCCCGCGCGACGACGTGCCAACGGCCTGCACATTAAAATAGCCAAGGTCGTTTAACTGTATTGCACTCAGTAATTCTGTGAGTTTATTGTCTAGAAAAACTGCTCTGCTAAAATCCTTGTAAAAAATCAATATTCGAAAAGGATCAGTAACATCAACCGAATGGATATTACCATTTAATTTACTTGAATAACTAAACCTTGATTGATCTTCTATACTGATTTTTACAACTCCTGTTTTATCAATAGAATAAATATTGTTTAATTGATCTGTGGCAAAAGATTCTGTTTTTATTGTAATGTCTTTAATCCATTTGAATTCGCTAATTGTATCAGAATTCATCTGAAAAAAAAGAGTGATTATTTGCAGCCAGATAAACATGATTAAACTAGAGTTTATTATTTAATTCAAGTAATTCATCAATATATTGTCGGCTGTTCGACAAGCGAGGTACTTTATTTTGACCACCGATTTTCCCTTTTTCTTTTAACCATTGATAAAACAGGTTTGGTTTGGCTTTAATAACTTCCAGCTGATCAAGTGTTATGCTTTTGTATCGTTTGGCTTCGTAATCTGAATTAACTTGCTGTAAAGATTCATCAAGTATCCTGGCAAATTGATCAATGCTTTCTGGCTCTTGTTCAAATTCAATAAGCCATTGATGCGCTCCTTTGGTATCGGTCCCCATAAATATGGGAGCAGCAGTATAGTCCTTTAGCAATGCTCCTGTTTTTTCGCAGGCAATCTTTAAGGCACTTTCGGCATTATCAATAATAACCTCTTCGCCAAATACATTAATAAAATGTTTGGTGCGACCACTTATTTTTATCTTATGTGGATATTTGGATGTAAAAATTACTGTATCGCCAATCATATATCTCCACAACCCTGCATTTGTTGAAATAACTATTGCATAGTTTTTATTAAGCTCAACATCATCGATATGAAATGCTCTTGGATTTTCTTTTTCGAGTTCTTCGATAGGAATAAACTCAAAGAAAATTCCATAATCAAGCATTAGTAGCATATCATCGCGTAATGGGTAATCCTGAACTGCAAAAAACCCTTCAGATGCATTATACGTTTCCATATAATTCATATTATCTTTCGGAATAAGCTTTTTAAATTGTTCCCGGTAAGGCTGAAAACTTACACCTCCATGCGTAAAAAGCTCTAAATTAGGCCATACTTCAAGAATGTTTTTCGCACCTGTTTTTTCAAGAATATATTTAAGCAATACCAATGTCCACGAAGGTACGCCAGCAATACTAGTTACATTTTCCTGAATGGTAGCTTCAGTAATTTTTTCGAGTTTTTCTTCCCACTCGCTCATAAGTGCGATTTCCTGACTTGGTGTTTTAATAAAGTGCGCCCAAAAAGGAAGGTTTTCGATTAGTATAGCCGATAAGTCGCCATAAAACGACTCATTATTAATTTTATTGATCTGATGACTACCCCCTAAAGTAAGTCCTTTCCCCTTGAAAATCTCTGTTTCGGGGTAATTTAAAGCATAAAGAGCCAACACATCTTTACCGCCCCTAAAATGGCAATCTTCCAATGCTTCGCTCGAAACAGGAATAAATTTACTCTTATCGCTTGTAGTTCCTGATGATTTTGCAAACCATCTTATATCACTTGGCCATAAAATATTTTGCTCACCGTGCATTAACCTCTCAATATATGGTTTTAGTGAATCGTATGTTTGCAGAGGCACTCTCTCCTGATATTCTTTAATGCTTCGAATAGAATGAAAATGATATTTCTTACCAAACTCTGTTTTTTTGGCCATATCAATTAACTTAAATAAAACTTCTTGCTGGGCATCAAATGGAAATTTTTTAAACAAATCAATCTGGTAAACACGTTTAAAATTAAGCCAGGTAACAATAGAGTTGATAATTTGCATATCTATTTTAATTCTATTAAGAGAATATTATCTATAAAAATAACAAAACCAAATATAAAGAATATTTGGTTTTTATTTTATCTATAAAATCAGATTTGCTGAAATTAAATAAATTGACTGCGAGAATATAATTTGGATTAAGGTCGATACATGTATTTTAGTTATACCCAGATTCTAACTCAAATTTCGTTTTAAACTTGTTTATTTTAGCCCTTTGCAAATCAAGATTTACAGATTATTTTATCGAATCGAGTTTTTTTAGTCGTTCACACGCAACTCTTAAAATTTCTTTCTCTCGGTTAAAGCACAAACCAACCATTTTATTGTCAACAGAATCGTGATAAAAAACTGAAAGAGGGAATAATGCAACTCCAATTTGATCTATTAACCGTCGTGCAAACTCGGTATCTTTCTCGTCGCTTATTGCTTTGTAATCGAGTAACTGGTAAAATGTACCTTTTGAAGGAACAATCTCGAAACGAGAATCCATTAATAACTCAAGAACAAGGTTCCTGCTTTCCTCATAGGGTTTTAAAATTGCCGAATAATCAATTTCTGTTTTCAAATAATCTCCAAGGGCATATTGCAAAGGAGAATTTACAGAATTTACCTGGAACATTTGAGATTTGCGTATTTGACTCATTAATTTTTCGGGAGCCAGACAGTATCCAATTTTCCAACCCGGAATATTAAAGGTTTTACCAAACGACGAAACAATAATACTTCGTTCAGACAACTGAGGATTGCTCGAAATGCTATGATGTTTTTTTGTATCGAACACCATACTTTCAAAAGATTCGTTGCTAATTACCAGGATTTTTGTTCCGAGTGTAATTTTTCTCAATTGTACAATATCCTCATCTGAAAAAATGGATCCGGTAGGATTATGAGGAGTATTAATAATAATAAGCTTGGTCCTTGTATTTATTATCTTTTGCACCTCTTCCCAGTCGATATAGTAATCCGGTCTTTTTAATTGAACAAAAACAGGTCGTCCACCGCTGTTAATGATAGCTGGAATATAACTCGAATAAGCCGGCTCAAACAATACAACCTCATCGCCCTCGTTAACAAATGTACTTATAGCCGTAAATATAGCTTGTGTAGCACCTGCAGTAATAGTAACTTCGTTAATCGGACTATACTGCACACCATAGAGAGACTCAACTTTTTCCGAAATTGCTTCTCTTAATTCCAGCAATCCATCAACGTGGGCATACTGATTATAACCCTTATGTATATATTCCTCAGCTAATTTTGAAAGTTCAACAGGACACGGAAAATCAGGAGAAACCTGTGTTAAATTTAAAACATCACTATCCTGCACCAATTCCGATATAATGGTATGTATATCTTTACCTATATTCAACAGTTTTGCTTTAATCATTTTCAAATAATTCTTATTTTGGAACGCAAAAGTATAAAAATATCCCTATTATAAAATTATATTGCGAACTAGTTTGTACAAATTAATTGTTGGTAATACTTATGGAGATTCATAATCAGAGTATTATGCTATCAACCAATCATTGTGCAAATTTCGATTCATTTTATGAAAATATGAACTTTTGCTTACCGTTTTTGGTTAACATCCTGATTTGATATACTAATGCAAATGGATAATTGACTAATGAAAAACTTCTTTTAGAACCGCCAAAGATTTAACGCTTTTAAGGCCTTCGTTATGTAAACAATAATAATCAACAATTTTATCGAGTATAACCTCTCTCTGCTGATAATTAAATTTTATTTCGGAGTGTTGATTTTCTGAATAAGGAAGAATCTTGCTAAAATACTCGCTTAAAATCGGATTTATATAATATGGGTGCATGGGTTTACTTGATACAAAGCTTCCGTTTTTCAGATCAAAATACGATTCTGTTTCAGTATAATTGTTTGTTGGATAAAATCCCAAGTACTTGGTAAGTTGTAATAAAAAATAAAGATGGAAGGTTGATATTCCTTCCTCTTTTAAATCCAGCATTTGGATAGTATGATATAAATACTCGAAAAGCTCAGAATTTGCTTCCTGTTCGCGTATTGTTTTGTATAAGATTTCGGCAATAAAAAGGGCTATTGAGCTTTTTCGAAGATCATAAGGTACAGTACTAAAAACAAATGCATTACGCACCTCTTTAACGCTCTGTAAATCGCGCATTGGTTTATAATAAACCTCCATATCCAATAAAAAGAGAGGTTGCAAAATATTTGCTTTAATATTTGACTTTTTACCACGAACTCCTTTTATCAAAAACGATTGACGACCAAACTTTTCAGTATAAATTGTAGCTATTACACTTGTTTCGGAGTATTTGATAAAATGAAGTACTATTCCCCTGGTATTTTGAATCATATCAAAAAGCTTTATCTGTCAAAATTATTCATTCTTTCCTTTTGTTTTTTGGTTTACCGTATTAATTTTGTATATATTACATTTTCTTAAAAATTTTCACTGGAAATAGAGAAACCAATTTTTAAGTTAAAACGTTTATGGTATGGTATTTGAATGTTTAAAACTACATTTTTTTTATGCTTAAAAATTCAAAATTAAGATATATGAGAACAAAATTATCAATTATGGTTCTTCTGATATTCTTTACTCTTTCGGCTTCGGCACAGATTAATCTATCTCAGAAGTTTACAAAACGTGGACATAAAGTTCTCTGCATTGCATACAGTCCCGATATGAAATATATTGCTACCGGTGGTGTTGATGACAGAATCGTTTTATGGGACGCAAAAACCGGAAACCCAATTCGTGAAATGATTAACAAAAATTGGCCATTAGCAGTAAAATTCACCCCCGATGGCAAATACATTGTTTCGGCAGGCAGAGAAGAAAGAGTTCGTCTATGGGATGTAAATACAGGCAAAATGGTTCGCGAGATGAAAGGTCATCGCGACCAGATTCTTAGTATGGATATTAGTCCTGATGGTCGTTATGCAATTACCGGAAGTATTGATAAAATGATTAAACTTTGGGATATCCAAATGGGTGTTTTTCTGAAAGATTTTAAAGGTCATCGCGATCAGGTTTCATCGGTCGCATTTAGCCCCGATGGCAAAAAAGTAGTTTCAGGAAGTGCAGACAAAACAATTAAAGAATGGAATGTACCCGACGGAACAGAATTAAGGTCGATAAAAACAAAAGCATGGGTAAGAACTGTAGCTTATAGTCCAGATGGTAGATATATTGCATCTGGAAGTGACGATAAAAAAATCACTATATGGAAAAATGGAGTTGAGTATAATACATTGCTTGGCCATAAACACATTATTTATAACCTTGTGTTTAGTAACGATGCCAGATACCTTATTAGTGGCGGACATGATAAGTTTTTTATACTTTGGGAAGTTGAAACAGGACGAATTGTTCATAGCTCCGACAGACAAAAAGATAAGGTTGCGTGGGTAAGTTTCAGCCCAGATGGCACCAAGGCCATAATGTCTGATTTTACAAATGATATGTATACCTGGGATGTTTCATCCTTAAAAATTCCAGGTACGGCAATAGCCATGAAATCGGCAACTGACGAAAAAGATACAGATATTGATGATCACTTGTTAAAAAACAAACCTGTTGCACAAACTAAACCAACTACAAAAACGCCGGTTACTACAACAAAAGTCGTTGCTGCAAATGTAATTGATGTGGATATTATAAAACCGGCTGGCATAAAACAAAACCCAAACAGGTACGCACTTATTATTGGAAACGAAGATTATAGTAGTTTTCAATTGGGATTGCGATCCGAAGCTAATGTTGATTTTGCAGTTCGTGATGCCGAAATGTTCCAGGAATATGCTAAACACATTTTAGGCATACCTGAAGAAAATATCATATTCCTTACCAATGCAAGAGCAATTCAAATGCATCGAGCTTTAAATAAAATGAATCTGATTGCAAGTATTACTAAAGGAAAGGCCGATATTTTCTTTTACTATGCAGGGCATGGTTTTCCCGACGAAGTAAATCAAGAACCTTATATTATTCCTGTTGATGTTAGTGGTGGAGATCTTGAGTTTGCACTTAAACTTACCGATGTATATGCAAAGCTTACTGAATTTCCAACACAACGTGTAACTGTTTTTCTTGATGCTTGTTTCAGCGGTGGTGCCCGAAATCAAGGTTTAGTTGCTGCACGTGGTGTAAAAGTAAAACCGAAAGACAATATTTTTAATGGGAATATGGTTGTTTTTGCAGCCAGCAGCGGAGATGAATCATCCTTGCCATACAAGGATAAACAACATGGGATGTTTACCTATTATTTGCTAAAGAAATTGCAGGAAACAGAAGGAAGAGTTACATACAAAGAGCTTTCTGAATATATTACCGAACAGGTTGCAGTTAAATCAATTTTAATAAACAATAAGGAGCAAAACCCACAAACCAATATAAGTGTTGATTTAAAAGATACCTGGTCGACATTGAAAATTAATCCATAACATATTTCAACCTATATCACATAAAGCGAAACCCAAAAAGTTTCGCTTTTTTATTATTGATTTTATACCTTTATATTCATTTTTAATAACCAATACTTAATCTATCATGAAAAATAATAAAACTGTTTTTTTAATTATTTTGGTTTTTGCGTTCCTAAACGCGTGTAAACAAGAGCCAAAGATAGAGGTTCAACAATATTCGATTGAACAATTCTATAAAAATATTCAGGTAAGAGGAGGAGCTTTCTCTCCTGACGAAACACGAATGCTAATAACAAGCAATGAATCTGGAATATATAATCTTTACGAGATAAATATTGAAGATGGTTCCCAAAAGCAACTATCGAACTCAACTCAGGAATCCTACTTTGGTATAGGTTATGTATATGATGGAACGAATAGAGTTCTTTATTCTTCTGACAAAGGAGGTAATGAAATTAACCATATTTACTTGCTCAATGAAGATAAAACCTCCACCGATTTAACTCCCGACCCAAACGAGAAGGCAGGTTTCGCTGGTTGGAATAACGACAGAAGTTCATTTTATTATGTCTCTACAAAAAGAGATGCACGATTTTTCGATTTATATAAGATGGATACAAAAAACTGGAAATCAATGCTTATTTACCAAAATGATAATGGCTATGATATTTCAGGAATATCTAAAGACGAAAAATATATTGCATTAGGGCAAAGCATTACAACCAGCGAGAATAAGCTCTTTATTCAGTCTCTTGATGGAAAAATAGTTAAGGAAATATCTGTGCCGGAATTACCAGGCAATTACGAAGCAGCTGAATTTTCTAAAGATGGAAAGACATTCTTTTACATTACAAACGCAGATAAAGAGTTTTCCTATTTGGTGAAATATGATATGGAAACAGGCGAAAGAACTACCTTTTATGAAACCAACTGGGATGTAATGTTTTTCTCTTTTTCGTGGAATGAAAAATTCAGGTTAATTGGTATTAATGAAGATGGAAAAAACACTATTAAAATATTCGATAATAACACAAATGAAGAAATAGAGTTTCCGCAAATTCCTGATGGAAACATTCTTTCTGCTTCGTTCTCACAAAGTGAGAAACTTATGCGCTTAACTGTTGGTACATCAAAAGCTCCATCTAATATCTACATTTATAATTTGGAAAATAACGAGTTAAAAAAACTTACTGATGTATTAAATCCGGAAATTGATGAAACACAATTAGTGTCGGCCGAAGTTGTTCGTTATACATCTTTTGACAGTTTAGAAATACCCGCTATTTTCTATAAGCCACTTGATGCGAGTAAACGAAATAAAGTTCCTGCACTTGTAATGGTTCATGGTGGTCCCGGAGGACAAGCCAGAGTTGGTTATTTTTCTCTTGTTCAGTATTTGGTTAACCATGGTTATGCTATTCTCGATGTTAATAACCGTGGCAGTAGTGGTTATGGCAAAACATTCTATAAAATGGACGACCAGAATCATGGCGAAAAAGACCTAATGGATTGTGTTTATGGTAAAAAATATCTTCAAACACTCGAATATATCGATGCTGAAAAAATAGGAATCATGGGTGGCTCATATGGTGGTTACATGACTATGGCTGCAATGACATTTCACCCTGATGAATTTAAAGTGGGAGTGAATATTTTTGGCGTTACCAACTGGCTCCGAACACTTAAATCAATTCCTCCATTCTGGGAGTCGTTTAAGAAAGCGTTGTATGCCGAAATGGGTGATCCATTTACAGCCGATTCGATAAGATTATATAATGTTTCGCCATTATTTCATGCCGATAAAATCAAAAACCCGGTAATGGTTCTTCAGGGATCTAATGATCCTCGTGTGCTTAAAATTGAATCGGACGAAATTGTTGAGGCCATGAAAAAGAATAACATTCCAGTAGAATATATTGTTTTTCCTGACGAAGGACATGGGTTTGTAAAGAAAGAAAATGAAATTAAAGGATATGGTGCTATACTGACTTTCCTTGACACTTATTTGAAAGGAGAAGCAAGTACAGAGAAATAACTGTAAAAGTACAATTTAGTGCAGAAGAAGGTGTCCAAAAAGGTAATATAAATTTAGATTAATGAAAATCAAGACCGCCCCAACCCTAAAGGGAGCTTGATTTTCAACGACTTCCCTTTAGGGAATCAAAGGGTAAAAGTCGTTGAAATTATAAAAATCAACTTTTTGGACACCCTCTTTTGCTTTACAAGCAAGCATCCAAACCCTTATATTGACATTTAAATTATAAATTCGTAATTTTATATTTATCTAATCTAAATCATTTTATAATCAAATACTTATTAGCATAAAAAATAGAGATTAACGATATTCCAATCCAAATTAATTTAACAAACAGGTCATAAGAGACTAGCATTCCAAATAGAAATAGAATCAAGGACAGATTATTCAACTAGAATATAGCTTTAATTAGGACAAATAAAACCCAATATCAATACTAACTAAAACTTTGTAAACATGAAAAGATCAGTACTAATTTTTGGGATTATTGGAGCAATTTTTATTGCCATTGGTGTATTATTTAAAATGATGCACTGGCCCGGAGCAAGCATAGCTATTTTATTGGGAGCAACAGCTTTAGCTATTTATTCTCTCTTATACATGAATGAAAAACTGCAAGGCTCAGCTGCAGGAATTGAAAAGGCTTTTATTGTTTTCTTTGGAATATCCGGAATACTTTTATGTATGGGCTTTTTATTTAAAGTAATGCATTGGCCAGGTGCAGGAGTAATGATTTATGCTTTTTTTGCCAGCTATACTATCCTTGTTATTTTAGCAATTTTTAGAGCAGCGAACGAGAAAGACAAAGATCTTCAGTATAAATACATTAATAATCTTATTTGGTTAGTGGGAGGAATGCTAATGTTAACTTTCCCTACAATTATAAGACTTCTCACATAATAACCGATTAAAAATAAAAACAGGTATAGAAAGGGATGGTAAGAAACTATCCCTTTCGTTTTAGTATAGTAGAATAATGAATTTTGTTTTAACTGGTGATTAATTTAGGCGTATTATACTGAAGGTTGTCAGGTAACTCTACCTTCTTTATTTTATAAACAATAACTTGGTTATATGCGTTTTTGAGCCATCATCGTTGGTACAAAACACGAGATAAACGCCAGTACTTGCTCGTTGCCCCGAGAAGTTTTTGCCATTCCATGTTGCCTGTCCACCATCAGCGGTGGTTTCGTAAATCAGGTTGCCGCTAATATCGGTTATTTTAACATTAACATCGGAAACCAATCCGCGAATTGTAATTTCGCCTTCATAATCTTCGCGAACAGGATTCGGATATACATACACATCCTTAAACTCATCGCTACCCATTGTTGCCGAACCTCGATAAGATATCAGTCCTTTTTCGGTTGCAAAAAATACTTCTCCGCTTTCCTGATCAATTCCAATATCTAAAATACGATTTGATAATAACGGGCTGTTTTCTTCGGTAAAATGGTTTAATTCTTCGGTGCCATCTTTCGAAACAAGAAAAACTCCTGAGCTTTGTGTTCCCAACCATTTGCGATTAGCACCATCAATAGCAATTGATGTAACTATCTCGCTCTTAAGTAAAAAGTTTGTTCCTTCTCCTATTGTAAGAACTATGCGCTGCGCATAAAAATTATCACTTTCAAAAATGGTTTCTGGATTATAATAAACAACTATTCCCTGATCTGTTCCTACCCAAATTGCCCCCTTCAAATCTTCGGCAATTGAATATACATTATTGGTAATAAGTTTCCCATTTTCGTCATTTATGGATAGTTTTTTATAAAGATCATCTGTTAAATTATCGATAGTGCCATTCTCGTTAAAAACAAACAACCCCATTCCGTTAGGTACAATAACCCACTTGTTTTTATTCTGAGTTACAATAATATCACTAACCCTCACATTGCTTATTACGTCATCGTAATTATACCCTTTCCATTCTCCATTTGCTTTTTTTACTGATATAATATTTGCTACACCCGAATTTGTAATCCAAAGGTTATTATCATCATCGAATACCATTCCTCCAATACGAATGTAATTCTCCCCTGCAATCATTGATTGTAATGAGCTGTTGGATGCATTATAAACTTGCGTGATCTCATCATCGGTATATTCAAGTAACCCATAACCCCAGGTTCCTGCATAAAAATGATTTGTATTGGTTGGGTCCAGTTTCACGTTAACAATGTCGGCAACATTGTAATTTATAATACTTGTCCACTGCTGGTTTCGAAAAGAATGAATTGTGCCGTTTGTAAAAACATTGTTTCCCGTTTGGCTAATTCCACCCCCTGCAACCAAAACTCTTTTATTATGAATATCAAAACTAAAAGCATCAGAGGAATATGGAGAATTAGGATAAATAAACTCAAAATTACTGCCTGTATATTTTACCAATCCATTTCCTAAATCAGTAATCCATGTTATATTGTTATTATCGATTAGCGCATCGGATATGTTTGGATTAGTATAATCGGTTGTTTGTATAGAATCTACAAACGAAAGGTTCTGATCATAAATAACCAATCGCTTATTGGCCATGAGCATCAATCTATTGTTTACAAATTTAATTTTGCTTATTTCATCAAACTCATTGGTAAAAACGCTCCAAATGCCATTATTAAGAATGTAAACAATATCGTTCGCAATGGCATTTGAATAATTAACCACTACTTTATCATCTACCATTTCAACTGTGTTAAAAACTCCCGAAGAATTAGGAATTGATGATTGTAAATACCAATTATTAAAATCGGCAAGATTTGCATACAGATAATCACCTTTATAAATCCCCTGATTTGTTGCAGCATATAAATACTGACCATCGAATACCAGTTGGTTAACACTAAGCAGGCTGCCGAAATCTCCAATAAAATACGTGTCTTTAATCTCTTTCCTATCAAGATTAAGAACAACAACTCCAAATCCACAGGAAATTATGGCATACTCATCATTAAATATTACATGATTAATGGTTTTGCTGCCAGTAATTATTTTACGTTTAATATCCGAAACATTAAAAATCTCTTGTCCGCTAACTAAGTCAATGTTTCCATTGCTATAACCAATAAATAAAATATTGTTTGAGGATGAATAGGCCATTGTTGAAATTCCTACATCCGATAGACCATTAACTTTTGTTAGTTTTTCAATGCTTTTTGTACTTTTTGTATAGATTAGAACTCCAAAATCTGTTGCAGCGTATATCTTACTTGATGATTGGGTTATGTGTTTTTCAAATGTAAAAGGTAAATGCTCGCGCCATTGTCCCACACCGATTTGGGCATTTGCATTAAATTTTATTGCAATAATAATCAACAAAATCAGAATTCCGGATTTTTTCATATTAACCATTTTTAAGAAAACCTCATTTTTTAAAAAATAGTATATAACAGGTTAAATAGTTTTCTTTAAATAATCAACCAATTTATTAATTGCTTTTGCTCTATGACTGATTTTGTTCTTTTCGGAAAGAGGCATTTCGGCAAAAGAAAGATTATAGCCATCGGGCAAGAAAATCGGATCATATCCAAAGCCAGCGGATCCATGCCTATTTTCAAGTATTGAACCTTCTACTATTCCTTCGAATTGTATTTCATTGCCATCAATAAGTAAAGATATTACCGTTCTGAAACGGGCTTTTCTGTTTTGTGCATTTTTAAGTTCCGATAGCACCTTATCAATATTTGCTTGTGAGTCTTTATTGTCGCCAGCATAGCGAGCGGAGAAAACACCAGGCTTCCCGTTCAAAAAATCAACCTCCAGGCCGGTATCGTCGGCAAAACAGTTTCTTTTAAATTTATTGTAGATATACCATGCTTTTTGTGAAGCGTTTTCCTCAAGCGTATGAAAATCCTCGGGAATTTCATCGTTACAGTTTATGTCGATTAAAGATAGCAATCGAAATTTATTGGAAAGCAAAGCTTGTATTTCTTCGAGCTTATGCTTGTTGTTTGTTGCAAAAATTAATTCCATAATTGTTCAAAAAAAGTGGATGCCCCAAGGATCATCCACAATATATAAATTTAGATATTTTACTTTATTATCCGAAACTTTCAAACTTAGTGAGGTCTTCTCTTGGGTTAATAACCATTACTGGTATTCTGGCGCTATTTGCAATAATATACTGCTCGGATGCACCCAATACATAATCTGAAAAACCAATGTTTTTTGTTGATACAATTAAAATCAAATCTGCATCCATATTTTTTGCAAAATCAATAGTTTCAATCGCAAAATTCTTTTTCCCATCGGCGGTATAAAGTTCATATGCAATACCTTTACCATCCATAAATTTTCTGGCAAAAGTCATATTTGCTTTTATTTTATTTATAAACCCTACATCGGTAGTATTTGGTTTAAGAATATGAAATTTGGGTGAAAAATAATTATAGAAATAGCTCGCCCAATTTAGTTTCTCTTTATTTTCCCACTTAAAATCGATAGGAAACACAATGTCTTTTAATGGGTTGTCTTTGGGAGGTTCCTGAACAACAACAAAAGGCACTCTCGAACTAACAATAACTTTTAAAGCCCAGCTACCAGTAAGTTTTTGCATTCCATGTAATCCATGTGTTCCCATTATTACTAGCTCGGCATTTATTTCGGCAGCTACTTCGCCAATTGTGGTAAAAATACTTCCCTCGCGTACTATGGGTTCAATCTCAATATTAAATTTCTCGGCATTTTCCTTAGCAACCTGCACAAGCCGAACCATTGCTTCTTCATTATCTTTCTCTTTTTTAGTAATATGAATTAAAGCAATTTTTTTACTATCTATCCCTTTCGCAATTTTAAAACCGTGTAATAGAGCATAATCTGCAACAGTTGTAAAATCCCAGGGGATCAAAATTGTTCGTTTTTCCTTATCCATAAATATTATTACTAATTTTAGACTTGTGAGTAATATTTTTTTCCTAAATTACAACTTATAAAAAGTACTATTTCCCTTTCGAAAAAACAAGTTATGTATTTTATACTAAATTTTCGTAAAAATATCATTTTTTTTTGGATTCTGAATTGTATTTTTTTATTATTCCCTACCCTAAATAGCTATTCAAACAATTTCTGCCACCCTTATATTCAGAGAATTATTCTGCGAAATTATGGGATTGAAAACAATAATTTCTCAATAGCACAGAGTAAAGAAAACATAATTTATATCTGCAACTCCAATGGTGTTTTACAATTTGATGGTAAAAACTGGGACTTAATAAAAGTAAAAGGAACAAGAGCAATAGCAATTGGACAAGATAATAACATATATGTTGGTGCATTTAATGAATTTGGCATCATCTCGTTGGATCAATCAAAAAAATTGGTTTTTATTTCCTTATTAGACTCTTTAAAAAACAAAAAAAATGTTGGACAAATTAGAAAAGTCTTTTCTTATAAAAAGGATATTCTTTTCTGTTCTGAAAAAATTGTCTATAAATGGGATGGAAAAACGGTTACTATTCTTGAAGAAGGAAATGATCCTTTAAATCTATTTAAGGCAAATGACCTTATTTATTTATATAGACAAAATTTGGGGCTTTTAAGATTATTAGGAGATAGTTTTGAGCAATTACCCAGTAGTAAATATTTTGCAGACAAACCTGTCGTCGATATTTTATCGTACAATAATCAAATACTAGTAAAAACACAAAACGAAACTGATTTTTATATTGTCGACAATGTTTCATTTACAAAGCTTTCATCAAGTGGTATTACATCAATCTCCAAAAAAAATTATACATCGGGTTGCATATTAAGCAATGGTAATTATGCCATTGGAACTGAAATGGCAGGTATTTTTATTATGGATGCAAAAGGAGAAATCATTTCTCATATACCTGAGTTAGCAGGTCTTTTAAACGAATACATAAATTATCTGTTTGTTGATAATGAAAATAACCTTTGGGCATTACATAACTCCGGATTAAGTCGAATTGAATATCCTTCGGCATATTGTTATTTTGGAAAACAACAAGGAATAAATGGAAAGGTTACTCATATAATAAGTTTTAATAATACACAGTATATTGCAACCAATACAGGTGTTTATATACAATCCAAAAACACCTTAACCCATAAACAATGTCATGAATGTTCATCTTTTAGCCCAGTTTATGGGTCAAGTTCCAACAATATTGCTTTCCATCAGCTTGGAGAACATCTTTTTATTTCAAATTCGCGTGGTATATATGAAATAATCGGCAATCAATTATATCTTAAATACTCAAATAAAATAATCAGCATCCTTCAATCCAAAAACCATAGTGATTTAATTTTTATTGGAACAAAAGAAGGTTTATCTGCTACCCAACTTAAAAATGGGTCGTTTTTATCTTTAGGTACTGTAAATGGAATAAATCAACCAATAATAAATATGGCCGAAGATACTGATGGTTCGCTTTGGTTAATAAGTAAAAATAACGATTTATATTGTATTCAGCCGTTTAATGAGTACAAGTCAGAACTGGCTTTCGATCATTACCCTACATCTAAGAATTTACTTAATAACCCCGAGTGGATTACTTTAGTCTCGGTTCATGATGGAGTGCTTTTTTCAACTTCGGAGGGGGTATTTAGATTTAATAAAACCAGCTCTGGTTTTTATCCTGACACTCTGTTTAGCAATCTTACCATGAATAAGGCAAAATGGATTTTCCCAATAATGGAAGATGCCAATTATAACCTTTGGATTAATTTAGTTAACAGTAAGTCGTTGCAAAACAAAACAGGTGTTATTTATTGGAATGAGAGGGAAGTACCTAATTATGTTCCACTTAAAATAAACCGCAAGAATGATTTTCTGGTTACATCTATTCACTCTGATAAATCAGAATTTGTTTGGTTCGGAGGATTCGATAACCTAATACGATTTGATACTAAATTCAAAGAAGTTTTAAAGGACAGTATTTTATTATTCTTTAATAAAATTTCAATTGCAGATGATTCTGTAATATATAATTTGCCTACAAAATTATTTTACTCCTCGGATAATAATAAACCTATTAAAATCAATTTTGCATACAATAGATTATGCTTTGATTTTACTTCACCAGAGTTTTCAAGTGAAGATTTAGTGCAATTTCAGTTTAAGTTAGATGGCTTCGACAAAGCCTGGTCAGAATGGTCGACAATTAGTAAAAAGGATTATAAAAAGCTAAATGAGGGTAAATATGTATTCAGAGTTAAAGCAAAAAATATTTATGATATTGAATCTCCGGAAATTACTTTTTCTTTTATTATAAAAACCCCATTTTATAGGACCCCTTTTGCCTATCTTATTTATTTTATGTTTTTTACTTTTTTAATCCTTTTAGGTATTCGATGGAGGGCTTATTATTTTGCTCGCGAACGCTTTAAACTCGAGAACATTATAAATGAACGAACCGAAGAAGTTGTAATTCAGAAAGAAAAAGCAGAGAACCTTCTTGAGCGCGTTCTTCCAAAAACTACTGCAACCGAATTAAAATCGGGGAAAAAAGCAGGGCCATACCATTACAACATGGTTACCGTTTTGTTTTCTGATATTCAGGGATTTACTAAAATTTCTGAACAATTGGATTCTGAAATGCTTATTGATGAGCTTGATAAGTTTTTCTTAAAATTCGATTCTGTTGTCGACAAGTACAATATTGAAAAGATAAAAACAATTGGTGATGCTTATATGTGTGCAGGAGGAATACCAGAAAAGAATCGCACCAACCCGGTAGAGGTTGTTTTAGCCGCCGTTGAAATGCAGAATTACATGAAACACCTCAAGCATGAAAAAGGAGACGGCACACAGAGAATATGGGATTTGCGAATAGGTATTGATACAGGACCCGTAGTAGCCGGCGTTTTAGGAAAAAGTAAAATCACATACGATATTTGGGGTGGAACTGTTAATACTGCAAGTAGAATGGAGGCAGCAGGTGAGCCCGGTAAAATTAATGTTACCGAAAACACTTATATGCTTATAAAAGAGTTCTTTATTTGTCAGTATCGTGGAAAAATGCCTGTAAAACATAAGGGAGAGCTTGATATGTACTTTGTTGAAAGCTTTATGCCGCATCTGGCAAGTGATATTAAAGGCCTTTATCCTAATGAAAATTTATTTACTCAGCTTCAGCTGCTTCGTTTAAACGATATTGAAGAGTTTATATTAACAAAGCTTGAGGATGGATTACCTAAAAACCTCTATTATCATAACATTAAACATACTATTGATGTTGTTACACAGGTTGAGCTTATTGGCAGATCAGAGAAGGTTTCAGATGATGATATGCTCGTTTTAAAAACAGCAGCACTATTTCACGATATTGGTCATTTAGTTGATTACGATACACACGAAGAAGAAAGCGTTAAGCTAGCACGCAAAATACTACCAGCTTATTTTTATAACGAAAAGCAAATTGAAAGAATCTCACAGTTAATTCTTTGTACACAAATGCCCCCTCAACCTGTCAATTTACTTGAAGAAATTATGTGTGATGCCGACCTCGACTACCTTGGCCGCATCGATTTTGTGCCAGTATCAGTTAATTTATTTAAAGAACTTAAAGAAAGAGGGAAAATAGATTCATTGCAGGAATGGAATAATCATCAGATTAAATTTATACAAACCCATCAGTATTTTACTCAAACAGCTCGTAAACTGCGAGAAGTAAATAAAAACATACAGCTTGATATAATTCGTAAAGAAATTCGCAAAGCGCTAGAAGAGATTGATGAATAGTTAATATTCTAGCTCTATTTTATATCCATTATACTTACGGATATTAATAACTTGTCCTTCGCTAAATAGTAAATATTGCCCTTTTATACCCTTAAGTATGTTATTAATTACAATTGTTTTTTCCAGGTCTATGGAATTTACTTTTTCAGGAAATTCAATAACAGGGTATTGAATTTCGGTTATATCATTACTTTCGATAAAGTATTGCTTAAATCTCTTTTGTACTAATTCATAAGCTTTTTTCTTTTGATCCAATAAGTTTATTTCTCTATCAGTTTTATTCACCAGCATATTACGCCAATTGGTTTTATCATCGAAATATTTTTTCAGATCAACCTCAATTTGTCCGGCTAAAAACCGATTGGGTGTTTGAGCAATTTTTATTGCCTGTATAGCACCCTGGTCAATCCAACGAGTAGGAATTTGTGATTTTCTTGTAACTCCAACTTTAAGTCCACTTGTTAGAGCCAAATACACAAAATGATCTTGCAAACAATGTTCTTTCGACCATTCCATATCGCGCGAGATTCCTTCGTGTGCTCTACAAAGCTCTGGCTTTAAAACACATTCGCTTGTTTCAGGTGCAGTCATATAGCAAGGATAACAATAACCCTGATGAAACGATTTGGTAGTTTTTCTACCACATTTAATGCAATTTATGGCACCTAAATAACTTAACTTAAGCTGTTTACCAATTAAATTATTAAGATGTATTTTCTCATTTTCTAATTCCAAATAATAGTCCACCGGGGTACTATATATAGTTATCATTTTAAGTAAAGAACCCTGAATTTTCATTTTTAAAATTTTTCTATAAATATATTAAAATTTTTCAAATTGATTTTCAACAACTTAATACTTGTACTAAAAATATTTTACTACTTTGTCTTGCATAGTACTAATTTATTTTCATATCTTTGTTATATATTTTTGTATGCATTATATAGTACTATAATTTTAATTAAACATGAAAACAACAGTAACAATTAATCTCGGAGGTTTTATTTTTCATATCGATGACGACGCATATGAAGTACTTCACTCCTATTTAATTGCCCTCGAAAGGCAATTTGCCAACGAAACCGACAATAAAGAGATACTCTCTGATATCGAATCGAGGTTAGCCGAATTATTTACCGAATCATTAGGCAATAAAAAGGATGTTATATCAAAAGAAGATGTTGCCAAAGTAATATCGATAATGGGCGAACCACAAGATTTTTCAACAGACAATGAACAAACCAACAATCAATCAACAAGAAAAACTATGTCATCATATCAAACAACAAAAAGACTATACCGCGATCCCGACAATAGAGTGCTTGGTGGCGTTTGCGGTGGATTAGGTGCTTACTTCAATTCCGATCCTTTACTATTCAGAATATTATTTATAATTATTTTCTTTGGTTTAGGATCGGGACTAATCATTTATCTAATTCTTTGGATAGCTGTTCCTGAAGCTGCTACAACTGCACAAAAACTTGAAATGCGTGGAGAGCCTATAACCATTGACAATATAAAAAAGGCTGTTCGCGAAGAATTCGAAACTGTTAAGAAAAACATGAAATTTTAAGATTTCCTGAATTATCAAATAAACTTGAAGCCATGAATCTCGAAAATACAAAAGCTCAAATGAAAAAAGGCGTACTGGAGTTCTGCATACTCTCCATTCTCGAAAACAAGGATTATTACGCCTCCGATATCATAAATGCTTTGAAAGAAGCTGAAATGATCGTTGTGGAAGGAACATTATACCCTCTGCTTACACGGCAGAAAAATGCCGGTTTATTAAACTACCGATGGGAAGAATCAACTCAGGGACCACCACGTAAATACTATACCCTAACCGACACCGGAAAAGAAGCCTTGGTAGAACTTAAAAAGTCGTGGGAAGAACTTGTAAATGCTGTAAACTCCATTAATAACAAATAATTATCTACAAGATGAAAAAGACTGTTAAGATTAATATAAGTGGTGTATTTTTTAACATCGACGAAGATGCTTATCAAATATTACAAAACTATCTGGCTCATGTAAACAGGAAGTTTTCTGCTGAGCCTGAAGGAAAAGAGATTATTTCTGATATTGAATCGCGTATTGCAGAAATACTACAAACAAAAATAAACAACCAAAAACAGGTTCTTTGCAAAGAAGATATTGATGAGGTAATCGATATTATGGGTCGCCCGGAAGATTTTGACAGTGAACAAGCTCAGGCTCGTTCATATACATACTCGCGCAGAATGTATAGAGATCCCGACAACCGAGTTTTAGGAGGTGTTTGTTCTGGTATGGCTGCATATTTTAATATCGATCCGGTTATTATTCGTATTTTGTTTGTATTATTCTTATTGGCATGGGGCGTTGCAGGAATAATTTATATTATTTTATGGGCGCTATTACCTCCGGCATATACTACTGCCCAAAAACTCGAAATGCGCGGCGAGAACATGTCAATAAATGATATTGAAAAAAATGTAAGAGCTGAATTTGAAACAGTAAAGTCAAATCTTCATAATTACAAAAACACAAGAAGTTATAACCAAACAAGAAGTTTTATCGATGAATTTTTTAGAACAATTGGGCAAATCATAGTCGTTTTCTTTAAAGTTATTGGAGGAATAATTGGCCTGGCTATGATTATTGCAGGTGTTGGTTTATTAATTGGTCTTGCAGGTTGGATAATTATTGGCGAGCCCTTTATGAACAACGTTTTTATCGACAATCAACTGGTATATACCGACATGTTGCATTCATTCTTAAATCCCGGTACAATCTGGATTTTTGTAATAAGCATGTTCCTCCTCGTTTTTATTCCTCTTGTTGCGTTGATTTACTCAGGAATGAAACTTTTATTACGTTTTAGAATCAACGACAAACCTTTTGCAATTATTGGTTTCTCTCTTTGGTTTTTAAGTCTTATTGCTATTATTGTATTATCTTTTTCTCAAGTCCGAAACTTATCGGTATCGGTAAAAAATTCTGAGAATATTAGTGTAATTACTTCGAATAGTAAAGTGCTATACCTTAAAGCAAATAGTAACCAGAACACAAAATCGTCGAAGTTTTATATTTTTGATGGAGAATTTACCATAACCTACGATAAAGATGATAAAAAAGCACTCTTTGCTCACCCGGAAATAGATATTTTACGATCATTAAACGAAAATGCCACTATTGAAATAGTAAAAACCGGAAGAGGATTAAATCATATTAAAGCGGAAGAAAATACTCAGAAGATAAAATATGAATGTGCACAACAAGATTCAGTAATTGTTTTTGATGCTTATTATGCTTTGTCAAAAGATAATGTATGGGTATTTCCTGAAATAGATGTAAAAGTAAAAATGCCAGATGGAGCTGTAATTTATATTGATGAAACTTTACTCGATCAGCTTGATTATATTGAAACAGATGAGTACTACTCAAGAAAAAGCATGATTGGCAAGTATTGGATAATGACTGAAAAAGGATTAGTTGAATATAACCCAAAAGCTGACAAATAAAATTGAGTGAAAATAATTTGCAAACGAGATTTTTTTTGTAAACTTGCAACACAGATTGTTTTTCACATTGTCTGATGGTGTAATTGGCAACACGTCTGATTCTGAATCAGAAGAGTCTAGGTTCGAGACCTAGTCGGACAACTCAAAACTCTCACAAGTAGTGGGAGTTTTTTTATTTTACAAAAAATACCTAAATATTATTTGTAGACAATTATTTTTTTATAAATTTGCCAACTCAAAAGACAATTGTCCGATGGTGTAATGGTAGCACTGCAGATTTTGGTTCTGCCTGTCAAGGTTCGAATCCTTGTCGGACAACAGAAGAGGCTGTCTCAAAAGGACAGCTTCTTTTTTTTTGTTAATAATTTAGGATAGATTTATTTTGTTATCATTAAGA
>MEOE01000006.1 GCA_001768565.1 Bacteroidetes bacterium GWF2_33_16 | reverse complement strand
AGCTAAAATATAAATACGCTAAAAATAACAACATAAAAAAACCGTCTCAGATTATCTTTTGAGACGGCTTCTTTTTATATTTTCAGGTTACACTTACTAACTTAAATAATTCTTACATTTGTAAAAAATCAAGGTTATGAAATTTAAATTTATAAGTATTTTCCTCCTTCTGAGCTTTATTCTCTTTACAAAAACTCAAGCTCAGGATACCATATTTAATCAAACAGATGCTAACGGATTAAAACAAGGATATTGGAAAAAAAAATATCCTGAGGGTGGCATTCAATATACGGGACATTTCAAAAACAACAAGCCAGTTGGCGAATTTACAAGATATACTAGAGAAGGAACTCTTTATGCTAAAATGAAATATGCTGAGAACTCAGATAAAATATATACCACTTTTTTTTACCCAAACAAACAAGTTCAGGCCGAAGGATATTACATAAATAAGTTGAAGGATAGTACTTGGTCATTTTATTCTGAAAAGGGAATTTTAGTTAGTACTATCAATTTTTTTATTGATAAAAAGCATGGTAGTGAGATTAGATACTACGATAATGGAAATATCTTCGAAAAGATTTTATGGGAAAATGGACTGCAAAACGGAATTAGTATCCGCTATTATAATAATGGCAATGTTATGATTCGCTCTCCCTATATTAATGGGTTACTAAGTGGATCTTATGCATCCTATTCAGAAAATGGGAAGCCTATTATTAGTGGTATGTACGAAAATAATCGCCGACAGGGAAAATGGATAATCTATGATGAGTTGGGCAATGTAAAAAATGAAATTGTTTATATCAATGGAGTTGCCGAGAATCAAGAAGAACTTGATAAAATTGAACAGGAAGAACTTGATATGCTTGAAAAAAATAAAGGAAAATTTCAAGACCCCCTGGAAATGATGTACAACAATATTCCGCCAATGTAATTTAAAATCATGCTAAAACTTTTTAGATTAGTATTTCTGGTTATTATTATTTCGCCACAACTATTTGCCCAGATAGCACCTAATAAATACCGTATTTATTTTACTGATAAAAACTATAGTGGTTTTTCTATTGAACACCCTGAAGAATTTTTATCGGAGAAAGCTATAAATCGTCGTGAAAGACAAAATATACAGATTATTGAGAATGATCTTCCTGTTTCAAAATTTTATATCGACAGTCTTAAAGCACTAGGATTAAACATTTTAAACACATCAAAATGGCAAAATACAGTAACCATTTACTCGACTAATCAGATACTTTTAGATACACTCCACCACATTGGATTTATTAAATCAATACAAAAAAAATCTACTGAAGAAATAAGTTCATTAGTACAAACAAATTACAAATCAACACATTCAATTTCTGAAGTTACAAATAGTAATATAGATTATGGAGATTCTGGAAATCAAATACGATTGCATAATGGTCATATTCTTCATCAAAATGGTTTTTGGGGACAAGGAATAACCATTGCAGTTATTGACGCTGGATTTTATAATGTTGATATATTACCAGCTTTTGATAGTTTGTTAGAAAATAATCAGATTCAAGCAATTTATGATTTTGTTGATAACGATGACTTTGTTTTTGACGCCAATAATCATGGGATGAAAGTTTTATCGATAATTGGCGGCAATATTCCTGGTCAACTTATTGGTGCAGCACCCAAGGCAAACTTTCTACTATTAAGATCGGAGGATGTTAATTCTGAATATTCGATCGAAGAAGATAACTGGGCTGCAGCAGCTGAATTTGCCGATAGTGCTGGAGCCGATATTATAAATACATCATTAGGTTATACTGTTTTTGATGATCTTTCATTGAATTACTCATACCGCGATATGAATGGAAATACCGCCTTTATAACAAAGGCTGCTGATATTGCAGCATCAAAAGGGATATTGGTAGTAGTAAGTGCTGGAAATCAGGGCAATGCTACTTGGAGATACATTTCAGCACCAGCCGATGGAGATAGCGTACTGACTGTTGGTGCTGTTAATGCCTTTGCAAGCTATGTAGAATTTAGTAGTCAGGGTCCATCATCAGATGGGAGAATAAAACCTAATGTTGCTGCTACCGGATACCAAACTATTTTGCAGGATGTTTCGGGACAGGTTAGCAAAGGAAACGGAACTTCATTTTCAGCTCCAATAATTTCAGGTCTGGCAGCTTGTTTGTGGCAAGCCATGCCTGAATTAACAAACATGGAAATATTAGATCGTATTGAACAAAGTTCTCACCAATATTCAAATCCAGATTATAAAATAGGCTACGGAGTACCTGATTTTGCGAAAGCAGCAAACTTAACAAACGCAATATCAAAAAGAAATGATGGGTACAGTATTAAAGCTTATCCAAATCCTTTTACACAGCAATTATCGTTATATTTAAATATTAGTAAATTTTCAAATAGCCCTATAATAGTTGAATTATATAATGTACTTGGCCAACAATTGTATAACAAAGAACTTTTTACAACTAACAATATTTTAATTATTGATAATCTTGATAATCTCTCGAAGGGTATTTATATTGTAAAAATTACCATTGATAATAAGACACATCAGATAAAGGTTAGTAAATTAAATTAGCCTTTCAAATGGAGCAATCGATAAGTTTACTTGAACTAAATTCATCAATTAAGGAAACCCTGAAACAAAGTTTCCCTGATTCGGTATGGGTTATAGCAGAAGTTAGTGAACTTAAAATAAATAGAAATGGACATTGTTACCTGGAATTAATTGAGAAAGATGTAATTAACGAGAATATTATTGCACGCAGCCGAGCAACAATTTGGGCTTTTACTTTTAGAATGCTCAAACCATATTTTGAAAGTATTACATCGCAAGAACTTTCTCCAGGTTTAAAGATTCTTTTTCGGGCATCAGTTGAGTTCCATGAATCTTACGGATTAAGCCTAAACATAATTGATATTGATCCAAATTATACTCTTGGCGATCTAGCAAAGAAAAGAGCTGAAACAATTAAAAGACTCGAAGCTGAAGGCGTAATTAACATGAATAAAGAACTCGAATTACCATTAGTAATTCAGCGCATCGCGATTATTTCGTCAGAAACAGCTGCAGGTTATCAGGATTTTGTTAATCAACTACTAAATAACAGCAATAAATATGTTTATTATCTTAAACTTTTCCCTTCTATAATGCAAGGACCCCAGGCTGAAGAGTCAATTATTCAATCTCTTGAAAATATTTTTGATTACGAAGATTGTTTTGATGTAGTTGTAATAATACGTGGTGGTGGATCGCAAGCCGATCTTAATTGTTTTAATAATTATACACTTGCATCAAATGTTGCACAATTTCCAATTCCGGTATTAACTGGTATTGGGCACGATAAAGATGAATCGGTTGTTGATATCGTTGCAAACACGAAACTAAAAACACCAACGGCCGTTGCTGAATTTATTATTTCGAAATGTATTGAGTTCGAAAATCGTATTGATGAAATAAGCAATTCTATATTCGATGAAATAAGCGAATTTTTAATTCATCAAAGAAACAACCTTGGTCAATTAATTAATTTATTTAGTCCCCAAACAAAAAACCTCCTTTTAAAAGAAAAAAACAGGTTACTTCAAATCAAACATGTAGCTTTAAATGATATTTCGGATTCGTTGAAATTGCTTTATCTTAAAATTGACAGAATTTCCAATAAAATTCATCTTAAATCAAAAGAAAAATTAATCTATCAGAAAGAATTATTATACAGTTATAATCAGAAAAAACACAAACAAACCCAAACCTTTTTACGATCAAAAGAGTATAAACTTTGTTTTTGGGAAAGCAATTTAAAGCTTCTTGATCCAAAGAATATTCTTAAAAGAGGATATTCAATTACCTGTTTTGAAGGAAAAGCTGTTAAAAATTCAATAGATTTAAATACAAATGATGAAATAACAACTATACTCTATAAAGGAAAAATTGAAAGCAAGATAAAATAAATGTGTTTTCGTTTTGAAATAATATAATATTAAGAACAACTTTTATTTCTTACTTTAAATTAGTAAATTGATTCAGTTATAATAATGCAATCGCTTATGGTTAATTATAGATATATACTAGCATTTTTAATAGTCCTTGTTTTATCACAAAATTCTATAGTAGCGCAAAACAACAGGCAAATTATTGATAGCTTGGTTTTAGAATTAAAAATTGTGCCGGAAAATGAGAAAATTGAAATATTAAACGAATTGTCAAAATTATATTGGAATTATTCACTTGACAGCAGCTTCTATTATGCAAACGAAGCACTAAGTATTGCTCATATTATTCAAGATAAAGTGGGTTTATCCAATTCGTATAACAGAATTGCAAATGTCTATTTTTTCCAGGGTCAATATGAAAAAGCAATGGAATTTTACCAAAAATCATTAACTGCACGAAAAGAAACAAACGACCAGGTAGGCATTGCTAATGTCTACAATAATATGGCTATGCTTTATTCAAATCAAGGTGAACATGAAAAAGCACTTGAATTTTATACTAAAGCTTTAAATATTAGTATTTCGCTTATTGATAAATTTAATACTGCATCATATTATTCATCAATAGGAACAACATATCTGGAACTAAATAATTATAAAAAATCACTAGAATATTATTTAAAATCTCTTGAAATATCAAAAGAATTAGATGAAGAAGAAGCAATTGCCAGTTTATACAGAAGTATAGGTAATGTTTATAGTGAGATTACAAGCTACGAAGCTGCATTAAACTATTATCTTGACGCACTTGAAATCTATAAAAAGCTTAACAATCAACCCGGGCTTTCGGCAATGTATAACAACATTGGTATTATTTATCAAAATTTTAAAGAGAATGATAAAGCTCTTGTTTATTTCCAAAAATCACTCGACATTGAAATAAACCTTGATAACGAAGCAGGACAATCAACGGCATACAACAATATCGGAACTGTACATGATGATCTTGGAAACAAATCAAAAGCATTAGAATATTATAACAAATCACTTGAAATTGATAAAAAATTCAATAGTGAAGAGGGAATTTCGACAGCATTAAATAACATTGGATTAATACATATTGATATAGGTGATTATAAAAAAGCATATTCGTTTCTAAATCAATCTCTTGAAATAAACAAAAAAAGGAAAGACAATTTTAGTATAGCTAATAACTACAACAATCTGGCAAAATTATCTATTCGACAAAAAAAATATACCGAAGCAAAAAATTATTTATCAACATCAATAGCAATTTCACAGCAAATAGATGCAAAAGAGTTATTGATAGAAGCATATGATTTTCTTTACATTATTTACTCTGAAGAAAACAATTTTCAGAAAGCTCTCGAATATTTTAAGCTTTATGCTGAAATGAACGATAGTATTTTCTCAAAAGAAGCCAATAATAGAATTGCTGAAATGAGTATAAAATACGAAACAGAAAATATTGAATCGGAAAATGAGTTGCTTAGGAAAAACAACGAAATCCACTTACTTCAGCTTAAACGACAAAAAAATCTTCAACGCTATTGGATTGCATTTACTATTTTAATTCTGGCATTAACAATCTTAGGTTTTAGTCAGGTTAGATTAAAAAAGAAAACAAACGATCTGCTTGAATCTAAAAATAATCAGTTAAAAGATGCTAATAATAGGCTCTCCTCATCTGAAAAAAATTTAAAAGAACTTAATGCTACAAAAGATAAATTCTTCTCAATTATTGCTCATGATCTAAAAAACCCTTTTCAGGCATTGCTGGGATTTTCAGAAACTCTCTATACAAGACATAATGAATTAAGTGGAAATGAAATTAAAGAATATAGTAAAATTATTTATGAATCGTCGCAGAACCTTTTTAATCTATTGGGCAATTTATTACAATGGTCAAAATCTCAACTTGGAAGTATTAAAATGGCTCCCGAAAAACTTAATTTATCAAATATTTTGGAAGAGGCTACATCGTTGCTAACTTTACCTGCTGAAAAGAAAAACATAAAACTTCGAAATAATATTCCATATAATTTTACTGTTTTTGCCGATAAACACATTGTTTCGACAGTACTTAGAAATCTTGTAAGTAATGCTATAAAATTCACAAATGAAGGAGGAGAGATATCAATCTCCTCTGAAATAAAAAATAATGAAGCATTAATATCTGTTGTAGATAATGGACTTGGAATAAAACCAGAAAATCTGGATAAACTATTTAAAATTGACTATAGTTATTCCACTAAAGGTACAAATAATGAACAGGGTACAGGTTTAGGCTTGATTTTATGTAAAGAACTTGTTGAAGAAAATAATGGGAAAATATGGTGTGAAAGCACTTACGGAAAAGGTAGCACCTTCTACTTTACTTTACCAATATAAGAATAATCAGTATTTTTTTATCACAAGTAATTAATTGTAATTACTCTCTACTTTTATGATAAGAGCTTTAAAATATAAGTTTAACCTGATTATTTTAGTTAGTATAATTGCTATCATTAATACTTCATTTGCCCAAAAATCAAAAACCGACAGCTTAAACCTGCAGCTTTCCAAAGCATTGGAAGAAGACAAACCTGCAATTTTAAATTCTCTGTCAGAAGCCTTTCTTTTTGATGATGCAAATGTAAGTTTAACATATGCAGGTAAAGCATTGGAATTATCAAAAGAGCTTAATCAGAAGAAAGACTACACAAATGCCTTGTTCAATATAGCCGAAGCGTATTTTGAACTTGCACGTTATCAGCCAGCTATTGAATATTACTTAAAAACTTTAGAAGACATTTCAGAGGATAAGTTTAATCTAAAGAAAATTGATATATTAAATAAAATCGGTCATTGCGAAAAATATTTGAGCAATTATGATTCTGCGTTTCAGTATTATCAAAAAGCACTTAATTTAAGTACAACAGAGAATAAAGAGGCACTTAAGGCCGAATCTTTAAATAATTTGGGAGTTTTATTTAAACTTAAAGGCAACTATTATGAATCTTTTCAACTTCATAATAAAGCATTAGCATCTGCGAATTTTTCAGGAGATATTAATGAAATTTCTAATACTCTGAACTATATAGGTAGTTTATATTGGGTTACCAGTAAATATGATAGTTCCTTAATATTTTATGAAAAATCACTACAACTTAAACGGGATATCAATGATTACATTGGAGAAGCTTTAATTTTAAGTAATATTGGAGTTTTATATAAAGATAAAGGTGAATTTCAAAAAGCTATTGATTACCATTCAAAATCACTTGAGATAAAACAAAGGATAGGTAACAAAAAGGAAATAGCTAGTTCACTGAATAATATAGGTAGTGTATATCTTAAAAATAATAATGCAGCTAAAGCCCTTGAGTTTTATAATAGATCACTTGAAATAAGACTTCGACTAAATGATATCTCAGAGGTAGCACAATCCCAAAACAATATCGCATTGGTTTACAGGAATTTAGGAGAATACAATAATGCGCTTGATTATTTCCATCAATCCTTAAATAATTTAAAAAAAGTTGGTAATAATTCTTTGATCGCTAATTGTTTGAATCAAATCGGAAGTATCTATCTTAAACTAAACCAATATGATTTGGCTCTCGAAAACTATCTTAATTCACTAAAAATAAGACAAGAACTAAAAGATCAAGTACAAATTGCTGCTTCTTTAAATAATATTGGGATTATTTACGAAGAAATTGGTAATTATGAAAAAGCACTTGATTATTATACTAAAAGTCTTAACATTAAAACCAATATAACAGACAATAAAGAACTTGCAAACACTTTACATATAATAGGAAACCTCTTCTTTAAATTAAAAAAATATCAGGAAGCACTTGATAAATATACTCAGGCGCTGGTTTTAAGAGAAAAAATTGGCGACAAAATGAGTATCGCTGCATCGTTAAAGAGCCTGGGGAATGTTTATCTCGAATTGGGTGATAAATCAAAATCTCTGATTTATCTTAACGAATCTCTTAAAATACGAGATGAAATTGGTGACGCTAAAGGTGTAAATGAAGTACTTAATGATATAGGAAACTATTATTTATCATTTTCGAATTATGATCTTGCACTCGAAAGCTTTTTAAAAACAATTAAACTAGCTGAAAAAACCGGCGACAAATATTTAACTGCACTTGCATGTAGGAAAGCTGGTGAAATATATCTTAAAAAAGGGAATATAAATGAAGGACTCAACCTTATTTTAAGATCACTGGAAATTGGGCAAGAGATTGAACATTTGGAAATGATAAAAAATGCATATTATTCGCTATTTCAACATTATAACAAATTTGGTAATAAAGACAAAGCTTTATTAAATTACATTAATTACTCTGTTATAAAGGATTCAATATTTGCCCAAGTAAATGATCAACGGATTCTTGAAACACAAATGAAATTTGAAATTGAAAAGAGTCAAACAGAATTATCACGAATTGAAGATGAAATTAATGAATTAACCAGTGAAAAAAAAATTAAAGACCTTGAGCTTCAAAAACAGAAAAATTTGCGTGACCTTCTAATTATTATCTCTTTCCTTTCAACTATTTCAATTATATTAATTCTTCGGTCTTTTTTATTAAAAAGAAGAACCAATCGATTACTAAAGGATAAAATTAATGAAATAAATAACTCAAATAAATTACTCATTGAGTCGGAGTCGAATCTAAAAATACTTAATGCAACAAAAGACAAATTTTTCTCAATTATAGCTCATGATATTAAAAACCCCTTTAATGCTCTTTATGGCTTAACTGATTTTGTATCAAAGAATTTCGATACTTACTCTCCACAAGAAATAAAAAACTATTTCGATCTGATTCATAATTCTGCTGAAGAATTACTGGAATTACTCGAGAATTTATTGCATTGGTCTCGAACTCAACGTGGAAAAATGGAGTTCCATCCTATCCTACTCAACTTAAATGATATTGTTCAGAAAATAATCTCACTTCAAAAAATTAGTGCTGATAAAAAAAATATAAAGATTGTATCTTCTATTGAACCCTCGCTAAATATTATTGCTGATCCTGATATGATAACAGCCATTTTTCGAAATTTAATTTCTAATGCAGTAAAGTTTTCATATCCCAGTTGTGTAGTAATTATTATGGCAGAGAAAGGATCCCAATCAACTGTTGTATCAATTATTGATAGTGGTGTAGGAATTTCTGAACAAGATATTGAGAAGCTCTTTCGAATTGATGTACATTACTCCACAAGCGGTACATCAGAAGAGCAAGGTAGTGGACTGGGACTTATTCTATGCCATGAGTTTGTTGAGAAACATAATGGAAAAATATGGGTTGAAAGTGAATTAAATAAAGGAAGTACATTTAAATTTACAATTCCAAATAATTAATAATGAGTAAGAAAACATTAACTTATAAAGAAGCTGTATCTGAAATAGAAGATATATTGCAAAAAATTGAAAATGAAGAGCTTGATGTTGATGATCTTTCAACTAAAGTAAAGCAAGTATCAACTCTTATAGCTTTTTGCAAAAAAAAATTGCACGAAACGGAAGTTGAAGTTGAAAAAATTTTAAAAGATATCGACTCAAATTAAAAAGAGGAGTCTTAATAGAACTTTATTGAGACTCATAATAGTTATCAGGAGCCATCGGGACGAGACAAAATGATAACAACCTAATAATCAATACGTCAAACTAAAAATAGTTATCCTGAGAGATGTCACTCTGAGCCTGTCGAAGAGTGTCCAAGGATATCAAAGTGTAGTCAATACAAAAGATACTTTTGATAAAGATTCATTTTATAATAATTAATTATTTCCTTTTCATTTTTTGTGGACTAATCATATTCTCAGGCTTTAGGAGCTCGTCAAGTTCCTGTATTGAAAGCAACTTTTTTTCTAACACCAAATCATAAACACTCCGATCGTTTTGTAATGCTTCTTTTGCAAGCATTGAGCAGGTTTCATAACCCAATGCAGGATTTAATGCAGTTACAATACCAATACTATTGAGCACCAATTCACGACATCGTTTTTCGTTAGCAGTAATACCATCAATACATCTAAATTTAAATGTTCTCATACCATTAATTAGCATCTCTATTGATTCAAAAATACTTTGAACAATTACTGGTTCCATTACATTGAGTTCCAATTGTCCGGCCTCGGCAGCTAGAGTAACTGTTAAGTCGTTACCAATTACTTTAAAAGCAATTTGATTTATCACTTCAGGTATTACAGGATTTACCTTTCCAGGCATTATGGATGATCCGGGCTGCATTGGAGGCAAATTAATTTCATTAAATCCAGTCCGTGGCCCCGATGATAATAATCGTAGATCGTTCGATATTTTTGATAACTTAACAGCTAATCGTTTTAAAGCCGATGAATACATCACAAAAGCTCCAGTATCTTGAGTTGCCTCAACTAGATTCTTAGCGTTAACCACGTTTAAACCCGATATATTGCGAAGATGCTTAATCACCTTTTCTGCATATTCAGGCTCCGAGTTAATTCCAGTTCCTATTGCTGTTGCACCCATATTCACTTCAAGAAAAAGATTAACATTCTGTAGTAATCTCTCAATTTCTTCCTCGAGTGTAACGGCATAAGCCTCAAAAGACTGACCAAGAGTCATGGGTACAGCATCCTGTAACTGAGTTCTTCCCATTTTTATTACATGATAGAATTCTTTCGATTTAGCATAAAACGAATCAATTAGGTCTTGCAAAACAGAGATTAATTTGTAGTTACTTTTAATAATTGCAATTTTTACCGATGTTGGATAAGCGTCGTTGGTTGATTGGGACAAATTGACATGGTTATTAGGATGACAAAACTCGTATTGACCACGTTCATGGCCTAAGATTTCAAGTGCTCTATTGGCAATTACCTCATTTGCATTCATATTTGTTGATGTTCCTGCACCACCTTGAATCATATCAACAATAAAATGATTATGAAATTTTCCATTTATTAACTCATTGCAGGCACGAATAATAGCATTGGCTATGGATTCTTCTATCAAACCAAGCTCAAAGTTTGCCTGAGTAGCAGCTAATTTAACCATCGAAATTGACTGGATTATTACAGGATAAAAATTGAGTGTAATACCACTAATATTAAAATTCTCGATTGCTCTCATGGTTTGTACACCATACAAATATTCATTTGGCACATCACGTTCACCAAGTAAATCATGTTCACGACGAGTTCTCCCAGACTCATACTGAGCAGCTACATTTAACATTCTATTATTAGAATAGCGCATTCGGCGAGAAATTACTCTGGCGATATTGCTAAATATTTTTACTGTAGCTGGACCATTCTCGTCAAAGTATTTTCGGTCAATGCTGAAAACTGTAGTTTCTTCAATGGCTCTTGCCGATGTTGAATGAGGGGAATCATTTGCCCATGAACCTTCTCCAAGAAAATCACCTTTACTAAAAAGCGACAATCTGGTTTCGGCTCCAAAATGAATGGTTTTAAAAAGCTCCACCTCTCCTTTATAAATTATGAAAATATCTTTACGTGGACCATTTTCTTCAAATAGTAACTTTCCTTTTGGATAATTCTTTTCCTGCATACTCTTAATTAAAATATTCAGTTCAGAATCATCTAACCCCTTAAAAAGCTCAATCCCTTTAATAAAATCAAGTATCTTATTTGTTTCCATTTTTTTTAAATATTGATAAATATTTTGCAACAGTGCTTCAAAGTAATAATAAAACAACCACATAAAAAAAATGTTTGACAGTTTCCCGTCAAACATTTTTAAACCTAAACCATCTTACATTAAGGAACTATGCATCAATTCGAAACTCGAGATTTGATCTCGAAATTTCTACATCAATGTATTCTTCAAAAAGTTCTTGAACATATTTAACATCTAAACCATATCCAACACGCATACTTGCTGTTTTATAAATTTCGTTTGCAATATGCTTTATTTGATTTTGATTAGCAATTAAAACCTGAATTGGATCAATTTCTTCGACATTAAATTTACCTTGCGATTTTTTAAGGATAGCAAGATTCTTATTTATTATTTGTTTCATTCGTTTATGCGATTGGGTTATCGAGGCTAACCTATGGCCAATAATTCCTATCACTTCAAATGTTTCTGCATTTATAATTGGAGCACCTGAATTACCCTGTTTTACTGATGAATCAACCTGAAGATAATTATATCTATTATCCTCAAAAGATGCTGAAGTAACTATACCTGTTTTAATAGCCAGGTTTTCTTGCTCAAGTTGATATCCCATAAGAGCAATTGGCTGACCAATTTCTGTATTTCCCGAAATATTCATTTTCAAGGAAGGAATATTTTTAAATTCATCAAAATCAACATGAATAGCAGCAAATGGAATTTTATCTTTTGATAAACTCTGAATCATTCGTTGTTTTAGTTCGCTCATTGGAATTCTTACGCTTGCTAATTCAGAGAATCCATCTTCTTTAACAAATCGGATTAAAACTTCGGTAGCTTTGTAAATCTTATAAATATATTCGTCGGTAATAATATATTCGCCATTTGTTTTAAAACCAGTGATCGAAACAAGCTTAATACCTGTTGCGCTATAGAAATTTAACTGGCAAACTGATTTTTGGCAATTCTTCCAAATGGTTCTGTACATGTAGGGTAATTTTTAGGTTTAGTAATTTTGCATTTGAATTATTCTTTGCTCATATAGCATTGTCATAACCTGATCTGCAATTTCAAACTCTGTAGTCGCAATCAGTAAGTCTTTATTTATATTATCAGGTGGAATCATCTGGTCATCATTGGTAAGTATCTCAACTCTGTATTTACTATTCGAACTCGACAACCAATGGTTTACAACGCCTTCGGGGGTTGAGTATATTTTTTGAAATAGCATTATATCTACTACTTCATTGGTTCCTTTTACCTTAACACGGATTGTTATCCTGTTCATAAGTTCTAGTTTTAATACAATAAAACAAACTGCTTAATTAACTTTTTAGAAATAAATCTTAAAAAAGGAAACCAGAAAAACAATCGTAACAACTGAAAAAAGAATGATTACTCCAAGGTCAACAGAATATTCATTAACCACCCTGTTCTTTAATGTTTGTATAAGTTTTTTCATTGATAGTATAATTGTTTATCCCCAACAATATATTATGGTGCTAAAATATGGTTAATGAATTAACATTTCAGGATGACTTTTTTATCGCAATCGATTCTTAAATTATCGTATCCTTTTAATAAATTATCGTTTTTTTTAAATTAATTTTATTTTTAATTAATATGTTCAGAATCGAACAGGTATTGTTACATTATCGTTCACAATTGAATACTAAATAGTATGTAGCAAAACCTATATAATACTGAACAACATTATATTAATATATTTGGCATGGTATATGTAAAATAAAACTCAGTTTAATAAATAAATTATTTTTCGAATGAAATCACTAAAATTTGCTCTTTTATTTCTATTAGTTTCAACATCATTTTCATTAAGTGCGCAGAAAGAATGGTCGCTTGAAGAATGTATTAATTATGCAATTTCAAATAACATTCAGGTAAAACGTCAGGAGTTATCAGCAGATAATTCAGAGAAAATTTATTTCCAATCAAAAATGGAAGTTCTTCCAAATCTTAATGCAAACGGACAACATTATTTAAATTCTGGAAAAGCCATAAACTACGAAACCTATACCTATGTAAACGAATCGTTTCAGGGTGGGAGTGTTTCACTTTCATCAGAAGTAAACTTATTTAGTGGTTTGCAAACATTCAATACTATTCGGAAAAACAAACTTGATTTATTGGTTCAGCTCGAATCTGTAGATAAGGTAAAAAACGATATTACATTAAATGTTGCTACAGCCTATTTACAGATATTATTAAGCAAAGAATTATATAATAATGCTAAGCAACAACTTGAAATAACGCTTGTACAAATTGAAAAAACAAAGAAACTGGTTGAGATAGGAAATGCAGCTCGTGGGGCTTTGTTACAAATTGAAGCTCAGGCTGCAGGCGAAAGAGCCGCATTAATTGATGCCGAAAATAATTTAAAGATTTCTTATCTGAATTTAACCCAATTATTAAATCTAGATACTACTGAAGGTTTTGAAATACAAACACCTGAAAAGCTAGAGCTTACTCTTAACAAGGAGTTTGATGATATAAATTCAATTTTTAATGATGCACTGGGAATATTACCTGAAATTAAAGGAGCCGAGTATAATTTAAAAAGCTCTGAAAGAAACCTGTCACTTGCATATGGTAGAATTAGCCCATCAATAGCTTTGGGTTACCAATATAGTTCGAGATACAATGAATTATCGACCAATATTGAAGATCCTAATGCCAATTATCCCTATTCTCAGCAACTTGGTGATAATGCTTCACAATATGTATATGTGGCTTTACGTATACCCATTTTTAATAATTGGAATACTATGACCGGTGTAAGCAGATCAAAAATATTGGTTAATGATTCGAAACTAGCATTGGATTTGCAAAAACAAACCTTGTTCCAGAGTATTCAAAGGGCAAGAACACAAGCTACGGCTGCTATGGAAAGATACAGAGCGAATACACAGGCAGTAGAATCGATGGAAGAAGCATTTCGCTATACTGAACAAAAGTATCAGGTTGGATTGGTTGATATTTTAGAATATAAAACTGCTAAAAACAGCTTAAGTAAAACCAAATCGGATGCATTACAAGCAAAATATGAATTTATTTTCAGATCAAAGATATTAGATTTTTATAGAGGAGAGCAAATCGTTTTTTAATCATTTTTTTAGGTAAATTTTTAAAGGTTAATTAATTATTCAACGATTTATTAATAGTTTAGGGTTAATGTTGATTATTAATATTTGCTTATCCTATAAAGTCCGGAGAAATCCGGACTTTTCTATAATAAAAAAAAAAGGAGTTTTCACTCCTTTTTTTTTTATATCTATTTTATACTATCTTTTCTAAACATTTGAATGGCTCTTTTTGCTTTGAATAATGAATTTCTCCAGTAAATTCATATCCAATACTCTCGTATAATTTAATAAGTGAATCGCTTGAACTAGCTACATCAAGGCGAATAGATTTATAATTATTGTCTTTTGCAAACTCCTCAGCAAATTGGATTAGTTTTTTACCAACACCCATCTTTTGCCACGAGGGGAATACTGCTATTCGTCTTATTACAATAAACTTATCAGTATTGTTTTTCCAATTAACACTCTCAAATACAGCATCTTGCTCCTGTGTTAGTGTAATTGTTCCAATGCAAACTCCTTTATGCTTAATAATATAAAGTGAATTGTTTTCTACTTCACCTAATAATCTAAAATAATCTGGGTAAGCAACATTCCATTGATAAACACTATTGCTATTAAAATCCTCAATACAGTGTTGTAAAAGGTACATTACTTCAAGAATATTATCGGATGTTGCTTTTTGTACTTTCATACTTTAACTGAAAAGTTAGTAAATTCTATTGTTTAGAACTAATTCTTCAAATCAAAACAAATGTAAACAATTATTTAATTTTAGCATCTAAGATAAAATAAAAAATCATTAAAAATAAATTTCCTAAAATTTTACTTCAATTCTGTCGTTAATTTTATGTTATTTCGTAAAGTGCCAAATAAAAAAACAATGAAACACCTTTTTAAAATATTGCCATTGCTATTTTTTTATATATTCTTTTCCTGTGAAGAGGATCAGTTTAATAATCAATCTGATGCAGCACTTAGATTTTCTACAGATACTATTATTTTTGATACTGTATTTACAACTATAGGTTCATCAACCCAAAAACTTATGGTTAAAAATCCTTATTCAAAAAATCTTAGAATCTCATCTATACAACTTGCTGGGGGCGAATCTTCTAATTATAGAATTAATATTGATGGCCATTCTGGATACGTATTAAATAATATTGAAATACGCTCAAAGGATAGTTTATATATATTTATAGAAGTAAATATTGATCCAACAAATAATAATCTGCCACTAGTTGTTAAAGATTCAATACAATTCTATACAAATGAGAATTATCAGGATGTAAAACTTATAGCCTGGGGTCAGGATGTACATATTATTAATAAAGGTATTGTACAAACAGAAACATGGATAAATGATAAGCCATATTTAATCTACGATTATCTTTTTATTGATACAAATAGTACCTTAACAATTGACCCTGGTGTAAAGCTTCATTTTCATAATCACTCACGAATGTATGTTGCAGGTACTTTAATCGCTAATGGCACTTTTGATAATCCGATTTTGTTTTCGGGAGATCGATTAGAAGATTTGTATGAGGATATACCTGGACAATGGGATGGTATTTGGTTATTACCAGGAAGCAAAGATCATGTTCTTCAATTTACCGAAATTAGAAATGCAATTATAGGTATACAAGTCGATACACTGGCTAATTTGGATAAACCAACCCTGCTCCTTTCTAACTGCAAGATAGAAAACATGACCTCCGCAGGCTTATTTGCTCAAGGCTCTACAGTTGAAGCAAATAACACACTTATTGCCAATTGCGGCCAATTTGCTGTTGCTCTTACCATTGGAGGTTCATATGAGTTTTATCATTGTACTTTTGCCAATTACTGGGGTTATTCTACACGAAAAACACCATCGATCCTCTTAAATAATTACTATATTGATATTTACGGTACAACTCAAGTAAGACCACTAAACAAAGCTATTTTTGGAAACTGCATTATTTATGGAAATAAAGAAAGTGAAATAATTCTTGATGAAAATACATCGGCTGAGTTCAATTTTAAATTTGATCACTCGCTAATAAAAGTTTACACCGATTTTAATACCAGTAATACAGATCAATTTGAAAACATTATTAAAAACGAGAATCCAAAATTTAAGGATCCCTATAATTATAATTACGAACTAGATACTTTATCTATTGCAAAAGATTATGGCAAACCAGAAATTGGCCTGCTTTTTCCTTTAGATATAAAGCTAGACAACAGAACTATGGATGCAGGACCAGATCTAGGAGCATTTGAACGTATTGAAACCAATTAATCCAATATGACAAAATATTTATCATTATTGTTTACTATTTTATTAATTCATTCATCCCATTATTGCTTTTCACAAGAAAACTCTTCGGAAAATTCATACAAGGTGATGTTTTATAATGTTGAAAACTTGTTTGATACTTATAATGATTCACTAACAAACGATGAGGAATTCTTACCCGAAGGAGATCGTTTTTGGAATAATAACAAATATCATAGTAAGCTTAAAAATATTTACAAAGTAATTATGGCTATAGGAGGATGGAATCCGCCAGCAATTATAGGATTATGCGAAATTGAAAACCGAAAAGTTCTGAGCGATTTGGTAAATAACACTCCCCTTGTAAAGTTTGAGTATGAGATAATACATAAAGATTCGCCCGACCGACGAGGAATTGATGTTGGATTGTTATATAGAAAAGAACTTTTTGAACCTATTAACTTTAATGTTATACCTATTATCTATCCCGATCAGCCAGAAAATAAAACAAGGGATATTTTATACGTTAAAGGCATAGTCAAAAATACAGATACTTTGCATGTTTTTGTTAACCATTGGCCATCACGATGGGGAGGACAACTTGAATCAGAAGATAGGAGAATCTTTGTAGCAGGTGTTTTAAAAGAAAAAGCAGATTCAATCTTAAATTCAGACTCATCATCAAAAATAGTTATTATGGGTGATTTTAACGATTATCCAACAAATACAAGCATTAATAAAACATTGAATGCGAAAACCGATTATTCAAATATAACAAATTGGGAATTATATAACTTGTCGGCAAACCTGCAAAACCAAAACATTGGTAGTAATAAATATCAGGGTGAGTGGGGTATTCTAGACCAGATAATTGTTTCTGGTAGTTTATTAAATCAAAATGAAAAGGTGTACACAAGCCTTAATCATGTTTTTATTTTTAATAGTGATTTCCTTTTAGAACCTGACGAAGCATTTTTCGGATTTAAACCTAGAAGAACATTTTCGGGATTTACTTATATTGGTGGATTTAGTGATCACTTGCCAACATATCTAATTTTAAATTTCAACAATGATTAACTATATAAAAAAGAATTATTTTGCTGGCTTTAAGCCTAGTTCCTCTCCTTTTTTGAGCATAAAATGGTATGCTTCATCATAGTTATTTTTAATCAGACCATCCAGAATAGCCTCTTTAATTGCATTTTTTATATCTCCAACATATTGGCATGGTTTTAAATTAAATACTTCCATTATTTGTTCGCCAGAAATAGGTGGTTGAAAATTTCGAATTGCATCCTTTTCTTCAATCTCTACTAGTTTTTTTCTTACAATCCTAAAGTTATTAAGGTGTTTGGTTACAGTTTTTTCGTTCTTCGAGGTTATATCAGCTTCGCAAAGCATCATTAAATCATCTATTTCGTTTCCGGCATCGAACAATAAACGACGAACAGCTGAATCGGTAACCACTTCCTGAGATAAAGCTATTGGTCGTAAATGTAGCTGAACCAACTTTTCGACATACTTCATTTTCTCGTTCAGAGGAAGCTTAAGTCGACGAAAAATTCCAGACACCATTTTGGAACCAAGATGATCGTGTCCATGAAAAGTCCAACCAACAGAATCGCTAAATCGCTTAGTACGAGGCTTAGCTATATCATGTAACAACGCAGCCCAACGCAACCATATATTATCCGATTGATTACAGATATTATCTAAAACCTCAAGTGTGTGGTAAAAATTATCCTTGTGCATCTTCCCAAGCTTCTCATCGACCCCTTTGAGATTATTAAGTTCAGGAAAGAACTCATCCAACAACCCTGATTCGGCAAGCAAGTTAATACCAATAGATGGTTTTAACGTTGAAAGAATCTTGTTAAACTCATCAACAATTCTCTCTGCAGATACAATTTTAAGTCTTTCCTTATTCTCCTTTATTGCCTGAAAAGTTATATCATCAATAATAAAATTGAGCTGGTTAGCAAACCTTATGGCGCGCATCATTCTGAGAGGATCATCAGAAAAGGTTGTATTTGGCTCAAGTGGAGTGCGAATAATTTTGTTTTCCAAATCAGAAATTCCATTAAAAGGATCAACTAGTTCGCTAAAACGATCTTTATTTAAACAAAAAGCCATCGCGTTAATAGTAAAATCCCTCCTTTTCTGATCATCTTCAAGTGATCCATCTTCAACAATTGGTTTTCGCGATTCAATTCTATATGATTCTTTTCGTGCCCCTACAAATTCGATTTCCAGTTCGCCATATTTTAACATGGCAGTTCCAAAATTCTTAAATACATTAACTTTTACATCATCGCCTAGCTTATTAGCTACACTTTCAGCTAATTCAATACCACTTCCTAAAGTAACTATATCAATATCTTTAGAAACTCTGCCAAGATAAAAATCGCGAACATAACCACCGATAACAAATGCAGGCATATTCCTACTATCAGCAACAGAAGATATTAATTTGAAAATCGGATCATTAAGACATTTCTTCATATATACATATGACAATTTATTCCTTTTCATGACAAAATTACAACTATTTGATGTTTTTTTTGTTGTATATAGTGAAATTAATGTTTGGAACAGGATTTGACTTAATTAATACAAATCAATGAATTTAGATTTTTAGATTATTAATTTTAAAAACAAATAAAACCAATAGTAATGTTAGAACATTTAACCAAAGAAACCTTTAAAGAAAAAGTTTTCAATTTTGAAGCAAACAAAGAATGGAAATTCGAAGGCGACAAACCTTGTTTAATTGATTTTTATGCCGACTGGTGTGGCCCATGTAAAATGGTTGCCCCTATTTTAGAAGAATTATCAAAAGAATACGAAGGTAAAGTTGATATCTTTAAAATTGATACCGAAGACCAACAGGAGCTTGCGGCTATGTTTGGAGTAAGAAGCATTCCATCTCTGTTATTTGTACCAATAGACGGACAACCACAAATGGCAATGGGAGCTTTACCAAAAGACTCATTTCATAAAGCAATAAAAGAAGTTCTAAAAGTTGATAAAGTAAACTAACGAATATATTCTTAAAAAAAAGCCGGAAAAACTCCGGCTTTTTTTTGTTTTAAAGAAAATTAGCTCTAATTTTGTGATGATCAATGGGGGTGCCTTAAATTTTCAGGCTGAGATCAAACCCTTCGAACCTCGTCCGGGTAATTCCAGATAGGGAAAAGAGTAAAATCAACAAATCCCATTGTTTTTCATTAAAGTTGATGTAAGCTGTTTACAAATAGTAAACAATATCATTATTTAATAAAAACAATGAAAACATACAGAGGCCTCTGTTTTATTGTTATTATTTGCCAGCTATCAATCAACTATCCAGATGTTAAACAATTAAAAGATTTAAAATGAAAAGGATAGTATTATTTTTATTATTGCCATTGTTTTATTTAGAAACTATGGCGCAATTAAGCCTTAGTGGTACAGTTAAAAACCAAAATGGAGAACCATTAATAGGGGCAAATGTCGTTATAAAAGAATCATTTAAGGGAATTGCCACCAATTCGGAAGGAGCTTTTAAATTTTCGAAATTAAGCCCTGAAACTTATACAATTGTAATATCATATATGGGTTATAATACAATTGAAGAAATTATAGACATATCTAAAGATCAGGATTTTGAATTCACGCTTGTGTCAACAACTATTTTATCAGATGATGTAATTGTTAAAGCAACAAGGGTTAATAAAAACGATGCAATTTCGTTCAGTTCAATTACAAATAAGGAGATAAAAGAAAATAACTTTGGGCAGGATGTATCCTATTTGATTAGCCGCACACCATCTATTGTTCAAACATCTGATGCAGGAACAGGTATTGGATATACGTATTTTAGAATACGTGGCACTGATATGAACCGCATAAATATTACAGTAAATGGAATACCGCTTAACGATTCAGAGTCGCATGGTGTTTGGTGGGTTAATATGCCTGACTTTATGTCGTCGGTTGAAAGCATTCAAATTCAGAGGGGAGTAGGAACATCTACAAATGGAGCTGCTGCTTTTGGCGCCACCTTAAATTTACAATCCAAAACATTTAATAAAGATCCGTATGCCGAAGTAAATTCATTTGCAGGCTCATTTAATACTTATAGAAATGCCATCAGCTTTGGCACAGGATTGATAAATAACAAATTTACTTTCGATGGACGTTTATCCAAAATTACATCTGATGGATATATTGACAGAGCCTCATCTGATTTAAACTCATATTATTTATCGGGAGCTTATTACTCCAATAAAAGTTTATTAAAAATAAACTTGATATCGGGAAATGAAAAAACATATCAGGCATGGAATGGGGTGCCAAAAGTAAGGCTAAAAAATGATTATGAGGGTATGCAGAGATATCTTGACCATTGGCTTATAGACAGTGAGGAATACGAGCAAATGATCAATTCAGACAGCAGAACATATAATTTATATACCTACGATAATGAATCGGATAATTATCAGCAGAATCATTATCAATTATTCTATTCGTACCAAATAAATCCTACCCTGCATTTAAACGCAGCTTTGCATTATACACGTGGAAAAGGATATTACGAGCAGTATAAAAAGAATAGAGAATTAAGCGACTATAATCTTGACCCCCTCATTTTAACCTCAGATACTATAGAATCAACTGATCTAATTCAACAAAAGTGGCTGGATAATCATTTTTACGGAGCAGTTTTTTCATCAGAATATACTAATAACAACTTGAATATTTCGATTGGCGGAAGCTGGAATCAATACCTTGGAGATCATTTTGGTGAAGTAATATGGGCTAAATTTGCCAGTAATGGAAATATTAGACATCGCTGGTATGAGAGCAATGGAGACAAAACAGATTTTACGATTTATTCTAAGTTTAAATATCTATTTTTCAATAAATTACATACATATATTGATTTACAATATCGAAAAATTAATTATATAATAGATGGCATTGATGATGATTTGAGAAATATAAGTCAGAAACATAAGTTTGATTTCTTTAATCCAAAAGCAGGTGTTTCATATCAAATAAATGATATACATTCATTTTATGGTACTTTTGGCATAGCAAACAGGGAGCCAAATAGAAGCAACTATACCGATGCTACTTCGGGACAAGTGCCAACTTACGAAACTTTATATAATTATGAACTAGGTTATAATTTGAATAATCCAAAATTATATTTTACCGGTAATTTGTATTATATGTATTACAAAGACCAATTGGTTTTAACCGGCCAAATAAACGATGTAGGATCGCCTATAATGACCAATATAGACAAAAGTTATCGCTTAGGATTGGAATTATCGACAGGATTTAAGCCCTTTAGAAAAGTGGAGATTAGCTTTAATACTACGTTAAGTAACAACAAAATTTTTAATTTCGAGGAATATGTTGATAATTGGGATACATGGTCACAAGAAACAACCAAGTTAGGCAAAACAGATCTTTCATTTTCGCCCCGCCTAATTGCTAATGGAAATATTTCCATTGAGGCATTTAAAAATTTCAAGGCCGAAATATTATCTAAATATGTTAGCAGGCAAAACATTGACAATACATCAAACTACGATAGGTCTATTGATCCATATTTTGTTAATGATCTGAAATTTACTTATTCATTTAAAACCAAGCTTATTAAAGAAATAAACATCAACTTACTAATAAACAATGTACTTAATCACGAATATGAGTCAAATGCATGGGTATACAAGTATATTTTGAGTGGCGAAGAATATACAATGGATGGTTATTTTCCACAGGCTGGCATTCATTTAATTGGAGGTTTAAATCTTCGATTTTAGACCTTAATTAAACTAAATCAAAATTTGATAACTAAAATCATTTTTTATGTTGCAAAACATAAAATAAATTAAAAAATAATTCGTTTTGAATCGTCCTATTATAAAGGAAAACAAATTTTAGTTTAATTTTTTAGTATTTTTTTAGGTTTTTTTTAGAACAAAGTTGGAAATAAAACGTTTAAGTAGTTAGATGATTAATTCTGTTTAACTTGCTTCGCATCTGCAAGTTGTTTGTATAGGGACAGTTTTTTCATTCAAATTTTAGGTTTAATTTTTAGGGTTTTAAGAAAGTCAGAAGGTTAGTATTCTGACTTTCTTATTTTACGGGCATTCCACCTTACAAATATTATTCCATTATATTTTATCTGTTTTATTTAATACCCTTATTAATGGACTAATGCGATAAATCATTAATCTTATTTCGTTAATTTTGTTGGTAACAAACCACAAATGATGCAACGACCTAATTTTAAATATATCATCGTAGTTTTATTATCAGTTTATTCGTGCAATAGATCGGCAGACTTCCAGAATAAAGGAAAGAAAATATTCCGGTACAACGAATCAAAAGGAATTTCAACACTTGACGCCGCATTTGCTAAAAGTCAGGTTTTAATATGGCCGGCAAACCAATTGTATAATGGATTAGTTCAGATTGATAATCAACTGAATATAAAGCCCTCAATAGCTTACAGCTGGAAAATCTCTACTGATGGAAAAAAATATACTTTTTACCTGCGATCAGACGTTTATTTCCATGATCACGATCTGTTCCCAAACAGCAAGGGACGAAAAGTGGTTGCCAGTGATTTTGTATATAGTTTAAATCGAATTACCGATCCCAAGGTTGCATCGCCCGGAGCATGGATTTTTAACAATTTATCGGAAAATGGAATAATTGCACCCAATGATACTACTGTAGAAATAAATCTTACATCGCCCTTCCCTGCTTTTCTTGGGTTATTAACAATGCAATATTGCTCCGTATTACCAAAAGAAATTGTTGAGTATTACGGCAATGACTTTAGAAATCATCCTGTAGGTACCGGGCCATTTATGTTTAGGCTCTGGAAAGAAAACGAAAAGCTTGTTTTGATAAAAAACCCAAACTATTTTGAGAAAGACAGTGTGGGGAATTCATTACCATATCTCGATGCAATTTCCATTCGTTTTATAAACGATAAACAATCTGAATTTTTAGAGTTTTTAAAAGGAAATATCGATTTCATTTCAGGATTAAGTGCGGCAAACAAAGATGAACTGATTACCAAAAGTGGAAAGCTTAATCCTGCTTATGCAGATAAATTTGAAATGATTCATCAGCCATATTTAAATACCGAATATCTTGGTTTCATGGTTGATACATCAAAATACAATGATAAAAACCACCCCATTCTAAACAAAAAAATACGACAGGCAATAAACTATGGTTTCGATCGGGTGAAAATGATGAAGTATTTAAGAAATAATATTGGAACACCAGCTACGAATGGTTTTATTCCAAAAGGATTACCTTCTTTTTCCGATTCAATAATTTTTTACACCTATAATCCCGACAAAGTTAGGAGTTTATTAATTGAAGCAGGATTTCCAAATGGGAATGGTTTACATCCAATAACATTAACCACTACTAGCGATTATCTGGATTTATGTGAATATTTTCAGCAACAACTTTCTGAATTTGGTATAGTTATAAATATAGATGTTATAACTGGAGCAACATTCAGGGATATGGTGGCGAATTCAAAGGTCGAGTTTTTTCGTGGATCATGGATTGCCGATTATCCCGATGCAGAGAATTATCTGGCGTTATTCTATAGTAAAAATTTTAGTCCATCGGGTCCGAATTATACACATTATACTAATTCCGATTTTGATAAATTATATACTAGTTCGTTTAACGTAACATCGGATTCTATTAGGTTCGGTATTTATCAGGCAATGGATAAAAAAATTATGGAAGATGCAATTATTGTTCCCTTGTTTTATGATCAGGTTGTATTATTTGTTAATAAGGAAATACAAGGATTAGAAAGTAATCCAATGAATCTGTTAAATTTAAAATACGTAAAGAAATGATTTTACTAGCCGATAGTGGATCAACAAAAACGGATTGGGTGCTGGTTGACAATAATAGAAAAAACACCACTATCTCAACACAGGGATTTAATCCATTTTTCTACAGTAGCATTGAAATTACTGAAGAAATTAATAGTTTTTTTCCAGACTCAAAAACCAATAACTTAGTTCAGGAAATCTTTTTTTATGGGGCAGGCTGTTCATCGGATGCAATGAAAGAAATAATAATTAAAGGATTGCAGCCTGTGTTTAAAAATGCTTCGATAACAGTAATGTCAGATTTACTTGGTGCAGCCAGGGCTTTATTCTTTAACAAAACAGGAATTGCAGTAATTCTTGGAACAGGATCAAGTACATGTTTGTACGATGGTAAATCTATAATACAAACCATTAAATCGTTAGGATATGTTTTTGGTGACGAAGGTGGTGGAGATCATATTGGAAGACTATTTATTACCAAATTTTTAAATGATTCGCTACCAAAGGATATAACTAAAAAATTCAATGATAGATTTAATCTCAGCAAGGATCAGATTCTTAGAAAGATATATAGCGAACCAATGCCAAATAATTTTCTGGCATCATTCTGCGAATTTATTGCAGAGAACAAATCAGTTGCCGAAATAGAACATATTATAAATCAATCATTCAGCCTGCTTTTTGAAAATCACATAAGTAAATACCCCGATTATAAAAATCAAAAAATAAGAGTAACAGGCACCATCGGGCATATATTCGAAACGCAATTAACCTGTATTGCAAATCAATATGAATGTAAAATAGACCAGATTATTCAGAAACCGATTTCGAAACTTCTTGATTATCATCTAAACAAATATGAATAAAAACAATTGACATTAACTATTTTTATTTATTTTTAGACATCACCCTGAAAACAAGAAAAACATGAGTACGCCTATTAGAACATGTGTAATAATTGACGATGAGAAGAATGCAAGAGAAACACTCCAGAAGATTATTGAACGCTTTTTCAGTAGCAAGCTAAAAGTATCGCACTCAGCCGACTCTGTAAAAGAAGGTGTTTTTGCAATAAACCGATTTAAGCCAGATATTGTTTTTCTGGATATAGAAATGCCCGAAGAAAATGGATTCAAGTTGTTCGATTATTTCGACATTGTAAATTTTGAAGTTATCTTTACTACTGCCTATAAGCAATATGCCATTGATGCTATTAAGTTTGCTGCTCTCGATTATTTATTAAAACCCATTAATTATATTGATTTACGAGATGTACTTGTTCGACTGGATAAAAAAGAAAAAAACAAATCGAACCTGCCCCAGATTGAAGCGTTTCTGAGTAATATAAACAACGAGCCAGGAAACTTTAATAAGATTGCTCTGCCAACAATGGATGGTTTTCAGCTCGAGAAAGTAAATAATATTGTTTACTGCCAGGCCGAAGAAAACTACACCAAAATCTTCACCAATAGAAATGAAGCTATTCTTGTTGCCAGAACACTTAAGAGCATTGAAGAAATGTTGCCTTGCGAAATATTTTTCCGAATTCACAAATCGTACCTGGTAAATTTAAATTACATTAAATCGTACAGTAAAACTGATGGATACCACGTTTTGCTTGAAAACGGAATAAAGCTGGATGTTGCTACACGACGAAACGAAGAATTTATAAAAGCATTAACCCGTAAACAAAACCCAATATAAAAAATCAGAATGAATAAGATAAAATATCTTGTTTCGTTGATTTTCATTCTCCTTGTTCAGAACTTATCAGGGCAGCAGTTTTATACAAAAAATTATACTATAAACAACGGCTTACCCGACAACCACATTTCTGCCATCTTTAAGGATTCGCATGGTTATTTGTGGATAGGATCCAAAGCAGGAATAACACGATTTGACGGATCAGAATTTAAAACATTTACATCGCTTGATGGTTTGGCAGGTAATAATGTAACTTCAATAACTGAAGATAAAAAAGGTAATTTATATATTGGTTGTTTCGATGGTGGATTATCAAAATATAATGGCAATCAATTTCTTAATTTAACACAAAACGATGGTCTTATAAATAATAGAATTAACAAGCTAAAATACTTAGCAAACAACCAATTATTGTTAATAGGAACCGATGATGGTTTCTCTGTTTATGATGGAAATGGGATTTTCTCATATCATATTTCATTAAATAATGTAAAACAACGCTTAGATATTGTAGATTTTATCGAAATATCCAATTCTGTTTACTTATTAACAAGAAGTAATGGCTTATATGAATTCTATCCAGAGGCACGACAATTAATAAAAGTTATTGAAAGTAACCGACTCAATAACAATTCTCTTTTTGCCTCTTATGTTACATCAACGAACGATACACTAATAAGTTTTGGAAGAAAGGGATTTAAACTTATTAATCAGAGCGAAACACTCTTCGAAAATCTGGGTCATGTTGAGTGTTTTACAAACGATAACAAGAACACTATTTGGATTGGGTCAACAACATATGGAGATCCAAAAGATGGAGGAATTTATGTTTTAAGCAATAAGAAGTTAATTGACTATACTTATAAACTTGGAATAAATTCCAGAATGGTTACAGCACTATTTTTTGATGATTTTGAGAATATTCTTTGGATAGGAACAGCCGACAATGGTTTATTTTTGTTTTTTGGCGATACGTATTCATATTATAAGGCGAACGACTTTGGGGTATCAAATCTTGAAATAAAGGATATACGCATTGATAAGAAAGATAATCTTTGGATATTAACCAACCAGCATTTAATAAAAAGAAATCCTAATAAAAAGACTGAAGTTATTTCTTTAAGTTTGTTTAAAACGCAGTTTAATCTATTTAAGAATAACGAATTAATGGATAAATACCAGTATCTTTTAGATCCAGATGGATCGTTTGAAAAGTACGAACTGGAGATTCTGTCTAATAGCTATAAATATCCTAATCCATATGTTCAAAAAAGAAATAATGTTAAAGAAATTCTGCATCCGGGAAGCCTTTACAAGCCAAATAAATACGATATAATTCTACAAAAAAAAACGAATGAATTTACCAGTATTACTATCGATGCATCCGACAATATATGGCTTGGTGCAAATACAGGAATATTTCGATTTAATTCCCTAACACGAGAGATTAATTATATTGATCTTGACGATAACTTTTTTACAAATTTTATTTTTACACCAGACAATAAATTGATAGCATCAGGATGGAATAATGCCATAATATACGAAAACATTGAAAAAAGCACTTTGGGCAACGATTTTTCGCATTATACACATAATAGTCCAGCAAATGTTACAAGAGCAAAAACAAATAAAAATCAGGTGTGGTTTTTAAGCACCGATCATTTTCTTGCTCTATATGAGAACAATACATTCTATTTATTCGACAATCCGGATTCTACCAACTTTCAGCAACTAAATGATATTTGTTTTGATACTATGGGTAACATAATAGCAGGAGGTAATGAAGGGAAGGTTTTTATCATGGTTTTAATCAACCATCAATTAAAAGTTAAACATATCCTCAGCAAATTAAATGGGTTATCAGGAACGAATATAAAATGGCTTACATGCACCAAAGATGATATACTTTATATCGGCACAAATACAGGAATAAATCAGATAAATCTTGATGATTTATATTCAGGTAAAAATATTGACGCTAAGATAATCGACAAATCGGAAGGTTTTATTGACTATTCAGGATTTATCTCGGAAATCGATAAAGAAGGTAATAGTTGGATTGGGGCAAATAAAGAACTTATCCGAATAGATGCAGCGAATAAATACAAGACTAATAATTATAGATTTTATATTAAATCCATTACTGTAAATAACGAACCTATTAAGTTTACTCAAGCCAATTTATTAGAAGAAACACCATCAGAACCCATTGTTCTTCCATGGTATAAAAACTCAATTACATTTAATCTTGAAATAATAAAATTCTCAGATCCTGAAAATATTCGATTCTATTACATCTTAAAAAATGGTAATCAACTAATCACTAAAGACACCAAAGAGAGATACATAAGTTTTCAGAATTTAAATCCCGGGCGTTATCTTTTTTCATTAAAAACAAGTTCTGGTTTTAATGAAAATAATGCTGATGTTCAAATATCATTTATTATTAAAAAAACATTTTATAAAAATTGGTATGCCATTATTGGATTTATTTTATTGCTGTTCTTTATAATATGGATTTCAATACGATGGAGAACAAAGCGAATTCAATATCAGGAGAGAAGAAGACTTGAAGTAGCAGAAAAAATTGCCGAGTTAGAACTAAAAGCATTAAGGGCACAGATGAATCCTCATTTTATTTTTAATGCAATTAATTCGATCCAGAACTACATGTTAAGCAATGATGTTGATACAGCACTTAATTATTTATCTGACTTTGCAAAGCTTATTCGCATAACACTTGATAATGTTTCGAAGAAATTTGTAACTCTCGAAGAGGAATTGAATTATCTTAAATACTACTTAAGCCTAGAGCAAATGCGATTCGATAAGAAGTTCGAAATAATTATTAATGTCCCAAATGAGTTCGACTACAATCAAATACTTATACCCCCAATGATTATTCAGCCCTTTATAGAAAACTCTATAAAGCATGGATTTGCAAATAAAATTGAAAAAGGATTAATCAGGATTGATTTCATTATTACTACAGATAATTCAGGTTCTGATTTACATTGCCTTATTGAAGACAATGGAATTGGACGCGCTAAATCTCAGGAATTAAGACAGAATCAAACAAACAAACAAAAGTCCAGGGGTACCGTTATTACTAAAGAGAGATTTGCATTATTAAATCAAACCCATCCCCGAAAGGGATATAAAATTGAAACTACGGATCTTTATAATCAGAATAATGATACTTGCGGCACCAGGGTTGACATTACCTTTCCCATTTAGTTATCAATAAATAAAAAAAGCATTTTTATCTCAGCTAATAAGAAAAAAATGCTAAAATACCTTTATTAGATTATTCTAATGCCTGAAATATGTTTTGCTGACTATTTTCCAGCCATCATCGAACTTATAAAGCAAAAGATAGTCAGTAAAAATTAATTCGTTATTTCTTTTAAGTTGTATTTTGGCCATTGCCGCATTACCAGTAATATCAATCTGAAGATATTCACAAACTATTTTATTTTCTGGTTTTATCGGAGTTGGATCATCTTTTTTTCGTTTATTAAATGATTCAATCCATGTATAAATAGGATACTGAGTTAGAGAATTATCTTTAACTCCTAAAAGTACAAATCCAGGATGAAAACCTTTCTCAACATCAATTAGTTCGCCTTTATTATGTAATCCATCAATATAAGCCGATTGAATAACTTTTTTTACTGATTCTTTTTCAGTTTCAATATCCTGAGCAGCAAGATAAAAAACTGGAATCAAGTATAATACTATGATAATGACCGTTTTTCGCAACATAACTAAATAATTAACTGGTTTTTTTTCTATAAAGCACCTGTATATATTTTGAATGTTGGGCAGGTGTGAATATCTGAATCAGTTCCCAGCTTTTATCATAATCCTGAATTGATTTTTTCAACCTGCTAATTCTGGCAAGCGACCTTGTAATTTCATCAGTATCGCCATTTAGTTCGTCATTTATATCCCAAGGAAAAGATTCAACTCTAAAGTCGTAACTTATTTTGCGATCACCTACTTTTAGATGTAGCTCAGCAATTTCGTTTTCAGCGAATCCCGGAACCGGAATACATAAATCTTTTAACATTTTTAACTCCTTCCTTTTAAGTTTATTTACAATACTTGGTTAATAGCGTTAATAACAAAGGAAATTCGTTTTTATCTTTTTAAAAAGATAAAAAGACAGAAGTGACAAATTGGGGATCTTATATACTCAAAATTTGGAAAGTATTGGGGGAAGCCACTCCTGTCTTTAGCCAATTATTAAAGTACTTTTTTAATATTTTCAGTAACGATATGACCATCGAATAACTGAACTATTCTATGTGCTTTTTCAGCATCTGATGGTGAGTGAGTTACCATAACTATAGTTGTACCTTCGTTATTAAGCTGTGTAAGCAAACTCATAACTTCTTCTCCATTAGCAGAGTCGAGGTTACCAGTAGGCTCATCGGCTAAAATCAGCTTTGGATTTGTAACCACTGCTCTTGATATTGCTACACGTTGTTGCTGACCACCAGATAATTGTTGTGGAAAGTGTTTTTTACGATGCGACATTTTCATGCGATCAAGTACTGCTTCAACTCTCTGCTTTCTTTCTGATGATGGCATATTTAAATACAACAATGGCAATTCAACATTTTCATAAACAGTTAGCTCATCAATAAGGTTAAAACTTTGAAAAACAAAACCAATATTTGATTTACGAAGATTTGTTCTTTGTCTTTCAGAGAATTTAGAAACTTCGTGATCTGTAAACCAAAGTTCCCCACCTGAAGGATTATCTAATAATCCAAGAATATTGAGCAAGGTTGATTTTCCGCAACCAGATGGACCCATAATGGCAACAAATTCGCCACTTTCAATATTTAGATTTACTTTATTCAGAGCAGTAGTTTCAACCTCATCTGTTCTGAAAACTTTTACTAATTCGTTTGTTCTAATCATGACCTTAATTATTAAATTGTTTTTATGGTTCTTTAAATCTTATTTTAACATTAACTTATCTACATTATTAAAATTATCATAGCTTGAAACAATCACTCTTTCACCTGGCTGAAGCCCTTCAATTACTTCGTAGTGTTTTGGATTTTGACGTCCAATTGTAATACTACGTTTTATTGCAAACTGGCCTGAAGGATCAACAACATAAACCCATTGACCACCGGTACTCTGATAAAATCCACCACGAGGAATTAAAATTGCCTGTTTCGATTCGCCTAACTCAAGCTTAATTCTAAAAGTCTGTCCAATTCTTATTTGAGCAGGTTTTTCTGATGTAAAAATCATATCCACTGCAAAACGACCGTTGGTAACTTCGGGATAAATCTTATCAATAACCAGTGAAAAATCTTGCCCTGAGAAGTCAAAACTTGATGGTAATTCGCGGCGTACACGAGCAATATAGTGCTCATCTATCTCAACACGAAGTTTATAATCATCAAGCACATTAATTGTTCCGATACGCGTACCATAATTTATTACCTGTCCTATTTCCTGATTTAAACTTGCTAATTCCCCATCAACTGGGGCTTTAACGTTAAGATCTTCAAGTCTACCCTGAACAACCAATAAGTTAGATTTCATTCTCTCAACATTGGCTTGCATTGACGATAATGTATTAACTCTGTACAAAGAATCGCTTTTTAAAGCAGCAATTAGTAATTCATATTGTTCAACAGAAGCTTCATATTGCTCTTGTGATCGGCTAAATTCTTCTTTTGAAATATGGTTATCTTCAAACATTTTCTTATTATACTCATACTGTCTCTTTTCCCTTTTAAGATTCATTTCAGTATTAATAAGTGTTTGCTTTCTAGTAATTGTTTGTATTTCAAGATTGATTTTTGTATTCTCAAATTCGTTAATAGAACGTGAAACATTTGATTCGTTATTTGAGATATCAAGTAAAAGATTTGTGTTACTCATTCGTAAAATAACATCGCCTTTTTTTACCATATTACCTTCATCAATTACAATCTCTTCAACCCGGCCTCCCTCAATGGCGTCAAGATAAACAGTTGTTATAGGCTCAACTGTTCCAATAACAGCGATATAATCTTTAAATTCATCTTCAACTATTGATTCAATAGTTATTTTCTCGGTTTCAACATTGAGTTTTGAGCTTTTATCCCCAAATGCGATATTCAATAAGGCAATAATAATAACAATAGCAATTGCTGCAATCCAAATTGTTTTTTTATTCAACCATTTGTACTTTTTTTCTATTACTCGATCCATTTTTTATTAAATTATATGTGATTAGGTTCTGCCATAAGTAGTCAGAAACTATGCCAAACATTATATGATTTTGATATTATGAGACTTAGCAATATATAGATTAATTTTAGATTTAAATTTTTGTTCGATTACGCAACAATAAGAGTACGAAAACGAACATAGGAAATAAAAAAATTGTAATTTTACTTTTATTGAGATTTTAGGTAAAATGAATTCAATTATATTTTCTAACCATTAGTGTTTCAATTGAATTTATTGTTCTCAATTAATTTTCAGTACTTTTTTTAATTAAAAAATAAACTTTTATTATTATTACATAAAATAAAATCCATAAATACCTTTACAATTATGATGGAGAAATCTGGTAAAGTTTTAGCAATTGACGATAATGAAGACATTTTATTTGCCTTAAAGCTTTTATTAAAAAACTATGTTGATATAATTCATACCGAATCGAACCCTGAGCTTATTCCTGAACTTTTAAGCAAGGAGAAATTTGATGTTGTATTACTCGACATGAATTTTACCAAAGATGCTATTAGTGGGCAAGAAGGCTTTAACTGGCTTGGAAAAATCCTTGAAATTGATCCTGATGCTGTAGTGGTATTTATAACAGCTTATGGAGACGCAGAAAAAGCTGTTAAAGCAATTAAATCAGGTGCTACCGACTTTATTCTTAAACCATGGCAGAACGAAAAGCTTTTGGCAACAGTTTCATCAGCAATAAGGCTAAGACAATCGAAAAACCAGGCTACAGATTTAAAAATAAAACAAATTGAAATAAATGCCATTCAAGATCAGCCATTCCATGAGTTTATAGGAAACTCACCTGAGATGCAACAAGTATTCTCCACTATTAGAAAAGTAGCAAAAACAGATGCCAATGTTCTTATTTTAGGTGAGAATGGTACTGGTAAAGAACTTGTGGCACGAGCATTACATCGCAATTCGCTTCGAAAAGATGAAACCTTTATTAGTGTAGATCTGGGATCCATAACAGAAACATTATTTGAGAGCGAACTTTTTGGTTATATGAAAGGTGCTTTTACCGATGCCAAAGCAGATCGACAAGGTCGCTTCGAGCTGGCCTCAGGAGGTACATTGTTCTTAGACGAAATAGGAAACCTATCGCTGCCGATGCAAGCCAAAATATTAACTACAATTGAACGAAGAGAAGTTATACGTGTAGGTGCAAATACACCTAAATCTATTGATGTTCGTTTAATTTGTGCTACCAACAATAATATTCACGAAATGGTGCACGAAGATACTTTCAGGCAAGATTTACTATACAGGATAAACACGGTTGAGATACATCTTCCTCCATTACGCGAAAGAACTTCGGATATTCCTTTATTAGCAAATCACTTTTTAACTATTTATTCAAAAAAATATAGAAAGAACATTAAAGGTATTTCAAGTGAAACCCTTAAAAAACTGTCTCAATACCATTGGCCAGGCAATGTGCGCGAATTACAACACGCTCTTGAAAGAGCTGTTATTATGAGCGATTCAGAGAATCTGCAACCCGATGATTTTATTCTGGCAAACAAAGTAGATAAAGTAGGTGAAATTGAGATCGAAAGCTTTAACCTCGATGATATTGAAAAAAATATCATTGTAAAGGTATTAAAACAAAACCAGGGCAATGTTACACAAGCTGCAACAATGCTCGGGTTAACAAGAACATCACTTTACAGGAGAATGGAAAAATATGGTCTTTAGAAATTTTAGAATTGTAGCCACCTTTAGAATATTGTTGCTTACTGCAACAATATTTCTTTTTTTCTATACACTAACTCTTGAATATTTTATAACTCCATTTTTAATTGCCTTGGTTGTTATTTTTCAGGTTTATCTTTTATACAAATTTGTAGATAAAACCAATCGCGACCTAGCCAGCTTTCTAGAATCAATACGTTTTTCAGAGTTTACAAGATCTTTCAGGATTGAAGGAATGGGTTCGTCATTCGACGAACTTAATCAGGCCTTTAATGATGTAATACAAGATTTTCAGAAAGTACGAACCGAAAAAGAAGAACAATATCAATATTTGCAAAACCTTGTACGCAATATAGATGTAAGTATTATTACATATCAGCGCGATGGGAAAGTTGATATGGTGAATAACGCATTTAAAAAGCTTTTTCAGATAAACACATTAAAAAACATAAACGACCTAAAAGAGAAGAATCCTGAACTGGTAAACTCCTTACTGAACTTTGAACCAGGGAAAAACTGTTTATTAAAAATTCAACACGAAGATGATATTCTGCAATTGGCAGTTTCCGGAACTGAGTTTAAAGTGCACGAAAGAAACATAATGCTTGTAACTATTAAGGATATCCAGAATGTTTTGGAAGAACAAGAAACAGAAACATGGCAAAAGCTTATTCGTGTGCTTACCCACGAAATAATGAACTCAATAACACCTATTTCCTCGTTAACATCCACGCTCGATTTAATGCTTAACAGTGCTATTCATGATCATAAAAACCTGACAGAAGAATCGCTTAGTGAAATTTCAATGGCCATTAAAACTATTCATAAACGTAGCAATGGATTATTGCACTTTGTAAGTACTTACCGAAATCTAACAAAAATTCCAAAACCAAATTTAAAGGTTGCAAAAGTAAAAGAACTATTAGACGATATACTCCCATTGATTAAACATGAATTAAACTCAAGCAAAGTAAATTTAGAAATGTCAACAGAACCTGAGTCATTAGAAATTTATGCTGACACGAAACTTATTGAACAAGTAATTATTAATTTGATAACAAACGCTATACATGCTACTGAAAACATGGCCGATGGCAAAATAATCGTGCGTGCATTTTTAAACAAACGAGGCAGAGTAGCTATTCAGGTTATCGATAATGGACATGGAATATTAAAAGATGTTATAGATAAAATATTTATTCCATTTTTTACCACCAAACCAAAAGGTTCAGGCATTGGATTGAGCTTATCGAAACAAATTATGCGTTTGCATGGAGGATCAATTACTGCACACTCAGAACCTAACCAGGGAGCAACGTTTACATTGACATTTTAATTCTTCTATAATTTTAATTCTTTATCAAACTCTTTAGCAATAGCAATTGAGAGTTTTAAAAAGTCATATCCATCATTTCGGTTAGTAAGTATTAGTACAGTTGTTTTTGTATCGGGTAAATAAAGCAACAAATTTGTATATCCATTACCCGTGCCACTGTGCCAATAATACCAGGTGTCATTCCTTTTCATTATAACCCAGCCATATCCGTAATACGAATTATTTTCACTATCCTTTATTTTTTCAACTGTAAAAATTTGTGCAAGCGATTCGGGCTTTACCAACTTATTTGAATGCATAGCCTTGTCCCATAATGCAAAATCAGTTGAAGTGGAAAAAATACCTTTCTCCCCATAGATTGTATTTTTTTCGTTACGAACTTTATAGTTACCCTCTTCTTTAAAGTGACCTTCTGCAACCAGCGTTTTACTGTTATCCCCAGCAATCCATGTATTTTTCATTTTTGCTTTCTTGAAAATATTCTTTGTTAAGAATTCACTATAAGTAGATTTTGAAACTTTTTCAATAATATAAGCTAACATAGCATAATCAGAGTTGCTATAGTTCATTTTAGTGCCTGCTTCAAATAACGGCTCTGTTTGTTCTTTCAAGAACTCAAATACTTGTGTGTTGGTTTTAACTAAATTGGCATCATAGGGTTTTAAACCAGAAGCATGACTTAAGAGATTTCTGACTTTTATATTTCGTCCATATTCAGGAAAATCGCTAAAAATATCGACTAAGCTTTGATCTAATTTCAATTTCTTTTTCTCTACAAGCTTCATTATTGCTAATGATGTAAATGCTTTTGAGAGTTCATCAAGGTTAAATGCTTTATCAACATTCATTGGTTCTTTACTCTCAATATTTGACAAACCATAAGCTTTATTAAAAACAATTTCACCATTTTTAATAACCATTACAACCGCACCGGGATTCTCATTTGAAAAATATTGGAGATATTTATCAATATTCTTTCCTCGTATTGATGTATCTGTAATTTCTTGAGCCATTATGAATAAAGGCATAAGAAGAAAACTTAAAAATAATAGTTTTTTCATTCTACAATATTTTAGTAAAATTGAGTAAAGAAATTCTTTTTACAAAAATCAATAACGATTCAATTATTTCTTAATTGATGTACAATACATATTTATCATTTCTTGAGCCTGTTTAACGCCCAGTTCTAGTGCTTTGGCAAAATCGGCACATCCACCTTGAGTATCGTTTAAATTAATTTTAGATATACCCCGGTTTAAATATGCACCTCCATTATTTTTAACCAGTCTTATATAACTATCATAACAAGCAATAGCTTCCTGATGCTTCTTTAAAATACCCAAGGATATTGCTTTCCCAAGATGTGCATCAGCATAATCCTTATTATATTTCAATGCAAGCTCAAAATCTTTAATAGACTCCTCGTACTTCTGTTGCATTGCCTTTGAAACTCCACGGATATAATAAGCTTCGAAATAATCTTTCTTTTTATTTATGGCTGATGTAAAGAATCCAAGAGCTTTTGCAGGCTCAGATTTATTCATATACACCATACCAATGCGATAATATGTCTCAGGTTCATTTTCATTAATCTCTATCGACTTATTAAAATCAACCAGAGCTTCATCAAACTTTTGCAAACCGGCTTTAGCATTTCCTCTTTTCCTATAAGCCTTATCATCTTTAGGATTAAGCTCGATTGCTTTATTAAAATCTGTAATTGCACCATTAAAATCGTGTATCTGTAATTTAAAATACCCACGCTGAAAATAGGCATCCTGATTGTTGGCATCAAGATTAATAATGGCATCGTAATCGGCAATAGCTCCAGTATAATCTTCCTTTTCAATTCGGTACTTTACTCTGTAATTGTATGCTTCAAGATTTTGATCGTTTAACTCTATTGCTTTATTAAAATCTTTAACTGATGTGGTAAAATCACCTAAATTGGCTTTAACAATACCGCGTTGATGATAAGCATCGGCAAATAACGAATCCAGTATAATTGCCTGATCCAAATCATCAAGAGCCTCATTAAAGAGTTTTTCATTTGATTTGGCATAACCTGAAAAATAATAATACTCAGCTATATCGTTTTTAATCGAAATGGCTTCTTTTAAATCAGCTATAGCTTTGCTAAATTCTTTATTCTTGAAATAAACCAAAGCACGACCAAAAAGTGCATCATTATTCTTATTATTAATAATGAGAACCTTATTATAATCCATTAATGAATTTTCAATATTCTCAAGTTGATAATAAGTTTGTGCTCTCTTATTCAAAGCGTTTTCGCTTTTTTTATTATACCATACAGCTTTATTTAAATAAGGCAAGGCTTTCTCGTACATCGCTGAATCGAAAAATACCAATCCCTTATTATAATAGTTCACTGATAATTTTGGTTTTGCAATAAAAAATGCAATCAAAGCAATTGCGATAATCGAAATAAGAATGATCCACTTTTTCATAACAGAATTTATTTTATAATTTATTATTTTTTTTTATCGAGCAACAGGGTTTAATATTACTTTTATTTTAATTTAATATACTCCCGCTCCTATTGAGTTATTTTTTTTATTACAGTCGCAGAGCGACGTTGGTATAGTAAAATCTAATAACTCATATCTCTTAAGCTGCAAAGCAGCGATGCAATTCTTTTTTTTCTGGCACCTCAATGAGGCTTTGCTGCATTACTATTTATCTTTTACAATACTGCGCTCCTATAGAGCTCTTGGAAAACTGACAATAATTATACTATGCCAAGATAAAAAAAATGCTTCGCAAAGCAAAGCATCTATTTATAAAATACTACCATATTAAAATCTATTAAGCCAGCGATATCGTCCTTGATTATCACCAAACTTAAGTCCAATCATTATCTCATGCGATCCGTAACTGATACGCTGAATATCATTTAAAGAATAATCAAATGCATAACCAAAATATAACTTATCTATTCGTACACCAACCATTGTTATAAAAGCATTTCCAGTTCTATAAGCAAATCCTAACCAATAATCACGTTTGTAATATCCCTTTATATTAATATCTGTTTGTATATTAAAATTTTCAGTTGTTTTAAGTAAAACAGAGGGTTCAATTTCAAAATCATTTTTCATATCATACCTATATCCTGTTACAAGGTAATATTGTCGAACCTGCTGATAGTCTTTAAAGCTATTATCTTCGCCAAACTTTAAAGCAGATTGAAATAAATTACGGGATGACAATCCAATATAAAACGGTTGAAAAGTATAATACATACCAAAGCTTCCATCAGTTATCCACATATTTTCACGAGCTTTTAATACCAATGGATCAACACCTTCATCGGGAAAAGTTAAATCGGTAGTATTTACCCTGAACTGAAATGCCGAGATTGAAATACCCATTGAAAGCTGGCCATCCATAACAGGCAAATGGTAAGCATAGGTGGCCTCCAAACCAGTTCTTCCAATAGCACCATTCTGGTCGTTGTAAATATATGCACCAACACCAACACGTCCGCTGGGTCTTCTCTTTTTTATTCTTTTTTTAATTGATCGTGATTTAGATATATAGCTTGTTTTTGAAACTCTCATTTGACCACTAATAGCCTGGGTTGATGGAGCATTATCCATACCTAGCCACTGTTGACGTGCAGTAAGATTATAGGAAGTAAAACCTTCAGCTCCTGCAAAAGCAGGATTATAAAGGAATTGATTCATTGTATACTGGCTATAAACAGGCTCCTGACCAATGGCAGAAGCAAAAGCCAATAAAACAAAACACATAATGAATACTATTTTTTTCATTTACTTAACTTAATAAGTCATTTAAATACCTCTTTGTTAAAACACCCTGCTTTCTGTAGCTATTTCTTAACAAAGTTATAATTTTTTTTTTAACGTAATAATGTAACTGTTCCAACAATCGGTTTTTCACCATTGTTTAAATCTATTACGTAATAATACGAATCCATTGGCATTTTTCGTCCATTGGAGTCTGTTCCATCCCAAGCCTTTTCGTATCCTTTAGAATGAAATACCCGTTCGCCCCTACGATCGTAAATATCGACAGAAACTTCGGGAAAAAATGCCAAATTATCAATTCTCCATTCGTCATTGCTTCCATCGCCATTAGGAGTAAAAGCATTTGGAATTAAGAATTCGCCACAAAAACTAACTGTGATGGTATCGTAACCAATACAACCCCATTGATCCTCAACCTCTAAATAAAATTTTCGTTGTTCTGAGCTTACGTCAAGATTCAAATAAGATGTTGTCCAGAACTCATCACCAAGGGTCCATAAATAACTTGAATATAATGTATCTAATTCGAGAACGAGTATCTCACCTGCTTCGCAAATAGAAGTATCGTTACCCAAATCGATTATAGGATTTTGATGCACTGTTAAGAACGATGTATCGGTAGCACGACAACCATTGTTGTCTTGAATACGAACCCAATACTCACCCGTTGAGGAAGCAATAAATGTTGTTCCGGTTGAATTATCAGGCCATAAGTAGTTAATGGCAGTTGATGAGCTTGCATAAAACTCAAAGGTTGACCCTTCACAAATATAAGGATCGTCTTGAATATCGACATCGGGAGCAGAAATAATAACAATTGTACTATACGGATTACCCAAACAACCAATCAGGTTGGTTTCGGTAACTGTAATCGTTTGCGCACCGGCACTCATGGTTGATGGCCATAATACCTCAACTGAATCGTTGTAATTATTTAAAATCTGACCACCAGTAACCTCCCACTGAAAAACAGAATTGCCGTTATCGCCATACACACCATAACGGACAATACTACCTGCACAAGCCACGGGAACATCTTGCGCTTGAGCATAAACACCTGAGACCAAGATAAGTATCAGGGAAAATATAGAAACTAATATGTTTTTATTGTATTTCAATTTCTTATTTATGCTTTATTCACTCTTTTTTTATTACTTTTTTCACCCTCTGCCTTCGGCATCTCCCTCGAGGGAGAAAAATAATTGGGTGTTTTTTATTTTTAAAACCGGTTCAGGTGTTACCCTGAACCAGTTTTGATTTTTTTACAATCTTCTAACCTTTTTAAAATTAGGTTATAATATCGAAATAATTAGTTATACCACATATTGCTGATATGGTAAATTGGACCAGTAACAGGAGCTGGATGTACTGTTATTACAATAGGGGTTGCAATTGCACTATATAATAATGGAACACCTAAGAAATCTGCCTTCCTTGAAATCCTATCATTAACACCATTAACTGTATAAGTATAAACAGTTGTAACATGCGCAGCTGAAGGATTAACAATACAAACTAAAGGATCTGCAGTTTTTGCCAAATTATATGTTGCTGTATTTAATCCAGTAATAACATTAGGTGTGGTTGAATAATTTGCTGTTGTTCCACCAGCACTAATTGTATCAATGACCAAGGAGTAATCTAAAGTAATACTAGGAATGCCGGCTAGAAAATGAGTAAAAGCCACCTGAATTTCATCTTCCAACAGTACATCACCCTCGCAAACCTCTAAGTCAGCTCCAATAAAACTACCAGGATTATTCGCTGTAAAAGCAACTGAAGGTGTTGCAATTACTTCCACACTCATTGTTACAGCTGCTCCTGGGCAAGTCGAAGGAGCTGGTGCAGTTTCTACTACAGATAAACCATAAGTACCGGTAGCACCAGTAAATGTGTATTCAATATAGTTATCAACACCTCCAGATGGAGTAGCTACACCAAGAGCAGGAGTTATAGGCACAGACCATACAAAAGTAGAAACAACGTTAGTACTTGGAGCCGCAAAAAGTGGGTTAAAATAAGCATCTGGTTGTACATAATATGGCACAGTAACTCCAATTGTTACAGAGTCAACTGCCTGTGTTGCAGAAGAAATCCATTGAGCATTTGCCCCATACATTAGTAACGCCATAACGAGCGTTAACGAAATTTTTAAAAAGTTTGTTTTTTTCATGTTCTAAAAGTTTAAGTTAATATTTAAAATTTATTTTTATATTTAAGTTGTTAGTTTATCTTTTGCATTTAGGCTTGAAGCCTGTCTGCTTGAAGGCAAACTATATATGTTGAGTTTATTTTTATAGTATCATAAATCAAACACCAATGATCAAACATCATTTTTCAATTATCGATGACCAATGTGAGTTGTGATTTGTGAGCTACCAGCTTTCTATTCACCATTCACTATTCACCAATGCATAATTAAACGCTTAATTCGGTAATAGGTTGCGCAAAATTAGTATCTATTTGATTAAAAACAACTAATAGCTAGTAAAAGTAAACTTTTTAGTGATTAATACAATCATTTACTCGCTCAACAGACAGTTTTAATAGATTAAAAAGTTGCTTTTTTATTAACCAATAATTCTTTTTTGTTTTTATTGATTGTTAATAATGTTAAAAAACAATTAATTCTTACCCACTTTCTTCTGTTAAATTTGAATACTTTCAAAGAACTTTTATTACTTTCCGAAGGTTTACGTCTCCATGTCCTCCAGATGATGGAAAGTCATGCTAAACAAAATTCACTATTCGCCACTCACCAATTTGCCATTTTATAAATTTATAATTCAAATTTCAAAACTTTTCCTAAGGCCAATCATTCATAATATGATACTGTGGCCCTGTTTCAGGAATTTTAAAAACCACTACATTAACTGAATTACTTCCTACATTTGAACATCCATTATCATCTGTTATTGATGTTATTGAATAGGTTGTAGTTGATTTAACACCATCAGCTGGATTCCAAACAGGAATCATGTTTCCTACAGGAATATAATTATACGGATTGGTGCTCGTAGTAAAAGGCCCGAATGTATCAGTACCATCAGAAATTACAATATTGGAAAATGGCGCTATACCGGCTGTAAAACTTAAATCTATTTGAGTATTAAGGCCATGGCATATAGTATCCAATGCAGGAACAACTGTCATAGAAACAATAGGTAACGGATTTATGGTAACTGTACCTAACATGTTCATAGTACACAATCCAGAAGAATGACTTCCAACAACAGAATATACTCCAGGAGCTGTTTGATTCAGGAATGAGATAGGTGCACCTGTACCATTTAAGGTTGTTGCAGTTGAAAAACCATCAATATAAATTGTATAAATTACATTCGATTCAGATCCATCCAGATTTATATCGACACTTGAACCTTCGCAAAGTGTTCCTGTACTCGAAACATTAAACTGGGTTGATGGAGGATATACTACAACAGAGGCAGTATCAACAACTCCGGGAACGGCATTTGCTGTAAATGTAGTTAATCGATAGCGTCCTGGTGTTGTCCCACTAAAAGTAAAAGGATTTGATGCCGAAGGCAAACCAGCAGGGGAAAAAGATCCAGCGCCATCAATGGAATAAGTAAAATTATAATTTGGTGAGCCATTTGTAAATGCTACAGTAATATTATTTGCTGCACCTGAACATACAGGAGTTGTACTGGTAAACCGAGCTATCGGATTTAATGGGTCTCTGGCTCCTAATGTATAAAACTGGGGATGAAAGCCTAAAATCTTTATAGGTATTACAGCAGAAGTCTGAACAGTCCCATTATAATTGTTGTTTGTTTGCGAACCTGATGGTTTTTCAAACCAATCAGCACCATCATACTCAGCAATTTTAACACCAGTGTATCCGGTTGAAACAGTAAGTGGATTAATATCACTCACTGGATCCCAACGCAGTTTTACAATTGCTTTATAATCATCAATCGGGCTGTTTATTTGCCAGTGTTCTGAATTACTAACACTAGTTAAAGTACCTAAAACAGAATAATCTCCAAAACCATAGTTAAAGTACTCTGCTGTCCAGTAATAATCAGTAGCAGTACATTGAACATTTAAAACAGAAACATAACCATAACGTGTATCCTTACCAATTGGGAATAAAAAACTATCCCCATTGTCGAGGCGTTTTCTAAGTGGTCCATTAATAAATGACCCTGCACTACCACCAGTAATTGCATTAGGCGGGATAGTTGTCATAGTAAGAAGATTGGCTGGTGTAGTAGTTATATTACCAGAAGTAAGAATTATGTTATTAGAAACTTCTATCGGGCTTAAAAGAGTTAAACCTAAAGAAGATTTGTTTATAGCCAGATTGTATAGAGCACTATAGTTTGCAGCAGTAAAATTACCTGATATTTCTTGTGCATTAGTGCCAGAAAACGTAATTCTTGGCTCTCCTCCAGTTGTTTTAGCTTTAAATTCACCTGCTGACATAGTAAGATCACCATGAATCTCAATATCCATATCATAGTAATTAGAAACAGTAGGACCAGAAATTGTAACATCCCCATAAAACAATAGGTTATTATTCGGTAAGTTTCGAATACCTGTTCCACTAAAAGCAACATTATTTAATGATGTAATGGTTGATAAAACATCATAATCAACATTTCCTGCATATTCCAAGGTACCACCTGTTTCAGTAAAAAAGCCATCTGGTCCAACGTAATCACCAGCTGGTAAAGTTGCCTGATTTACAACCTTTAAAGTGCCAGTACCAAATGCATACCCAAGTCTATGCTGTGTTGTAGAGTTCAGGTTTAAAGTACCATTAATATATGCTTTATAAATAAATAAATCTTGATTTGCACTAACATCAACTGTATGAGCAGGATTAATTAATACAACAGAACCTCTCGGCCCACCTGCTGGAATTGGCCCACCTGCTGGAATTGTTTCCCAAATTAATGTATTAGTCCAGTTTCCACTATTAATCGTTTGGTAAGTAGTAACAGAATTGGGTAAAGCTTCGTCTAATCCTGCTAAATAATCACCACTAATACCATTATCGTCGGTAGAATTAAAATCAAACTGCAAGAAACCAGTTGATTCGTCAAAATTAATCGAATCAAATTTATTCCATGTACTTGAGCTTATTAAAAGACGCGCAGTAATGTATTCGGCAGTTGTTAAACCACATGTATTATCAATTTTAATATCAGTTGGAATACTTTTAAATTGAGCATTACCCGAAAATCCTGTAATGCCATTACTACGAATAATCCAATAGTATTGTAATACATTATTCAAGTCGTTTAATTCGCAAGAACTCTCAACATCATTAACAATACTTGGATGAATTTCACTTGCAGCTTTTAAAGTGATAGTACCTGTATTGTTATCGTTTGCTGTAATATTTAGCGTTAATGGAGTGTATTTACCCATTGAACCTATTGGGTAAGTAAATGTTTGAGCACCAGCCGGAAATGTTTTCTTTATACCATTATCTGTAAATGATGTGTTGGTCTGAATCATTTTAAATGCATTAAAACCAGATCCTTCAATAGCACAATTTTCTCCTAAAGCCAAAAGATTCCCTTGTATATCAAATATTCCTTGATTCATTCTAAGCGCATTGTTAATTAATATTCTACTTCCAATTGGCAAATAAACACCAGAAGAATTATCAATTGTAATCTTTCCATAAATACCTATTCCTGATATAGCCTGATTAACAGAACCATTCATATGAACACCCAGCTGAGTTGATGAGTTAACAGATCCTCCATATGTAATTTCTCCAACATTATAAACATTATTCAATACCTTTATTGTATTGCCATTATCAGCAAGTATTCCGCTCTCTACCCTTAAATTATTACTTATCTGAATATTGCTATTAACATTAAGAGTATTCGATGTTGGTTTGGTTAAATTATAAAAGGTTGTTTCACCTGAAATAGATTGAGTTCCTGAGCCATTAAAAACAGTGGTATTACCGTTAGGCACATATGTTCCGTTATTAACAAAGTTACCTTTAATATTCAACTGTAATCCATTAGCATCAAAGGCACCCCCTGCCTCAATTGTTAGGTTATTATCAATAGTTAATGGTATATTCCACATTTTTGCAGTAGGAGTTCCTGTTCCAGTTACAGTTATATTAGGTAGCGGCACTGACGAATAAATACCAATTTGAGGGCTACCTGCTAATCCACCAATTGTAATAGAAGTAGATGCACCAATATTTGTAGTTGTTGCATTTATATATATTGCAGGGACTTCAGCTGTAGCAGGAGCAGTAAAAATGGTTAAATTTCCTCCTGTATATGTAAAATTACTTCCTGTATTTAAAACCTCCAGCATACCTCTAGTATTAATCGGAGCATCTGTATAACCAATTTCAACAGTTCCTCCAAGTTGGTTATAATTTAACACACCACCTGTTGTTGTGGTTAAACGGCGTAATTGGGAACCAATTCGTAGAAGTCCTCCATTTATATTAATTCGTGCACTACCTGATGCGGAATATTGAATATAATTATTTGTATACGCTGCATTATAAACAGAAATGACACCTCCATTAATCTCTAATAAACCATTTAAAGTTATACCAGTACTATTACCTGAAACACTTAAAGTGCCCTGATCCAAAATTAATGAAGCTACCGTTGGAATTGTAAAATCACCACCTCCACTTGTTAAAACTAAATTGGTAGATGTATTATTAATACGCAATATTCCTTGCTGCAATCCTAATGGCTTAGAAGCAACATTTGTCGGGGCATTAATTGTAATAGCCTTATCGATTATAGTAGTTAATGCCGGTGTTGATTTATTAACTGATAATTTGCTTAGAGTTATATTTCCTCCAGTATAATTATAAATTCGTGAACTTGTTTCACCATTTAAAACCAAGTCGACAGACTTTTGTGCATTACTATTCCATAAAATTAAATTTGAAGCTCCCATTCGAATATCACCATGTACAATTAACTGATGAGTAGGTGTTGTAAAAGCACCTCCTGCAGGAATTTCAATTGAATTAACTTCGCTTGCACCGCCATTTATACAATTAATGTTTTTTAATATAGTAATAGTTCTATTTGTTCCTGTATTCTGATAAACAAGTTTGCTTTCGTTATCAAGAACTAAACTATCATTAATAGTTAAATTTCCGTTGGCTGTATTGGCCAAAGTTAATGTTACACCTGTATTTGTTGCATCGTATATATTCAAATTTTTACGTACCAGAATATTTGCATTAGGGAGTGTTTTTATACTGCTTGCATCACCAGTTATCCATAAGATAGGATATATTGTAAGTGCTGCCGGAATAGTATAAGTTCCACCTGAATACTCAAAAATAGCAGTGTCGTTATATGCAAAATCAAGATAATCAGCTATGGGTAACGTACCATCATTTAAAACAAAACGACCACCACCTGTAATGAGATTAAAATCGTGCCCGGTTGTACCAGCATTTATAATCAAAGATGGAGGTTGTCCCGCAGAAATCCCAGTACTGGCTTTGCTTAATATGATTACTTTTGAAGCCGTAACAGCTGGTGGGATTGTACTTACTGCTTTTGTAATCTGATGATTTGCACCACCGGAGCCACCAATTTGGTAAACATCAAAACTATTTATTACTGAAGGCGGATTAGTAACTCCATGACTGGTAAGTGACCATGTTGAAGTAGAGTTCCATAAGCCACTCTGCCTGCTATATAAATATTGAGGCAATCGGAAGGCTAATTTTTTACCAGCAGAATAATCGGTATTGTAAAACCCAGTTGCAGAAAAAATTAATGGATTTGTTGCAGGCCCTTGTTCTGTCCAATCGTTATTTCTATAATATACATGTTTTTTACCACCACCATATCCAAAATTGTATGAAGAGTATAATGAATAATTCACCATCGAACTGGTAATATCTGATAGATTACCTGTTACTGTTGTTTTCCAATAATATCTTATTTGATCAGTAGTTTTATTTGGGTCGCCAGTTGGATGATATTCATCTACAGGCCTTAGGTTTATAGTACCTGTAAAAGGGCCTGCACCAATATCCCCGTTTAAATTTATTGTCAGGGGCGTATATTTAAGACCTGTTCCGGAAATTGTGCCAACTACACCAACGGGTATTAATGCAATATCCTGATTTATATAATTACCAGATAGCGAAAGTGCAAGTGTAACTCCCTGACTTGCTGCGCTTCCATAACTTTGAATCATCTTTGTTGTACTATAACCACCTGAACCACTTAAAGTTCCAGTAATATCCAAATTATAGGTTTGAATATCCATTACTCCTGCAGTTAATACAAAATTAAAGGTGCTTATATTTGAATTTAATATAGCTCCATTCGTATTGTTAAGTTCTAAAGAACCGAAACTATTAATTACTGCATTACTTCCAGTTATCTGATGTTTTGTACCTCCTGTTTCAAGAGTAATGCGCCCGGGATTGGTAGCATCACCCAAAATTGTTCCATAATTTGTTAAGTGTCTATGTACTCTTGTTTTATATCGATAATTATTCCATTTGCCTTCGTTTACAAACATGTCGTTAGTAATCGTTGCCAAATGATTAAGTGCGTTTCCAGCTGTCTCGGATCTTCCAGGACTGTTTAATGTAACCGACCATGCAGTAGCCATCGAACTGGTTGATGTTTTATCTAAAGTCAGATTATAAAATATTAAAGGAGTTGCAATGTTAGTATTGGTAACGGTAATAATAGAATTCTGATTTCCGTTAAACTTGGTCGTATTGCTTCTTGCATTATAAATTGCATTATTGTTTGTTGAAATATTACCCAGAGTAAAATCACCACCAATGGTTAAATTCTTATTTGAAGCTGTTGCATCGAGTGTAGAATAATCGTTTATTACCAGATCATTTAAAACAGAAATATCTGTATTAAAGCTGGTAGTAAGTAAAGTACCCGATGCTCCGTTTAGATTTAAATCATAAAAAGGAGCTGTGGTATATATTGTATAATTATCGCTACCAACATTATTGCGAATAACACTTACTGTACCGCCAGAAACATTAATATTTGAAGCATTTGTTTCAATATGAATTATTCCACCCCTATATGCAGGAGTTCCAGTACCATCATTCGTTCCATTCTGACCATCATAGAATTCCATTGTTCCACCTGTCATAGTATAGGTTGGATCGGTACCACGGATACACAGTGAAGCACAGTTTTCCATAATTTCATTCCCATTATCACCTAAGAATCGGATTAAGCCACCAGTTTGAGTAAATGCAAATTTCCCTGTAGTGCTACCTGTAGCAGTACGAATACCAGGCAAATCGCATTGGCCTCCTTCAATAAGTATATTTCCAAAAGTAGAAGGTTGATACCATAAAACAATCCCATGTGAACCTGTTGTAAAAAACCCGTTTGATACCTTTAAGCTTCCATAGATAGAAAATGACTGAGCTCCATCATTTAAAGTATATACACCAGTACCTTGTATTCCCCCTACACTAACCCCAGGATTTGTTCTGTCAGTACTCCAAACTTTAACATTGGTACCATCGAGCCATAACATTCCGTTTGATGGCACATAATAATCACCTCCACTTTCGGTTAGTGTAGGTATAAATATGTAACCTGTTAATCGCAAAGTACCATTTCTAATCCAGAGTGCTTTTCTTAATTCGGGATTTTCTGGCGCAAATGGAGATGCTGTACTTCCAGCATTCAGGTTATTTCTTCCAAATAGTCTAAAGTTACCTTCAGCTGATGCATAGGCTGTAAGAACATAACTTTGATCAGAGCCTTTATCAATAACAAGATTGTATAAATCGGTAGTTCCGGTACAAGTAAAGGTGTTGTCCGAGGCTCCTTTCATAAATAATGAGATAGCTCCAGTTACTGAAAATGAACTATATACTGGTGCAGCCTGATTTGTAAATCTAACAGTACCGTTATTTATAAAATTCCCATAACAATCAATAGAATTGTAAGCAAGATAGTACTGTAGAGAGCCGGTGGCATTTTCATCAACTAGTCCATTCAAGGTATTTCCTGTGCCAACAGTAAATGAAGCACCTGAATTAATGGTTATGTTTTTCAAAACTGTAAGATACTGAGGAGTAGTTGACGCAACTAAATCATCATTCATCCTAAAAATACCTCTTTTAATCGTTAAGTTCCCTGAAATAGTATAAGGTGTAGCTTTGAATGTAAGAGTTTGACCTGCAGTCATATTTACTTCCATACTATAAATTGTGCGAGGTGTAGATAAAATAAAACTGTTTCCATAATATTCAATAGTTCCACCATCGGTAGTAAAAAAAGTATTTGTAATCGTTGTTGGAAAAATATCGCTGGTTGAAATTTTTATTCTACCATATCCGGAAAGATAATTAAATGTATGCCCTATTGTTGCAGCCAAATCGAGAGTACCTTCAATTTTAAGAGAATTAACACTTTGATTATCTAAGCCAACAGGCATTGTAACAGTATGACCTGTATTTATTTTAACTTTATCATTAGCTGTAGGGGTAAGATTTGAAGGATTAGTATATAATGCACCAGAGGGATCCATTGTCCAAGTATTAAAATCATCCCAGTTTCCCACCTGATAAGAATAAAAATTCAGTCTGGTCTGAGGATCAATTGCAGTCCATTCTCCATCTAAAATGTCATTTCCGGCAGCGTCAGTACCAAAAGGGTTAATTCCAGTAGCAGTCGCCCCTATTGGTGAAATAAATACGGAGCCATTCCATATCCGTGTTTCATACAAAGCACTATTACCAATTACTTCACCTGCATTATAGGCAAAGGTTACTCTTGCATCAGTTATTCCTGCGAGTCCGGTTGTAGATACAACCCAATACTTTTTCAAGGCATCATTTTCAAAGGTAACATTAGAATGTCGACTTGGTATAGCCCGAACAGAAATTGTTCCACTTCCTATTGAAGCAGCTAAGGCATTGATTACCATAGGTGAATAGAAATCACTGGTTCCTATAGGATAGGTTGTTAAAAAGTCACCTACAACAATACCTTCCTTTACTAAAGAACCATTTCCACTAGTTAAAACCATATTCGAATTGCTAAAGGGACCTCCAGCAACAGGATTAGTCAGAGTAAAATTATAATCATTTAAGATAAGGTTCCCATTAGTTAATGTTAATACACCCGCAGCACTTAAAGTAACAGAGCTTTTTAAACTAACACCATTTATATTATTTACGGTCAGGTTATTTAGTGAAGCAATGCTTGATGGAATATAAATACCTGTGAATGAGCCACCAAAAGCAAGATCTGTGGTATTGTTTGAAACAAGATCTGATACTCCTGAAACAGCAGGGCCATTTAAGGTTAGGGAACGAGCACTTATATCAAAAGGTTGATTAAGAGTTAATGTTCCAGTAATAGTTGCATCAGATGTTAGTAAAGCACCATTTATTGAGTTTATTACGACATTATTTCCGGCTACAAAACCTGTTCCGGTATTTTGAACTCCGACTCCCGAGTAGTTGAAATTAAAATTTGCATTTGCATTGTACGTTCGTGTTAGTGTTTGAACATTACCACTTGCTGCTCCTACAAGATAAATACCATCCTGATGCCCACTAATAAGGGTTGCTCCAGAATTTAAATTAAAAATAGCATCTGCACCATCAAGAACATTATCACCCATATTTAGAATTGCACCAGATAACACATTAAAATTAATTTGATTGGTAATTGTACCCCCAGATTTGGTAAAAGTTTGAGTACTCGTCCCAATAAAATTAATGGCATCGTTTGTTGCAGAACCTAACTCATTAATTGTTCCAGCCGACATAGAAAAATTGCCAACCAGATTAATAGTACCTACTCCTGTAACAGCAGCGGAAACTAAATTAAGTGTACCTCCTGATATATCTATATTACCTCCCACATTAACTGTAGCATTACTTGCTCCATTTGTTAATGACAAGACACCTCCATTAACAACCAAATTACCTGTTATTGAAAGTGAGTTAAGAAGAGGGCCCTGAGTTAATTGCAATGAACCAGAGCCTGAATTATCAATGCTTAAATTCCCATTAATAGAAGTCAACCCGGCATTTAAATCTACATCAGAGGTTTGTGAAGTACAATTCCAGCTTACATTTCCAAAGGATTGACCTAAACCTGAAGGCGCGGCTGTATTGGTAGTATACCCGACAAATGCCAACGTAGAATTTGAATTCCAAGTAGCTGTTGGTATGGTACCTGCAATAGCAGTATAGTTATGGTTATAGCTTGCACCAGAGTTAAAGTTTAAATTCGATGTTGAAGAAGTTATAGTACCTGCATTGGTTATACTTCCGGTTACTATCGTATTACTGTTTGTTGCAATGTATGTATTATTCGTTGCAACAGTTAAATTACCTGCAATTAAAACATCCTGAGTTGCTGGTATAAAATTAACTGTTAAAGCATTTGCTCCATTAAGTTGCATTGTGGATCCACTTTGAATGTCTAAATTATTTCCCAATCCTCCGCTAATGGTTAAAGTTTGGGCAGCAGCAGCAGCCTGTAAGGTAACATTGGTATTCCCTGTAACCAATATACGATTTACAGTTTGAGTAGGAACATTGGTACAAACAGTAGTTGCACCATTATTAAACTGCAAAATATCGGTTATTTGAGGAGTTGTTCTGTTTGGGGTCCAGTTTGTAGCAGTGGTAAAATCAGCTGTTCCGGTTTGGTTCCAGGTATAGGTTGTTGAAGGATTCACACGACCTGTAAAATCGCTACCATTGAGCAAACCTGTAATTTCAGTAAGGTTCGACAAAACAGACATAGTATTAGCAGAAGAACCGCTAACAATAGGATACCAATCCACATTATATCTATTGGCTTTTATATTTGTTTCTGTTCCGTTTATATCAGCAGGAGCATAAGCAAATGTTCCAGTATAAGTATAAGTGCCAGCTGTTGCATCTGTAAAAACCCAGTACCTGCTTAAATAATCAGTTTGAGCACCATTAGATTCATATTGGGGATGAATAGCATCGATAACATATGCTCCAACAGTTCGTTGAGTGCTATTTGCTGAAAAATTAAGGTTTACAGGTGAATATTCGACGCCCCCTGTATTATCTCCAATAGGAAATAAGTAGGATGTTGGAACAGTAGTTGTAATAGTTCTTATAAACTGCCCTGTACCATTAGTAACGACCATAGCCGAAGATGATGGAACGCCTCCTATTGATCCAGAAGCACCAAGAGTTAAATCAAAATTATCCAAGGTAAGCAAACCGCTCTCAAGAGTTAATAAACCGCCTACATTGATAGAACTATTAAGGCTAATTCCGCTTGAATTGCTGATCGCTAAATTATTTAAGGCACTAATACTCGAAGGAATTGTAACACCAGCAGAAGAACCACCAAAACCAAGGCTGGAAGTAGCTCCGCCAATCAGGTTTGTTGCAGTGCCAGCAATAGCCGGGCCATTAAGTGTAAGCGTATTAGCACCAATGTTTAAATTACCATCTGTAAGAGTAAGGATTCCGTTTATTATTGCATCTCCACAAAAAGTAGCACCTGCAGTACGATTAATAGTTAAATTACCAACCGATAAAGGAGGAAGAAAAGCGGCACCAGCAGCCGGTGTTCCCAATACAACTGTTGATAATGATGAACCAGTAACAGAACCAGTTCCTGCACATGCCACAGTATTTAAATTAAGGGTAAGTGTATTATTTCCCATATTTAAAATACCCTGAGTACGAACTAAATTACCAGCTAAGGTAAGATCTGTGCCTATACCTACAATACCATCTCCCCCACGGTTAAGAGTAAAGGTTCTTAACTGAGGAGTTGTGAAGTAGAGTGTGCCGAAATCGCCAGTTCCATTAATTACTATATCTGTTGTAGCACTGCCCGTAATTGTACCAGTACCAAGACCATCGCGAGTAGCAGTTCCGGCTAGGGTAAGGATTAGCCCATTCAGCAACAAAGGACCTTGTTGGCAATCAAGCACACCGTTAACCGTTACTTCTTGCGACAATGTTACACCGGTTGAGGAATTGTTAATAATTAAATTATTTACATTTGCCGGTAGGGCATTACCTGTTACCTGGGCGGCAACACCATTATATATATAATTTGCAGTAGTAGAAAAAGATCTGGTATCGAGTCTAATATTACCATTTGCAGTACCTGCAGTTGTTATACCGCCTGCATGACCAATTCCAAGAGTTGCTCCTGCATTAAGAGTAAAAGTGGATGGGTTAACAGATTCTGATAATAAAAACCCTTCGCAATATAAGTTTGATATTGCAGCAACAGAAATTGCATGTGCAGTGATATCGCCCTGTAAAGTTTTTGTAGCTTCACCTGTAAAGTTAATATCGTAATAAGCATAGGTACCTACAGCCTGGGTTCCCATTGTACCATTATAATTAACTGTACCAATATTTCTTGTAAAAGTACCTCCATTACCTAAATCTCCACCAATATTCAATGTACCAGCAGCTGTAAATGTGAAAATATCATTTATATCTCCAAAAGTAATACTTCCAGATACATTTACTGTTCCTGTTGACAATGTAATACCTGAATTTCGGTTACCATTTAACGTAGCATCAATCACAATCGAGCTACAAGACAATGTACCTGTACCTACAGCTATTATTTTATTATCGCCATTACCAGTCCCTGCTCCAATTGTTATACTATTTGTAATTGTTAAACTGTTTCCAGTGACAGTAATGGTATTTGAATTACCTCCCCCATTTATAGTAAAAGAAGCACAAACAGCAGCAGTATTGACTGTTACATTAAAGCCATTAGGAATCACGACATCTTCGGTAGCAAGAGGAACGTGATTTAATGACCAGTTAGAACCAGTGTTCCAATTTACACTGGTTGAGCCATCCCACGTATTTGTTTGCCCAAAAGAAACAATGCTTAATGACAAAAGAATAAAAACGATAACCAATGTTCTCATAACGGGAAAATTTAATCCTTTTATAATAGCTGCTTTATTTGCAGTATTTAGATTTTTAAAAAAAATATGTTGTATTGCATTCATAGCAAAAAAAATTATCTATTAAGGAAAAATACTATTTTTCTATCTATTAAACTGTAATTCAGCGTAAAAGTTTCAGCAAATCATCCAAAAGTAAGCATTTTAAAGCTAAAATTTGATAAACAAATTCTATTATTTGATGAATGGCTTTATTGCGACTGGTTAAAATGCTAAATTATTTATTTAACATTTTTTGTATATACGTTACTAAAAGGTTTAATCTGCCTTAAAATTGTCCTGCATAAAAACCAAGTGAGCCAATTCGGCGCCAAACTATTTGCATTCCAAGGCAGATACGATTTTCCATATTATAGTATTGATTTTCCTCGTCGGCAATTACAGTTATTTCAAATAAAAGACTTTGAGTATAGTCAATTGTAAAACCTATAGACTCAACATAATCATCTATAATATTATCATATAATACAATATCGTTTTCAATGTTTTTTACAACAAAATGAACTGGATAATGGTTCGATTCGGTACAAAAAATAATCTGGTAATCTTTTCTACCATAAAAAACAGCTTTGTGTTGAACTGTTTGATTTGCAATCATAACTGCACTGCGCGATTGACCATAATATTTGTAATCGTAAAATGTCGAAGTTTTACAGTTTTCCTTATGGAAATTTCGGCAATTTTGAGCAAAAATACAATTGGCAATAAAATATAAAACAAGAATAAGTATCGTTTTTTTTAAATTCATTATATGTCGGTTCTTTTTGATATATTTTTACGATAATAATCGATCGAATGTTATGTATTGGTTAAATAGTTTGCCACGATGCAGCTTGTTCTGTTTTTTGCTTTTATAATTTATAGTTGGGTCTCAGCTACTCTTTATATTCAGCTTTTTACTTTAAATATTTATTCAGCAATTCCATCAATTTTTCTTCTGAAATGGGTTTTGAAATATAATCATCACAACCTGCCTGAATTGCTTTCTCACGATCTCCCATTTGGGCATAGGCTGTTTGTGCAATAACTGGCAATCCTGGCTTCATATTTTTTATTTTTTTTGTTGCCAGGAATCCATTCATTACAGGCATTTTAATATCCATTAAAACCAATGATATTTCGGGATTGCTTTTAATCATCTCAACAGCAACCAATCCATTGTTGGCAAATAAATTGTTAATCTTATAAAATTCTAATATTTCACGAAGAAACAAATAGTTTATTTTCTCATCATCTACAATTAAAACAACTGATTTTGTATTAATAAATTGAGAATTTTTAACAACTTTTTTTTCTTTTAATATCTGATTATCTATTATTTGCTGCTTATATGGAATAGTAAAATAAAAGGTAGAACCTTCATTTGGCATTGATTCAATCCAGATTTCACCACCTAATCTCTCGACCAAGGCTTTGGAAATGGAAAGTCCAAGGCCAGTGCCACCATAATTCCTAGAACTTCCTTCATCTACCTGCCTAAAACGTTCAAAAATTAAATTCTGATGCTCATAATCAATACCAATACCAGAATCTTTAACAAAAACCTGCACTTGGTTTTCCAGAATTTCATACCCAAAATGTATAAAACCTGAATGAGTAAATTTTATTGAGTTATTTAACAAATTTGACAAAATCTGCTGAAAGCGAACTTTGTCTGTTTCCAATATACATGATTCCTGATAATTAGGCTTCAAAAATGAAAATTCCAGATTTAATTCTTCTACTTTGGGTTTGTATAAATCATAAATGTACTCCATCATCTCATTAAGATTGAATAAATCATGATTAATATGAACCTGGTTTGTTTCAATTTTTGAAATATCAATAATATCATCAATAATTGAAAGTAGTTGAGTACCACTTTTACGAATAATTTCGATAAACATTTCACGTTTTCCGGTGTCGAGGTTGTTGCGGGCAAGCATATCTGAAAATCCTAATAAACCATTCATTGGAGTACGAATTTCGTGAGAAATATTGGCAAGGAACGCCGTTTTTAACCGATCACTTTCTTCGGCCTTTTCTTTAGCTTCAATAAGATGTTGAATCATTTCTTTTCTTTCGAAAACAATAGCTATTTCGTGTGCAATTAATTCTAAAAGATGACACGATGAACGATTGAAAGCATCTTTATTTGTATAGCTTTGCAGAACAATAACACCTGTAGGTTTTTTATTTAATATAATTGGTACTCCTAACCAACATTTTGCGGGTGATCCTTTAAGTTCAAGTTTGTGTTCTAAAGCAAATATATCTCGTTCATCTTCATTTAGAAGTAGTGTTTTCCCTTCTTTAACTACCTGCCCCGATAAGGAATTCTCTGCTTTCCATTCAACAAAATCATCTTTCTCATCAACAAAAACCACTTTCTTAAAAATTTCAGTTTCAGAATTATATGTTGCAACAAAAAAGTTTGAAGTATCAATTACTTTACTCAACTCGTTTCTGACAAGAATAAGAAGATCCTCTAATGTAATATCAGTCATGAACATACGTGCAATTTCGTGCAATATATGTTGAACATTTTCATCGAATTTTCGCTTTGTAATATCATTTGAAATACCAACTAAAGCTCTTATCTTTCCCTTTTCATCATATACCGGTGATGCTGAAAGAGATATTTGAAATTCACTGCCATCTTTACGTGTATTCCACAATTCTCCCTGAAAACTTCCTTTTTTTGTTTCTTCAAGTACTTCTGAATGAATACCTACCGAACTTTTTGAAGACCATACCATTTCGATTTTCTTTCCAAAAAGCTCATCCCATGTATATCTGTATGTATTAATAAACGAGTCGTTTACAAAAATTATGTTATTATCTAAATCGGTTACAGAAACACAATCGTTAATACTTTTTATGGCATGTGCTAATATTTTTACTTCTTCTTCAGCTTTTTTTCGCTCAGTAATATCTTTAATAGAATGAGAAAAAGCGATCATATTATTTTCATTATCGAAAATTGGCCATGCAGTAGCTTCATAAAATCTGCCGTTTTGTGTAATTTCGGTTGTTTCTGCTTTTTTAGTACGAATTGAAAGAGAACAAGGGCATGCAGACAATGGGGATTCGGTACCATGAGACAATTCAAAACATTTTTTACCTATTATTTGTTCACGAGTTAAACTTAATGACTTACATCCAGCTTCATTAACTTCAAGAAAAATATGATCAGTAGAAATTACACAAACAATATCGGATATAGAGTTAAACGTATCCTGCCATTTTTTGGCAGATATTTTCATTTCCTTTTCGCTTCTTATTAATGCTTTTTCGGCTTTAATACGATCTGTAACATCATGAATAATTGAATATAGAAGATTTTTCCCTTGTGTAGTAATGAGGCCAGAATAGACTTCTACATTGCGTTTTTCGCCATTTGACAAATAATGTTCGATTAAAAAGAAATTACGTTCACCTTTAATTGCTAATGAATATATTTTATTTAGTTCTGTTTCTGATAATTTATTAATATCTGACATTGACATACTAGTCAATATGTTATAGGGCCAGCCATAGAACTTACATGCAGCAGGATTTGCATCAACTATTTGCCTGTTATCGGGATCAATAATAAGCATAATTGCATTATTGCTGTAAAAAAGTGATTTATATCGTTCTTCACTTTCTTTTAAAGAAAATTCAACTAATTGTTTTTGTTTTTGATTTTCGTAATTTTTAATTGCATCAATAACAGCAAAAGGCAATCGGGTCATATTGTCTTTTAAAATATAGTCGTTGGCACCCGCTTTCATACATTGAACAGCTGTTTCCTCATTTATTGATCCGGTTAAAATTATAAAAGGTATTTGTGGGCACATTTCTTTTGCAATTTTCAAAGCTTCCATTCCATTAAACATTGGCATTGAATAATCTGAAATGATAAGATCCGGATCAAATTCTTTTATTGCATTTTTAAAATCTTTTTCTGTTTCAACCCGTATTGATTCAAAATCAATATCATTTTTTCTTAATGCTCTAATAGCCATTTCGGAATCTACAGGCTGATCTTCGACCAACAGGAACTTGTATTTTTGCATATTCAATCTATTTATGAATTGGTGATTGGTTAAGAAGTAACCAATAAAGTCCAAGGTGTTTAATTGCTTCTACAAACTGGTCGAAATCTACCGGCTTTGCAATATAACTATTTACCCCAAGCTTATAACTTTCAATAATATCTCTTTCTTCTTTTGATGATGTTAACATTACCACCGGAATGGTTTTGGTAAGTTCGTTCGATTTAATTTCTTTTAGTACTTCCAGTCCATCAATTTTAGGGAGTTTTATATCGAGTAAAATTACTTTTGGCAAACTTTGCTTATTTCCTGAATATTTTTCGCGACCAAAAATGAAATTTAATGCTTCCTCGCCATCAATAACATGAACAATATTATTTGCAAGATTACTTTTTTTTAATGCACGAATAGTCATCTCTGCATCGTTGGGATTATCCTCAACCAACAATATCTCTACTTCGTTATAATTTCCCATAATTAAATTTTTAGTATAGTAAATGTATGCTAATAGTTTGAGTGATTCAAGTTATAATCAATTATCAATTATCAATAAACATAATACATTCTTTTTCTCCGTAAGAGAATAACATTAATAAAATATTAACCTTAAATAAAATCTTTCCTGTAGAGAATATACATAGTTTTAAATTAATATTGCGTTTATGTCCTACGGACAATAATTTATTTTTTTATTATTCCTTTTTATTGATATTTAAGCCCTACGGGCTATAATCAATTATAAATTATCAATTAGCAATAAACAATAAGCAATTAGCAAATTAGCAAATTAGCATATTAACAAATCAGCATATTACATTATAATTTTTCTTCTTTAACTGGCAAACTGAAATAAAATGTTGAACCTTTTCCCAGTTCACTTTCAGCCCAAACCTTTCCTCCATGTCGGTTAATAATTCGTTTTACAATTGATAATCCTACACCTGTTCCTTCATATTCGTCTGCTTTATGTAAACGCTGAAATACCCCAAAAAGTTTTGATTCGTAACGAATATCATAACCAACTCCTGAATCCTTAATGGAATAAATAACAAATTCATTCTCAATTTTTCCGTCAATTTCTATTGAGCAGATATCTTTTGTTCGAGTGAATTTAATTGCATTCGATATTAAATTAATCCAAACCTGTTTAAGTAATATTTGATCGGCATATGCAGTAGGAATATCGTTTACTTTAAATTTAAATTTATTAATAAGCTCAGGGCTTGCAATTTCGGTATATATCTGATTTGCAAAAATATTCATATCAATATTAGAAAAATGCATTTCGTTTCGGTTAACTTTAGATAACTGCAAGAGATCAACTATCAAATGATCCATTTTCTTTGTATTTTCACAAATTATATTTATTAAACGAAGACCCTCTTCATCTAATTTATCTTTATAATCTTCGAGTAAAAAATTTGAAAAACCATCAATTGCCCGTAATGGGGCTTTTAAATCGTGCGATACGGTATAAGTAAATGCTTCCAGTTCTTTATTTGCTTCTTCGAGTTTACTATTTACTACTTGCAATTCTTCTCTCGATTCGTTAATATCTTCGAGTAAAAAGAGTAATGCACTTTGAGATTCTTTAAGTTTTGATGCTTGCTCGTTCAATTCTACAGTTCTATCTTTAACCAGCTTCTCCAAATTCTCGCGATTGTTTTGTAATTCTATTTGAACCGATTTCATTTCATCAATATCGGTATGTATTCCTAACATACGTATGGGTTTACCATTATTATCAGTTTCAAATATTTTACCGGTTGACATAATCCATTTCCATTTTCCCTGCTTTGTTTTTTGCCTGAATTCTACTTTATATTCAGGTATTTTACCTGTTATATAATCATTGTATTTTTGTTGAGTGTTTTCAACATCGTCAGGATGCAACCTACTTAACCAATTTTTATGTGTTTCTTGAAACACAGATGGATCGTAACCAAGCATTAAGATATAATCATCGTTTACAATCGCCTCTCCTGTTTTCATATTCAAATCAAAAAAACCTTGTTTTGTTGAACTAATTGCCAGTCTTAATCGCTCTTCGCTTTCGCTTAAAGTTTTTTCTGTTTTTTTCCGTTCTGTTATATCTAAAATAATTGCTACAAAAACAGGAATATTACCATAATTTACTTTTTGTAAATGAACTTCAGCCGGGTATTCTGTTCCGTTTTTTCTACGATGAATGGTTTCAAAATAGATTTTATTTTTCTCTGCCTTGTTTAAAGGATCGATTAATTCATTTAATTGTACCTCTGTTAAATATGGTTTTATATCCAACGGAGTCATTTTTTTTAATTCATCCAATGAATATCCAATATTCCTTAATGCCTCATTATTTACCTCAATAAATTTAAAATTTTCGGCAGAAAATATATAAATCTCGTTTACTGATTCCTGAATAATTTTATTCAGGTTAGCCGACTTTTCTTCTGCTTTTATACGATTAGTAATATCATGAACAATTGAAAATAATACATTTTTACCATCAATAATTGTTGAGCCTGTATTAATTTCAACGTTTCTAATATTTCCATTTGCAAGTCTATGTTTAAATATAAAACTTCCTTTTTTGTCAACTAATGCTTGTTTCATTACTTCTTTAATCTCTTCCTCTGATGAAACACTGATATTAGATATAAACAAGTCATTAATAAACTGGTAATGGGTATATCCATAAAATTCGGAAGCTGCAGGGTTAGCATCCAGTATTTTTCCATTTTCAGGATCAACAATCATCATAATCGCATGATTGCTTTCGAACATGCTTCGAAATCGCTCTTCACTTTCTTTAAGTAACTTTTTATTTTCCCAGTTTCTATCTCTGTTAAACAATAAGAAACCTAAAAGCATTGTTCCAAATGGGTATATAAGCAATAATGGAAAAATTATTATTTTTATTGTGGGCCATATTTTCTCGAAAGGTAATAATAGAGTGCACGAAAGCATAACAAGATGAACTACATAACCCATTGCCAGTAATTCATATATATTTTTCTTTTGTCTAAAATCGGGCCTTAGTTTCCTCCAAACAATTCCAATGACACCAGATGATATAATTACAGCTACTCCCATAAATACACCATCACCTCCCAAATAAATGCGGTAAGCACCTGTAATAACCATAGCGATTACAGTTGGAACAGAACCAAAAAACAATCCTGTAGCCGAAAGTAAAATTGAACGGGTATCGAAAACCATGCCAGGAGCTAATACCCAAGGAGTTAACATTAGAATTAATCCTATAAATCCAATAAATATTCCTATAAATATTTTAAGATAAATACTTCTTTTTTCTTCATACCTAATCCAAATATGATCATACAACATGCTAAAAGAAAGCAATATGGCTATATTTTGAATTAATCCGAGAATTATTGAATCTTTCATAGTTATTCGTTTACTGATTTATTTAAAAAGCTATCAGCTGTTAGCTATCAGCTAAAAGCTTTTTTTATTTTTTTTCTAACTGTTTATTCAGTTCTTCAATTTTATCTCTAAGTTCTTTAATTCTTAATTCGCGTCCAATAAACAATTTATTCATACGTTCCAGTTCGTCAATTTTTTCTTTTAATTCAGTTGTACGAACTTCTATTTTTTTCTCAAGTTCTGAATTTAATATTGTTATTTCCTCTTGTGCGCTTTTAAGTTCGGTAATATCTGTTACAAATTCTAAAAACTTGTTATCAGAAAGTTTAACTGCCGAAACAATCCAATGTTTTACCGATCCATTTTTATGAATATAAGGAATATCAACTGTTGCTTCACCTTCACGTTTCACCTGCTCAAAATGGTTTATTGCTGCAGGCAATGTTTCTTCCGTAAATAGATTTGGAATACTCATAGTTAATAATTCATCTATTCTAAAACCTGTAAGTTCACTTGCAGCTATATTAACCTCAATAAATTTTCCTTTTTCATCAACTATAAAAACTCCAAGAGGAGAATGTTGTATGTAACTTTTGAATTTTTCTTCGCTTTCTTTCAGGTCTTCTTCTGCTTGTTTACGTTCGGTTATATCTGAAGCAGTTCCAATATAACCAATTAGTTTTCCACTATCATCTTTCTGAGGAACAGCTTTTCCGCTAACCCACGATATTGTTCCATCGGGTCGTAAAAATCGATACTCAACAACAGAAGGAGAATTATTTTCTAAAGCATTTTGCCATTCTTCAGCTAACCTATTTTTATCGTCGGGATAAACTGCATTAAGCCAACCTTTACCTTTTGCTTCCTGAAAGTTTAAACCTGAAATTTCGCACCAGCGAGGACTAACATAAGTGGTATCTCCTTTTATATCTGTTTTAAATATTCCAACCGGTGCTTCTTCAATAAGAGTTTTAAATAGTTGTTCATTCTCTTTAAGGAGTTCAAGTGCTTCATTATGTTTCTTTATTAATTCTTTGTGTTCAAGTACCGATTTAATAGTAGGTGAAAGTGCCTGAATATGTTTAACGGATTTTATTACGTAGTCGGCAGCTCCCATTTTCATGGCTTGTATTGCAATTTCTTCGGAACCTGTTCCTGTAACTATAATAACCGGTAAATCTGGTCTTTGACTCTTTACAACATTTAAAACCTGAAGTCCATCAAAACCAAGTATATTAAAATCGCTAAGAACCAAGTCGAATTCGCCTTCAGATAAAAGTTTTTCAAATGTGATTCTATTATCTGCAGAAACTACTTCATATTCACCATGTTCTTTCTCAAGTGCATCGAGAACTAAAATTCTATCATGAACACTGTCATCAACATGTAAAATTCGGATTTTTGTTTTCATATTTTTTTATTTTTACCACTAAGGCACTCAAAACACAAAGGTTCACTAAGTTAATTTATTTTTTCTTAGCGTTTCTTAGTGTTCAATGTGTCTTAAAGGTTTTTTCTTTTTTCTTTTACCACTGAGACACTGAGAACACTTAGATTCACTAAGTTTTTTACTTGCTATCTGGCGGATTGATATTTAACGAAAACCAGTAATCATCAATTTTTCTAACTACATCTGTAAATCCATCAAATGAAACAGGTTTTAACAAGTAGCTATTTGCTCCAATATCATAGCTTAAAGCCCGATCGCCTTCTTCTCTTGATGATGTAAGAATAATTACCGGAATGCGTTTAAGCTTTTCAGTACTTTTTACCTGACGTAAAACTTCGAAACCATCTACCCCAGGCATCTTGAGATCAAGCAATATGAGAGCTGGTAGTGGAAACTCTTCTCTATTTGCATATTTATCGCGACCATAAAGATAGTCAAGAGCTTCTTGTCCATTATGGGCAACATGAATTTTATTTTTTAATTTTGCTTCCCGAAATGCGTCTAAGGTTAGAACCACATCCATTTGATTATCTTCCACTAAAAGTATTTGAGCCAGATTTTCCATATTATATTAAATATTTGATTTAGGTAAATTTATATAAAATGTAGTGCCTTTGTCTACAACTGAATCAACTGAAATTGTACCGTTTAACATATTTACCGATTTACGAACTGTCGCAAGCCCTATACCTGTTCCGGGATACTCATCTTCGCTATGAAGACGCTGAAAAATATTAAATATTTTCTCCCAGTATTCTTTAGGTATTCCAATACCATTGTCGGATACACTCAAAATAACTGTTTTATTATTTTGTTCATAATTTATTCTAATTTCTAAAGGAATATTCTTACGTCGATAATTTATTGCATTTCCAATTAAATTGATAAAAATTTGCTGAAGCAAGCTTTCATTGCCTAATATCTCAGGAATATCATTTTCAACAATAAAGTTTGCACCAATACTTTCTAATTTCTGCTTAAAATCGGTATAAATATTTTCAATTATTTTATTCACAGAAGTCGGGTAAATATCAATTGACTTTCTGCCTAGTCTCGAATAATCGAGTAAATCGTTAATAAGTTGCTCCATACGAACACTGGCTTGAACAATGTAATCCATGTATTGGCGCCCTTCTTCGTTTAACGATTCACGATGCCTTTTAGAAAGAATTTGCGAAAAGCCAAATATAGCCCTTAGTGGAGCTCGTAAATCGTGTGATATGGAGTAACTGAACGATTCAAGTTCTTTATTAATTGATTCAAGCTGTGCTGTTCTTTCGGCTACACGTTCTTCAAGTGTTTGATTTAATAACCTGATTTCTTCCTGAGCATGCATTCGTTCTTCAAGCTCAACCCTTAATTGCTCATTTAATAAGCTTAATTCATAAGTACGCTTGTTAACTTTTTTTTCTAACTCCTGATTATGTTTTTGCTTGTTTTTAAATGCATAATAAATTGTTATAACCCAAAAAACAACAAGTAAAATAATGATAGCAAGCAGAAACATTAGATTTCTCTGACGTTGAATGGTTGAACTCTGATTCTCGAGTTTATCAGTTTGATTTTTTATATAAAATTCCCTGCTTTCAATCTCTTTCTTTTGTCTTTTCAACAATTCATTCCCTTCATTAACATCTACAGAAAGTTCTCGTAATTCTTCTGTCTGTTGATCAAATATTTTTTGTTGATCGGCAATCTGTTTTATTTTAATATTCAATTCATTTTCACGTTGATTCAACAAATGTGATTGGTTATCAAGAATTTGTTGTTGTTCTTTAATTTTATGCGTTTGCCTGTTTAAACTGTCTTTATTAACTTCTATTTCTTTTATTTTTGCAGATATAGATTTTTCAAGATTTATTAAATTGTTTTCCAGATCTTCGGTATGTTTTTGAAGAGTTCGTAAACTTTGTTGACCTTCTCGGTATAACTCGGCTACATCAATTTCGGTACCTCCGAGTAATATCATATCCTGCATAATATCCAAATGCTGATTAATAATGTTTGCTTTATTAATTTCGAACAACAGATTACCCTCTTTTGAATCAAGAAAATTGATCATCACAATCTTTTTATTCTTATAATTATCGCTAACAATGAGAATATTTTTTCCTTCGACCCTATCGAAAATGTTTAACAAATTTTCTTCATTCCCTTTGGTTACAAAAATCAATTGTGCTTTATCTATTTCATTTAATGATAAAGTTGATGACACCCGAATAGGTTTGTTTCTGATGTTTTTTGTTTTCGAAAGGGTTGTTAGTTCTTGCAGAATATTTTCATCCTGTCCAATAATAAGAAAATGAAATTCGTTTATTGAATCTTCGTTTTGCCACTGAATATTTTTAGCAAAATTGTAAATGTAAGCACTTACTGCAACATCACGACTTACTTGTTGCGCTCTAATACTCATGCTTATTCCAATGAAACCAAAAATTAACAAACAAATAATAAAAATTATTTTTTTCATTTTCTTCTGTTTTGTTTATTTAAATACGTAACCCACAGTAAACATAATGGTACGTTGTGCCTGGCGATACCTGTCAGGATCTCTGTTTGATGTATGATAATATTCTGTATTTAATATGTTTTTTGCAATAAGTTGAACTGTAAATCCTTTGTAATTAACTAACGACATTGCTCCATGAAATATCAAACAAGGATCAATATCATAACTGTTCGTTGAAGTAATTAATTTTGGATTTTCTCTTTTTCCAATATAATTTGCCCGAAGATTAATTCGTATATATTGATTTAAGTAATAGGTTATACTCGCATTTCCGGTATGTTTACTAATTTCGGGCACAAACTCACCCACCTCGTTATAACTTTGATTAAATGTATAGTTTAGCGATGTTTTTAATTTACTGGAAACATATCTTAAATAGATTTCTATTCCATCGGTTTTAATTTCTCCACTATTAACCCATCGGTAATCATCGTTAATAATTTCTTTTGTAATCGCGTTATCCAAATCATTTTTATATCCAATAATATCAATTTTATAATTATCAAATAATGAGAAAGTAAAAGCAGCTTCCAGTGACTTCATTTTTTCAGGTAACAATGAAGAATTCCCCAACCCATCGGTATAATCCCATGGTTTAGGTGCTCTGTATGCCTCAACATAAGATAAACGGAAAAGCTGTTTTTTATAATTATAGCTAATACCAATGCGTGGTGTTAAAACCTGATCATAAATACTACTCTGATCGAATCGGGCACCCGTAGAAAGAAAAAGATTTTTAAATAAAGTAAACCGAGGTTCAACAAAAATACTTGCAAGATAATTGGTTACCATTTTTGGTTTTTCTGGTTTAGGAGGTTTTTGGTCTTCAGAATTGCTGTAAGATAATGAAGATTTTTCTGATAGTTGCTCATATTCAAATGTTAAACCTCCAGAAATAGAAAAAAACTCATTTCCAGTGTAATCTAAAATATTTTCAAATCCTGTTAAATTGTTTGGCCTGTAATAACCAACCTGAGCTGTATCAAGAACCGAATATATTGTATTATCGAGCACTGTAGCATTTCTGTTGTATAATTGAGATGTAAATGTTAGTTTTTGGTTTAGTTTTTTATTGTATTTAAGATAACTATTTACAAACTGAATATTCCACGTAGTACCATAATCCCTGTAAATAGTTCCAACAGATTTCTCACTTGTCGCAGTAGAAGTTTCTTTATAAATATAGTTTGTTCCTAAAACAAAATCCCTGGCATTAATTTTTAAATCGAATACATAATCGTTTTCAAAGTTATCCATCTTATTTGTCCAGTTATTATCGCCGGCAAAACCTTTTAAATTTGCTTTATCGGTTGTTTTATACATACCCGAAACTGAAACACCAAATGTATTTTTCTTATTTACATAACTTGAATTTAAATCGACATTAAAAGTGTTAAAATTACCTGCTAAAGCATTCAGATTAATCTTTTTTTCTGTTGGATTTTTGGTAATAATATTTATAATCCCCGATACAGCGTTTGTACCATAAACTAAAGACGATGGACCATAAATTACTTCAATACGTTCTATGTTTGACAAGTTGAATTGCCCTCCGGCATAAAATCCACCAGAATTGAGTTCGTTAATCTGAACTCCATCAATAAGTAATAATGTTAAATTATTTTGGTTAGGTATTCCTCGTTGAAAAACATAACTGTTTATTCCATTAATATTTCTAAACTGAAAACCGGGAAGTTCAGATAAAGCTTCTTCTAATGTAAAGTATCCGTTTTCCTTAATTTGTTCACCTGTAATAACAAAAACAGTTGATGGAACTTCGTTAATATTTTGTGCTACTTTTGATGCAGATGTAATTTTAAGTTTTGAAAGTTGAGTTAAGTTTAAATCATAAATATCGATGCTATCATTTTGAGAATAGGATTCATTTATTGAAATAAAAAAGAATAACACTATAAATAAAAAGACATACCAATCTAGTTTAACATTACTGATGACTTTTTTAGATGCGTTTTTCATTTTTTTATTCGTATAAAATTGAAATGCGCTGATATTTTTTCCTATTAATTCAAATCGATATTCTACCTTTTTTTCAACTATTCTTTAACACGTTAAAATTGATTTTTATAAATCTACTTAGTAATTATTAGCAAATTGATTCATTTCTAATTTTTATTTTCCAATTCTTTAATTTTATCTTTTAACTCTTTAATTCTCAATTCGCGTCCAATAAACAATTTATTCATACGTTCGAGTTCATCTATCTTTTGGCTCAACTCCATGGTTTGCTCTTCAACTCGTTCTTCCAGTTTATTTTTAAGGTTTAACAGTTCTTCTTCAACTTTTTTACGCTTGGTAATATCTGTAATAACTGGTAAAAAATACAATGGTTTATTATTGCTATCGCGAACTAATGATATACTAACTTCGCCCCATAGAATGAATCCATCTTTATGAATATAGCGTTTCTGGATATAAGCAGAGGACTCAATTTTGCCTTCCATCAAAAGTTTCAAATCCGACATTCCCAAGTCTTTATCTTCTGAATAAGTAATATCAGCTATGCTTTTTCCTATTAATTCATCATTAGTATAATCTACAAAATTGCAGAAAGCTTCATTGCATTTTATAAAACAATTATCTAAACCCACAATTACTGAACCTACAGGTGATTTATCGAAAGTAATTCGGGATCGCATTTCACTTTCCCTTAAACTTTCTTCTGCCTGCTTACGTTCAGTAATATCGAAACAATGTCCAATATATCCAATAAACTCACCATTACTGTTAAAGTTCGGAGTTCCCATATCAAGAATCATTCTGTACTGGCCACTAACATGTTTTATGCGGTATTCCATTTCAAAAGGTTCATGTTTATCAAAGGCTTTTACATATATCTCAAGGCATCTGTCAAAATCGTCGGGATGAATCCCTTCTGTCCAGCCATTTCCAATTTCCTGTTCTAAAGTGCGACCAGTAAATTTGAGCCATGGTTCATTAAAATAGTTACACAGCTTGTCGGTTCCTGATGTCCATATAAGTGCCAATCCTGCATTCGCCAGGTTGCGGTATTGAAATTCGCTTTCTTTTATGGTTTTATTCAGCTCCGCTTGCTCCAACCTTTTATATGCCAATTCAACAATTAGCTGGGTCATATTGAGCAAAAAATCCATTGTCGTTTTAACTTCTTCCTTTGAAAAAACAGGTGCTTTTTTAAGTGCTTCCAGGTATTCTTTCTCGTTAAAACCAAATTCTTTTGCCTGCATTTTAAAAAACGAAATATCGGGCTCTTCAAAAAAGAATTGTCCGGAGAAAAGGTTCCCTATATGTTCTCCTTTGATTACAATAGGTAGGGCTACGTCAACCAAGCCATTTAAGCATTTGTAAAAATGGTATTTTTCGCCGTTTGCCATTTTATTGGCCAATTCAGTATCGCTGATGGTACATTTACTTGCAGTTTCGGGATTTATCCTATGAAAATGGGTACATATCGTTCTCCAGCCCGATTTAGACAAAACATTTCCATCAAGGTCTAAAATGGCTGTTACAAAACCTGTTGTTTTGTTGAACCCTTCAAGCAAGGTATCAACTTTACCGAAATCGATTAAATCCAGAATGTTAATTTTCATAACTCACCATTTTTTTAAATAATTACTATAAATCTTTATATATTAAAACAAATAGTACAAGTTTAGGTAAGGTATTCTAATAAAAAATCTTTTTCAATAATATCAAATCAATATTCTACCTTTCTTCAATCATTCTTTATCAAGTTAAACCAAATTTTAAAAATCCACTTATCGTTTCTTAACAAACTGATTCACTTCTATTTACTAATTCTTATTTTCCAATTCCTTAATCTTATCTTTTAACTCTTTAATTCTCAATTCGCGTCCAATAAAGGCTTTATTCATTCGCTCCAGTTCACTATTTTTATTTTCGAGATCTTGAGTTCGTTCTTTTATACGTTGTTCAAGTTCTTCGTTTAACTTAATTAATTCCTGCTCAATTTTTTTTCGATCGGTAATATCAATAGTAAATCCGGCAAGTAATGGTTCATTATTCTCCTGAAGAATAGGAAATTTTATAGTTGTATAATAATGATCGTTAAAAAACTCGTCTACAACAACCATTTTGCCTTCTTCAACAATTTTTTTATCATCTTCAATCATTTTTTTGGCAAGATCTGAAGGAAACAAATCAAACATATCTTTTCCGATGAGTTCTGATAAAGGTTTGCCCAACATAAGTTCATAGTTTTTACTTAAATGCATCGCCTTAATATCGCGGTCTTTAAAGAATATATATATAGGGCTATTATCCATAAGTGCTTTAAAAAGCAATTCACTTTCATTTAATTGTGCTTCAATATGCTTTTGTGCGGATATATCCTGAAGTGCCCCTTGTACTTTAAATATTTTTCCATTATCATCCCTAACTGCTTCTCCTGCTGTACGAATCCATATCCGTTTACCACTTGCAGTAATTATCTCCATTTCTTCATCGTATGGTATACCTTCCTGAACACAACGTGTAAATACTTCAGTAATTTTATCGCGCCATTCAGGAGCATAAAAGTTAATTCCATCACTCACTAATGGAGAGTATCCTGCAGGCACTTCGTGAATGGCAGCCACCTGATCTGACCAATACGATCGATTCTCATTAAGAATAACATTCCACCCGCCAAGCTTTACTTTTTCACCTGCAATTTTTATAAGAGCAAAGTTTTCTTTTAGTTTTTCTTCAGCTTCTTTTTGTTCTGTTATATCAATAAAACTAATAACTAATTCAGTTATATTGCCCGTTTTATCTAGTACAGGAAAACCGTTTACTGTAACCCACACTATATTATTTTTTCCGGGTTGATTTATTCCTAAAATTTGATCTTTTATTGGATTTTTTGAGTTTATAATTTGGTTTACAGGATATTCATCAAGAGTAAGTGGCATTCTGTATTGATTAACAAATTTCCATTCAGGATCAACAGCTACTTTCCCTTTCATTTGTTCGTTACTTAATCCTAATATTTCTGATGCTCTGTTATTATTCATAACAATAGATGTATCGGGAGCATGTACAACAATTCCGGCTTCCAGATTTAGCATTAATCGTTGAAATCGTTCTTCACTCTCTTTAAGATCTTTTTCAATCCTCTTACGCTCGGTAATATCGAAGAAACTTACAAGACTAGCCCATATGTTTCCATTTTTATCATATATAGGTGAACCAAATATTTCAAGTTGGGTTTTTGTACCATCAGGTTGTTCAACCACCATATCGTCAACATGTGCTGACACACCTTTCAATCCTAATAAAATTGGTGTTTCTTCTGGTGGATAAGGCTCGTTAGTTCCATATTTGTATGCCTTATATACTTCTGCTGGAATCTTCATATTTTTATCAGGAAGAATTCCAGGTCCAAGAAGCTGATAGGCTGCTTCGTTTGCCATTAATGGCTTACCTGTTGGTGCTTCTACCATAAATACACCAATCTGAAGGTTTTTAAGAAGTGTAGTTATTATTTCGTTCTGTTGGCTCAGGCTTTTTTCACTTTCTCTGAGTGCCAATTCTGCTTTCTTTTGTTCGGTAATATCCTGTAATATACAATGTGTTTGAATAAATTCTCCAAACTTATTGTATCCAATTCGTCCATCGAATGCAATAAACAGCCTATTACCGTTTTTATGCAGCATTTCAAACTCACTATGAATAAAACCCTGTGATTTAAAAATAGGGAATCGTTCTTTAAATGCATCCCTGAATTCGGGTACAAGAAAATCGCCAAACCATTTTCCTACAACTTCGTTGCGAGTATATCCAAGGGTATCGAGCCATTGCTGGTTAACATCCATAAAGTTTCCATCGAAATCGAGCGATTGGTAACCTAAGGGTGCTTTATTAAATAGCAGTTGGAATCGTTCTTCACTTTCCTTTAAAATTCTTTGCTGGGCACGACTCTCTGTCTGATCTCTAAAAACCACAACAACACCTGTAATATTACCTCTTACATCTTTTATTGGAGCTCCGCTATCGGCAATAGGTATTTCTTTACCATCTTTTGAAATTAACAGGGTGTGATTTGCCAGGCCAACAATCAATCCTTCTTTCAATACTTTTTTTACAGGATTCTCAACTATGTTTCGTGTTTCTTCATTTATGATCTGAAAAACGTCTTCCATTTTTTTCCCTTTTGCATCTTTTTCGTTCCAGCCGGTGAGGTTTTCTGCTATACCATTCATTTGTTTAATTAAACCCTTTTTATCGGTTGTAATAACACCATCACCTATACTATAAAGTGTTGCACGAAATTCTTCCTGCGACTCGTGCAATTCAATTTCATTGGCAAGCAACTCTTTATATATATTCTTTTGACGGGAATTATATATCAAAATTAAAAGAGATGCAACAAAAAGTATAAGAAACAAAACTAAAAGTATAATAAAAATGGAATCTCTATAATGCTCAGCATAAATTTCATCTGAATCTACTTTTGATACAATGCTCCATCCTGTACCGGGAATAGTATCCAGATTAGACAAAACATCTATATTTCTGTAATCTTTACCTTCAAATAGTCCCACTTTTCCTAAAACAGCCTGAGTACCAGGTAATAATAAATTCTCTTTTGATTCTTTTAATTTTAGTGCAGTACCTTTTAAATGCCTTAAATCATTTAAAAAAAGAACACTATCGTCATCGGATCTTAAAATTAATGTTTCTGCTGTTTTGCTAGGTGTAGGCCAACTCTGAATAAGCGGATATAAAAAATCGTTGGGATTAATTCTGAAAAAAATTGTAGCTATATAATCACCTTTTTTACTATATACTGGAGCGATTATATCGAAATGTATGATTTTATGTGTGTTACATATATAAAAATCGCTAAATAAAACGTGTTTTAAATTTTGAGCTTTTTGTGAAAATGCAATTGAAGTGGTATCAACAGTATTATAATTACTATCTATACTAAAAATTAAAGAACCATTATTATCGATGATAAAAATATTTTCGTATCGCTTGCCATCAACTAAATGAATAAGCGATTTTTTAAGAAATTCAGTTGATTTTTTATTTCCATTAACTAAACCATAGGTTTCTTCAACCATTGTTTCTTGTTTTGAAAAGAAATTTGCTTCTGATAGTCGTTCAGATTTCCATTGAACTATTTCATTCTTTTTTAAATCGGCAATGGCTTTTAGCTCATTGTATTTTTCAATTCTGGTATTTTTTTTATCATTTTCATAATATAATTTTCCAGCAATTATAATTAAAGCACCTACAATTAAAATAAGAAACATTAAAAGGTACCTGTATTCTTTTGGCTTTAAAGTTCTCATAAAAAACTAATTAATTTAATTATTATTTTACTTTTTACTGATTTGCCAGTTTTGTGAAAAATGGCTGATAAATTAATAACCAGGTGTAAAATGGTTTTAATTGATTGAAAGCATCGTTCGAGAGTTCTTTTTCAATTTCATCCAAAACCACATTTAACATTGCCGGCCAATAAGTAAGATTAAATCCATGATTTGGGTATGCTCTGAAAACCCATAAAACTGTTTCGATAAGTATTTCGGGATTAAAACACATAAACATCGAATTCATAAACCGTAGCTGATTTCGGTGATTATCGAGCATCATAGCCTCGTTATTCTCCCCAATAAGCATAATCAGATCAGGACGCGAAAGCATTATTTTATTTACATCTGAAAGAATAATATCCAGTTTATCTTCAAATTCTTTTTGTGTTTTTTTCGATGGTTGTTTAAGTTGTCTGGCAATAGAAATAAGTTCTTCTTTGGTCATTTTTACTGGTTTACTGGTTTCTGGTAATCTGCTAAATGGCAGACAAGCTGGTTACTAGTTTACTTTTGTCCCGCCAAAGGCGGGCAAGCTTTTTTACTTTTATCTTTTATCTTTTTACTATTATCTTTTTACTTTTTACTTTCTTAAATTTGAAGAGAGAAATAAAACGATAAACCTTTTCCCTCCTGTTAGCTAAACCTATTCCCGTGCTTGATTCTCCTTCAGCTGTTTCTGAATCTGTTTTACTAAAATATTTAACCAGCTTCGACAAATCACCTTTCTGAATATCAACACCTTCGTCTTTAATTGAAACAATTATTTCGTTACTTTGTTTTATTAAATTTACATGAATCGTAGTAATTATTTTTGAATACTTTATTGCATTTGTAATATAATTATTTAATACATGGTTAATCTTTTCAGGATCAATAGAAATCACTATTTCGTTTTTATTAGAAAATAATCAATATAACCCGTTTTAATATCTACTCTTTTTTAATCAGATTTTGTATAAACCGGGTACAAAAATCTTTATCTCCTTCAATCAGAGCATTCAAATAGCTCGTATAATCAGAATTCTCATTCATAAAAAAATTGATTATAAATTGATTGGACTAATAAACCAGAAAAAATGTTAAATGAAAGTTAGTAAAAGAATATCAGATAAGAAAGTGTTTTATTATATAATAAAATTTAACGCACTTTATTATTCTTAATAGGAAATATAACAAAAAGTAATTAGTCTTTAGTAGTTGCTGTTTTATTGTTTATGTCCTACTGACAATTATTCAATTAGCAATAAACAATTAGCAATTATCAAAAAGTAATTTAACAATTTAACAATTTTCATTACTTTTCTCCGAAGGAGATTAAAAACAATAGAAATTTTTATTAGAAATTAAATTTTTTCCCGTAGGGAATAAACTTTTGGAATATTTGGTTTTATAGATATTTAATCCTAATGGGATATTCAAAAAAATTAGTTTGAAAACATCAAACCTAAAAAATGGTTTTAATCCATTTCGAGTTTAAATTCTTCGAGTTTTTTTTCTGCATCATCAAGAAGATCGAGATAATCTTCAAGAGTTCTTTGGTATTGCTTTTGTTTTTCTTTGCCCTTCTCCTGATTTAACATCCCTTTTTGTAGCTTTTTGTACTCAACTTTTAATTTTTTCTCAAGTTCTTTTATTTCTAATTTATATTTTAAGTCAAGTTCCTTAATTTCTTTTGTAATCTGCTTCTGTTCCTCATCTGAAGCTTTTTTAAGTTGCCTGTTTAATAACCTATATTCTGAGTTTTGTTGTCTCGTATATTCTTTCCCTTCTTTTTCTAAAGCAATAATCTGGTAAATTGCTTCCATTTCCATATCCTTTCCAACATTAATCAAACTATCTGCCGACTCAAGTTTTGCTTTTACTATATTGACTTTTGCCTTAGTACGAAGAACATTTTGTTCAAGTTTTTGCAATTTTAGTTCTTTTTTATTGAGCAGAGTTGTATTTTGTTCCTGAGCATATAAGTTAATAATTCCGCAACAACAGATTATAAAAAAGAGAATTTTATTAATCTTATTCATTTATCAAAATATAATAATATCAGACAAAAAGAACAATTCATTTTTCTTCAACAAATACTACTGAAACAAAATCAATATAATAATATGCAATTCTATTTTCCCAAATTCTTTTTTTAATTGTTGAACTTAGATCTGATATGTCGAGTAGCTCAAAGGAGGTATTTAAATCATCGTAAAAATTGCCAATTGTAAGGTATTCCTCATCACCATTTGCAATAATAGTATCTGATAATGTATACCAGTAGTTTCTTTCGGTATAAATAGAATCCTTTGGAACCATAACTACTGGATTACAATTAAGTATTTTAAATGACGCTCTATTTTTAATTTGAGATTTGGTTAAGCAAATCCCCAGACTATTTGTTGCATAGGTTGAATAATTTGCAATTGCATAATTTAAAGAAATATAATATTTTTTATTTGGCTTTAAAGGTTCTTTTAATTTAGTTTGTATATATTCTCTATAATTTACTAGTTTTTTTTTAATTGACCCATTTAAAGGAGGTTTCTCCAAAAGAACTATCCCTGCATATGCCTTACCATCAAAAGCATATAAATTGCCAATAAAATTTTGGGGAACACCAACCTGAAATATTGCACATTCATTAAAATAATCACTTGTTCCTTTTGTAGGCAAATACCAATCTGGAATTAACTGTCGCACCGATGTCATTGTCATATCTTCAGGACAAAAAGTATAAATCTCAAAACTTGGATTTAACACCAGATTTTGAGATCTAACATAATAGCTAAAAAGAGATATTAAACCTACAATCAATAACGCTTTTTTCATTATTTATTAAAATCCTATTTTGGGAACCTTACGCCAAAGAATATTAATACCAACGCAAGCTCTAGCATCATATGCATCTTGAGGTTCAATATTTTCGGCAAGCACAGTAATCTCCAGAATAATAGTTTGAGTATAATCATTTGTAAAACCAACCGATTCAATATATTCGTCTTCAGTATTATCATAAACTACTTCTTTGGTTTGAGCATTGATAATCCTATAATGTATTGGTTTATATCCCGATTCTGTGCATACAACAAAAATATAATCTTTGCCACCATATAATACCAACTTATACTCAAATGGTTTATTAATTTCGAGCATACCGCTCTTTGATTGTCCAAATTTCTGAAAACCCTGTGTAACCTTTGGAGAACATGCAGGTGTGGTATGAAAACTGTTACATAATTGACCAAAAACAGTTTCATTAAAAAGGAATAATATGCTTATTGCAAAGAAATATTTTAGAAAAATTTTATTAATCATATCTGTAATAATTATTTGTTTGAAACGTTTATAATTTCCTCTCTAATTTTTATAATATTTATTTTAAAGTTTTGAAAAACCTGTTCATTAACAATAAATTCAATTCCTCCCTCAATCCTAAAATTATTACCTTCAGTTTTGGTAACTTTTGTCTCAGTCTTGCTTTTTTGCAAATCCTCAAACATCTGCTTTAATTGATCCAGATGACTTAAGATACTCTTAACATACTCATCTGTACTATATTGCATTGCGAACTCGTAAAAATTTTCAAAAACAAATTTCTGTTCAAACATTCGTTTTATAACCTCTTCAAATTCCTTATAATTGGTAACATTCATTGATGCTAGATACAATGCTTCTACTATTGTTCCAGTAGAAATTAATGTAAAAATATTACTTCTATTCGTATTTTCAAGCATGTCAGAAAGGTTGTAATACATCTCTTGAGAGATAGTTTGCAAAGTATCATTATTTGTCAAATTTGCTTGTATTCTATTAAGCAAATTTTCATCCATTAATCCATATAAATTTACTTTCTCTGAGAGATCTCTAATTACTTTTAGATACTCAATTTCTTTATTTTTATTATCGGTAAAACTCAAATAGGCAAAATCGGCAATATAAACTCCTAAGTTCAAAGCCTGATAACGTGTATCAAGATACTTTTCTGAATTAGTAATTGGGCTAATAAATGCAGGATTGAGCTCTACTTCCTCGAAAAAGATTTCATTTAAAATCTCATCAGGAGAAGGTAACAAAAACACAATATTACTTAAACTATCCGAAACTAAAAGCTCTTGACTACTCTCACTGGTATCTGGTTTATCTGATTTACATTGAGAGAATCCAATTAAAAAGGAGAAAGCTAAAATAAACAAAAAATGTGTTTTCATGTGCTAATGTTTTATAGAGATTTATTCTTAAATAGCAAATATAGTAAAACCGATGTTATTATTGTCATGACCCAAATAATCATAATATTAAAAAACAATGTACTAAATTCCAAATTCCCAATTTTTTTTGTAGCTGAAAAAAAGTGTGCTCTTCCCACCTTTGAATCCGGAATTTGGTATATTGGTTCAATTTTACGTATTATTTTATTATTTTGTTTTATAAATGTCTCAAAACTTGTTCTGTTTAAAACAATTTCAGATAGTTTTGAATTATAATTTTTATTTTTAAATGATGAGAAAGATTCATAATCACCCAGTTTATCCAGCAATGCATATGTGATTTTATCCTTTTTTAAATTAAAATCATTAATCCTTAATTGTAGAATCTTTTTTACATAATTTAAATAATTATTTACCTCTATCCATGTTTGATTTGGAAACTCGGAATATCTTAATTTACTAATACCCTCAAATGGAAATTTTGTATTTAATTTAAAAATTTCATTAATTATGAATTCTATTCTGCTTTTTCGTTCAATATCTTCAATTGAATCTGTATCTTTTCTTAAATCACCCAATACTTTCTTAAGTTCTGGAATTACAAATAATAATTCAAATTTAGTATTGCTTTCTTCCTTTTCGAGTAAAAAGTAGTTTTTTTGGTAAGAATTGTATTTGTACTGTGAAACAACCAGTGCCTCATATGCCCATCTAGAAGCCATTATATCTCCTACTAATGGAACATTCTCTTGAGAAATAAAATATTTGTTTAATTGATCATATTGTACAACAACTCCACTTAATAATAACTGAGGTACAATTAAAATAGGAACAAGAATATAAATCACAACTACTGAATTAAAGGCTGATGAAATTAATAATCCCAACACATTGGCAAAACATGATGTCGTAAATAAGACTAACCAATAAATTAATAACATACCTTTAATCTCTAAAATTAGGTTTCCAATAAGAACAAAAAGAAATGTTTGTATTAAACTTAAAAAAAATAAAAAGCTTAGTTTAGAAAACAAGTAGCTTTTTTTATCAAGTTGCAAAAATGCTTCGCGTTTTAAAATTTTACGGTCTTTATAAATTTCTTCTGCACTAATTATTAGTCCAACAAATAATGCAACAATAACACTCATAAAAAGATAGGCAGGTATATTTTCATTAAATACAAAAATATAGTTTGCGCTCTTACCATTGGGATCAATACCTGATCTACATAATAATGAAAGTAGTAAGGCTAAAATAGGAGATACAAGCAGCGAAAGAAGTATATATTGATTATTTGCAAGTTTACTCAAAACATTTCTTTTCGAAAAAATCTTTAATTGTTCAATTTTCTCAGGTTTCCTAAATTTAACTAAAGGAATTTCTGTTTTCTCCGAACTAGTTGCTTTTGATTTAGCTATTTCCTTCAAAAAATAACTATGCCAACTACTTGGTGATATTTTTCTTTGCTCTATATAATTACCTATATTATCAACCTTTTTTTCTTCAATAATTCTAAAAATTGCCTCATGATTAATGTTTCCACAATTACTACAATTGTCTACAGATCTAACAAAGCTTTCGGTTTTTTCATTAAAATAGTTTATTGAATCGACTGGATTGCCAAAGAATACAGGATATCCTTCTTTGTCAAGCACAAGTATTTTGTCAAACAGTTTAAAAGCATCGGATGAGGGTTGATGAATATTCATGACTACAATTCGGTTCTTGATCGTTTGATCTATAAACAATTGCATTATTTCATCAGCATCCGAAGATGATAAACCAGAGGTTGGCTCGTCAGCAAAAAGAATCCATGGTTCTCTAATAAGCTCCAAAGCAATATTCAATCTCTTTCTTTGCCCTCCACTTATAAATTTGTTTAGGGGAGTTCCTACTTTTAGATTACAAATCTCATATAGATCTAAATCTATTAAGAGGTTATAAACTTTTTCCGTAATTTCCTGATCGGTTAAATTACCCAAACACAAACGAGAACTAAGATATAAGTTTTCAAAGACAGTTAACTCCTCAATTAATAAATCATCTTGTGGTATATATCCTATGAGCCCATCAAGTTTTTGTTTATCTATATATAAATCATAATTATTAATTAAAACACTGCCTTTTTGGGGATACAATGTCCCATTTAACAAACTTAACAAAGTTGATTTCCCAACTCCACTTCTACCAATTATCCCAACCAATTGTCCTGCCTCCAATGAAATAGTCAATTTATGTATTCCATTATTACTGTTTTTAAATCTAAATTCGAGATCCTTAATATCGAAATTTAGTTTAAAGGTACTCTCTGACAAGAACTTTCGAAGTACATCATTATAATAAACTGGTTCTGAAAGTTCGCTCTTTATGGAGGCTCCTTTTGAAAAGACATAAATATTATCTGGGAAAATAGATTGATAATTCAGTTTTAAATTGTCAGAACCTTTATAATAGAATAATATGGTATTTATACTTGGAATATGCAAGAAATAAACTTGTCCCGAAAAATTACTTTTCTCAATAAAACTAACATCAATTGAAAATTGTTTTTTATTTGCTAATATTAAAAGGTCTTTTTTGTTAGAAAGATCAAGCAATTTTTCAAAAATAAAAGCTTTACAATTAAAATAATCAATATCTGAAATATTTAGATTACTTGAAATTGAAAGCAGCACTGAATCTAAGTTCTGTGAACTATTAATAGTTGACGAAGGATGATATTTAAACAAAAACTTCTCAAAAAAAAGTAATCGTATAATTATCTGAAGTCTGTATTTTTTGGGCAAATCAATTCTTATCTGCTTTGTAGTTTTTTCTAAGAGGTCAAAAAGAAATTCTGAATCCTTTGATTCTTTTAATATTTCTGAATAATGCTGGTAATAGGTTTCAAATTGAACCATATATAAATTTGTAACATCAGCTGTAAAATCTTTATTTAAAAACTGCCTAATAAACTGTTTAATATTTTCAACAAAAACTAATGGATAAAGATTAGCTATTATTGCATATAATCTAATTAAATAATCAATTAAGGCTTTATTCACGGTTAAATTTTTTGAGTATTAAACATTAATTCAACACAAGCACCTGCATCTTTTTTATTATAAACTTTTATTTCGCCATTATGCAAATCAGTAATAAGCTTTACAATATACATACTCATATCATTTATCTTATGATAATTAGTCCCATTTATTATAAAAGGAGAAAAAATATCTTCTATGGCTTCTGGTTTAAATCCTTCTCCATTATCAATTATCCTACAAATAATCTTGTCATCCGTTTTTCTCAACTCAATTTCGACTTGATTATTCACAGGACTATGAGCAATAGCATTTTCTATAATGTATGAGAACATTTTAAAAAATAGATCTTTGTCACCCGAAATAAGAATCTCTGGGTCAAAAACCTCATTAATATTAATATTTTTATTAAAAATCTCATCATTAAATTCTAATATACAAAATTGTATTAATTCTTTTAAATTAATCTCTTTAGAATCTAAGACATAGCTTTTAGAGCTTAACTCAGTAGTTAAAATTGCTTTTTTAGCAAAACTTTCTAATCTGACAATTGATTTTTCAAGTAAATCAATTAAATCTTTTAATGTTGAAGCAGCTTCCTGGTTTTTAAGAAGATTCAATGTGCCAACAATACCCGTCAATGGCGTACGTATTTCGTTACTGGTGAGATGTAAAAAATGATTCTTCATTTTGTCCATTTTCTTCAATTCATCTAAACTTTCATTTAGTTTTTTATTTGCTGCAACCAGCTCTATCGTCTTTTCATTTACTTTTTCTTCTAGCCAGATATTAACATTTTTAAGTTTGTCTTTACTGGATTTTAATTCAATATGTGTTTTAATTCTGGCCGTTAATTCTGCTGTATCAAATGGTTTACTAATATAATCCTGCGCATTTAATTCCAATCCTTTTACTGTACTGGATTTATCAGTTTTGGCAGTTAGAAAAATTATTGGAACATCATTATAGTCAACATTTTTTCTAATTTTCCCACATGTTTCAAAACCATCCATTTCGGGCATCATCACATCAAGAAGTATCAAATCAAAGAATTCGTTTTTTATCCATTCAAGAGCTTCAGAACCACTTTGTGCATATTCAACATGATAATCATTCTTTTCCAGTATATTTCCAAGGACTTGAAGATTTTGAGGATTATCATCAACAATAAGAATCTTAAACTTTCTATCACCCATAATGGATTTGGTTGTTAAATTATTTATTGAATTTACGATGTATAAATATAAAGATCTCCTAATTCTCTTTAATCTCGATTTCCAATTATTCTAAGTACAAGTTTTTCTAATTCAAAAAGGAGTTCTTTTTCCTTTTCAACATTAAATGATTTTGAAGCATTAAGAATTTCATTACCAAAGTTTTGCAAACTATTTAAATTGTATTTATTCCCCAAATCTACTGCTAATTCTCCTAATTCGTTAACAATTTTCTTGGGTCTAATTTTAGCTAGCTGTTTAAATAGCGGTAATATGTTAATTTCTAATTCATTTTGTAATGGTATTAACTTTTCTGGATCAATTCTATCAATTATTTGAGTATTTTCAACTTTTGCTATTTCATTATCAATAGTTGTGGTTGATAAATACTTCATTAATATTGAATTCATTTGTTTATAATCTATAGGTTTGCTTAAATAATCAACAAATCCCATATGCAAAACCTGTTGTTTTTCATTATTCATTGTATATGCAGTAATTGCAATAACAGGAATTTTATCCCAGGCAGGATTTTGCTGCATTTTTTTTAATGTTTCGTACCCATCAAGATTTGGCATTAATAAATCCATAAAAATTAAATCCGGTTCTTGAACTTTGATTTTTTCTAAGGCCTCATATCCATCAGATGCTTCAAAAACTTCAAAATTAAATTTTCGTAAATAGAGTTTTATTATCTGTCTGTTATCTTCAATATCATCAACAACAAGAATTTTTGATTCTTTGAAATTAATTAATTCATGCTTAAGGGGTTTGTTTCTACTTACCAGATTTTTATCCTTGCTTATTTTAATATTATCTAATGAAACAATAAACTCACTACCTTTTCCCTTCTCACTAATAAGCTTGATTTCACCACCTAGCATATGTGTAAGTTTTCTTGTTATAGCTAGACCAAGCCCTGTTCCTTCGTATTTTCGACTATCTTCATTCTCAATCTGTTCAAAAACATCGAATATTTTCATTTGCTTGTTTTTTTCAATTCCAATACCGGAATCTTCAACTTTCATAATTATGTTAACAGAATTTATTGTTAAATTTTTCACTATAACTGTAATCTTAATAAAACCTTCATGAGTAAACTTAATAGCATTATTCACAAGATTTAGTAAAATTTGTTTTATTCTTAACTCATCAATAATAATATTTGTTGGTAAATCGGGATCTACATCTGTAATAAATTCTATATTTTTTTCTCTTATTCTAAATTTAAAAACATCAGCAATTTCTTGTATTAAATATCGTAAATTTACTAGGTCATTTCTAATTTCAATTTTCCCAGCTTCTATTTTTGAAAAGTCAAGAATGTCATTAATAAGGCTAAGTAAGGTTTTTCCACTATTTTGAATAGAGCGAATATATTCCATTTGCGAAGAATTTGTAATCTCTTGTCCTAAAACTTCGGCAAAACCTAAAATAGCATTCATAGGAGTTCTTATTTCATGGCTCATGTTTGCAATAAACTCACTCTTTGCCCTGTTCGCAGATTCAGCGGAAGTTTTGGCCTTAAGAATCTCTTCTTCCATTTGAATTCTGTATGAAATATCTTTCTCAAGAGATCTTATTTTTGTTAAATCATTAAAAATAGCCACCTGGTTATCGCCTATAATAGTAGCTTTAATCTGAATAGTTTTCTTATCACCATTCTTACATTGAACTATTGACTCAATAGATTCCATTACAGTATTATTTTTTACTGCTATAGCTAATTGATCATTCCACTTTTTAATATGATTTTCCCTATATGATTTGTCTGGGTATGCCCTTATATACCATTCGTTAAGAGTTGGTATATCGTCAATATTATATCCAAAGGTTCTAATAAATTGTGCATTTAATACTACATTAACATTTTCAAGATCAGATATAGCAATTGGCATAGGTGAAAACTCAATAATTCGTCGAAGCTTTTTCTCTCCTTTTTCGAGTTCTATTTTAGACTCTTCCAACTCTGCAAGTAATTCCGACTTTATGCGAACCGATTCGCTCAATTCTTGTGTTTGGTTTTTTAGTTTTATTGTTAATTCTTCATTTTCCTTTCTTAGTACATATTCCAAAATTGCACTATCGATAATAATTTTTAAATCTTCTCTAGTATATGGTTTTTTAACATACCTAAAAATTTTTGCTCTATTCACGGCTTCGGCTAATGCATTTAAATCATTAAATGCAGTTAAAAGAATCCGATTTGGACCAGGATCAACTTTTAATGCCTGTTCAAAAAACTCAACGCCTGTCATATTTGGCATAGCCTGATCCGAAATTATTAAATCAACATTCTCCTTTTTAATAATTTCTAATCCTTCAAACCCAGAATCTGCAGTTAAAACAATATATTCATCTTGATAATACTCAGAAAATAACATTAAATTTACTTTCTGATCATCAATATATAAAATCTTATATTTTCTCATTTATAAATATTTAACCTTAAAGGTAATGTTTTTTTATACCAATTCAATAATGAAATAAAAAAGTATTATCATGTATACAACAGATTCATCCATTATTAATTTAAAGTATATATACCTTGAGTAAAAATCAAAAGGTTAGCTGTTTGCTAACCTTTTGATTTTTACTTGTATTTTCTTAATCTTTCAATAAGATTTGATGTATATCCAATATAAAACGGATCAAATTGAAAAGTTGGGGAGTTAAAAAAAATTAGATTTATATGAAAATAATTCTAATAAAATACTTCTAATCAATAATTTCAGGGTGGTTAATTCATGAATTCTAGACCCTCGAAACAAAATGAGATCAAACATAAAACATCAAATTCTTGCTCAACTAGAATAACTCAAAATAGAAACCGATAAGTTCAAATAGATTATGTTCTTTTTTGTCAGCCACACAAAAAAGAACCAAAACCTGCCTGCCGGCAGGCAGGAAAGTCTCCGCCACTGACAAATTTGTTAAAATCATTGTAAAACCTGTTTTTCAGCGCAACACAAGTCGTCTCGATGAAATATTTATTGTTCTGATTAATTATTGTAGCTCGAGACTGAGTGTTGCTTACCCGAGCCATCCCACAAAAGTTTTACCTGATTTTTGACACAAATTTATCATATGCGGATTATTGAGCACAGGCATGACAAAACGACGAGCCATTGGGCGGTATGAATGTGATAAGCATTAGAATTCCGACAAAGGAGCTTGCTTACTTTGTCAGGAATTGTTGGCTTATCACAGAGAGCGTGGAAGTATCGTTTTGTCTTGTCCCGATAGCTATCGGGATTTTTTGTAACTTTTTTGGATCAAAACAAAAAAGTTTTAAAACAAAAAATTTATTTATTTTTTAAATTAGCTTTTATTTATTGATTAAAAGAATGAACGTCCCTGAATCCTTTAATACTAAAAATGAGGCTTTTATATATTCTTCAAGAAGGGCAAGAGATATTCGTTTTTTCTTGTACAAACTTGCTAAAATTTATGTCTAACAATTCAAATCCTCAAACTTTCGTCATGATCCTATAAAACTTATCTAAAGTTCCTGAATGTAGTATATATAGATGAAATTTTTTCATAAAAAAAGCAGTCATTTATTGACTGCTTCGTTTGTGGGAGATACTGGTCCCGATAACTATCGGGACGAACCAGTGACCCTCCCGACTTAAAAGTCGGGATGCTCTGAACCATATTTGTTTATTAATTCTTTTATTCTATCTCTGCTTTTCCATTTCTTAATCTCTCGCTCTCGTGCATAAGCTTGTTCTTTTGAAAAGAATTCCTCCCAATAAACAATTTTCCAATCATTTACTTTTCCTGTAAAACCATTATGATTTGAATTATGCTTTCTTAATCTTTCAATAAGATTTGATGTATATCCAATATAAAACTTATCTAAAGTTCCTGAATGTAGTATATATAGATGAAATTTTTTCATAAAAAAAAGCAGTCATTTATTGACTGCTTCGTTTGTGGGAGATACTGGGTTCGAACCAGTGACCCCCTGCTTGTAAGGCAGGTGCTCTGAACCAGCTGAGCTAATCTCCCAAAATATGTAAGAATTATTTTCTTTAAAAGTGTTGCAAATATAATGCTCTTTTTTAATCTGCAAAAATTTATTTCAAATTTTTTAAAAAATCATATTGCATCAGCCACCACAAATGTACTTCCGCCAATGAAAATCAAATCATTAACTCCTGCATTTTTTTTTGCATTTTCGATTGCAATAGAAACTTTAGGATAAGATTCGCCTCTCAAACCATACTTTATTGCTTTTTGTTTTAATAAATCTTGATTAAGAGCCCTGGGTATAGAAGCTCTTGTAAAGTAATACATAGCATCTTTTGGAAGTATATCCATTACTTTATCAACGTTTTTATCATCAACAACTCCAAAAACCATATGCAAATTCTTATATGGTGTATTTTTTATCTGATCAACCACATAACTCAAACCTTCGAAATTATGTCCTGTATCACAAACAATTAATGGATTTTGATTTATTATCTGCCATCGACCAAACAAACCTGTACTTTTTGATGCATTTGAAATCCCTTTATATATTGACTCAAAATCAATTTGGTAATCTTTCTCATTTAATAAATCAATCGATCGCAAAACAGTGATAATATTTTTTCGCTGATATATTCCCAACAAATCAATTTGAAGATCGGCATATACAATTTTATCGTTTAATGAAATATTAAAAGATTGCTTACCGGCAATGGTTTGCATTGAGTATTCTGTTTTGTAATATTGATCAGCAAATTCAATTCTGGAGCCTTTTTCTGTTGCAGTTTTTATAAATACTTGTTCTGTTTCGGATTGCGTTTCGCCAATAACCACAGGAATTCCTGATTTAATGATTCCTGCTTTTTCTCCGGCTATTTTCTCAAGCGTATCGCCTAAAAAAACTGTATGATCGTAACCGATATTTGTAATAACAGATAAATTGGGTGTAATTATATTTGTAGAATCAAGTCGACCACCCATACCCACTTCAACTATTGCAACATCAACTTTACTTTGGGCAAAATAATCAAATGCCATAGCTACTGTCATTTCAAAAAAAGATGGTTTAATATCTTCAAATATCTTCCTGTGATTTGATACAAAATCAATCACATTCGATTCAGGAATCATTTGTCCATTAATTTTTATACGTTCTCTAAAATCTTTTAAGTGTGGAGATGTATAAAGTCCTACTTTGTACCCTGCAACTTGCAGAACCGAGGCTAACACATGCGAAACCGATCCTTTGCCATTGGTGCCGGCAATATGTATACTTTTAAACTGCCTGTGTGGATAATTAAAATATTTATCCAACACAATAGTATTTATCAAATCGGCTTTATATGCTGCCTGCCCAATACGCTGATACATTGGCAAATGACTAAAAAGCCAATCAAGTGTTTCTTTATAATTCATGTTATTTACAACTTTTGGCAAAATAACATAAATCAATGCAAATTACCATATGTTATAATGTATTCTTTCGGGCTTAAATCGATCGGGTGTATGTTTATGTTCATTGGGATATCCAATAGAAATAAGGGAAAGTGGCTGAATGTGTTTGGGCAGTTTAAACAAATCCCTAATTGCCTGTTTTCTTTCTTCTCGTGGATGCAACCCTAACCAAACAGCACCAAGACCCAGACCATGTGCTGCCAATAAAATATTTTGGGTAGCAGCTGAGCAATCAACCACCCAATATCCAGTGCTAAGTTCAAGTGTTTCGTCGCCACAAACCATAATACCTAATGGTGCTTCGGTTAACATCTTTGCATAAGGATGAATAGTAGCAATCTTAGCTAAAATAACCTGGTCGGTAATCACTATAAAGTGCCATGGTTGTTGGTTTTGTGCCGACGGAGCATACATTCCTGCCTTAATAAGCGTCTGCACCTGATCGCTATTTACTTTTTGATTGGTGTATTTTCTTATGCTTCTTCGAGTTATGATTCCTTCAAGAATTTCCATAATTAAATTAATAATAGTTTAATAATGATTAAAAGAATAATTCGTTAAATTAGTACGAAATTTAAGTTATATATGTAATTACTCAAAAAATAACCAAATGAAAAAGAATAAAAAAATCTTTGTAATCGATACCAATGTTATTTTGCACGATTATACATGTCTATATAATTTTCAGGAAAACGATATTGTCTTACCAATTGTGGTATTAGAAGAGCTTGATTACTTAAAAAAAGGCAATGACCTTATAAACTTTCATGCCCGTGAGTTTACACGTGAGCTTGATAAACTTTCAGGTGACACCTTATTTAATGGAGGAAAAGAATTAGGCAAGGGTTTGGGTAAATTATCTATTGAAACAGGAAAACCATTTTCTGATCAATTAAAAGCATCTTTCCCTGAACCTACTCCAGATCACAGAATTTTGGCAATTGCTGAACATGTTAGTGAGAAGAAAAAACCTCAACAGGTTATTTTGGTTAGTAAAGATATAAACTTGCGTATGAAAGCTAAGTCGCTGGGAATTATGGCGCAAGATTATACCACTGATAAGGTTGCCGATTTAGAACAAATACATAAGGATATTGAAACAGTCGATAGTATTGACGATGCACTTATTTCAAAATTCTACGAATTACATGATGGTATTTCAATTACTGAGTTTAAACTTAAACCAAAACCACATCAATACTACATTTTAAAGGGACAAAAATCATCTGCTCTGGCACATTACAATCCTATTACCAAATTAATGGAACGGGTTGAGAAACATAGGACTTATGGCATTGAACCAAGAAATGCAGAACAAACATTTTCGATTGACGCGCTTAACAGACCAGAAATTCAGCTCATTGCCTTAACAGGAAAAGCAGGAACAGGAAAAACATTATTAGCATTGGCATCAGCTCTTCATCAGGAAAAGAAATTTAACCAAATATTACTTGCTCGGCCAATTGTTCCATTAGCAAACAGAGATATGGGTTTCTTGCCAGGCGATGTAAAAGAAAAAATCCTTCCTTATATGCAACCTTTATTCGATAACTTATCAGTAATTAAAAATCAGTTTAAAGCACAAAGCAAGGAGTATATGCAGATTGAAGAAATGCTAAAAGCTGAGAAATTAGTATTAAGCCCATTGGCTTATATCAGAGGTCGAAGCTTATCAAACTCCTTCTTTATTGTTGATGAGGCTCAAAACCTTACTCCTCACGAAATAAAAACTATTATTACACGTGCTGGCGAAGGAACTAAAATGGTATTTACAGGTGATATTCATCAGATTGATTCTCCTTACCTGGATATGAAATCAAATGGATTAAGCTATTTAGCTGACCGAATGAAAGGACAAGATATTTTTGCCCATGTAAATCTTGTAAAAGGAGAAAGAAGTTATCTGGCAGAGTTGGCTAGTAATTTATTATAGTTATTAACCCCAACCCCTTAAAAAGGGGCTTTAACTCTATTACAAATCAAATATGCCCTGTTTCACCCCCTTGTTAAGGGGGCTGGGGGTCAAAAAAACAAAATGACCACAAAAATTTTTAATCTAAAATATTTAAAGGAGACTCGTCAGTATTTAAGAAATAATATGACAGACGCGGAGAGGGTTCTATGGAATATATTAATAGATAAAAACCTTAACGGAAGAAAATTCAGAAGACAACACAGCAAAGGACATTATATTGCTGATTTTTATTGCCCTGCCGAAAAATTAGTCATAGAATTAGATGGACATCAACACTATACCCAGGAGGGAATTGAAAAAGATAAAGAAAGAGATTCTCATTTAGCTTTAATGGGAATTAAAGTACTTAGGTTTGAGAATAAAGAAATATTTGATAACTTGACGATGGTTGTTAAAAGAATTAAATCTGAGTTTAATTAAACATTTTGTTATGACAGCTTATAAGCATTTATACATTGTACGGCACGGAAAATCGAACCAGGATTTTACGAATGTGCCCGACTACGAAAGACCTTTAAAGGAACGCGGTGTGAACGACAGCTATAAAATGGCATCCATGCTGATGCAGAAAAAAGAAATACCTCAACTTATTATTTCCAGTTCTGCAATCAGAGCTTTGCACACAGCAATGATCTTTGCCCGTGTTTTAAAATATCCATTGAATGCAATAAATGTAAATGATGATTTATATATGTCATCCATTGATAGATGCCTTGAAATAATCATGAAAACTGATAAAACAATTAACTCATTATTGCTATTTGGTCATAATCCGTCATTTACTGACTTAGCCAATTACTTTTTACAAGATAAAATAGACGAAATCCCAACATCGGGTTTAGTTGCACTAAAATTTGAAACCAATACGTGGAGTGATATAATAAAAATAAAACCAACTGAATATCTTTTTAATCATCCAAAGAAATAATAAAACCTAGATTTTGAAATTATTAAAATTCGCAGCGATTGATATTGGTACAAATGCAGTAAGGTTGCTATTTACAAATGTTATTGAAGACGACAAAGAAGTAATTTTCAAGAAGTCTTCAATTATTCGCGTACCAGTACGTTTGGGAACCGATGTTTTTTCGAATGGAAAAATCAGTGATAAAAGTATTGAGAAATTAACTCAAACAATGATTGCATTTTACAATCTCATGAAAGTGCAAGATGTTGTAAGATACAGAGCCTGCGCCACATCAGCAATGCGCGAAGCAGAAAATGGCGCCAAGGTTATAAAAAAAATTAAAAAAGAATCTGGCATAACTATCGAAATAATTGATGGAAAAACTGAAGCCGAAATAATCTTTAATAATAGAATTGATGAGTCGTTAGATACAAAACACTCCTATATGTATGTAGATATTGGTGGTGGAAGTACAGAAATTACGCTTTTCTCTGGCTCCGCAATTGTTGCATCGCATTCATTTAATATAGGAACTATACGTTTGTTAAATGAAACTTACAAAATGAGCGAATTTAGCTCTCTTAAGAAATTCCTGAATGAGATTAAAAATAAATACAAAAATATTGAGCTAATTGGTTCTGGGGGAAACATAAACAAACTTTTAAAAATATCCGGGAAAAAAGAAGGAAAACCTTTGCCAGTAAAAACATTAAAAACTGTTTCAGACCTAATTAAATCATATAGTTATAACGACAGGATAAAAATTCTTGGGTTAAATCCCGATAGAGCTGATGTTATTGTTCCTGCATCCGACTTATTATTTAAAATTATTAAATGGTCGGGTACTCAGGAAATTATTGTTCCAAAATTTGGTATTGCCGATGGTATTGTAAAGCAAATATATTTTGACTATCGTCGGAATGGTAATTCATTAATAAAATAACATAAATTTGCAGTTTTATGTTTTACTGCAGATGAGTATACCAAATAATAATATAAACCGTGTTGCTTTTCATACCTTGGGTTGCAAACTTAACTTTTCTGAAACATCAACCATTTCAAGAAGATTTAAAGATGAAGGTTTCGAAGTAGTTAATTTTAATTCGAATGCCGATTTTTATGTAATAAATACATGCTCAGTTACTGATCAGGCCGATAAAAAGTGTAGACAAATTGTACACAAAATTAAAAATCAATCACCAAATGCATTTATAGCAGTGGTTGGTTGTTATGCACAACTTAATCCAGAAGAAATTGCTTCGAACCTTGGTGTCGACCTGGTTTTAGGAACACAGGAAAAATTTAATATTATTGAACATCTTAACGAATTAGATAAAAATAGGCAACCACTTATATACTCCTGCGAAATTGAGAAAGTAGAAACCTTTGATTCATCGCACTCAGAAGCCGATAGAACACGATCATTCTTAAAAGTTCAGGATGGCTGCGATTATTCATGTTCTTATTGCACAATACCAATGGCAAGAGGCAAAAGTAGAAATAAAAGCATTCAGGAACTTATTGAGGAAGCTCAAAAAATTGCAGCTACAGGTATCAAAGAAATTATTCTATCTGGAGTAAATATCGGGGATTTTGGAAAATCAACTGGGGAATCATTTTTCGAGCTAGTTAAAAATCTAGAAAAAGTTGAAGGTATTGAGCGTATTCGCATTTCATCTATTGAACCAAATTTATTAACAGATGAAATTATTGAACACGTTTCCAAATCAGAAAAGATATTACATCATTTTCATATACCACTGCAGTCGGGATGCAATACGATTCTTGCAAAGATGCAGCGCCGTTATAACAGGGAGCTTTTTGAATCACGAATATTGACTATAAAGAAATTAATGCCTAATGCTTTTATTGGTGTCGATGTAATTGTTGGTTTTCCTGGTGAAACAGATGATCTATTTAAAGAAACCTATAGTTTTTTGGAGCATTTGCCAGTTTCTTTCTATCATGTATTTTCTTATTCAGAAAGAAGAAATACAAAATCAGCTTTAATGGATAATAAAGTTCTTAAAAGTGTAATAACTGTGCGAAGCAAAGTTGTGCATGAGTTAGCAAATAAAAAGCATGAAGATTTTTATAACCTGCATATAAATACTTACGCAAAAGTACTATTTGAATCTTCGAATAAAGACGGAAATATTTTTGGATTTACAGAAAATTATATAAAAGTTGAGACAAAATATGATAAATCGCTGATTGGTCAAATAAAAAAGGTAAAATTAATATCAATTGCTCCTTCGGGAAATATGGAAATTATATTCATGTAATTATTAAAACGAATTAAATTTCATCCTTAAATGGACTTATTGAAAAACCATTATATTTGTTACAAATACCTAATACCTGACAGATTTATCCATTAATTAGTAAGAAATTAAGTTTTGTGCCATTAGGAACAAAATATTTATACATATCATTAAATAGAAAAAATAGTGCTATTATGCACGAAATATTTATAGCTAAAATAGCCTTATAAATTAAGTACCATAGACACATAATAATAAAATAATAAAACAATAAATAAAATGAATTTAGAACACATTTGCAATCAGGTTTGCAGCCTTTCGAAAGAAGTTGGGTTATTTATTAAAACCGAACGCACATCAAATAAAAATATACACATAGAAGTTAAAGGCATTCATGATTTCGTTACATATGTTGACAAAACAGCTGAACAAAAACTTGTTGATGGCTTAAGTAAAATTCTTCCTGAAGCTGGTTATATTGCTGAAGAAAATACGTCGACAAAAAAAGGAGAAAAGTATAATTGGATTATCGACCCGCTAGATGGAACCACCAATTTTATTCATGGATTACCACCTTATGCCATTAGCATTGCATTAATGGAAAATGATCAAATTATTTTGGGTGTTGTCTACGAAATTAGCCTTGATGAATGTTTTTATGCATGGCATGATAGTCCTGCCTTTTTAAATGGTGAAATAATAAAAGTATCCGATAAAAAAGACCTGAAAAGCAGTCTGATTGCAACAGGTTTCCCCTACTATGATTATAAAAGAATAAAACCTTTTCTTGAATCACTGGAGTTTTTTATGGTAAATTCTCATGGTGTTCGACGGTTAGGTTCAGCCGCCACCGACCTTGTTTACGTCGCCTGTGGGCGATTTGAAGCATTTTATGAATACAGCCTTAGTCCATGGGATGTTGCTGCTGGGGCATTTATAGTTCAACAAGCTGGTGGTAAGGTTTCTGATTTTAAAGGTGAAAAAAATTATATATTTGGAAAAGAAATTGTAGCATGTAATAATTTTGTATTTGATGAGTTTTTAGTTTCTGTCAAACAATTTATGGAGAGATAAACAAAAAAATGAAACAATTTGGATTTTTCCTTTTTCGCATACTTAGTTGGTTATTAAGCCGACTACCCAATTTTGTTATGTATGCAGTAGCCGATATTGTATATATATTTATTTTTTACATTTTAGGATATAGAAAAAAAACAGTTTTTAAAAATCTAAGGAACGCATTTCCAGAAAAATCTGAAATTGAAATAAAACAAATTGCCATTAAATTCTATCATCACTTAAGTGATATTTTTATTGAGAATATTGCATTTATAAGGATGACTCCGGAACGAATCAAAACAATGATAGACTTTGAGTCATGCATTGCTTTGGCTACAAACATTTTTAATCAAGACAAACATATTATCATAGTAACTGCGCACTATTGCAACTGGGAGATTTATTTCACTCTGCCATTGCTTTCACCACATTCTGTTTTAGGGATTTACAAACCCCTTAACGACAAAAACTACGACAGAGAATTTTACAACATGCGAACCAAATTTGGTGCAATCCCTGTATCAATGAATGATGCATTCAGAACTATCCTGCAATACGACAAAGATAAAAATTATGTAATGATTGGGTTAATTGCAGACCAACGGCCACCAAAAGCCAGCAGCAATTATTGGACTCCATTTTTAAACCAGGAATCAGCCATTTTTCTTGGCCCCGAAAAAATTGCAAAAAAAATTAATGCCCCTTTAATCTTTACCTATCTTCAAAAAATTAAAAGAGGAAAGTATAAGATGATTATAGACAAAGTAATAGAAAACCCATTAGAATACAAGGAATTTGAAATAACAGAAACATATATTCGTTGGGTTGAAGAAATAATCAAAGAAAAACCTGAATATTGGCTTTGGTCTCATAACCGCTGGAAACGCAAACGTAAACTAAATAGGTAATGGCAAAAACAGCAATCGTAATTTTAAACTGGAATGGCAAGAAATTCTTATCTGAGTTTCTGCCAATTTTAATAAACAATTCAAGAAATACCGATTCAGAAATTATTATTGCGGATAACGATTCTAAAGATGATTCAATAGCTTTCTTAAATTTAAATTACCCAGAAATAAGGCAAATAATTCTTGATAAAAACTATGGATTTGCAGGTGGGTATAATAGAGCTTTATCACAAGTAGATGCGCAATATTTTGTTCTCTTAAATTCTGATGTTGAAGTTACACCAAACTGGCTTAATCCATTAACTGAATTATTAGATTCAAATTTGGATGTTGCGGCAGTTATGCCTAAAATAAGGTCAATAAATAATCGCAATGAATTTGAATATGCTGGTGCAGCAGGTGGGTTCATAGACAAATATGGATATCCTTTTTGTCGTGGAAGGATTATTGGAACTGTTGAAATAGACTCTGGTCAATATAATGATGTAATAGATATCTTTTGGGCTACCGGAGCTTGCATGGTAATTAGAGGTGATTTATATAAACAGGTTGGTGGTTTCGATGATGATTTTTTTGCTCATATGGAGGAAATTGATCTTTGTTGGCGTCTTAAGAATCTTGGCCACAGAATAGTTTGTTGTCCAAATTCTATTGTTTATCATGTTGGCGGTGGAACTCTACCAAATAATAATCCATTTAAGCTTTACCTTAATTACCGGAATAACCTATTTCTATTATATAAGAACCTACCAACGAAAAACTTTAAGCTTACGCTGTTTAAACGATTGTTGCTTGATGGGATTTCTTCTGCTCTTTTCTTGGCAAAACTGTCTTTTTCGAGTTTCAATGCAGTTATTAAAGCTCATTTACACTTTTATAAATCATTGCCTGACTTAAAACAAAAACGAAAAGAGATTATTGAACAATCAAAAGTAGTTCAGCTCAAAGAAATCTATAATAGGAGTATCGTTTTTGATTATTTTATCAACAAGAAAAAGTTTTTTAGCCAGCTTCGTTTCTAACTATTAAATCGAAAGCATATTATTCAGGTTTATAAAACGATCTTTATAATCTTCCATCGAGCGTTTAATAACTTCATGTGCTTCAACTATATTATAAGTATGCGTAATTTCTGTGTTCGCTTTATTGCCAGGCAAATCTTTGTAAGTTAAAAAATAATGCATTAATCTATCAATCACCAAAGGAGGACAATCAGAAATATCTTTATAATTTCCATATACAGCATCATTATTCAAAACAGCAATTATCTTATCATCAGCCTCACTCCCATCTATCATCCTAAAACCCCCAATCGGACGAGCCATAACCAAAATATCACCGTGTGTTATCTCTTTCTCGGTAAGAATACATATATCTATTGGATCACCATCGCCCCTAATATCTTTAATCCCTGTTTTATCAGCGCTTAATTGTGCTACTCTCTCTCCACTATATGTTTGAGGAATAAAACCATAGAGAGCAGGAACTACATTTGAGTATTTTTGTGGCCTGTCAAGTTTTAAATATCCACTTGTTTTATCAACCTCATATTTAACAGTATCGGTAGGAACCATTTCAATATAAGAAGTAATTATTTCAGGAGCATCTTTACCAACATCCACACCATGCCATGGATGTGATTTATATCTCAAACCCATTAATTTACCAACAATTGGGTCCATTATTCTATTTCCCATAATTTATTTATTTATAAATAATCAACAATTCGTTCGAGCTGAATTCCTCTTGATCCTTTTATTAGAACATTTGAATTAACAATTTTGTTCTTTTCTAACCAAAGAATTGTTTGATTAACATTTATAAACTTAAAGTAATTGGCCGGTGAATTTATTTTTGAAAAAACATCGCCAACCAATATAATCTTTTGGAAATTAGAATCTTTAATAATTTCAAGAACCCTTTCATGCTCTTTAACTGCTTCTGAACCTAATTCAAGCATATCGCCCAAAATCAGACACTTGTTCTCAACTTTCATCTCTATAAAGTTCAACAAAGATGCTTCAATACTTGTGGGATTAGCATTATAAGCGTCGAGGAAAATATTATTCAATTTAGATTTAATAAACTGAGACCTATTGTTTGAAGGAATATAATTTTCGATTGCTTTGCCTATTAATTCATTTTTAACACCAAAGTAAGTACCAACACATACTGCGGCTAAAATATTTTCAAGGTTGTAATTTCCTATAAGCTTTGTTGATATATCATTGGTATTATCTCCCTGAGTAATTTTAGCATTAATAAATGGATTAGACGCTGTAATTATTCCTGTTGCAGATGAATTGTTATTATCCCCGTAAGGAATTATTTTAGTATTGGCTGATTTAACTAGTTCACTTAGTATACTATTTTCGGCATTATAAAATATAGTTCCCCCTGAATTATTTAGGTAATTATAGAGTTCACTTTTTGTTTTAATTATATTCTCAAATGATCCAAAACCCTCCAAATGAGCTTTTCCGATATTGGTAATTAAACCAAAATCAGGTTCTGCAATTTTACATAACTGCATAATCTCATTCATATGATTAGCCCCCATTTCAACCACCCCAAATTCTGTATCATCTTTCATTGATAACAGCGTTAAGGGCACACCAATATGATTATTCAGATTCCCTTGAGTATATATCAGTCTGTACTTTTGTTTAAGAACAGAAGAAACCAGTTCTTTAGTGGTTGTTTTTCCATTAGTTCCTGTAATTGCAAGTATAGGAACTTTTAGTTTTTTTCGATGGTAATTTGCAAGCTCTTGGAGTGTTTCTAATACGTTTTTTACTAAGATAAACCTTGAGTTCTTGGCATATTCAATTTCATCGATAATAGCATAAGCAGCGCCAATTTCAATCGCTTTTTCAGCAAATTGATTACCATTAAACCGATCTCCCTTTAAAGCAAAGAATAAGCAATCTTTACTTATAATTCTACTATCAATAGATATTATTGGATGTTTAATAAATACATCATATAATTGTTCTATTTGCATATATAGGTTTTAATAAAAAAACCTCATCAGAAATGAGGTTTTTGTCAATATTTTATTTTTTAATTATTATCTTCCTTTTCCTCCAGGACTGCTTACTTCAGTCATTGCACAACGGAAACCAAGGTCATCGCGAGCTTCTTCCTGGTCAAGGAATCTACGAGTTGCAGGATTTAACCAATAAACTCTATCTCTCCATGAACCACCTTTATAAACTCTAACTTTATCTGTAATCATTGAACCCCAATCTCCTTCTTCTTTCGAATACATTTCACCAGTAGAAGTAGCACCTCTTGTAGCTTCATCCTGATTCTCAAAATCAGCACGAGAAGTGATATCACCATCTAAATAGTTTCTGTAATCAGCCTTTTGATAATTATATCTACCGGCAGCTTCTTCCTCGGTAACAACTCTTTTCTTAAGTCTTCCAAGGCTATCTTTTGCCATTACGCTACCATCTTCATTCTTCTCCAGTGTTTCAAATACATTCCCTCGGAATGGTCTAAAATCACTCATATCTTCATGAGATAAAGGACGATATACATCAGCTACCCATTCATTTACGTTTCCGGCCATACAATATAATCCATAATCATTTGGCCAGTAAGAAGTAACAGGAACTGTTATTGATCCATTATCATTAAGATCACCGGCAGTACCCATCATATCACCACGTCCACGTTTAAAGTTAGCCATCATTACACCTCTATCTTTTCCATTTGGGTTACGAACATTGTGTCCATCCCATGGATATAACCTACGTTCGTATATTCTTTCGTCGTAAGTAATACCAATAAGTGCAACTGCAGCAAATTCCCACTCAGCTTCTGTTGGGAGTCTATATTTTGGCAAAATAATACCATCTTCTAAAGTAACTGTTCTACTCTCAACATTAGGATCAAGGGATGGTTTGTTTTCTTTAACCAAACCTTCATATTGTCCTGCTAGATAAGCCTCTGTATTAAAGTTTTCTCTACCAACTTGATTTGGATCTACTTCGAGTATTCCTTCTTCGATTAATCTCATCTCGTTTACTCTGTCGGTTCTCCACAAACAATAATCATTTGCCTGTAACCAATCTACGCCAACAACTGGATATTGATTATAAGCAGGATGACGGAAATAATATTCAACATATGGTTCATTATATGCCAATGGGCTTCTCCAAACCAATGTGTCAGGCAATGCATTTCTGTAAACATCTGGATAATCAACAAATACTCGGCGAATCCAGTGCAAATATTCTCTGTAATCAACATTTCGAACTTCTGTCTGATCAAGATAGAAAGATGAAACAGTAACTCTACGTGGCACTGCATTCCAATCATACATAACATCTTGTTCCGTACGGCCCATAGTATAGGAACCACCTTCGATCATAACTAGCCCTGGTCCAGGTTGATCGTAATAATCGTGAATAACTTCGAATCCTCCATTGTCTGGATTGTTATATTCCCAACCAGTTGTAGATGAATTAGCTTGATCCACTTTTGCGCCTCCACCACCGGTTAGGCCGCAACCTGATACTGTTAACAAACCAACTAGAAATAAGGTAGAAATGTTAATTTTTACATTCATGGTTATATTTTTTTTATTTCAAATATAATAATTTTTATATACGTAACATAACTATAAGCTACAAATATAACTAAATTTTAGGACATTTTATTGCCTGCATTTTTTTTCTTTTGCTTTTATACTTGAATTTGTATAAAAAGGTTACCTCATGCGAACCAGAAATTACACTACTTAAATCTCCTAAATAAAAAGGAATATCATAACTATATGCAAAACTAGAATAATCACCGGTAACACCAAACATTAGAACGGCTCCGGTCAAATTAAATTGTGTATTTGTCTTTAACCAAAGACCTGCTGTTACTATTTTTTTATTAAGATATATTCCCAAATTAATTCTTGTAGCATCATCCTGAAGTTGAAAAATTAAATTCGGTGATAAGGTTATATCCGTTCTTCCCATACTATTAAAAAAAGGTATTTCAACTCCTCCATGGAGAGTGTATTTTCTACCTATAACTCCATTATAAACTGTTCCTAATGACGAAACAGGTTTTGTTAAATGATCAACCGAAAAACCAAAATAATAGTTCTTATACCAACTAAGGACACCAGCAGAGAAATCAAAAAACATTTTCTTTTGATCAATTCCTGTTTCGATATTTTCTTCGGTTACTCCATTTGCTGGATCGATCATACTGGGGAATACCATATTTTGCGTATTAACACTATTAATATTATATCCGACCTGCAATCCAAGACTAAAGGACCACTGCTTGCGCAGCTGAAAGTGATAGGCATACAAAAGATTAATATTTAATGCATTTATTGCTCCTTGTGCTTGTCTGTCATTCATAATCTGAAAACCCAAACCACCTCCGATTCCTTCGAGATACTGATCATATGAAGCACTATAGGTAGAATAATCACCAAAAGAAGTTGGCAACATTGTGCGATAGTTTAACGAAATTCTTGACATATCATCTGATCCGGCAAATGCAGGATTTAGATAAAGTGGATTAGCATAATATTGCGAAAATTCAACATCCTGCGAAAACAATGCTTGAAGATTTATGAAAAATAAAACAATAAATAAAGATTTTCGCATGAGCAAAATAAATATTATACCTGATTAATGAACAAAATTACAATATTGAGCAAAAAATGACCGTTTTCTGTCTGATTAATTATAAACAAACGATTCACATTATATTTATAGTACTTTATTCAAAGTTTTGTTTCTTTGTAAAAACATTTTTTTCATGAAATCATTAATTATTTTTTCCTTATTTCTGTTTTCTAGCTACTTAACAATATCTCAAAATATAATAGAGAGAAATATCTCTTGGGAAAAACCACGATCGACTTCATATTATTATGATTTTACAGATCGTAATATAGATCAAAAATCCTTTTTGTATTTTTCTGGTGCAACTTACTCAGAAAGTTATGGATATTTACCAATATACTATGAATTAGTAAAAATTAACTCTTCTGAAATTAAACCAGAAATTTCAGTTATAAAAACTGAACCTCTTTCAATTGATGAATTAAGATTAATTGGAAAAAATCAGCAAATCCAATCCACGGTAAACCTTAATTATACAATCCAATATATCAGACAAAAGCCTCATTTAGCAATTAGTTTTTTACCATTAATAATTAATTCTGCAGGACAAATTGAGAAAGTAACGGCATTCAAACTTACGATTAATAAATTGCCAGAACAGCATACCAAGATTGATTATAAAACTGCCTTTCAATCGGAATCGGTGTTAAAAAATGGCAAATGGTTTAAAATAAAGCTAAACAATGATGGAGTTTATAAAATTACATATTCCGAATTAGTTAGCATGGGATTTACAAATCCCGAAAACATTAAAGTTTTTGGAAACTCTTCTGCAATTTTACCTGTTTCGAATACAGATCCTTGTCAAGATGATTTGCAGCAGAATGCAATATATTTTGAAAATGGTAGTGATGGTATCTTTAATCAAGGAGATCACATATTATTTTTTGGAAGAGGTCCGCATCAATGGGAATATGATATTCCAACTGGGTTTTATAATATGAATACTCACATTTATGCCGATTATAATTATTATTTTTTAACCACAGATGTTGGCATAATAAATACAGTATCAAACTTGTTATCACCATCAGAAGCCATTACAGAATATGTAACCCAATTTACCGATTTTACGCACTCTGAGAAAGAAAAAGAGAATCTCTTAAAATCAGGGCAGTTGTGGCTTGGAGAAAACTTTGATATAACTACTACTTACAATTTTGATTTTAGCTTTCCAAATTTGATAAAAACCTCACCTGTAAGGATTAAAACAAGTCTTGCAGCACGTTCCGGAAGCAATTCGAGTTTTACTGTACTATCGGGCAACACAACTATTTTAACTGTGTCTATTCCTTTAGTAAATTTAAGCTCATTTACATCAAATCATGCAAATATTGTAAATTCAACAGCTTCATTTACAAGTAATGCAGATTTAATCCCTTTGCAAATAACATATAATAAACCATCGGCCTCTTCGGAAGGATGGCTCAATTTTATAACAATTAATGGAGAACGGCAACTTCGAATGAATAGCAATCAGCTGCTATTCAGATATTTTAACAATGATGCCTTTCCAAAAACAATTGAATTTACTCTTCAAAATGCAACTTCCTCAACCAGAATATGGAACACAACTAACCCTGTTCAGCCTACCAATCTTACGCTATCAGCCTTACAAACAGACAACTCGGTTAAATTCAAGCTTACAGTACAACCCGGATTAAATGAATTTATAGCATTTAATAATAGTGAGTTTTTATCCGTAATAAATGATGATCTAATAAATAATCAAAACCTGCATGCAATTGATCATAGAGATATGGTTATAGTGAGTCATCCTGATTTTTTATTACAAGCAAATCAGGTTGCGGAGTTTCATCAATCTCATGATAATCTTTCGGTTGTTGTTGTAACACCCGAACAAATTTATAATGAATTTTCGTCTGGCACTCCAGATGCAACAGCCATAAGAAACTTTGTACGCATGATTTACAATCGGCCATCAACAACCGATACATTGAAATACCTTTTGTTGTTAGGTGATGGATCGTATGATCACAAATCGATTTCTACTTCTAGAGCAAATTATATTCCCACCTATCAATCAATAAATTCTTTAAACCCAACAACTTCATTTGTAACAGATGATTTTTTTGGACTACTTGATCCAACCGATAATGTAGAAGAATTAAACTCTGGTTTAGTAGATATTGGTATTGGTCGCTTTCCAGTACAATCATCGTCAGAAGCACAAGCTATTGTAAATAAAATAAATTCATATACAAATACATCAAACTTGGGTAACTGGCTAAATTCAATTTGTTTTATTGGTGATGATGAAGACAATAACCTGCATATGATAGATGCAGATAAACTCGCAACGCTTGTTGATACAACCTATCAGCACTTTTTCATTAAAAAAATATATTTGGATGCTTTTCCTCAGGTATCATCTGCAATAGACGAAAGTTATCCTGAAGTAAATCGCCTAATTAATGAAGTAGTTAATAATGGTACTTTATTATTTAATTATACCGGACATGGTGGAGAAACTGGTTTGGCACACGAACGAATATTAACTATCGATAATATTAACTCATGGAAAAACATTAACAGACTTACAATTTTTATGACCGCCACTTGCGAGTTTAGCCGATTTGACGATCATTCAACTTCATCGGCAGGAGAGTTGGTCCTACTCAATCCCGATGGAGGAGGAATAGCATTACTTTCAACCACAAGATTGGTGTATTCAAGTCCAAATTTTGTTCTAAATAATAATTTCTTTAACTATGTTTTTGAGAAAGATTATAAAGGGAATTATTATGCTTTGGGAGATATTATAAGGCTTGCAAAAAATGCATCAGGCACTGGAAATAATAAGAGAAATTTCACATTATTGGGCGATCCTGCATTAAAAATCCCAATCCCAGCATACAATATAATTACAGATTCAATAAATGGTAAAAATGTGCTGGAGTACACCGATACTCTTAAAGCATTGACAAAAGTTACAATTTCGGGCTATATTACTAATCAAGATAATATTTTCGATTCTGATTTTAATGGAATTGTATATCCATTAGTACTTGATAAATCAAGAAACATAACAACCTTGGGCAATAGTGGTGAAACACCCATGGATTTTAAATTACAAGATAATATTATTTATAAAGGAAGAGCAACAATATCCAATGGGCGCTTTAAATATACATTCATTGTACCAAAAGATATTTCGTATAGTTTTGGAACAGGTAAGATTAGCTATTATGCAACCGGCAATCAGGCTGAAGCCAAAGGTTTTTTTAAAGATTTCACTATCGGCGGGTCATCAACATCAGCATTAATTGATAATACTGGCCCATCTATAAACTTATATATGAATGACGAAAATTTTGCTTCAGGAGGAGTAACTAATGAGAATCCAAAATTATATGCAATAGTAATAGATAGTAGTGGCATTAATACAACCGGGAATGGAATAGGGCATGATATTACAGCGATACTTGATAATAACACGAGCAATGTAATTGTTTTAAATAATTATTACGAATCGAATACCGACGAATATCAGAAAGGGAGAATTGAATACTTGTTCTCTCATCTGGAAGAAGGTAATCATAATTTAAAAGTAAAAGTTTGGGATGTTTACAATAATTCTACTGAAGAAAATATCGATTTTGTAGTTGCCGAATCGGCAGATTTAGCAATTAAAAATATATTTAACTATCCTAATCCATTTACAGAAAATACCAAATTCTTCTTTGATCACAACAGGCCTAATGAAGATCTTGAAGTACTAATCCAGATATTTACAATAAATGGCAAATTAGTAAAAACTATTCATCATATAATAAACTCGAATGCTTTTCGTTCTGATGCTGTACCTTGGGATGGTCTTGATGATTTTGGGGACAAAATTGGCCGTGGAGTTTATATTTACAAGTTAAAAGTGCGCTCTACCGATGGTAAAAAGGCAGAAAAAATCGAAAAATTGGTTATTCTGAAATAATATATAACCAACGTTGAAATAATTTTATATTTGCAGTCTTACATTTTAAGGAATAAGGATGAATAAGTTTAGATTAATAATTTTAATAACCCTCGTAATTTGCTCTTTAAAGGGTTTTGGGCAGGTAGATCCGAATGATTTAGCAGGGTCAGAAAAAGCAATAGAATATGCGGTTCCATTCTTAATAATTGCACCCGATTCGCGTGCTGGCGCAATGGGAGATGTGGGTGCAGCTACATCACCTGATTATAATTCAATGCATTGGAATCCTGCAAAATATGCATTTATAAAAAGCGATATGGGGGTTGCAATTTCTTATACTCCATGGCTTAGAAATCTTATTGGAGATATTGACCTTTACCATGTTTCGTGGTTTACACGAATAGATCAGAGACAAACTGTAGCAGCCACACTTTTATATTTTAGCTTAGGTGATATTCAATTTACAAATGAACAGAATGAACCTCTTCAAATTCATAGTCCTAATGAGTTTTCTTTTGATATTGCTTATGCTCGTAGCTTTTCAGATAATATCTCAGGGGGTATTGCATTCCGTTATATTCGTTCAGATATAACCGGGGGAGCATTTGTTGGAAGCACCGAAACAAGCGCAGGAAATGCAGTTGCAGCAGACGTAGCAATATATTATGTAAATGAAAAAATAAAATTAGGACAATATTATTCTACATTGTCATTTGGATTAAATATCTCAAATATTGGTTCAAAACTTTCGTATACTGAAATTGAAAAAGACTTTTTACCAACCAATTTGAAACTAGGACTTGCTTATTTGTATAATCTTGATGATTTTAATTCATTTACACTGGCTTTCGATCTGAATAAATTTCTGGTACCTACTCCTCCAACCTACGATGATAATCAAGAAATTGTTGCTGGTTACGATCCGGATGTTTCAGTACCACAAGGAATGATCCAGTCGTTCTACGATTCACCAGGAGGATTAACAGAAGAATTACACGAGATTAAATATTCTATTGGTGCTGAGTACTGGTATGCAAAGCAATTTGCTGTTCGTGCCGGATATTTTAACGAACATCAGGAAAAAGGAAACAGGAAGTATTATACTGCTGGGATAGGAATAAAATTCAATATATTTACATTTGATTTCTCATATTTAATTGCGGCAAATCAGAATCACCCACTAGACAAAACAATGCGTTTTACTCTAGGACTTGATTTTCAAGAATTACGAAGACAGCAGCGACAAAAAGAAAAATAAAATGAACTTACGAATTGGATATGGATACGATGTTCACAGGCTCGAAGATGGTTTAAAACTAACTATTGGAGGTATTGTTGTACCACATTCTAAAGGATGTGTTGCACACTCCGATGGTGATGTTTTAATACATGCCATTTGCGATGCGTTGCTAGGCGCAGCAGCTATGCGCGACATTGGTTTTCATTTTCCAGATACCAGTAATGAATTTAAAAATATTGATAGCAAATTATTACTAAAACGTACGTACGATATTATAAAAGAAAAAGGATACACTTTGGTAAATATTGATTCAACAATCTGCTTACAGACGCCAAAGATTCAGCAATATATTCCAGAAATGATAGAAATTCTCTCAAAAACAATCAATGAAGATTCTGAAAAAATTTCTATTAAAGCCACTACAACAGAAAAACTTGGATTTATTGGCCACGAAGAAGGAATATCAGCACATGCTGTGGTTCTTATCCAAAAATAAATAAAGAGATTTCAACTCTTTAAAAAGAAACTTATCCCAGCTTTCAACTTATTTGCAACATCCATAGAAAAAGTGTATTTTTAACACTATAAATCTAGACTCTGAAATTCTATGAAAAAAACACTGGTTTTAGGAGCAAGCCCAAATCCCATAAGGTTTTCGTATAAAGCAGTTAAAAGTCTTGTTCGTCATGGACATGAAGCAGTTTTGATTGGCAACCGCCAAGGACAAGTAAATTGGCAAGACATTCTTATTGGCAAACCAAAGCTTACCGATATTCATACTGTTACCATGTATCTTAATCCAGAAAGACAGAAAGAATATTACGACTATATTTTAAGTCTGTCGCCCAAAAGAATAATATTTAACCCCGGATCTGAAAATCAGGAACTGATTCAACTAGCTATGGAAAAAGGTATTGAAGTATGCGTTGCATGCACACTTATTATGCTAAACACAAATAATTATTAATGATTTATCAGATTAAAAATCTCACTGAATTTAATACGTCTATAAATGATAATAGGGCTTTGCTCATTTATTTCTCACACGACAATTGTAGTGTTTGCAAAGTTCTAAAACCAAAAATCCACGAATTACTTACTACGCAATTTCCTCTAATGACAATGCATTATTGTGATACTATTGAATCGCCTGATGTAGCAGCACAAAACTCAGTATTTACTGTACCAACAATTCTTGTTTTTCTTGATGGTAAAGAATTTATCAGAAAGAGTCGGAGTATTGGAATTGCCGAACTTCATAACATTATTGAACGACCTTACTTATTGATGTTTACTGAATAACAACCTAAATCTTTATTTAAATTTTACAGTAACTTAATCTCTAATTCTGTAATTATTTGTAACTTACCTTTTTATTTGAACCAGTATTTTATAAAATGAAACTAAATATTATCAATATATTTAGAAAGACTAAATCTCATCCTATAGAATATGATCCATCGAAAGATGATTTTCGATGGTTGCATGATTTTTTAACCGAGCTGGGAGGCTTATCAAGATTTACTATTCAATTCTTCAGGGAGCTATTCAGGCAACCATATGAGCATAAAGAATTAGTAAGACAATCGTATAAGATTGGATTAAGTACACTCCCATTAATTGGAATTACAGCTTTTATTATGGGATTGGTATTAACCCTACAATCAAAACCAATAATGACTGAGTTTGGAGCCGAATCGTGGCTTCCGGGAATGGTTGCTGTTTCAATTGTTCGTGAAATAGGTCCGGTAATAACAGCACTAATCTGTGCCGGTAAAATTGGTTCAGGAATTGGTGCAGAATTAGGTTCGATGAGAGTTACAGAGCAAATTGATGCGATGGAAGTTTCTGGAACAAATCCAATGAAATACCTGGTAGTAACACGTGTACTGGCAACCACTTTTATGATTCCAATTTTGGTTTTATATGCAGATCTTATTTCATTTTACGGTTCATATATTGCTGTTAATCTGCAAGATTTTGTATCTCTTCCATTATTTGTAAATCTTGCTTTCGATCCATTACATTATTATGATTTAATACCAGCAACGATTAAAACATTCTTCTTTGGGTTTGCAATAGGTATTATTGGTTGTTATAAAGGATATTACTCCGAAAATGGAACCGAAGGAGTAGGTAAAGCAGCTAACTCAGCAGTTGTAATATCATCACTTGTAATTTTTATTATGGATTTAATTGCTGTTCAGCTTGCTGAACTTTTTAATATTTTCAATTAATTAAAAATGGGTACTGAAGAAAATATATCATCATTTTATAATAACGAAAACGTTATCGAGATTAGCCATCTTAAAAAATCTTTTGATACTAATTTGGTATTGAAAGATATAAGCATGACGGTAAAAAAGGGAGAAAATGTTGTTGTACTAGGCAAATCAGGTATCGGTAAATCTGTTTTAATTAAATGTATTGTAAGACTTATTCAACCCGATGAAGGATCAATCAAAGTATTTGGAGAAGAAGTAACCACAATGAAACCCAATGAACTTAATGAACTAAGAACCAAAATTGGATTTATTTTTCAGGGTAATGCTCTCTATGACTCAATGACTGTTCGTGAAAACCTGGAATTCCCATTACGTCGAAACAAAGTGATAAAAGACCCAAAATTAATTGATGAATTAATTCATGAAGCACTTGAAAATGTTGGATTATTAGATACTATGGATAAAATGCCAGCTGAACTATCTGGGGGGATGAAAAAACGAATTGGACTTGCACGAACACTAATTTTAAGACCAGAAATCATTTTATATGACGAACCAACTACTGGTTTAGATCCTTTAACATCAAGAGAAATTAGCAACCTGATTGTAGAGATACAGACTAAATACAAAGCCTCCTCAATAGTTATTACACATGATCTTAACTGTGCAAAAATTACATCAAATAGGATGTTGATTTTGCAAGATGGTGTTTTTATTGCCAAAGGCACATTTAATGAACTTAAAAATTCTGAAAATGATTGGGTAAAATCCTACTTTAAAATTGAATAAATAATACAGGTATGAAAAATACAAGAAAGACTAATATTCGATTAGGTTCCTTTGTTGGAATAGGAATAATAATATTTATTCTGGGCATATATTACATTGGCAGTCAGGGTAGTATATTTAGTCGTAATATCATGCTAAGTGGTATTTTTAAAGATATAAGCGGAATAAAAATTGGCAATGATGTTCGGTTCTCGGGAATAAATATTGGTACGGTTTCAAGAGTTGAAATTCTAAATGACTCGTTAGTGAAAATTAATCTTCACATTCAAAACAGTGTTAAACAATTTATACGAAAAGATTCCAAAATGGAGATTGTTTCTGAGGGACTTATGGGATTTAAAGTAGTATATATTTATTCAGGAAGTCCAACAAAAGATATTGTTGAGGATGGTGATATTTTGGAAACAATTGAGGCTGTCCAAATTGATAAGATTTTACGCCAATTAAACACATCAACCCTAAATACAACAATAATAACAAAAAACATTGCTGATATTACCGACAAAATTAACCGTGGCGAAGGTGCTTTCGGGAAATTTTTTGCTGATGAATCATTTGCTAAAGACTTAAGTTCGATTGCAAAAAAGACTGCCGTTCTAACAGAAAATTTTGCAAGCATTTCTGATAAAATAAATAAAGAGAAAGGTACTATTGGCATGCTACTCTCTGATACAAGTTTTGCAAATAAAATATATACAGCAGGCGAAAACATAGAAAAATCAACAGAAAACCTTGTAACTATTACTGACCAGGTAAACAAAGGACAAGGTATTTATGGAAAAATATTTACCGATACTACATTTACCTCAAGCCTTAGCCGAGCAGGTAAGAATCTTGATTATACAACCGAAAAAACAAAAGTCCTTTCTGATAATCTTGTAAAAATTACAGATGAAATTAATCAGGGTCAAGGCTTAATTTCGCGATTAATTTACGATACTGCTTTTGCCGATAGCGTAGAGATTGCTGTAGAAAATGTGAACAAAGGAGCCAAGGAAATTGAGGAAGCAGCTGGTGTTGTAAAAAGAAACTGGCTAATAAGATTGTTTTCAAAGAAAAAATAAAATAAGTAAGCAGGCAAAAATGCCTGCTTACTTATTTTTCAACAATTATTACATAAAGAAATTTCTCCTAAAATGCTAAAACAATTTATCAATTATTGCATCATCAGCAATATTTGGTAATGTTACTTTTAAATTTGGCGTTCGTTCCATTTCGCGTTTAATTGCAAAAATAGCTTCGTCATTGCGAGCCCAACTGCGGCGGGCAATACCATTATTAACATCCCAATGCAGCATCATGCGTAATCTACGATCAGCATCATCACTTCCATCGAGTACCATTCCAAAGCCACCATTAATTACTTCGCCCCAACCTACACCACCACCATTATGAATAGAAACCCATGTAGCTCCGCGGAATGAATCTCCAATAACATTCTGAATAGCCATATCGGCAGTATATTGGGAACCATCGTATATATTTGATGTTTCACGGAATGGAGAATCTGTTCCAGACACATCGTGATGATCGCGTCCTAAAACAATTGGAGCAGAAATCTTTTTATCTTTTACTGCTTTATTAAATGCAGCAGCAATTTTTGTTCTTCCTTCGCAATCAGCATATAAAATTCGAGCTTGAGAACCAACAACCAGTTTATTCTTTTTGGCTTCGCTAATCCAATGAATATTATCCTTCATCTGCTGTGTAATTTCTATAGGAGCAGTAGCTGCTATTTCTTCAAGAACATCCATTGCTATTTTATCTGTCAGATCAAGGTCTTCGGGTTTCGATGATGTACAAACCCAACGAAAAGGTCCAAAACCATAATCAAAACACATTGGACCCATAATATCCTGAACATATGATGGGTATTTAAATTTACCATCTGATTTTAAAATATCGGCTCCTGCCCTACTTGATTCTAACAAAAATGCATTTCCGTAATCAAAGAAATACATTCCCTTAGCCGAAAGCTTATTAATAGCAGTTACTTGTCTGCGCAACGATTCTTGAACATGTTTTTTAAATTGATCAGGATTTTCAGCCATCATTTTATTAGATTCATCATAGCTTAATCCAGCCGGATAATACCCCCCCGACCATGGATTGTGCAATGAAGTCTGATCAGAACCCAAATGAACATCTATTTTTCTTTGCTCTAATCTTTCCCATAACTCAACAATATTTCCTAAAAAAGCTATTGAATGAGCTTCTTTCTTTTTGCAGTATTCCAATGCAGCATCTATCGCTTTATCAACATCAGCAATAACTTCATCAACCCAACCTTGCTCGTGTCTTTTATAAGCAGCTTTAGGATTTACTTCGGCTGTCATACTCACTACACCTGCAATATTGGCAGCTTTTGGCTGAGCGCCACTCATTCCTCCTAAACCCGACGTAACAAATAACTTACCATCAAGGCCTTCACCTGACTTACTAATTTTTCGACCAGCATTTAAAACAGTTATGGTTGTGCCATGTACAATTCCTTGTGGGCCAATATACATAAACGAACCAGCAGTCATCTGGCCATATTGAGTTACACCAAGTGCATTAAAACGCTCCCAATCATCCTGTTTTGAATAATTTGGAATCATCATTCCATTGGTAACAATAACTCTTGGAGCATCCTTATGTGAAGGAAACAAACCCATTGGATGACCCGAATAAAGCACTAATGTTTGCTCATCAGTCATTTCGGCAAGATACTTCATGGTAATTAAATATTGAGCCCAATTTTGAAATACCGCACCATTGCCACCATATGTAATTAATTCGTGTGGATGCTGAGCTACAGCATAATCCAAATTATTACTTAACATAACCATAATAGCAGCAGCCTGCTGTGATCTTGAAGGAAACTCATGGATAGATCGAGAATAAATCTTATAATCCGGACGATAACGATACATATATATACGTCCATAGGATTCTAATTCGTATAAGAATTCTTTTGCAAGTACTTCGTGGTATTTTTTATCGAAGTATCGCAAGGCATTCTTCAGTGCCAGCTTCTTCTCTTCTTTCTTTAGTATATCTTTACGTTTTGGAGCATGATTTATTTCCGGATCGTAGGGCTTTGGTGATGGTAATTCGCTCGGAATACCTTGCAAAATTAATTTATGAAACTCTTCTCTATTCATTATATTTTATGCTTTAATTATTTTTCAAAAAAATCAATTGTTTGATATTGAAAATATTTTTCTATTCAATAAGAAAAATAAATTCCTAATTATAAAATCCCTATGGATATCTTATTCTTAAAGAATTATTATTAATATATGGATAACAATCTTTCCAATTCATTTTTCAAAATTATTTCATGTCAAAAATACAAATATTGTTGTTATTTGTAAAGATATATTGGTAATCGGCAAATAAATTATGACATTATTACCTGATTTATGAAATAGCATAGATTTTGAGTATTGATAAAGTGTATTAAAATTTACTACATTTGATTACTAAAATTAAAAATTAAAAAAAATGAAAAAAGTACTTATCACGTTGGGAGTTATTGCAGGTGTTGTAATAATTTTTATTATGTGGGCTAATGGAAATTACGACAAAGCTATAAGATACCAGGAAGATGTAAATGCCTCATGGGGCGATGTTGTTGCTCAATACCAGAGACGTGCCGACCTGGTTCCAATGCTCGTTGAAACTGTTAAAGGTGCAGCCGAAAACGAAATGGGCATATTAACGAAGGTTACTCAGGCTAGAGCAGGTATTGTAAATGCTAAAAATCCTGAAGACTTAGAATTAATGGGTAAAGAGATCAACACAGCTATTAACCTGGCATTTGAAGCTTATCCACAAATTCGTTCAACACAAAACTTTAGCGAATTGCAGGCTCAGCTCGAAGGAACAGAAAACCGTATTTCTGTAGGCCGCATGAAATACAATGATTCAGTAAAAGTTTACAATCGTCATATTCGTGGATTTTTCAGAAAATTTGCAATAGGCATTTTTGCAGACGAAGATGAGTTTCCAAAGAAAGAAATGTTTCAGGCAGTTTCAGAAAATGTTGAACAGGCTCCTGAAGTAAGCTTTAAAAAATAATGAAACCATCTGATTTTTTTAATAGTGCTCAAAAGCAGCAAATAACAAAAGCTGTAAAAGATGCCGAGACGAATACATCGGGAGAAATTCGCGTACATATTGAATCGGATTGCTCAGGTGATGTTCTCGACAGAGCTGCTTATATATTTGCAAAACTTGAAATGCATAGAACAAAACTCCGTAATGGAGTTTTGTTCTACCTTTCCATTAATGACAGAAAGTTTGCCATATTGGGTGATGCTGGGATTAATGCCGTAACACCTGAAAATTTCTGGGATGAGATAAAAGAAAATGTACTTTCAGAATTCAAAAAAGGCGAATATGCAAATGGCTTAAGCAAAGGAATACAAATGGCCGGAGATGCCTTGAAAAAGAATTTCCCATACCAGAAAGATGATATTAACGAACTGTCCGATGAAATATCATTCGGAAAAAAATAAGTTATATGAATAAATTAATAAAGATTGTTTTTATCGGGTTTCTTTCCCTAGTAAGCGTTTTTGGCTATTCACAGAATTTCCCGGAAAAACCTTACCCACCAAAAATTGTAAATGACTTTACCGGTTTTTTAAGTAATCAGGAGCAACAGGCATTAGAAAGCAAATTGGTACAATTCAGCAACGAATCATCAACACAAATTGCAATTGTTATAGTTCCTACACTTGATGGCTACGATAAATCGCAGTATGCTTTTGAGCTTGGCGATAAGTGGGGTATTGGTCAAAAAGGCAAAAACAATGGTATTCTTATTCTTGTAAAACCAAAAACAGCTTCTGAGAAAGGCGAAGTATTTATTGCTACAGGTTACGGACTCGAAGGAGCAGTTCCAGATGCCATAACAAAACGCATAGTTAACAATGATATTTTACCGTTTTTTAGTCAGGGACAAAATTACCAGGGATTAGATAATGCTGTAAACACAATAATAAGTCTTACTAAAGGAGAATTTACTGCCGATGAGTATGCAAAAAGAACTGATGGCCCAGGCCCTTTTCCAATAATCATTGTATTTATTTTGATTATTATAATCTCTATTATTAGCAGATTTCGCAGAGCACGGCAATATGCTATCGGTCATAATTTACCATTCTGGATTGCTATGGGAATGCTTGCAAACCAGAGCAGAAGTCATAGTGGAAGCTTTGGTAGTTTCTCGTCAGGTTCGGGAGGATTTGGTGGCGGAGGAGGCTTCGGCGGATTCGGAGGCGGTAGCTTTGGAGGTGGTGGAGCCGGTGGTAGCTGGTAAAAAAAGTTGTGATTATTAGTTTGAATCTATAGTTTTTACAAAAAAGTTCCGGGCTTAAAGTTTTTTTAGAAAACTCTAAGCCCGGAACTTTTTAACTTCTAACAAGTAGTTTTATTTAAACTCTTCTTCCATATCTGGATCAACAAGAATACGACCACAATATTCGCAAACAATAATTTTCTTACGTGAACGAACATCTAATTGGCGTTGAGGTGGTATTTTATTAAAGCAACCACCGCAAGCATCACGTTGTACAGTAACTACTGCCAGTCCATTTCGGGCATTTCCCCTGATCTTTTTATATGCATTTGCCAAACGTTCCTCAACAAGACTAAGAATTTTCTCTGATTTTTCAATCAAAGCATCTTCTTCTTTCTTCGTTTCATTAGTGATAGAATTCAGTTCGTTTCTTTTGTTTTCTATATCTGCAGATCTTTCAGCAAGAATTGCTTTCGACTCATCAATAATTTCTTGTTTTTCTTTGATCTTGATCGAGAACTCTTTCATTCTCTTTTCACAAAGTTCAATTTCGAGATTTTGAAATTCCATTTCTTTTGACAAAGAATCAAACTCACGGTTATTACGAACATTATTTTGTTGTTCGGTATATTTCTTAATTAAAGACTGAGATTCTTTAATTTCGTTTTTCTTAGCTGTTATTGATTCTTCAAGCTTAACTACATCTTCCTCAAAATTCTGAATACGAGTCTGTAATCCTTCTATTTCGTCTTCCAGATCCTGAACTTCTAATGGAAGCTCACCTCTTAGTCTTTTAATATCATCTATTTTTGAATCAACAGTTTGTAATTCATATAATGCCTTCAATTTCTCCTCAACAGTAAGATCAGCTTCAGCTGCTTTAATCTTTTCTTTAGCCATATTTATAAATAATTAATCGGATTTGTATTTACTTCGGTAAAATGAATTGCAAATTTAGGGAATTTTTTTATAAGTAATTCATAAATTAATTCTTTTGTAAACTGTTCTGATTCAAAATGTCCTATATCAGCAATTAAAATCTTGTTTTCGGCATCAAAAAACTGGTGATATTTAAAATCAGAAGAAACAAAAACATCTGCATTCTTACCAATTGCCTTATTTAAAAGAAAACTACCACTTCCTCCACAGATAGCAACTTTTTTAATTGGTTTATTAAGGAGTTTTGTATATCTGATGCCCTGTGCATTAAATGTCGATTTTAATAAATTTAAGAAATCCATTTCTGACATTTCAGTTTTTAATTCGCCAATAATTCCTGAGCCAACTCCTTCGAAATCATTTTTGAGTACATAAATATCATAAGCAACCTCCTCGTATGGATGAGATTCCATCAATGATTTGACAACATTATTTACCAGATGCTTAGGTAAAATTACTTCTACACGTATCTCATTTTCAAAATGCAATTCCCCTTTTTTGCCAACAAAAGGATCGGTACCCTCTCCTGCTCTAAACGATCCTTTGCCCTCAACATTAAAGCTGCACATATCGTAATTACCTATTTGTCCGGCACCAGCAACAAAAATAGCATTTCGAGTATTTTCGGCATGTTCAGAAGGAACAAAATAAACAAGCTTAAGTAAATGATTGGATTTTGTTTCGAGTATTTTAGTGTTTTGTAATGTGAGTTTTTCTGCTATTTTACTATTTACTCCACCTAAAATACTATCAATATTTGTATGAATAGCATAAATGGCTATATCATTTTTAATAGCTTTAATTATGGTTCGTTCAATATAACTTTTCCCATTTATCTTTTTTAATCCCGAAAGAACTATAGGATGATGCGCAATAATGAGATTTGCACCAATTCGTGTAGCTTCATCAATTATTACTTCTGTGGAATCGATGGTAACTAAAATGCCTGTTACATCGGTTTCAGGATTACCAACTATTAATCCTGCATTATCATAATCTTCCTGCAATAAAACAGGAGCAAATGATTCAAGATAAGAAGTAATTTCTTTGATTTTCATTTTGAGATAATACTAGAAAAGATTAATAGAATTTTTAAATTTCTTCGCGAATTTCGAGCAACATTGTTTTAATTTCTTTGAGTGTTTTAACAGCTTCGAAATTATTAACGGTACTTTCCCTATTTTCTTTTAGTTTCTTTTGAGCTCCTTTCAATGTAAGACCCAACTCTTTTACCAAGTAATAGATTAAATGGAAATTCTCAATATCCTCTATTGTAAAAAACCGATTTCCTTTTTTATTTTTATGGGGTTTAATAATATCAAACTCTTTCTCCCAATATCTTATTAATGATGCATTTACATTAAACATTTCAGCTACTTCTCCAATACTATAATATAGTTTTTCGACTTTTTTTTCTTTATAGGGCATAACTGTTGTTTTTACTAATTTGTAAACTACTCAGAAATAAAACACTAATTTATAAAATATTATCTAACTAGCCAAGTTAATTTTTTGCACCAAAACAATATAAATAACCATCGCGTGAAGCAATATAAATTCTATTCTGATAAATTATTGGAGTAGATTCAAATGATCCTTCTCTTTTATCAATGAGCTGAAACTTGTTTTCTGTGTTGTATTCGTAAATTGATATTCCCCAATATCCGGCAACAATAAGCTTATTCTCAGTAAATATTGGAGTTGAAATGGATGGACCAACTTTATCTTTAAAAACCAATTTTGGGGTATTATAAATTTTAATACTATCGGGGCCAAGAACTGTATGTGTTGAATCAATACTTTGATGATTTACTACATATAAAAAACCGTCAATTCCTATAAATGCTGCGAGATGGGTTTGTTCAGCAATAATGTAGCTATCATTTATACCTATAGAACCTATAATTCCACCCTCCCATCCATTAAAATCCTTATTTTCAACAGGAAAATACCATTCAACAGCATCTTTAGGATTTTTCTCAGGATCTAATTTAAATGCACCACCCTTACCTTTAATATATTGCTTCTCGACTGATATCAAGATACAGCTATCTTTTGTACAAACAGCCGAGCCATCTATATCAGAACCGATGTAAAAGTTCCAGTCTAGCATTCTTGTTTTTAGATTATACCCCCAAACATGGCCAGCACCTGATGCAACATATATTTTTCCTCCTAATAATGCAGGAGACGATTCAGTTACAATATTGTTTTTATGTGCATAAACATCGTCTAGAGAATAGAGCTTGTGCTCTTCAAATATTCTCGGTTGTAACATCCCATTTTTAATCTCGGCATTTCTATGATCCGGATCAAAAACAGTAAAAAGCGAATTTTCAAAACCAATATAAACGGTGTCATTTAAAACAAGTGCTGATCCATCTACATCCCTACTATAGCTATCTGTCCACTTTTGGTCGAATCGCCAAAGTTCTTCTCCTGTAAAATATGATATTGCTCTGTAACTAGGAATATGTTTTGAATCAAGGAAATTACCTACTCCAAGCCTACTCCCTTGTAAGATTACAATGGCGTTCTCGGGTTTGTCAGGGTTTTTATTTTTCCATATCGTTCCGGTTCCTTTTATTACGTCGTCGAATTTATATTGCCATATAAGGTGACCAGTTATAGCATCTAATTTTTTGAGATGATGATCGTATGCACCTTGAATTAAGAATAGTTTTCCATTTTCATTAACAAGTAAAGGCTGACCTGTCCATCCGGCACCAGACCAAATTTTGGAACCTAATCGGCGCGAAATAACTGTTTCACCAGTACCTAAATGATGTTTCCATATTATATCCAGTTTGTCGGGAGCATCGTTACCATAAAAATTACGTTGCCAATTACCTAAAAAAGTAGGAATAATGGAGAAAGTAGAATCTGCTTCAAAGTTGTTATTTTGTGCAATCCCCTGACTGAAAAAAAAATTCCCCAAAATAAGGGGAATCATAAAATATCGTACAAATTTAATCATCAAAATAATTTATTAATCGAACGATTGACCACTATTGGATGAGATAAATATCATTTTATCAAATTCTTCGGGAGTCAGATCATTAAAATAAAAATGAACAGGATTAACTTTTGCATCGTTCTTAACAACCTCGTAATGCAAGTGAGGAGCAGTTGATGTACCTGTAGAACCGACATAACCAATTACTTCGCCACGCTTAACTTTCTGACCTTTTTTAGCTTTAAAGCCACTTAAATGAGCATAAATTGTTTTGTATCCAAAGCCATGGTTCACAACAATATGTTTCCCATAACCACGCATTGAAGATTCAATACTTTCGACAACGCCATCACCAGTTACGTAAATATCAGTACCAGTAGGAGCAGTAAAATCCATTCCATAATGAAACTTACGAATTTTATAGATTGGATGAATCCTCCAACCCCAGCCTGATGCTGTTCGTGTTAAATCCTTATTTGAAATTGGCATAATTGCAGGAACAGAAGCAACCATTTCTTCTTTATTTTTAGCCATCCGGATAACTTCGTCATATGATTTAGACTGAACTACCAATTTTCTGGATATTTTTTCAAGTCGTTCGGTAGTACTGATAACTAATTCTGAATTCTCGAAACCATGCAAATCCTGGTATCTGTTTGCACCACCAAAACCAGCCGACCTTACTGATGCAGGAATTGGTTCTGTTTCGAAAATAACCCTGTAAATATTATCATCACGTTTTTGTAGATCTTCCAATGTCTTATCAATTAAGTCGAATCTTTTATTCAACTCAGAATACTGTGTTAATAATTGCTGATTTTCACGAATAAGACCTTTTTCTTTGGGAGTATGAAATAGAGATGTAAAAATAATGTTGTATATAATTCCAATAAGAAGTGTAGCAAAGAAATATGTAAGCAGGCGAATAATTTTCTGCTTAAATGATAATGTTATTTTATCGTAACTAAGAGATTCTCTGTTAAACCTATATTTGACTTTTACCATAATCAATTCTAAAAATTAACGCTGCAAATATAAAGAATTATTTTAATCTAATCCATTGGGATTCTTCTTTTTGAAAGAGCCAATATCATAAGATCATATTCTTCGGCAGTTATATCGTTAAAATAGTAATTAATAGGATCAACTGGTTTGTCATTTAATCTTACCTCATAATGTAAATGTGTGCCAGTAGATCTGCCAGTATTACCCAATTTACCAATTAAATCTCCACGACTTACCTTCTGACCTTCGACAATATCTATTTTCTGAAGATGCGCATAAACAGTTCTATATCCAAAACCATGATCAATAGTAATTCTATTTCCGTAACCATAAAATGAATAACCCGCTTCGATTACAATACCATCACCAGTTGCAAAAACATCAGCTCCTTCGGGCCCTGTAAAATCCATTCCATGATGCATCGTTTGAACGTTATTAAAAGGATCACTTCTAAATCCGAAATAATCACTAATGCGATCAAAATCCCTTAAGGCTAATGGTTGAATGGCAGGAATACAACTTAACATCTTCTCCTTATTTTTTGCATATTCTATAACAATATCAAAAGATTTTGATTGAACATACAACTTATTTCTTATTTCATCTTCTTGTTTAAAGGTTTTAATAATCAAATCCGAATTATCAAATCCTTCAAGATTCATATACCTGTTAACTCCACCAATACCAGCTTCTCTAACGGATGGCGAGATAGGATCTAAATCAAAAACAGCTCTGTAAAGATGATCATCACGATGCTGTATTTCTTGTAAGGTATTTTCAATCTTTTCTAGTTTTCCTTGTAATAGTTCATATTGAAATACATACTCCTGTTTTTCATTTTCGAGCTTTGAAAGCTTTGGTGTTGTCAGGTAGGTCGATGCAATAATATTTAACAAAATTGCTGTAGAAACTGTTACAATTAAAAAGGCTATAAGCCTAAATACCTTTTGCCTCCTAACTAAACGAACCCTTTTAAAAGTAAGTGTAGTTTCATCAAAATGATATTTGACTTTAAACATATTAAATAGTAGTTAATCTTACAAAAAATTAAAAAAATATGACGATAGCGACAAATCTAACGTAAATAAATTAATTTTACAAATTCGATTAAAAAAAGTGATTTAAATATAAACATTTAAACGACAAGAAGTAAGTACAATTATAATAAGACTTTATGAATTCAAAAGAAATACGAAATGCATTTTTAGACTATTTTAAAAACAAACAACATACAATCGTCCCATCGGCACCAATGGTGATTAAGAACGATCCATCCCTCATGTTTACCAATGCAGGCATGAATCAGTTCAAAGATATTTTTCTGGGTAACAAGCCAGCAAAAGATTCCCGCGTTGCTGATTCTCAAAAATGTTTGCGGGTTTCTGGAAAACATAACGATTTAGAAGAAGTTGGGCACGATACATACCATCATACCATGTTCGAAATGCTAGGTAACTGGTCATTTGGTGACCCTGCTCATCCAGAAGTTGGATATTTTAAAAAAGAAGCAATTGAGTGGGCATACGAACTACTCATTAAAGAACTGGGCATTGATGTAAACAGAGTTTATGCTACCGTTTTTGAAGGTAGCGCCGATGATAATCTGGATCCCGATAATGAAGCTCTTGATTATTGGAAAAAATACTTGCCCGACAGTAGAATCTTATATGGTTCAAAGAAAGATAACTTTTGGGAGATGGGTGATGCAGGACCATGTGGACCTTGCTCCGAAATTCATGTTGATTTAAGGGATGATGAAGATCGAAAAACAATAGATGGAAAAACTCTTGTAAACAAAGATAATCCGCTGGTTATTGAAATCTGGAACCTTGTTTTTATTCAATACAACAGAAAAGCAAATGGAATACTTGAGCAATTACCTGCAAAACATGTTGATACAGGAATGGGATTTGAGCGCCTATGCATGGTATTACAAGGTAAAAAATCGAATTACGATACAGATGTTTTTCAGCCTATTATTCAAAAAATAGCAGCTATCTCTGGAATAAAATACGGATCTGATGTAAAAGCAGATATTGCTATGCGAGTTATAGCCGACCATTTAAGAGCGATAAGCTTTTCGATTGCCGATGGACAGTTACCTTCAAATAATAAAGCAGGATATGTAATTCGTAGAATTTTGCGTCGTGCTGTTCGTTACGGATATACATTCCTTAATTTTAAAGAACCTGCAATGAACAAGTTGGTTTCTGTACTTGTTGAAAATATGGGTGATGCATATCCAGAATTAAAATCACAGCAAACACTTATAGAGAAAGTAATTACAGAAGAGGAACAATCATTTTTACGTACACTTGAAACGGGAATAAAATTACTTGATCATATAATTGAGAAATCAAATACCAAAAAAAATAAGGTAATTGATGGCAATACTGCTTTTGAACTTTACGACACATATGGATTTCCACTTGATTTAACTGAGCTTATTCTAAAAGAAAAAGGATTAACTGTTAATAGAGATGAGTTCCATCAAGCTATGGAAGCACAAAAAGATCGTTCACGTTCAGCAACCACAATAACCACAGACGATTGGGTTGAACTAATTGCAACTACAAATGAAAAATTTGTTGGTTATACTAATCTTGAATATAAAATCAAAATTACACGTTATAGAAAAATCAAATCAAAAGACAAAGAATTATTTCAGCTTATATTTGATACCACACCATTCTATGCTGAATCGGGTGGTCAGGTTGGCGATACTGGATTTATAATTTCAGGTGATGAAAAAACGCCAATTATTGACACTAAAAAAGAGAATAACCTAATTATTCATGTTGCTACAAAACTACCCACAGATCCAAAAGCTGAATTTACAGCAGTAGTGAATAAAAATGCCAGACAAAATACTGAAAATAATCATACTGCAACTCACTTACTACATTTTGCACTTAGAAAAGTATTAGGAAAACATATTGAACAAAAAGGCTCGTTAGTTCATCCGGATTATTTACGATTCGATTTTTCTCATTTTCAAAAAGTTACATCTGAAGAAATTGAAAAAGTAGAAGCAATAGTAAATGAACTTATAAGGAAAAATATCAGTCTTGAAGAAATGCATGATGTGCCCATGAAAAAAGCAAGCGATATGGGTGCTATGGCTCTATTTGGAGAAAAATATAGTGATTTGGTTAGAGTAATTAAATTTGATGAATCAGTTGAGTTATGCGGAGGAACCCATGCGCATTCTACAGGGCAGATAGGATATTTTAAAATTTTATCAGAAGGAGCAATTTCGGCCGGTATTCGCAGAATTGAAGCTATTACCTCTTATAAAGCAGATGAATTTATTAAATCCAATCTTAAAGAGTTGGATGACATTAAATTACTTTTTAACAATACTAAAAATTTAAAGTTGAGTGTTGAAAACCTGTTAAATGAAAATTCTAAACTATTATCGCAGATAGAAGAATTCAATAAAGAAAAGGTTAAAACTGTAAAAATAGAATTAATACAAAAAATTGAAAAAATCGGAGATATTCAGTTTATTGGAGGTATTGTTCCAATTAGCTCATCAGCAGCTATTAAAGACCTTGCATTCCAGTTGAAAAATGAAATTGAGAATCTGTTTCTGGTTTTGGGAGCCGAAATAGATGGAAAAGCAACTATTTCAATAATGATTTCGGATAACTTGGTTAAAGATAAAAAACTAAATGCAGGACAATTAATTCGTGAAATAGCCAAAGAAATTGATGGTGGTGGTGGTGGACAGCCATTTTATGCAACTGCCGGCGGGAAGAATAAAGATGGGCTTCCTATAGCAATTGAAAAAATAAAACAACTAATTAAATCATAATAAAATAAAGAGGCTGCATTAAAAGCCTCTTTTTAATGCCTACTCTTCGACTGGTTCAGAGTGACATCCCTCAGAGTAACATCTCTCAGGACGACAATTCTCAGTGTTATATATTGAGTATTAAAATGTTGTCATACCTGTCTGGCCGGCAGGCTTGTTAAACTTTTCTCTTGCGAGGCAAGAATATGAACAACATGCATACTTTTGTAACGGCTACTTTTTATTAAGAAACTTTCCCTCAAATTTTCATCAAAACACATATCTTGCTATTATTCTGATATTTATAAACTAACTTATTAACATACCCATATATCGAAATAAATTAATTAGTATATTTGAACCTGTTAAACCAATCTTACAAATTATGGAAATAACAAGAACTTTTGATCTTCTTGAGCGCTACAAGGAATTGTACCCAATGGAAGATGCTCTTGCAGGAAAACAAGACGGGGCTTGGGTTAAATATAGTTCTGCGGATTACATTAACTATTCAAACTTTGTCAGTTGTGGATTATTATCTCTAGGGTACAAGAAAGGAGATAAGATTGCAACAATTCTAAACAGTCGACCTGAATGGAACTTTATTGATATGGGTCTTTCACAAATTGGCATTGTACATGTTCCAATTTACCCGACAATCGGAACCGAGGAATATGATTATATTTTAAGACACTCAGAAGTAAAAGCCGTTTTTATTGGCAATAAATTAATATGGAACAAGGTAAAACCAATAATTAATAACGTTAGTACTATTCAATCTATTTACTCTCTTGCTGATATCGAAGATCTTACTACATGGAATGTGGTTATTGAGGCTGGAAAGGAAAGCTATAATAGGTTGATTGGACAGGTAGAATCAATTAAAGCAGAAATCTCGAAAGATGAGATGATGTCAATCATTTATACATCGGGAACAACCGGAAACCCTAAAGGGGTAATGCTTTCACACAATAATATTGTTACGAATTTTATAAGTACATCAAAAGCTCATGTTTTAGGATATGGACACCGAACCTTAAGTTTTCTTCCATTATGCCACATTTACGAGCGAATGATGAATTATCATTTCCAATACAAAGGAATTGCTATATATTATGCCGAAAGCCTTGGAACAATAACTTCGGATATTAAAGATGTTAAACCAAATATTTTTAATACTGTTCCACGTTTGCTAGAGAAGATTTATGATGGCATAATTGGAAAAGGAAAAAACTTACCTTATATCAAAAAACAGATTTTTTTCTGGGCTGTAAACCTGGGATTAAGATACCAGCTTAATAAAAAATATAGGTTTGGCTACAATCTTAAACTAAAAATTGCCCGCAAGCTTATTTTTAGTAAATGGAAAGAAGCATTAGGAGTTGACGATTTAATTATCACATCGGGAGGAGCGGCACTTCAGGAACGACTGGCACGCATTTTTTGGGCTGCAGGAATTGATGTCATTGAAGGATACGGGTTAACAGAAACATCACCTGTTATTGCTGTAAACTCGCACACGCCGCTTATTTGCAAATTCGGAACTGTAGGCAGGATACTTGAAAATGTCCAGGTGAAAATTGATGATGATGGTGAAATTCTGAGTAAAGGACCAAACCTGATGCTGGGATATTATAAAGAACCAGAGCTCACTAAAGAAGTAATTGATGCTGATGGTTGGTTTCATACCGGAGATATTGGCCATATAGATAATGACGGATTTCTTAAAATTACTGATCGTAAAAAAGAAATGTTTAAAACCTCGGCAGGCAAATATATTGCCCCTCAGGTTATAGAAAACAAACTTAAAGAATCTTTTTTTATTGAACAGCTCATGGTTATTGGTGAAAATGAGAAATTTGCAAGCGCATTAATCTCTCCCAATTTCCCATTTTTACACGATTGGTGTTCTATTCATAAAGTCCAGTTCAGAGATAATTGTGATTTGGTTCGACTACCTGAGGTTAATGCCCGATACCAGAAAGAAGTTAATAAATACAATGCAGTACTTGGTGAACACGAGAAAATTAAACGATTTAGATTGGTTTGTGAAGAATGGAACCAACAAGGAGGCGAACTTTCACCAACTCAAAAACTAAAACGAAATGTAGTTCAGGAAAAATATAAAGATGTAATTGCCGAGATTTATCAATATGATAAAAAGCAGCAAAATACAGGAATTATTAATGGTATAAAGAACGGAATAAAGAACGGAATAAAGAATGGTATAGATTCTATTAAAAACAATGTCCCTAAAATTTAGGGACATTGTTTTAAACCTCTTCAGCTATAATATTATGTTTGCTTATAATCAACAATCCAAGAAATGTTAACAGTCCATTCACTAATAAAATCTCGAAACCAAACTTGTAACCATGAAACCAATCTACCGAATAGTAGTTTAAAAATATACACAGTACAGGAGAAATAATTGCTACAATTGGCACATACTTATCTTTCACAACTTTCCTTGTAAATAAACCAAATGCATACAAGCCTAATAATGGACCATATGTATATCCTGCAACTTTAAATATTGCGCTTATTACGCTTTCGTTATTAATTGCATTAAATAAGATAATAACCACAACCATTACCAATGAGATTGCTAAATGTACCAATTTTCTTAGTTTCTTAAGCTTCTTTTCTTCTCTCTGTCCGGCATTCAGAATATCTACAGTAAATGAGGTTGTTAATGCAGTTAATGCCGAATCGGCACTGCTATATGCTGCTGCAACCAATCCTATTATAAAAGTTATTCCAATAATGGGGTGTACAAACCCTTGCGTTGCAATTAACGGGTATAAATTATCAGTACGTGCGGGTATTTCTATTCCATTCTTCTGAGCAAATACAACCAACAAAACCCCAAGAGACATAAACATAAGGTTAACAGGAACAAGAATAATGCTGAACCAATACATGTTTTTCTGAGCATCCTTAATATTTCTACAGCTCAAATTTTTCTGCATCATATCCTGATCAAGTCCCGTCATTACAATAGCAATGAAAGCGCCAGAAAGAAACTGTTTGAAAAAATAATACTGATCTTTAAAACTCTCAAAATAGAATATTTTTGAGTGCTCGTTATCAATAACAGTATGTAAAATACCTGAAAAGTTTAGGTTAAGATTTTTTGCCAACAGAATAATTGTAGCACCAACTGCCATTAGCATAAAAACTGTTTGCAATGTATCTGTCCAGATAATCGTTTTAATACCTCCTTTAAACGTATAAAGCCAAATAAGAAAGATGGTAACAAATACAGATACTTCGAATGGAATGTTCAACGCATTAAAAACAGTAATCTGTAGCACATTAGCAACCAAAAACAATCTAAAAGCTGATCCAATAAGTCGCGAAAGAAGAAAAAATGATGCACCCGTTTTATAGGAGTAGAAACCAAAACGTTTTTCCAGGTATGAGTATATAGAAGTAAGGTTTAATCTGTAATACATTGGCATAAGTACATGAGCTATAACTGCATAACCAACCAAATAACCAAGCACAACCTGCATATATGAGAAATTGCTGTCGACAACCCATCCAGGAACTGAAATAAACGTTACACCTGAAAGAGAAGCTCCTATCATTCCAAAAGCCACGATATACCATGGTGATTTTCGGTTACCCAGGAAAAAAGACTCATTGGTAGCATTTCTCGATGTAAAGTGAGATACAACGAGTAACATTCCGAAATAAACAAACAAAATAAATAGAATATGGTAAGGATTCATAACATCAGATTGTGATAAATTTTAACAATGCAAGAATACTAAAAACAATTCTAAATAAAAAAATTGGGAATGGTTGCAATTGGTATTATTTTTGGGAATTAAAACTCAATTGAATAAATAGATGATAATGCAAAACTTTACCTCCAAATTGCTTGAAAGTGCTGTTGATGAGTTTTCAAAACTTCCCGGTATTGGTAAAAAAACTGCTTTACGATTGGTTCTGCATCTACTAAACCAGGAGATTGAAGATGTCGATCAATTTGGAGAAACAATTATAAAGCTTCGCCGTGAAATAAAACACTGTAGCAGCTGCAACACTATTTCCGATAATGAATTATGTTCCATTTGCAGCAATCACAACAGAGATCATTCGTTGGTTTGTGTGGTTGAAAATGCCCGTGATGTAATGTCAATTGAGAATACACAACAGTTTAACGGAATTTATCATGTTCTGGGAGGAATAATTTCACCAATGGATGGTATTGGTCCTAGCGATTTAAAAATTGATACTTTGCAAAGTAAAATAGCTACAGGATCGGTAAAAGAGATTATACTTGCCCTTAGCACCACCATGGAAGGCGATACAACAAACTTTTATTTATTTAAAAAATTCAAAAATTATCCTGTAAAAATAACAACTATAGCGAGAGGAGTTGCCATTGGCGATGAATTGGAATATGCTGATGAGATAACCTTAGGTAGATCGATTATTAACCGCACTCCATTTGAATCTTCAATATAAATTGTAAGATTTGAAAAATATTTGTTATTTTCACAGAAATAAAATTGCGAATAATAACCGGGATTAAAATGAAACATTTACTTCTGATTCTTTCATTCTTTGTTTCGATACACACATGTGTTATTGCTCAACATAAGCAGGATATAGAATCATTGGTCGAAATGGGTAACGACCTGGTAAAGCTCAATGATTATAAAGGAGCTCTTGATAAATATGACGAAGCGCTGGTTATGTTACCAAGCTATACTCAGGCAATTGACGGGAAAGCAAATGTATTAATACTATTATTAGATTATAAAAGCGCATCAAAAATTATTGAAGAAGGTATAAAAAACAATCCTGACTACGCTCCATATTATTTAACCAGAGGTAAAATCAATATTTTTAAGGAAAAATTTGAAAATGCTATTGAAGATCTTAACCTGGCATTTGATTTGAATAAATCGACCAATAATAAAGAACTTGAAAACATGGTTTATGTAAACAGAGGTGCTGCCTATCAGAAATTATTTGAGAAAGACAAAGCCCTTGCTGATTATTCTAAAGCCATTGAACAAAACCCGGACAATCCAAATGTTTACATGTACAGAGGTTTTTTGTATTATCAGAATAATGAATTTACAGAAGCTATTGAAGATTTTAATACCGTTTTAGATATTGATGAGCAGAATCCATATGCATATTACAATCGGGGAATGACCTATATTAAAATGGAAGATAACGATAAAGCATGTCAGGATTTCCATAAAGCATGTCAGCTGGGAAACTACAATGCATGTAAAATGATTGTTAGTCGTTGTATGAATAAAAAGAAATAGCTTGATTATTTGCTTGACTCAAACCTTATATAAAATAAATAATCTGACTCTTCTAGGAGTCATTTTTTTATTCACGAATTTCTGGTTAGCACCAACATCTAAATCTACTCTGAGAAACTAAGCTATTAAGATCAACAAGAATAGCATTCATTACTTATAACCGAATTGGTTATAATGTTGTAATTATGAAACAATCTTCTATAATATTATATAAATAAAAACACGATTCAAGGTAAAATTACTTTAAACCGTGTTTTTGATATACTTTAAATAACACCTCTAGAAGTTATACTTTGCTCCTATTGTTACTCTATTATTAATTGTTGGTTTATCCCAATCTGTTGGTCTGTGTTTTGATGTATATTCAGTTGCATATGCAGCACCGGCTAACATATACTCAGCAAGGAAACTAACTCTTCCAGATTTAAACTCAACACGTGGAGAAAGTCTGAAAATATGTGCAATATCCTCGTTTCGGGCATAAGAAAGCGAGTAATATTTGTCATATGATCCAAGGTTTGCAGAGTATCCACCAAAGAATCCAAAAACAAACTTTTCTCCATTTGTATGTAATTCGCTCCAAACCGACATGGTGTTTAAATTGGTATAACTATAATCATCAACTATGGCTGGGTCTTGAGAAGCTCCGTAGCCTCCTATCATAGTAAAATGCGAAAGATTCTGTCCATAAATACCCATTATTTTTACTGTAACAGGACTTGTTGTAACTTTACCAAATACCTGAACATTAAAGCTACCAACCGTTTCGTTTGTTTTTAAATTATTAGCCGTTACAAGCCGTGGTGTTAAAAATTTGTAACCAGCTGTTAGTCCGGCTAACAACATATCGTTCTTATATCGGAACTGAAATTGCAGATCCGGAATACCTGAGTTTCGCTGAGCTTCAGCAGGACCAACGCTTTTAAAATCACCATGTATTAATAAGGCGACCATAAGATCTAGATTCGATGATGGACTAACGGTTAATCGAACTTGAGGAGATCTATTGAGAATATTAAAAGGAACACCCGCTCCAAAAGAAACAACTGCAGGGAAACAAGATGTTACAAACATAGGATGCCAATACTGTCCTAACAGTAATTCTGTTTTACTCCAGTTTAATTGAACATAGGCATGACGCAAACGAAACATACGTGTGTAATCCTGTGATGTGCCCAAAAAATCACCTTCGATAACTCCCTTTGCTTTTGCACCGAAAGCATTAACACCACTACCGGCAATATTAATTCTCGAGTTAAGAGACAGCATCTCTGTTTGTATCTTTCTATTTATATCATCACCATTAATATCATAGTTTGCTGGTCTGGGGTATAAATACACTTCACCATCGCGACTATCATACGATTTGTAGGTGTCGAAAATCATTTCATAAACCGCATAACCACTAACATTTACAACTGGTTTTTGCTCAACCTCCTGAGAATATACTATATACGAAGACATTGCGAGCAATAAAATAGCCAATAAGAATGATTTTTTCATAAATTTAATAGCTTTTAATTAATATAATTATTTGTTTAATTTTAATGTTTGCGAAGAATATCACGAACCTTTCTAACTACAATCTCATTCTCTATAGGCTTTGTAATATAATCGGATGCTCCTTTATCGAATGCACTTTTTATACTCCATGAGTCGGTTTTGGCAGATACAATAATTACAGGAGTATTTTTATTTAGCTCAAGCGTATTTTTAAAATCCAAAAACTGAAAACCGTCCATATCGGGCATCATAATATCGAGTATTATGAGGTGATACTCGTTTTGTTTAACCAATTCTACTGCTTTCTGAGGATGATCGGCAACAGTTACATCATAGTTTTTATCGAGCAATATGCTCTGAATTAAAAACAAATGAATAGAATTATCGTCAACAACCAGTATTTTCTTCCTTGCATTCATACTTTATTTGTTTAGTGAATACCAGAATAAAGTAGGCACAAAGTAAAACAATATTTTCAATTTTAAAAACGCCAACTCATTAGTCTTGATTATCAGTAATTTAATATTCCAAAAATAAACCATTAACATTTAACTGTTATATAAAAGTCTGCCTAACGCTATTTGGATTAAACAAATGAATTGATTCAAAAAACTTATTAAAAAAATAAAAAAAATAGTAGACTCTGAACGTTAAAGGTTAAAATCCCAGACGATTGTAATATTGGGTAGTTTGGCCAATTTTGTTATATAACAGGTTATTTAATTTGTTTTTAAAAATATCAATTTGCATCTTCGCATCAACTTCGTACAAATATTGGAAAACATTTTTAAACAAAATTAGGAGGATAGTTACATGATTACTGATTTGGAGCAAATCTACTCGATTAGCATAAAAAGCATGAAGAAGTCGGCAATACGCGAGCTTCTGAAACTAACACAACGACCCGAAATTATCTCATTTGCAGGTGGATTACCAGCAGCTGATACATTTCCTATTGAACAGTTAAAAGAAATAACAACCGAAATTCTTGATACCGACGGAGCTTCTGCATTGCAATACGGAGCCACTGAAGGAGTTACAGAGTTACGTCAGATTTTAGTTGATCGATATAAAAAACAAGGTTTGAATATCGAACTTAAAAACCTTGTCATAACAACTTCATCGCAGCAAGGACTAGATTTATTAGCAAAGATTTTTATTAATCGTGGCGATACAGCCATTGTGGGTTTACCCTCATATCTTGGTGGATTAGGTGCTTTTAACTCTTATGGCTCTGATCTTGTAGGCATTACTCTCGACGACAAAGGTATGCGTTCCGACCTATTAGAAGAAAAACTGGCAGAGCTTAATGCAAAAGGTATTAAACCAAAATTTATATATGTTATTCCTGACTTCCAGAATCCAGCAGGAATAACAATGCCAAAATCACGTAGACTAGAAATTATTGCTATCGCTAAAAAATACGATATTCTAATTGTTGAAGATAGTCCATACCGTGAAGTACGATTCGATGGAGAAGAACAACCAACACTATTTGAACTTGATAATTCAGGACATGTTATTCTTTTGGGTACATTCTCGAAAATTTTCGTTCCCGGCTTCCGTATTGGCTGGGTTATTGCCGACGAACGTATTGTAGATAAGTTTGTTATAGCAAAACAATCGACCGACTTATGTACACCAACATTAAACCAAAAAGTTGCATACAAATACATTCAAAAAGGGTATTTCGATCAGAACCTGAAAAAAACTATTGCTTCGTATCGTGAAAAACGAGATAATATGTTGAAAGCATTCCGCGAATATATGCCTGCAGGAGTAACATGGATTGAACCCGAAGGTGGTTTGTTCCTTTTTCTGAAATTACCAGAACATATGGATGCAGAAAAACTTTTTAACAAAGCACTTGAAAACAATGTTGCTTTTGTATTAGGTAGTGTTTTTCATTGCGATGGCAGCGGAAAAAATACCATGCGTATTAACTTCTCCTATATGCCGAAAGACAAAACAACCGAAGGAGTTAAACGACTAGCAAAAGCAATAAAAGAAGAAATGGGATTAGTATAGAAATCAAAGAGGCTGTCTCAAAAGGACAGCTTCTTTTTTTTTGTTAATAATTTAGGATAGATTTATTTTGTTATAATTAAGA
>MEOE01000005.1 GCA_001768565.1 Bacteroidetes bacterium GWF2_33_16 | reverse complement strand
TTGAAAATAAATCTTTATTTTTAGAAAAAATTGATACAAAAAGTGTCAACCATTTTTAGGATTATACAAACCAAACAAAAACGAAATTTTGAACAGTATGATAAAAAAACAATTTCTCGTAATCGTGTTTTTTTTATGTGCATCCTTAACGATATATGGTCAAAATATAGTAAGAGATACTACTATTTTCAAAGAGCATCAGGTTGTATTTGAGCAAATGGATTATATTACACACACTAAGGGAATTAAAATTTTTAGAGAATTTCGGGGTGATACCTCTCGAATAGAGATTTATGCAGACCCCTATTGGATTAGCTCATTGGTTACAAATAGTGATTATTCAGACTATTTAAAGTATTTAAAAAACAACTCAACATCTGAAAAATATAATGATGCCCTACTTAAAGAAACCTTACTTAATGAATCGGTTCAAGGGCTTACTATTACATTAAGGGAGTATATTACAAATCAGAAATATAGCAATTATCCTGTTCTGGGCTTAAACTGGTATCAGGCACAAAACTATTGTGATTGGAAAACTTCAATAGTTAACAACGAACTACAACAAGCTAAATTGCCAATCGAAAAGAGTTTCAGAATACCAAAGCAAATTGAAATTGAATCGGCCAAAAGGTTCATTGACATCAATTCGCCAAGGATTGCAAAAATAGACAGTACCTATGATACAGATGAAATAATCGATTTTAGTAAAAGAATAAATGAATGGACAAGTGAAGCTTTTGTAGAATTAACTTATCTAAATAAAATATCTGGTAAAGAGGAATCTGATAAAATAGTAATTTTCAGAAAAGAATTTAAAGCAAATACATTTGAAGAAAAGAAAAATGGATACTCAACTATTGGTTTCAGATTAGTACAAACATATAGAACTGTTAAAAATTCAGAATAAAAAAAGCTGCGTGCAAAAAGGGATATAACCAATCCAGATAGTTATTGGGACCCGCACTTTTCTTGTGGCGAAACCGCTAACAAAATTTTAAAAAAAAACCGACATTGAGAGATAAGTCACATATACTGATGCTTGAATAATATGACGGGTAAATGTCGGGTAAAGTTCATTGTATAAGTTTTGACAATTTAATTTATGACCGTAAGATTGTCGAAACTTTTAAATTTTATAATTATGAAACAACCAGAATTAGGAAGAAAGATTTCCGAATTAAGAACAGCAAAAGGATTAACACAGGAAGAACTTGTTGTAAAATGCAACATTAGTGTCAGAACAATTCAAAGAGTTGAAGCAGGTGAAGTAACTCCAAGAAGTTATACAATTAAAACAATTTTAGCAGCCTTGGATTATGACCTTAGTAAAATATCCGATGAGGAAACCAATTTTTTTGACTCATTTATCAGATGGATAAAAAGGTTTATGTTAATTGAAATTGATATTGAAAAACCTTCAGATTTCCTGATTAAACAGCTAAACATTGCTTGGATACTTGGTGCCATCTATTTTGTAATTGGATTTTTTGAGGGTGCTGCAGATTACTTCTTAATTAAAGAGGACAGATTGATATTTAGCAGCGGTTTCTATATTGCGATTAAGATAATTTCTTTAATTGCTTTTACATTCTTTCAACGGGGCTTTATTGTGATTGGTGGATTGTTTAGGAATTACTTGCTTAAAATCATCTCTTTTATTATGATTATTGCAATAGTATTGCTAAATGGATATGATATAATCTCAATATTTTATAATTCTGAAGAAGCAGAATTTATGGCAGTAGCTTCAGCAGTTACCTTTGGTATTTTAGGTATTATTTATGGAATTTCATTAATAAGATTAAAAAGTTCTGTAGGTAGGATTTCTTTATACGCCGGACTTTTAGAAATAATTGGAGGATGTTTTTTATTAACAGTCGCATTGGCTTTTGTAGGACTCTTAATATATATTCCAGCAGAACTTTTTGAAATAATTATAATATTTAAAGTAATTTATATTATAAAAACCAAACAGACAGAAAACAACTTTGCATAACAGCAGCTCATAAAACTTAGAGGCTTAAGAGGTTAAGCAACATTTTAGCCCGCTAATTCGGACATGAATTAATTAACCAGCATGCATTTTTTGTATGCTGGTTTTTTGTATAAAAAAGTACGTACAAATTGTTTGCTCGAGCTGAGGGAAATTAACATGTAAATGCCTTGTTGAAATATAGTTGCAATTCATTTAACTAATTTCTAAATTTGATTTTGGTATAAATTTTAATTGGAATATAATTAATCGCACCATAGTAAAAAACACTTATTAAGCTAACTATGAAAAGACATTTTTTACTAATCCTGACTATGAGCTTTGCTCTGCAGGTTTTTTCCCAGCAAACAGATTCATTCACCGATGAAAGAGATGGGAAAACGTATAAGATCGTAACCATAGGAAATCAGATATGGATGGCTGAAAACCTCGCATTTAAGATAGAACAGGGAGGCGAATATACGTACGATAATAACCAGGAACAAATTGCTAAATACGGATACCTGTATAACTGGGGTGCTGCACAAATAGCTTGCCCACAAGACTGGAGGTTGCCTTCCAGAGATGATTTCAAAACCTTGCTGGATAATGTCGGTGGAAAAGGCAAAGTAACATTTCAGGCACTTTTGCCAGACGGAAGTTCAGGCTACTCGGCATCTTTTGGTGGTTGGATTAAGGATGGCACAAAATACAAAAATATCGAAGAGTATGGTCTTTACTGGTCTTCTTCAGCAGCAAATCTCTCTAATGGTCTATTTCTTAGTATAGATCGCCGCTTTAAAATTGCCGGTATTTTCTCTAATGGTTTTAAATGGTATGGCTATTCCGTTCGTTGTGTTAAAGACAAGTAAAAAAATACTCGCTAGCGTGGTTCTGCGTGGTGTTGTCAATGCGAAAAAAACGGGTTATCACTGCAAAAAAAGACGGATTGTCACTGCGAGTGAAACGAAGCAGTCTTTCCATCCTGTCTATAGATTGCCTGCCTGTCGCCCGCCTGTCCGCCTGGACGAACCATTCGGACAGGGATGACACAGTCGGACAGGGCAGACAGGCTTCGCTGTGCTACCAATGACTATAATCGTGGCTGGTTCGTAATGACTATAATCGGGCAGTTTTATTCAATTATTTTGTGTTGTGTTCCTATTATATCAAACTTAGCTTTACAAAACTCTTTGTACTGTACAATAATTTCATACAGATCTTCATCTTCAATTTCATAATACCAGGCTATCGATACTTCCGAATCAGTACTCTCAACTATTTGATTTATTCTTCTTATAATATCCATAAACTGTTTTGATGAGGAGGTATTTAAAATAATTAATCGTATATCAAATTCAGTTTTTTTATTTGGGGCCAACAGGTATTTTTCTAACCAATCCATAACAGGTTTATAAAATTCTATAGAATTTTCTGGTAACGAATATCCATGTATTTGCAACCTGCCCGATGTTGCATCAAAGTTTACGTATGGAGTTTTTTCGGTTGCTTTTATTAGTAATTCGTTTTGCATTTCTAACGTACCTTTCGTTACTATTTAAATAAATCCATTTTTAGATTCTATTGTTAGTGAAGATACTATATATTTTCGATTCGTTCAAGTAAAATATGTTTACCCTGAGATGCTGTACTCCTCTCTAGCAAAAACTTGCCTTCAGTCTAGCAGCCTTGACTCGCTCTTGTTTTTTTATTACCTGCTTACAGCAGGCAAGCTTTTAACATTGGTAGCGTCTGTTAAATGTTCCGTTCTTAACTCTAAAACATTTCTCGTTACTTAAATGTTACACATTAAAAAAAATTACTGGGATATAGAGCTCATTTATAAATAACAGAACTTGAATATCCATAAATATTTTTTCTTTTTTATAAAAAATGATTGCTTGCTTAAAAAAAAATTATGAAAAACATATTTATAAAAATTCTCGCATTTGGTGCCTATGTTGCCATGGTAGTTATAAATTTTTTGGCCAATAGCCTGCCTATCAATAACCTTTCCACAGGCGACATATCAAATGCCTATCCCAACCTTTTCGCACCAGCTGGCCTGACATTCTCCATTTGGGGACTGATCTACCTTTTACTTGGAGCCTATGTAATATACCAGTTTGGAAATAAGGATCAAAAAATGGAAGGACTCTTTAAAAAGATCAATCCTCTGTTTATAGCTACATCACTTGCCAATATTTCGTGGATATTTGCATGGCACTATGATTTTATTGGTGTTTCGGTAATTATTATGGCGGCAATGCTCTTCCTTCTTATCAGGATTGCCGACATTTTGCGAAAGGAGCAATTGAAATCGTGGGAAAAATTATTTATTTGGGCGCCCTTTAGCATTTATTTTGGCTGGATCACTGTAGCTGCGATCGCTAATATCAGTGTTTTTTTGGTGAGTATCGGCTGGAACGGATTCGGCATTACCGATGTTGTTTGGACAAGCATCATTTTGCTTGTTGGTTCGCTCATTGGTATATTGCGGATGTGGAAAGATAAAAATATCGCCTATGGCTTGGTGCTTATATGGGCGTACCTGGGAATACTGCTAAAGCACTTCTCTGCTGATGGTTTTAACGGACAATATCCGATCGTCATCGCCACACTAATCGCATGTTTAGTCTTTTTTGTATTTTTTGTGGGGAAAATATTTTATACAAAAACGAATAATTAAATACTATGTTTATAAAACTTTACGCTATCGCACTTCCTGTATTTTTTGCCATTGATATGGTTTGGCTTGGGGTTGTAGCCAAAAACTTTTATCGCGAACAGATCGGCATGCTGATGAAGCCGGATATTAATTGGGTAGCAGCAATTATTTTTTATTTGATTTTCATCTCCGGCCTTGTGGTGTTTGTTATTACTCCGGCCATGGAGAAAGGATCGTGGAAACACGCACTTCTCTTTGGTGCTCTGTTCGGCCTGGTTTGTTATGCTACCTATGATCTGACAAATTTGGCAGTGGCTAAGGATTGGCCCCTTTTGGTAACTATCGTTGACTTGGTTTGGGGTGCAGTACTAGCAGCCTCAATTTCAACCATAACTTATTTTATTGCTACCAAAATTGGATTGGGAGCTAATATCTAACATTTACGTTCATATTGTTCTCTCACATGAGCTTTTGGTTTGCGATTTCTTTATTTAAAAAATAAACAACGTGGCTGATTTGTTATTGAAATTAAAATTTGTGATTTTAAAGGGATCAAGACGAAAGTATGAGGATTTGATTTGTTAGGCGTAAATTTTAGCAACCCTGGACAGGAAAAAAATAGCATCTCTCTCTTCCTTTGATGGTGTTTAAAACGATTTTTTTCAAAAAGATTTTGTGGCATTTGGTATTTATTCATTAAACTCAATCTTTTTTATAAGGTTGTATTTTCTGTTTTTACAACTTTTTTGGCTTGATCCAAAAAAGTTACAAAAAATCCCGATAGCTATCGAGACAAGACAAAACGATACTTCCACGCTCTCTGTGATAAGCAAACAATTCCTGCCAAAGTAAGCTAGCTCCTATGTCGGAATTCTAATGCTTATCACATTCACCCGGCCTCATGGCTCGTCGTTTTGTCATGCCTACGCTCAATAATCCGCATCTGATAAATTTGTTTTAAAAATCAAGGAAAACTTGTGTGGGATAGGTCTGGTAAGCAACACTCAGTCTCGATATACAATGATTAATTAAAATGATAAATTAACATCGAGACGACTTGGGTTGCGCTGAATAACAGGTTTTTCTATGATTTTAACAAATTAATCAGTGGCGGAGACTTTCCTGCCTGCCGGCAGGCAGGTTTTGGTTCTTTTTTGTGTGGATGACAAAAAAGAACGATAATAATACTTTATGTTTTCGAGATTTTTAAAATAATAAATTGACTCTTCAAATTGTGTTAATATTAATATCTTCTATAAATATTTTCCTGTTTTAAGACAGTTTATTAAATCTCCACAACTTTTCAACTTGATCCCTTTTAAAGCATAAACGGAAATAATGCTTTTCTCGTTGCCGAATAATCCGGAAACTCTTTTTTATACCAGTTGTGATTGTCAATTTCTCTGGGAATAAGAAAAATGCATTATGATTGAAAGCATCACGTTTGGATACGAGGCTTTTTCTATGCCCAATTCTATCAATAAGAGCGAATCTAAAAAGTTAATTATGACTTCAATGACTTTTGCCCTTTAATTCCCTGAAGAAATGTCTTTAAAAATCTAACTCTACTACCAGTCAGTTTATGAGCTGTAGCTGGCGGGATTATATCTATTGGAAAGAATACCCATGTATGAAAAAATCAAAAGAAATTCAGTAAGAGGCTGTCTCAAAAGGACAGCTTCTTTTTTTTTGTTAATAATTTAGGATAGATTTATTTTGTTATAATTAAGATATTC
>MEOE01000004.1:23664-132312 GCA_001768565.1 Bacteroidetes bacterium GWF2_33_16 | reverse complement strand
CTTTAATATATTTACATCTGTTGAAGCATCTGAATATACCGTGTCTATTACCGGCTTGTTCGCATCAATGCCAGGACAATTACTAGGTGATAAAGTAGTGAATGGATCAGAAATATTTCCAGCAGCATCTTTTAGTTCAATTCTTATTGGTATGGCAGCAGCATCGCTAACATCGGAATGGGTATTCTCTACCAAATAAGAATAACTATATTTACCACTTCCCAATGGAGATAACCCAGTATTTAAGATACCAATATTATTTAACATCAAACTATCGGCAGATAAACCAGTTTCATTATTCTGAGTATAAATGGTAACTGTTATTGTAGAGCCAACATTTACTGTAGTCCCATCACCAGGAGACAGACTGACTCCTGTAATGACTGGTTTTGCAGCATCTATAACAAATGTTCCAATAGCTGGAGAAGTTGTATAACTAACACCCTGATTCAGTAAGGTATCATATAATGAAATATAAATAGGCAATGCTTGTGAAGAAGATATATTATTATCTCCTTCAGCTACATTATAGGTAACTTTAAATGTCCATGGTGCAGTTGATATTATTGTTCCTTTAACATCTTTATTATTAATACGAATTTCTGCATTTGTATAAGTTATGGTATCAGAAACCACAAATGTGGCTTCTAAGGTTGATCCAATTTTTAACATACCTGAAGCAGGAGCATAACTTATGGAGGTAACTGCAGGTCCAGCCATATCGTAACCCATCTTAATAGCATTATCCTGCAAAATTATTGTAGGAGAACCATATGCATAAACATCATCACCCGGACTAACATCTAAATATCTTAAATATACCGGGGTATAAGTATCATTAGCCATTCCAGCGGCCGTACCATTTGGAAAAATCATTCTTACATATTTATCATTGGCTAAAGTTGAATTTGCTATTTTAGTTACTTTTGTATCAAATCCTGTGATTTCAAATTTATCAACAGTCGAAAAATCTGGTACATTACTAACCATCCAATCTTCAAATTCGTCAACATCAATTAACGATGCATCATCTACTGCACGATTAAACTCTACTTCTAATGTATTTGATCTACCTGTACCTTGAGAATCAAAAAATACAACCCTCTCAATATAAAGAGTATCTTGAGCAACCGAATAGTTTGAAAGAGTTACTCCACATCCAATTAGTAATAAAATTCTGTATATTTTTTTCATAACCAAAAAAATTTCATTTTCAAAATAATCAATACTCAATAGTTATTATAGTTAAAACCAATATCGTTGATAATTACTATAATGTCCCTTTAGAATTTAACTTAATTAAGCAAATCATATAATTAGATCCCTGGCCAGATTTACCGACCATGATATATCCACCATCGGATGTATTCTCTATAGCATACATAATTTGATCATCGTATCCACCAATTTGTTCTTCGGTAATGGTATTACCATTTATATCTGTTTCGAGAAAATAAGCGGCATTCTTTTCTGAAAGATTTTTATTTCCAGCAATGGAGTAATTACCCCAATGTTCAACAATATCATAACCAAACCCATAATCAGTTTCCAATGTTCCAAGTTCTTTTTCAAAATCAATAATATGAATATTTGTTTGAACTTTTAACATATAAACTTTTGAATTGCTTGCTGAACGACCTTTTGATCCAACAATAATATATCCACCCTCATTTGCATGAATAATTGAATTTCCAATATCGGAAAATGTACTACCATAAGTCATCTTGTCGGTTTCGTTTCCTTCGCCATTTGTTTCTATAAGAATAATATTGTTTCCTGATTGTCCGGGTTCGGAAAAGCTACTTGTAGTACCCACAATTAAAAATCCATTAGAACTTACTAATAAATCATTTCCAGATTCATCTTCGGCTCCTCCAAATGAATTTATCCACTGCACATCACCATTATTATTTATTTTAACAAGTATTATATCTGTTTTTCCAGCAGGATTCAAATTTACTGCATTTGGTTCGGTTGTACTGCCACAAATTACATATCCATCGATTACTTTAACTATAGAGATTCCAGTTTCATCATATGCAGTTCCAATTTGTTTATCCCATTGTTTATCACCGTTACTATCGACTTTTATCACGTAAACATCTTTTTTGTTCGATTCATCTGTAATAGTACCAACAATAATATACCCATCGTCGTCGGTTAATAATACTTTATTACCGTTATCATTATCAATGCCACCGTAGGTTTTATCCCAAATTATATTACCAAATTTATTAGTTTTAATTAATATAATATCCTTTCCACTATCTAAAGACACCATTGTGGTACCAACTATTATATATCCATCGCTAATTTCCTTTACATCTTTTCCTTCGTCTAAACTCCATGATCCAAACAATTTAATAAATGAATCGGCTTGATCGGATGATATTTCTGTGTTATCACAACCAATTATTATAGAACCTAATATTGAAACCAGAAAAAATCTAAAAAGTAGAATAAAAAATATGCTTCTTTTCATAGTGCTATTATTTTTGTTTTTCGACAGTTTTATAAAATGACCACACATACCCTATTGAAAATGAGAAGTTATTCATTGTAAAATCGTTATCTATATACCAATATTTAAATGTATTATTATAGTCAGAATATCTCTCATTAGAATTAACAGAGTTAAGTATACCAAGATAATACCTAAAATCAGCCATAATATAACCACCATTTTTTATTTTAAATTTAAGTCCTCCACCTACTATTCCAGAAAGATTATATGTATTTCTGTTTTTAGTAATGTCAATATCAGGGCTTGAATTATCTTCTAATCCAGTAAATACAGCATTATCAAGTTTAAGCTTTGCTGAGGAGCTCATCATGTAACCTAAACTTGCACCGGCCCTTAAATATGGACTAAGTCCAAGAAATGAAAACGCAAAATCGTAAGTTCCGGTTAAAGGAATATCTATACCAGTTTGATTTTCTTGAAAAATAACTGTAGAAAAATTATATAAGGTATTTGAATATTCATATTTATAAGCTTTATAAAGTATATCAAGGTTTATTTCAAATTTTTCGTTAATGTATCGTTTAATTTGTAAGCCTCCTTGAAAACCTAAACCCATAACTGAGTATTCGCCGTTATAATTTTCCGTATTATATACTCCATAAGGCTCCATAAGTCTTATATATGAATAATTACCTCCAACCAATATTCCTATTGAATATAATGGTACTGTTTGAAACGATTTAAATAAATAAGTAAATTCAACCGGATCGTTAGCTTTAATCTCATATTCAGGAAATTTCTTCAGAAATTTATTCATGGTATTTTTTGCCATTTCCTGATTATCCTCAAACAAATAGGTTAAAATCAATAATTTATATGCCCGAGCCAATTCATCTCCCGAAAACCCTTTATTTACGCATGGATTAAGCATAGAAGGAATTGAATCTAAAACACCCAGATCGTATTGGTTTTGCGCTTCTTCAAGCTTAAAAGCACAATTCTCTTGTGCCTGGCTATTTTCCGCAGACAATAGCATTATCACAAAAACCAATAACAGAGTTCCAAAAAAATAATTTAAAAAAGTAAAGGTTGATTTCATATCTTGACTATTTTGCTAATTCTGTTAATGTTTTTTCGTATTCAACGTCTTTTGCAACAAAAACATTCCATTCGTCAATTGTCATATTTCTTTCAAGAAAGGTTTTTACATCATTGGCCATAAAATCTGAATTTGTTGACCATACTAAAATTCTTTCTTTCTGATTACTTGATGTAATAAGTCGCTTACCGTCTGGACTAAACGCTATTGATAATACCCAAGACTCATGGTCTGTTAAAACCACAGGTTGATTATTTATATTATTGCAGTCCCACATACGAACCGTTCCATCAAGACTTGATGAAGCTACCAATTGATCATCAGGGCTAAAATCTATATCATATATTCTTGAGCGATGACCTTCAAGTGTTTCTAAGAGAGTATAGTTCTTTGTTTCCCAAATTTTAACATTTCCTTTTGAGTCGCCACTAGCAAACCAAGAACCATTATGATTAAAAGACAATGCTGTAACAGCATTCTTCGCTTCTTCGAACACTGTTCTACTAATGGTTTTATTTTCAATATCCCATAAAATGATTTTACCATCCTGGGTTCCTATTGCTAAATTTTTATTATCAGGCGAAATCTTTATTGCATTTACCTTTGATTCTATTTGCATAATTACTTCACTTGTTAATGTTGATAAATCCCATTTGCGAATGGTTTTATCGTTACTTACTGATACAAAAAATTTACTATCACTAGAAACAGCTAAAGCAACAATTATAGAAGTATGACCAATAAGATCCTGAACAAAAGAAACACTATTAGTTAGGCTATATAACTGAATTTTAGAATCATCAGTACCACAAATCATGTATTTTGCATCGGGTGTAACAGCCAGTGCTCTTTGTACAAATGGATTTTCAACAATAGTATCAAATGGTATTTTTAAGTCTTCCATGTTCCACTTTAAAATCTTTCCATCTCCACCAGTACTAAAGAGAATGTTTGTTTCAGGAATAAACGCGATATCCATTACCGAACCATTATGTCCATTTACTGCGTTAAATTCTTGCCCCTTGAGTGCTTTCAAAGCATAATATAAACCCAGATAAACATCTGGATTATGAGTTGCTCCTTCATATCTTTTATTAAATAAATATGACTGATAAGCAACGAGACCTTTAAGTTGCGTATTATCTAAAATTTGTTGTGATTTTACAGCCATACTTTGCGATATAGAAAGCATACGTCGACGAAATGCTTCTTGTCGTGCTTTTTCTGCTTCGGCAGATTGCTTTCTTGCTTCTACAGCATTTACTTCAGCGATTGATCTTTGCTGATTTGCTTCTTTCTGCCTTTCAAGAGCAATTAACCTTTGTCTTTCAGCTAATTCAGCATTTCTAATTGCTTCAAGTCGTTTTTGCTCAGCAAATAATCTTTGCCTTTCTGCTTCTTCTTTTTGTTCAAGGGCCTCCTTCTCTTTTTCTTTTGCAATCTCAGTTTGTTGCTCGGCAATAATTTTTCTTTCTTCTGCAAGAACCTTTTGCTCTTCAGCTTTTTTCCTTTCTCGATCGGCTTCAACTTTTAATGATTGAGAGTATAAGGTAAGTGCTACTGCAATAATAGCTGCTGAGCCTAACACTATAGCAAAAACCTTTGATCTTCGCAGTTGCCTTTTCTGAAGTTTAACTTTATTTTCTTCTTCGGCACGAAACTCTTTATCACTTGTTTCGAGATAAACTATAGCACGTTCAAATGCTGGATTATATCGTTGGGCCCAGGAGAGAGTTGGTTTTTGCTTCTCACGCCAGTTTAATGCCAGCTGCAAATCTGGTGGTCTCCACAAACCTGTTTTCCCTAATTGAAACATTTCTGATGCTTCCGATAACCTCATGTACATCTGAACAGCATTCCATTCTTCTTCTACCCATACTTTTAGCTTATTCCATATACGCATCAAACTTTCATGCGACAAATCAATAATACTATCTGCATTTAATTTTATATCATATGCTGGTGTAATAAATGATCTTCCTGATGCACGAAATGGATCAACTACTCTAATTACATCTTCAATATCTGCCTGAGCAATAGATGCTATGTTTCTTATACTTGTTGGATGTCTTATTCCTCTGTTATCGTTACCTTTTTCGGTAATCGTTTTAAACATGCTTTCACAAATCCATTTTTCACTTTCAGATAATTCATCATATGCTTCATTGGCATGTTCTGAAAGTGCTTTTTCCATTTTGCCAATTGCCTCATAATCAGAAATACTAATTGGCAGATTTGTATCAGAATGTTCAGTCCAATAATCCCATGTACGCATTAAGGCATGCTGTAATATAGGTAATTGATCAGGATTATCACCTACTTCGTTTAATAATGATTGAACCAATTGGGGTTCAATTTCGGCTCCACCAACTGCTACAGGACCTTCAACCGCCATGCGAAAATCTTCGCGTGTCATTTGTGGTACAAGGTAGTTAGAATCGTTTATAAGCTCGGTTAGTTCATGAAATTGAGAACATTCACCAATAAAATCGGAGCGCATTGTCAGTACAATATAAATCGGAACATCTTTTGTTTTATTGGCGTTCACAAGCAGTTTTACAAAAGCCTCCGATTCGTTATAGGTTGATAAATCTTTACGACTACTTTTATAACGGAATAACTCTTCGAACTGATCGACAATAATTAAAATATTCTCTTTAGTCAAATCGAATGATTGCTTAACTGTTTCAACCAATCCAAGAGAACTACTTCGAAGTAATGAAGAATTAAATTTCTGTTTAATAATATCGTCATCGGTTTTATTAACATCCGATGTTTCTTTAATAATTGCTGCCGATAAGTTTTCTATTGGTGAATTTCCGGGACGAGTAGTAATTATTCGCCATGTAGAGTTTTGGTCGCCGATAAAACCACCGTAAAGCACAGGTACCAAACCGCAATAAATCAAAGATGATTTACCACTGCCTGATGCACCAATTACAGCAACAAACTTCTCATTTGACAATTTATTTAATATCTCTTCACTTTGTCCTTCTCGTCCAAAGAACAAATGACTTTCTTCAATTTTAAATGGCCGTAGACCAGGAAAAGGATTAAAAAACCCATCCTGTTTATCCAAAGCATTATCTGCTGGTATCATATTTTTCTAATATTTCAATAATTGGTAGTATACTTTCTGATATCGACACTTTATTATCTAGAATAATTAAGTCTTTAAGACTGTTAGATATTCCTGAAGTACTATTTACAGGATAAATCGCCTTTGCAATATATCTTTTCTTACGCCCAATTCCAGGGGCTTTAAGAATATCGCTAATTTTACTGTTTAACCATAATCTATTATCTTCGTTTTGAAAAATAAGTACAACATCGCAGTTAATAAGATTTTTGTGATGTAAGCGAATGGTTTCAATATTATTCTGGGCTTTTTCCGTTTTAAGTACAGTAATATTTTTCTTTTCAAATTCTGATGAAATTTTATTTACTTTATCAATTGCACTATCATTGTAAATTATATAAACTGATTTACTATTTCCATCAGTAGATTTTATATTTTCTGCTGTCATTACAGGTCGATCAATAAGTTTCCTTTGTATTATGGTTTTAAATATTTCTATTGGAGTCTGAACAATTTCTGTATTCTCCATAGCCTCAACCTGATGCATAAAACTCTCAATATACATTCTTTGTTTTTCGGTTTTAGGCTTTATATCAGGCGGTATCCAAACTAATCGAAAAATCTTTGCATTTTTGTTAGCGTTAACATACTCAACAAAAAGTTTATTTTGATATTCAATTATAGACATATCCTGCCCAGGAGCTGATGGCAATTCACTATTGCCAATAATATGAATTGATAAATCCGATTTGTTAAGACTATCGTTTATAGTATTTCTCAATTCATGCTCACTGCTTATAGATTTTGAAGGATCAAGGATATTGTAACCCAGCTGTTTTATTTCTCGTTCAATAATTAATCGGTTGACATTTTGATCAGGAGATGTGTAAGCTAAAAATATAGATTTAGAAAAGACTTCTTTCTTTTTATTCTTAGATAATTCGTTAACTAATCGTTTTATCTCCATCGACAAATCCAAAAGCTTTAGCCATGCATCGTCTTTGATTTTTTCAATATTCTCTTCCAGCTTTATTGATTTATTTAATATCTCATCATAAAAATTAATAATCTTAAAACTATCATTAAGTAAACTATCTTTCTTAAATGGATAACAGTTTAACTGAATCACCTGATCTTTATTAATCTTATCCAACTCAGGCAAATTTTGGATACAACTAGTAATGTCAATATTTTCATTTAATAGGATCTGAATAATAATTGAGTTTCTTTCAATCGCTTTTTTTACTTCATCTTTAGAGAATATGGTGCTAATAATTTTAATTTTTGCTTGATGGAATTGAGTTAAGCCAATCTGAAAGATTTTACTAAAATTATTTACCCAAATTAAATCTTGTTCCGGAAGTGTTTTACCTCCAACTGGAACATACAAGAATATTTCAAAGTTTTCAGTCATCATTTATTCTATTTTAACACCAATTACAAGAATATCATCAACCTGTTCTTCGCGACCTCGCCATTCATCAAGAATATTTTCGAGCAAACTGGCCTGATCTTCAATAGGATCTTTATGTATGCTAAGTAACAATTCTCTAAACCGTTTTACCATAAACTTGCGTCCATCATTACCACCAAATTGATCCGCGTAACCATCTGAAAATGTATAAATAACATCACCAGATTGAAGATCTATTTCGTTATTTGTGAACTTAGGTAGTTCATTTCCGAAATTGCCGCCAATAGCAAATTTATCAGCTTTATATTGTATAATTTCATTATTGCGAATTAAAACCAGGGGATTATTTGCTCCTGCAAATTGCAATTTCATATTCTTATAATCAATTACGCATAAGGTAATATCCATACCATCTTTTACACTGCTAACTGAATCAGGGCTTTTTTCACGAAGCGTTTCAACAACACCTTCATTTAAACTATCAAGAATTTCATTAGCAGTTCTGGCCTTTCTTACATCAATAGCATAATTAAGCTGATTAAATCCTACAATCGACATAAATGCTCCGGGCACACCATGACCAGTACAATCAACTGTTGCATAAAATGAAAGATTGTTCTTTTTAGTAACCCAGAAGAAATCTCCACTAACAATATCTTTTGGTCTATAAAAAATGAACGAATTTGGCAAGGTTTGTTTTACATAGTCTGATGGAGGAAGTATAGCATTCTGAATTCTTTTGGCATAGCGTATACTATCTGTAATATGCTTGTTTTTAATTTCAATTTCCTCTTTCTGACGAACAACTTCGGCAGTTCTGTCTTTAACTTTTTGCTCCAATTCGTTGTAATAACTCTCCAGCTCTTCGATCATATTATTAAATTTCTGTGAGAGTGTTGCTATTTCATTATTACCAATTACTTCGGCTCTTTCATTAAAGTGACCATTTGTTATTCTATTAACTTTATCTACTAATTTTTTAATTGGAGTAGTAATTACCCTTGTTTTTCGGTACAATAGTGTTATAACAACAAGAAGAGTTAAACTAAATACTAATACAAACTTAATAAGTTCTTTTCTTAACAGTAATGTTTCTGCTGTGCGATCTGATATTATACGAATTACTGCTCCTTTATACAAATCGGTATTCGACCGTTGCATGTACATGTAATCGTAGGTTAATCGTTTATTTTTAATTCTGTACGAAAAACTAGCAGAATCCTCCTTATTAAATCGTTCAATAACTATTTTCTTTTCTGTATCAGAAAGAAGCAAATCTCTATTCAAACTAAATGGTTTATCCTTGCTAAGGAACAAATCGGCTTCAACAGATAGTTTATTAATTGTATTTTTAATATAATCAATAACTTCATCAGCTTTTTTCGAATAAACTCCAATTTCAATAATAAATTTTCCATCAAGAGTTGGTTGATACGTATATTTCTTTAGTCGCTTAGTATGATCTTCTATTGCAAAACGTTCGCTAACAAATTCACCTTTTTCGAAAATTCCCAAAAGCATGTTTTTATGATCTTCGCCAAATGAAAAGAAGGGTAAACCCAAATCATTTTTGAATGTTGTATTTACAACGATACCTTCTCTATTAATCACATAAATATCTTCTCTCTCCATATCCATGCCGATCTCTTTTCGTACTTTATCAAGATCTACATATTCAATATTTTTGGTATTTTTAAAATATTTATTTACTAGCATACCGCTATATTCCTTCATTACTTTGTTTAAACTTTCCTCAAGTATATTTAGAGCTACATCCTGAAATTCAATAATATGAAGAATCTCCTCAGAGATTAATTTATTCTTTGTAGATATTGATTCTTTTAAATTATACTTAGTCTGTGTATAATTAAAAAATCCTAAAACTAAAAGTGCAAGAACAGCGGGTATAACAACATTTAGTATTAGCTGTTTGAAAATTGTGGTCCTTCGCATATAAAATATTTTAGCTCTTCTGAATAGGTTTAATTTCATACTCTTAAATTTATAATTTCATGTTATACATGAAAATTGCTTTTATTTTTACTACAAACTTTTCTCGTATTCTGCATTAATCCACTTAAGGACTGAAATCTCAATATCATGGTAATCGAACATAATATTATATAAATCATTCTCATTTAGAATATATAAGATCGTATTTTCATCTTTCTCAAAAATTATGTTTTTTGTAATTGCAGTTGGAATATCTTTGGTATTAATAATATCATTTTCGTTAATAATAATCTCAGAACTCTCAGTTTTTATTCTGATACTTCCTGATCGCACAAACAATATTTTATTTTTTAAATGAGAAAAATCAATTCTGGTATCGTCAATTATATCTGGATTTAGTTCGTTAAGATATCTAGCTAAATACATCAAACTATTACCAGAAGCCACCTTAAAATAATCAATGCTTTTTAAGAAAAATGTTTTTTCAATTAGGAGTTGAAAACGAGAATTAACATTCTGGCCATAGAGTTGATCAAATTCGTCGCGATATTTGTTTTCTAGGCGATAACTTATTTGATCAATAAAATCCTTATCATGTGTCAATATACTATATGCAGCTGTTTGTCTTAAAATATCATTTGGATTATACAATTGAGCAATAAGATCATTACCTATAGAGTAATCAGTAAGTTCAGAGAATGCATATAACGCACAGGATTTAGTCCACATGCTAATTTCATTCATGTCACGATTAATAATTGCAACCAAAAGATCATTAAAGCTAAGTTTCTCAACCGGATAAAAGTCCTGTAATTGCTTTATTTTTTCGATAACTGAAATATCTTCAACAATAGGAAAAAGTTTTGGCTTAATTTCATCGTAAATAAATAGGTCCAATAATTCGAGAGCGTAACTTGCGCCTTCAGAAGTACCGCTTTCGATATTTTCTTTAACGTGCATAATCGACTTTGCATCGTATGCCATTGAGAGCAACATATATAGGAAATCATAATTTACTTTAAGTTCTTCGTCAATTGCTTCTTTTAAATAAACAAAACTATTTGTATCGCGCAATGTAGCTGATGCTGCCAGATTCCATCCTATTACTGCCATGTGCTTCTCAAGGATCTGGTGTATTTGATTTATCGAGTTTTCATCGGCCTTAAAACTATTTGCTTTTAGTTGAATTAATACTTGATTAATTATTTCAGTATTTGGATGATCAAGCTTATGCAATAGCAGTTTTATTGCATTTTGGCCACCTATTTCGCCAATAATTTTAATAATTCGTATTAATACATTAAAAGCTGTTCCAGTTTTATAAAAAGCCTGATCAAGATAAGGTAATGCACCACCACCAATACTTATTATTGCATCATTAGCAATATTATAAATTCCAGGTGTATCGAGGTAATCAATTATTGTCGGACATAACTCTGTTAGTTTGTTCTTTGAAATGGATTTGATGGCAGCAATTTTTACCTCATTATTTAGATCTCTTAAAAGTGCTTTTAAATAAACAAAATATTTTTCGTCGTAATACTTACCAATTAAAAAGGCTGCAATTAATCTTTCTTCAGGGTTTTTTGATTTTGTTAAATAAACAATACTTTCCTTATCGGGCTCTTTATTTATTCTTTCCCCAATTTGCTTAATTAAACCATTATATGTGTTTTCGATAGTTTCATCTACACGAATTTTCAGTTGTTCCTTATTTATTTTAGATAACGGATCAATAAGTTTCTTCTCAATGATTTTTTCTATTGCAAACTTTCCTATTTCGCCCTTATTATTTAAGGCCATTTTTTCAAAGCGCTTTTCGTATTTATATGGATGTAGTTGATAAAATACATTAAGATTCGAAATAACTTGTTTCTCGCTTATATGTTCTGAATCAATTTTTTGATTCAGAATCTCAGCCATATCATATTCTTCGTGTTTCTTTCCTTTATAATCAGCCAATGATTTTTGAAGAGATAGCTTATACTCCATATAAAGCCTACGCGAAACAAAAAACCAAATTATAAGAATAATTAGAAGTGCATATGAGAAATGAATTAATTTAAAAAACTCGAATAAGCCCAAAACTGCAAGCAACAAACCAGCAGATAATGCAGCAATTTCATTTATAGTTCCATCAACATATGCTTGTACATCGTGCCGAATCTCTGCTTTAAGCGATTGATATAAGATTTTAAATGAAGGTGCTTCAACAGCATCTTTAAGTGCTTTTGAAAATAAACGACTAAGTGAAATAATTAGAAAGAAAAAGATAAATCCTGCTGTAGCAGAGGTATAACCGGCAAATGTGCCAACCATTACTGCTGCAACAGTAAAAATACCTAACAAAAATGCCGATACTATTATACTTACTTTTAATCCATAAGTTTTCATCAACTTACTATATACAAATGTTTTAAAAAGAAAAGTAAATAAAAGTAAAGACCCTGTAAAAGCACCTAAAAACTCAGTTAGATTATCATGATCAGGGTAATTGTCTTTTGTAACTGATAAGAAAGAATATTGTATAAAAAATGCTGCAAGCATCGACATTACAACAAATACCGACATATTAAAAATATACTTATCTTTTAATAATTGTGGTAATCGACTATGTTCTTTCACCTTGGTTGTTTCGGTAACTGTGTTCAGACTATACTTAAAAGATATAATTATCTGTATGCCAAATGCTAATAAAACACTAATAGAACTAACTGCTAAAAGGTTTTTTTGCATAAACCCAAAAGCTATAAGAACAGGAATAGCAAATGTACTGAGTATAGCCCCAAATATTTGACCTGTATCAATTAATCCAAACAATCGTTTACCCTGACGCAATGTAAAAAGTCTACCAGCTGATCCCCAAAAGCCAAGCATGGCTAAAATATTAAGAGGACCCATCATTATAAAAACGATAAAAACAACCCACGGACTCTCAGTAATTTCAAATAGTCCGCGCAAAAGAATAATAACAATAGTTATAAAAAGAAGGTTAACAAGAGCTAGAAATGAAAATTTATAACGGCTTTGAATTCGAGCATAAATTGTGGTCAGAACAATTCCTACAATACCTGATATTACATAGGCTTTTGGAATCATTGAAGCAGGAAATACATTAAGAAATAATGCGTGAGCACCAACATCAAAGGCTCCATAAAAAATTCCCAAAAACACAGATTGTATTAAAAATAATAAAACGCTGGTTTTCTCTTTCTCTTCAATATTAAGTAATAGGTAAAAATCCTTTTTCATTCAATTGTTTTAGGAATTAATAAATACCTCAAAATCTATTTCAATTAAACAAAACTAAAACTCGTTTTAAAGCACTTAATCTTTAGGTTTAAAAAATTCATTTAAAGATAAATAAATTTGTATAATAAATTTATCCTAAATCAATTTAAATTTAAAATATTAAAGCTACAATAACAATTGAAGTTATCTCATTTTCTAATGATTATATTTTTGTATTCGATTTTTTTTTTGATCAATGCAGAAAAATCAAGGACGAATTAAAACATTATTTAAAAATATTTGTTTAATAATTTAATTGATTTAATAAACATTTATATCAAACAATAACGTTTTATCAAAAAATAGGAAAAAATGAAAACTAAAATATTCATATTATCATTAGTACTTATAGCTGGCAGTTGTATAAATCAAAGGGTTACCGAAAACGATATTTTTAATCCTATAAAGGAATATGTGCTATTAAAATCATTTCAATTTAATTCTGAATTAATTGCTAAAAATGATTCAGTAAGCCTTGAAGTCTGGTATTTAACTATGCCCAAAGCAGAATTTAACCTTATATACTTATCTGGCAATGGAAGCAATATAAGATCTGCAATCTCATTTTTTAACTCGTTGGCAAAGCAAACAAATCTGAATATTTTTTCACATAACTACAGTGGATATGGCTTAAGCACAGGCACTCCATCAATTGAGGGGATCATAAAAGATTCAGAAATTGCCTTGGATTATTTTAACGAAATAAAAAACAATAATCTGCCCACTATTATACTGGGTTATTCGCTTGGTGGATTTGTAGCAATGCAATTAAGTCATTTAAATTCTATTGATAAAGTAATACTTATGTCAACTTTCAGTTCTGCAGAAGAATTGGAGGATTATCTCAAAAAGGAAGCACTTCCTAAAATTGCACGTCCATTTTTTAAAATTGATATTGATAAAAAGCTTTATAGCTTAAATAATATTGATGTTGCTTTAAATCTTGAAAAACCATTATTGGTTGTTCATGGCGAAAAAGATGATTTTATTCCTCCCAGAATGGGTAAAAAACTATTTGAACTAAGTAAGTCGAAACAAAAATATTTTGTAGAAATCAAGGGTGCCGATCATCGCACAATATTAAAAGATGATGATAAATCAGCTCTTGTTGCAACGGAAGTAATTCGATTTACTAATTCGAATCAGGTAGTTTCAAGATAAGGCAATTCTAAATAAAATGTTGTTCCTTCTTTTTTGTTCGAATCGAAATAGATTTTGCCATTAAGATAGTTTTCTGCAAACAATTTCATACTATATGTTCCAATTCCTCTATCTATACCTTTAGTTGAGAAGGATCGTTGAAAAATTTGCAGTTGCTGATCTTGGGGTATATACTTATTATTGTGAACTCTAAAAACATAGTTATTATTTTTCAAATAACCCTTAACATTAACAATTGCATGTTCATCTGATCCTTCAACTGCATTTTTGAGCATATTTAATAAAACTCTTCGTAATAGATTTATATCCGTTTTCAGAATAACTGAAAGTGATTTATTGTCGAGGATAACCTCAATACCTTTCGAGATTTTTTGATTTGATATTTCTCGAATCGATGAGCTCATAACTGAAATAGTTTCAACCTCTTCGATTGTTGCCGCAAATTCATCATTCTCGGCGGCAATTAAATGCCTCTGCGATAAAATCTCGTCTACCAGTTCCTGACTTATATCTGAAGCTATATTCACATATTCTTTAATTGTTTTAGAATCGGAACCCGACTGAATAAGTTGAATAAATCCTTGCAAAGAGCCAGCTTTATTAATAATATCATGAAAAAAAGTTCTTTCCAATGCTTTGCGTCTTTTTTCGGAACTAATATCGGTTAATGAAAAAATTATTAAATCTTCGTTATCCCATGTTATAGGAGTAGATGTTGCTAAAAAATCATATGCTACTTCTCTCCCATTTTTATTCGCTTTTATTCTGCATTCATATTGTGTTTTTTTATTATTATTTTGTGCTCCAAGAATCGACAAAAAAGCACCACACACTTTACAGTTTTCTGATACTCCACAACCACCTTCTTCTTTTCTGGAATTAACACAATGAATAAGCTCTCCGGGACGTAATCCAATAACTTCATCAATAGACGATAAACTTAGCTCTTTTAGTAAAATCTCATTCGAAAAAATAACTTGTCGGTATTTATTTAGGATAGCCGCAATATATGGTAAGGCATTAATAATGTCTCGAATATATTCGGCATTTTGTATTTTTGATAATGAAATAAGCACATTATCTTTATTTTCTCGCTTAACAAAATCGTACTTTTGTTCCATAGAAATATATTAGCTGTAATATATAAACCAAAATTATTCTATATTGTTAATCAAATAAAAAAAATATTATTATGAAACGTATACTTTTGTTATTATCATTTTTTATAGTGGTAATGTTACTAAATAAAACTATGTTATCCCAAGAAACAAATACAAACATGAAAAATAAAGCATTACTAATTATTGACATTCAGATGTTTTACTTTCCGGGGGGCTCAGTTCCTTTGGTTGAACCAGAGGCTGCTGCAATGAATGCATCTAAGATACTTGAATATGCAAGAAATAATAATATGTTAGTGATTCATATTAAACATGATTCCAAAGCTGGAAGCGATATCCATTCATTAGTTAGTCCAGTTGAAGGTGAAAAAATTATTACAAAAAAAGAGGCTAATTCATTTAATGGGACTGATTTACTCGATTATTTGAAAGGAAATAATATCACTGAATTAATTATTACAGGAATGCAAACCCACATGTGTGTTGAAGCTGCAACCAGGGCAGCATATGATCTGGGATTTAAATGTACTGTTATTGAAGATGCTTGTGCAACCCGAGATCTTAAATTTAAAGATAAAACTATAGAAGCCATGGATGTGCATTATTCTACGTTGAGTGCTTTAAATAGAACCTATGCTACAATAAAAACAACTGAAGAGTTTCTAAATAAATTATAACTAAAAAGAGGCTATTGATGCAGCCTCTCTATATAACTTACTTATTATTCTTTTAAACTGTGGTCGATGGAAAATTGAATCTTTCTAATATTGATTCGTCATTTAGCTCTTTCGATAATGCCTTAATAAATGCTTGTGGAACATCGAAAATATCTAAAATTAATAATCCATCAAGAGCATCGTTAAACTTAGGATCAATATTAAATCCAATAATCTTAGCATTTAATTGAAGGTACTTTTTAAGAAGAATTGGTACTCTGTAATTATTTTCAATATCCTGAATAACTTTATCAATTCTAGAAACATCATTATCAATATCGCTCACCAGCATTTCCCTATCTACCATTTTGTCTGCGGTTGCAACAAAATCTTTTCGTGGCTTAATAAGCTCAGCCAAATCATAATTATAAAAATGCTTCTGGATAAATTCAACAATAAGCGATTTTGAGAACTTAGAGAAATCGTTGCTAATACTAACAGGACCAATCAAATAACGGTAGTCTGTATTTTTAAGAAGGAAGAATAATAATCCTTTCCATAACAAAAATAAAGGTAAGGGTTTGCGCTGATACTCCTTTATAATAAATGAACGTCCTAATTCTATCGATTCATTTAAATAAGGGCCGAAATTCTTCTTAATTTTAAATAACGAATTTATATAAAAGCCACTAATACCATATTGTGCAATTATATCTTTTCCTTTACCTAATCGGTAAGCTCCAACAATACGTTTTTCTTCATCATCCCAAACAATAAGTTGGTTATAATAAAAATCATACTCATCAATATCAATACTTCGGTTTGTTCCTTCTCCTACTTCGCGGAAAGTAATTTCGCGTAATCGTCCGATTTCATGAACAAGATTAGGCATCTCGGTAGATGGCGCGCAGAAAACGGAATAATTTTGGTTTACAAACAGCAGGTAGTTTTTTTTTAGATGATCTACTTCTTCAATTAGAATTTGTGGTTCAATAGGATCAATAATCTGTTCTGCTTTCTTTATTTTCGGATTAAAAAAAGGAATATAGAACTTTTTTGCTTCGAGCGATGTTCCCAAGGCATAAGTTCGGGCTCTTAAATATCTTCCATAACGTGCAATATCGGTAAATTCTGCTTGTTCCTTTACCGGAATTGGATTACCAATACGTATTTTTATAGTTTTATTTTTCTTATTAAAAAGTTCTGATGGCAATTTAGCTGTACGTAAAATAGGGTGAATCTGCCCGAGCATATGAAAAAAACGACTGTTTGTACCCTGAAAATAAACTGGAATTACAGGAACTTCAGCTCGCTTGATAAATTTAAGTATTGAAGCTTGCCATTCGCGGTCTTGAATATTTCCTGATTCGGGTTGATACGATGAAACTTCACCTGCTGGGAAAATGGCTAATGACTTGCCTTCGTCGAGATGTGCAAGCGCTTGTTTAATACCTGAAAAACTTGAACTTGCTCCTTTATTTGTCTCAAATGGGTTTACAGGAAATACAAATTGTTTTATGGGAGGAATTTTTTGCAGTAAGAAATTACCCATTGCCTTAAAATCAGGTCGTTTCTCATAAAAAATCTTCATTAAGATAAGTGCATCTATTCCTCCAAATGGATGATTAGATGTTACAATAAATGGACCTTTTTCAGGTATTCGTTTTAAATCATCCTCTCTTATTTCGTAGTTAAACTGTAAGTTATCGATAACTGAATTAATAAAGTTTATTCCATCTTTATCTTTATTCTGAGAATAAAGATTGTTGAGTTTATTTAATTTTAACAATTGCATTAAAAACTTGGCTATAATTTCTCCACCAAATTTGTCCATGTTAATTGCTTTCGATAAATCTTTTGATGAAATTAGATGCATATTAATTCTTTTTTTTTCTCAAAAATACATTTTAAAATCTGATTTTTATCACTTCTGATTTAACCGATAAGGTAAATATTGATTCACAATAGGTTAATTTTAAGATACTGGCACACGAATTGGCTTCGGTGTCGAAAAAGCAGCCCTGATAAGTAGCTCACCTTTTCTAATCCAAACAACTATAATTGCTATAATTAATCGGGGAAAAATTAGCCAACCCATACTAAATCCTAATGTTAAAAACAATAGAGGATCTTCGAGCTGCGAATGGGATAGAGCTATATGATGATTTAGTGCATCTGCATCATTCTTACTCATTTTTCCTGTTTCGAGTTGTTCAATAATAATGGCAGAGCCATATGCTAATCCTAAAAAGTTGGCTGCAATCCACGAAAAGGATGTATTTTGGGGTAATCCGAAAATTTTCATAATTGGTTTAAGCGGAACAACCAGCAGATCCATTAACCCGAATTCCTCAAGTATCTTCTGCACAATTAATAAAAGATTAACAAGAATAAGAATTTTTAAAATTGTTCTTGTGATTATTTGCAACCAATTGACAAAAACATCTGAAAAAACTAGTTGTTCACGAACTAACTCTTCTGAAATTACAGAAGCCATTCCAGGCATTAAAAGATTCATAAACCATCCTGCAACAAAACTTGCTGTAAGTCGCAAAAGCAGCATTCGCACTACCGATGAACCAGTTTTACGGAGAACAGCTGTTTCAATCACAAAACCATGCGAAATAAGACACATAACAGCAATTATTGTACCTTCACGAGTAGGCAATGCTAATGTAGTTAAAACAGCTATAACTGAATAAATATTTGTAAAAATGCTTGTTATTAATACAATGGCAGCAACACCAGGTAATCCTATTAACTTAAATACAGGTGCAGTATATCCTGCAATAAAATCGATACCTCCGAAATAATCTAGCAAAACAACAGCAAACGAAACAGGTATGGTAATTTTAAGTAACCAATAAGCTGTTTTAATGCCTTTAGGTAATGCTTCTTTAATGCTATTAACTATTCGTTGTGTAATTGTATATGTAGTTTTAGAATTGATCATGAATTATTTTTTTGCCAAAATTAGTATAATAATTAAATGAATTATTTTCTCCGTTAAACTTTTTTGAACTCTTATTATTTAGCTTTTTTATTAATATTCAATGTGTCTATACTACTTGCTTTTTTTAGAACACTTTTTATTTTTAAAATTTCTATTTTTTTGATATTTATTATAAATATATTATTTACTTTTGGACCGATTTATTCTAATAGTCGAAATTTATTTCGGCTTTTATTAATTACTTTTTTCGACCTTTTTTACTTTTCTGGTCGTTTATTCTATATTATTAAATAAAAATTATTTAAAAAATTAAAAACAATGAAACAAAGTATTAAATTATTGATGGGGATTTTGATTTTAACAAGCATTACAGTAACATCGAATGCACAAATCAAATTTGGATTAAAAGAGGGGTTGAATATTGGAACACAATCAGAACTTGGACTATTGTGGAAAGCAGATGAAATCAAGTTAGGCCATACCTTGGGTATTTTAGCCGAATATAAATTGAATAATTACTTTTATGTTCAAACAGAATTTAATTATCAGGAAAACGGTGGTATTTATAAATTAAATGGTACTAGTGAATCAAAATCAATTATTGCAGAATATAACTACTATAATATTCCTGCTATTTTGAAATTTGTTTTAAATGATGAAACACTTAAAAATAACAATTTGTCTTTATCACTTTATTCAGGAGTTTACTATAGTTATTTGAAATCTGCACAAATTGAATATGAAAAAAACAATACTATGACCGATTTTTACAACGAAAGTAAAAATTCTGATTCAGGAGCCATTTTGGGTTTAGAATTAGCATTTAATTTAAAAACAGAATCGGAGCTTTTTATCGATTTTAGATATACAATGGGCTTATCTAAAGTAAATAGTATAGAAAACGATTTAAGAAATAAATTAGTTGGGATATCCGTTGGATACAAATTATAGATATAAATAAAATAGTAATTCTAATTTTAGTACTAAAGAAAAAGCCGATAATTTGATTATCGGCTTTTTAATTCATTACGTTTTATACATATTAGTATTTTAAAATCACTGGCTCGCCAAATCCAACTTTTTTAAGTTCTTTAGCTTGTGTTGCGGCATCACCTGCAACTACATAATACATTTTATCAGGAGTAATGTATTTTTGAGCAATCTCTTTATGTGAATCTAGAGTCATATTTTTAATTATAGTTTCTTCATTTTTCACATAATCAATTGGCAAACCATATACATTTATATCTTGTAACATGTTAATCAACGCACCTAATGTTTCGAATTGGCGTAAATACGATTTTATTAATGCATTTTTTGTAAATTCTAACTCCTCGTCATTTATTCCTTCTCTGTATCCCTCCATCAAAGTTTTAAAGATATTTACAGATTCCAAAGTTGCAGAAGAGCGAACGCTTGATGCTGCTGAGAAATATCCAGGGATATTATATGCAGTAAATCCTGTTCTCGCTCCATAAGTAAATCCTTTTTCTTCGCGCAGTACAATATTTACTTTACCATTAAATGAACCACCAAGTTGATAATTCATAACAAAAGCAGGAAAATAATCAACATCTGTGCGAGAAAGAGCCAAATTACCAATATTAATAACTGATTGTTTAGCACCTGGGACATCTACTAAATATATTTGTGATTTTTCAGGTTTTGCTGGAAGCTGGTACTCAGGGAATATAACTTCTTTAGCTTGCCAACGAGATGTTAAACTTGTAAGTGATGCTTCCACTTTTTCTTTGGTAATATTACCTGCAATACTCATTGTTGAAATTGATGGTGAAAAAACACTTTGGTAATATGCTTTTAGATCATCAATTGTAATTTGATTTACAGCCTCTTCAGTTCCTTTTATATCGAAAGAGAATATATGATTATCACCATAAACAAGTTTACCAAATGCAGAACGTGCAAGGTAATTTGGATCAGCTTTTTGTCTTTTTAGATTGTTTAAAACAGATTCTTTTGCTAAAGTAAATTCTTCTTCATCCCAACGTGGTTCTAACAAAATTTCTTCGACAAGAGCCATTGTTTTTTCATAATTGCGTGCAAGAGTATTTACCGATATGGTAATATTTTCGGCACTTGTATTCATCCAAATACTTGCACCTAATTTCTCGATCTCTTCTTCTAATTGTTCAGGTGTTTTATTTTGTGTTCCCTCCATCATTAAACTAGATACAAGATTAGCTACACCTGGTTTTTCAATTTTATCAAGATATTGGCCACCAGATATTGTAAGTGTATAGCGAATAAGAGGCAGTTCATTTTGCTCGATTCCAATAACTTTAATCCCATTAGCTAATTTTGATTCCCATACTGCAGGAATAGTTAGGGCAGGATCAGCTCCTAGTGCTGGTTGAACTGATCTATCGAAAGAAGATTGTGTAATAGCTATTTCTTCTTCTACTTCTTCAATTTTTACTTCGGTTGCAGTTAAAATATTTTCTTCTTTAATATCAGCTTTTACAGATCCGTCTGCTATTAGGTTTGCTTGACCTTTAGGAACAAAGCTTGCAGCAACATATGGTTTATCTTTAATGTATTTATTATAAACATTCATCACGTCTTCTTTTGTAACAGCTTTAAGACGTTCTATATCTTTTTTATAATATGAAGGATCGCCAGCATATTCATTATAATTTGCCAGAGAGAAAGATTTTCCAAGCACACTGCTAATTCTGTTATAAAAATTAGTTTCTAAATCAGCTTTAATTCTCAAAAGGTCATCATCAGTAATTCCATTTTCTTCGAAACGGGCAAAGGCTTCAAAGATGCTTTTTTCAACATCGTTTAGGCTAACACCATCATTTGCTGTAACAGAAATTGTAAATTCGCCGGTAATTTCCTGCGCACCATTATAAGCATACTGACGTGAAGTTAGCTTTTTCTCTTTTTCAAGAATCTGATAAATTGGAGCTTTTTTACCTTGTGATAATAACTGAGCAAGATATTGCAAAGCATAAGCATCATCTGTATACTCTTCTGCAGTAGGCCAAACCATTGTTAATTGAGGAGCACGAGCAAAATTATCTTCGTGATATAACTTTTTTGTTTGTTCGAGGACAACAGGTTGAGCTTTTGGATCTGTTAATTCTTCTCCACGAGGAATTTCGCCAAAATATTTTTCTACAAGTTTCTTAGCATCTTCAATCTCGAAATCACCAGCTAATACTATGGTTGCATTATTTGGAACATAAAATATTTTATGAAAAGTTTTCACATCATCAATAGTGGCATTAAATAAATCTTCCATCTCGCCAATTACCTGCCAATAGTAAGGATGATCGTTTGGATACAGTGCTTTCGACAATACATCGCTAGTATGGCCATAAGGGCGGTTATCAACCATTTGTCGTTTTTCATTTTGAACAACATTTTGCTGAATAGCAAATGATTTTTTTGTAACGGTATTTATCATATAACCCATACGATCTGATTCCATCCATAGAATCATATCGAGTGCATTTTTTGGAACAACTTCAAAATATGTTGTTGCATCATTACCAGTACCACCATTTAGCATACCACCAGCATTCTGAATCAACTTAAAGAACTGATCCTCGCCAACGTTTTCAGAGCGTTGAAACATCATATGTTCGAAAAGGTGAGCAAAACCAGTACGACCAGGCACTTCGCGATTCGATCCAACATGATATTGAACAGCAAATGCAACAATTGGATCAGATTTATCAACATGTAAAATTACATCGAGACCATTGGTCAAGGTATATTTTTCGTAGTTAATATTAAGTTCATCAGTTTTTTTGTTGCATGCAGAAAGCATCAACAAACCTGATAAAGTAGAGATTAGAAACAGCTTTTTCATAGTTTTTTTTTGATTTACAGATTTTTAGTAGAGTTAATTATTGAATATTTTAGATTATTGGGAAGTGATATAGTTTAAACCCAAAAATACTTAAATACTAAATTATTTAAAATTAGTTTATTTCCTCAAAGGTTTTAAAAGGTATTCAAGTCCATTTAATTTTATTTCGTACATAGTACCCATTAAAATACCTATTTTCCCTGGAGGAAATCCTTTCTGAGAAAACCAGACTAAGTAATACTCAGGCAAATCACATATAAATGTTCCCTTGTATTTTCCAAACATCATCTTTGTTTTAACCAGATCAAGTAATATTCCAGAATTAAAAACAGGTGAATTCGAGTTCTCCATTTAATAAATTATTGTATTGGTTTATTTTCTCTGATTTAACATATTATAAAAATATATGTAAACCAAAAACTTAATTTGAAATTAATACAATTATATGATAAAGTTTGAGATAACCATAAAAAAATATGCAAAACATAAATGTTTTGCATAAGTTACTATGATTCTTTAATAATTTTTAATTACATGATAAGAAAGATTATTTCTTAATAATACTTCTTGCCAGGTATCGATTTTTAGCATCAACAGGATCAGCACCCATTGCAATAAAGATTTTTGTTTTATGATCGATAACAACTACCTGCATTTTTGTTAAATCAGGAGATTTAAAAACAATTGGTTTTTTCTCGTACATTGCCATAATATCCTTTTCCCTTCTATTTTGTATAAAACTCTAATACTTTTTAAATGCTGGTAATTTTAATTAAAAGTGAAAATCGCTTTTAATTATTTCAAAACTATAATTAAATCCAGCATGCTTAACTGCTAACTTTCAATTTAAGGTACACTTATAAATTCAATACTGTTATTATTTTAATCAGAAGTATAACGAAAAAGTTATTTCTTATTGAATAACAATTAATTACCCGAAAAGTTCAACAAGCAAAGATAGCTTTAATTATTGAATTTTTTTCATTTATTCTAATTAAAGCAGGTTAATTTTATATTAAACTGATAATGTGATCATTATAACACTGTGGTATTAGAGTTTATATTAAAAAATGATAAAAGGATTACCAAAAATCATGTTTTTATCCTGATTAAAAATAATATTTTAAAAAATAATTAATTGATTATGTAATATATACAAGAATTTTAAATCTAATATTGAATTATATAACACATTATGAATTCATTTAAGTACCTTTGTACAAATATTTTATATAAGGAATTGTTAAAAACAGAATTATTGCATAATAAGGATTACTGCAATCAAAGAACTCTAATGAAGCTTACCTCTGTTTATTCTTTTCAATACTAAATAGTTTATCAACAGAATATTTGCGGCAATTTATAATTACTATATTTAATTAGAGATCTTATTAGTTCATACATGTTTAATTAATCACGGATTTACTAATTAGCGCTTACAATTAAAATTTTTCACTAAAAATAATAAAAAATGAGTAACGAATTTGATAATGTTTATTGGAATGATCTTAAAATCAAACTTAAAAAAAAGTATTCAAACTTAACAAATGCTGATTTACAGTTTAGGTATGGCACACAAGATGATTTATTGAAAATGATAGCACATAAACTAGGAAAAACAAAGAAAGAACTTCAGTTAGTAATTGAAAAATTCTAGTCTATTCTTAGCATATTTTATTTTTAACACCCCTTAATAGAGCAAATCAAGTTGGCTTTTCATATTTATTTTACTCTTTTTTCAGGCTCATTTTTTTTGATGCAAACCATGATATAACAAGGCTTGTAACAATTGATATTAAAAAATAAAATCGTTTTTTTTATAAAAGTTAGTATTTTCTCGAAAATTTAAGCTTACTTGCACCCAATTAATTAATTACATATTATGAACAACGGAACAGTAAAATTTTACAATGAATCTAAAGGATTCGGATTTATTAAAGACGCAAATTCAGCAAAAGAGTACTTTGTGCATTCATCTGGTTTGAAAGAAAGCATAAGAGAAAATGACGAAGTAACTTTTGATCTTCAAGAAGGTAAAAAAGGATTAAATGCAGTAAATGTTAAACTAGCATAGTTACTAATACCATTTAAGTTAAAGTAGAAAGTCCCGCAAATTGCGGGACTTTTTATTTTAATAAACTATAATTAAAGTTTAAACTCGAATTATTTTTTCTATAATATAATCCTTTAACTTATTATGTATAGCTAATTTTCAAACCTTTTTTATGAGTTAAAGGCAATTGCTTTCACTATTTTCCCTAAATATAACTCTTAACTTACTCTAGATATACTCCAATTAAATAGGGAAGTAGAAAATAGATAAGTATTTCAAATTTTCTCTATTATAAAAAACTATTAACTATTGAAATACTATTAAGAAAGAGATACAATTACTATTATATTGGTTATGTGTGAATTATGTAACTTATAAGTTTTGTTGTGTAACAAAGTCAGAATTAAGTGCACCTATCTTTGTATTGTGAAAATAATTCACAAAAACCAATACAATTTTTTATGAAATTCAAAAATCTATTAACAACTTTTGCAATTGCAACAGTTATTTTTACGGTCAGCTGTTCAAAAGATGATGATAATACTAATGATGACAGCTTATTACCTTCTGTAATTTCTACCAATCCTGCAAATAATGCTACTAATGTAGTACTTAATAAAGTAATTACAGCTACATTTAGTGAAGCTATGAATCCTTTAACAATCAGCTCATTAACATTTAACATAAAAGATGGTGTGACTGCAGTTGAAGGAACAGTTTCATATTCAGGTGTTATAGCAACCTTTACACCATTAGTTATTTGGACTGAAGCAACTGAATATACTGCTACAATTACTACCGGAGCAAAAAATACAGATGGTATTGCTGTAAATTCTAAGAAAGAATGGAGCTTTACAACAGGTACTGAAACGGCAAGTTTGGAATCAGTTGATCTTGGAACTGCAGGTAATTACGTTATTCTTGCTAAAACAGCAATCAATAACAATCCTACCTCAGCTATTACAGGTGATTTAGGATTAAGCCCTGCTGCAACATCTTATATAACTGGTTTGGATTTAGTAAACGCTACTGGATATGCAACATCTGCTCAAGTTACCGGACATCTTTTTGCAGCCGATATGACTACACCTACTCCTACTAACCTTATAACCGCTGTTGAAAATATGATTACTGCTTATAATGATGCAGCTAGTCGTCCTTTTCCAGATTTTCTTGAACTTGGTACAGGTAATATTGGTGGATTAACACTTACACCAGGTCTTTATAAATGGACAAATACAGTTTCAATACCATCTGACATTACCATTTCTGGAGATGAAAATGATATTTGGATTTTCCAGATTTCAGGTGATTTAACAATAAGTACTTCGGTTAATGTAACCTTAATTGGTGGAGCAAAAGCCGAAAATATTTTCTGGCAAGTAGCCGGTGAAGCAACATTTGGAGCAACATCACATTTTGAAGGTATTATTTTGTCGATGACAGGTATTACTTTTCAAACAGGAGCATCATTTAACGGAAGAGCTTTAGCTCAAACAGCAGTAATTTTAGATGCAAATACTATAGTTGAACCATAAATAATACCTATAATCTAGAAAGAGATGGCTTTAATAGCCATCTCTTTTTTATTCTTAAATCTTTCTTTTCATGAGTTATAAAAATGTGTGAATGATGTAACTTGTTTTAAAAGTTATATAACACTTTATACTTAAAAATGAGTCATCTTTGTATGGATTTATATAAGCATATGAAATTATATATCAAGTACATGGTAAGCAACCGCTGTAAAACAGCGGTAAAAGAAGAATTAAAAAAGCTCCAACTACACTTTATTGTTGTTGATTTGGGCGAAATTGAAATTATGGAAACTATTTCTGCGGAACAGCGAGAACAATTAAAAATAGCCTTGCATAACACCGGGCTTGAATTAATGGATGACAAGAGAGCTGTACTGATTGAAAAAATAAAAAATGTAATTATTGAAATGGTCCATCATACAGATGGTATAATAAAAACTAACTTTTCTGACTTCTTAAGTGAAAAACTAAATTACGATTATACTTATCTGGCAAATTTATTTTCAGAAGTACAAGGCACTACTATCGAGCAATTCATCATTTCTCATAAAATTGAACGGATAAAAGAATTAATTATTTATGATGAATTAAACATTACGGAAATTGCGTGGAAAATGAATTATAGCAGTGTTGCTCATTTATCTAATCAGTTTAAAAAAGTTACAGGACTCTCCCCTTCTCATTTTAAACAATTGAAGAATAAAAGAAGAAGCCCTATTGAAGATATTGGTATTATGCCCGATAATATTCTAAATTAAACGACATGATTTACCTTTTCAGATATGATACATAAAAAATAAAATGAAACCAACAAAGAATAATCTTGATAATAATAGGGATCAATATACAAGGAGTTTGATAGAGGCCAGTTTAGATCCACTAGTTGCTATCAGTTCTGAAGGAAAAATAACAGATGTTAACGAAGCATCAATAAAAGTTACGGGTATTTCACGTGAAGAATTAATAGATACAGATTTCTCTGATTATTTTACTGATCCTAAAAAAGCAAAAGAAGGTTATCTTCAGGTTTTCGAAAAAGGTTTTGTAGCCGATTATCCCTTAACTATAAAACATAAAAACGGGAATTTAACCGATGTATCATACAATGCTTCTGTTTATAAAGATGAAAAAGGAAATGTTCTCGGCGTTTTTGCGGCAGCACGAGATGTTACAAATCAAAAATGGACAATAGAATTAAGAAAAGCCAATAAAGAACTTGCTTATCAAAACAATGAGAAAGAAAAACGTGCAGCTGAATTGGTCATTGCTAATGAAGAACTTGCTTATCAAAATGAAGTGAAAGAAAAACGTGCTGCTGAATTAGTCGTTGCCAATAAAGAACTTGCTTATCAAAATGAAGTAAAAGGAAAACGAGCAGCTGAATTAGTCATTGCGAATAAAGAGCTTGCTTATCAAAATAATGAAAAAGAAAAACGGGCTGCTGAGTTAATCATTGCCAATAATGAACTTGCTTTTCAAAATAATGAAAAAGAAAAACGAGCAGCTGAGTTGGTTATTGCTAACAAAGAACTTGCTTTTCAAAATGGAGTGAAAGAAAAACGAGCAGCTGAGTTGGTTGTTGCCAATAAAGAGCTTGCTTATCAAAATAAAGTGAAAGAAAAACGAGCAGCTGAGTTGATCATTGCCAATAAAGAACTAGCTTTTCAAAACGATGAGAAGGAAAAACGTGCGGCTGAGTTGGTTATTGCAAATAAGGAACTTGCTTTTCAAAACAACGAGAAAGAAAAACGTGCAGCTGAATTGGTCATTGCTAACGACGAACTTGCTTTTCAAAATAATGAAAAAGAAAAACGGGCTGCTGAATTAGTCATTGCTAATAAAGAACTTGCTTTTCAAAACAAAGAGAAAGAAAAGCAGAAAATAGTAACAAAAGAACTTGAAGCGTTTAACAATGAGATTGAATCAGATTCTCAATATACACTTAGTCTTATTGAAGCCAGTCTTGACCCTTTGGTTACTATAAATACAGAAGGTAAAATCACCGATATGAATGAGGCTTTGGCAATTATTACAGGACTTACACGTGAAGAACTAACAGATACTGATTTTCTGAATTATTTTACAGAACCACAAAAAGCACGTGAAGTATATCAGGAAGTTTTTGCAAAAGGATCAGTTGCTGATTCACCACTTACGATTCGTCATAAAAATGGTAAACTAACTGATGTATTATTCAACGGATCGGTATATAAAGATGAAGATGGAAATATTGACGGAATAGTGATAGTTGCAAGAGATGTTACTGAACAAAAAAGAATAGCCACAGAACTTACAGAAGCTATCGTATATGCTGAAATGGCTACCATGATTGCTGAGGAAGCAAAAACTAAAGCTGAAAAAGCTACACTTATTGCTGAAGACGCAGTAAAATCAAAACAGCTGTTTTTATCAAATATGAGTCATGAAATTCGCACTCCTATGAATGCGATTATAGGATTTACCAAAGTATTGCTAAAAACCGAATTGTCTGAAAAACAAAAAGAATATTTGAAAGCCATAAAAATAAGTGGCGATGCATTAATAGTACTTATAAATGACATACTCGATCTAGCAAAAGTAGATGCTGGAAAAATGACGTTTGAGAAAATACCTTTCAAAATGTCTCTTTCTATTCCAGCAATGCTACATCTTTTTGAAATTAAAATTCAGGAAAAAAATTTAAAACTAATAAAAGAATACGATACCAATATTCCTGAAGTGCTTGTTGGCGATCCAGTTAGGTTACATCAGGTTATTTTAAATTTATTAAGTAATGCCGTAAAGTTTACCTCAAAAGGGAAAATTACATTCAGTATTCGATTGGTAGATGAAGATAAAAAGAAAGTAACCATTGAATTTGCAGTTACAGATACCGGAATCGGAATACATGAAGATAAAATAGATAAGATCTTCGAGAATTTTCAACAGGGAACCAGTGGTACTTCACGTTTATTTGGAGGAACGGGCTTAGGTCTTGCAATTGTAAAGAAATTAGTAGAATCGCAGGGAGGAAGCATTCATGTAACAAGCAAAATTAACGAAGGTTCTACTTTTAGCTTTACATTAAGTTTTCAGAAAACAAAAGCTAAAGCTGATTTTGAACCGGAAATAACTGAATTGGACGCTGACATTGCAAATATAAAAGTATTAGTAGTTGAAGATATTCCTCTCAATCAATTACTAATGAAAACACTTTTAGATGATTTTGGATTTGAATGCGATATTGCTTCAAATGGGAAAATTGCTATCGAAAAAATGCAAAACAAATCGCACGATATTATTTTGATGGACTTGCAAATGCCAGAAATGAATGGATTTGAAGCTACCGAATATATTCGAAACAAAATGAAATCTAATATTCCTATCATCGCTTTAACCGCCGATGTTACTACTGTTGATATGGATAAATGTAAAGCTGTTGGGATGAATGATTACATTGCAAAGCCTGTCGACGAAAGACTATTGTATAGTAAAATGGTTGGCCTTGTAAAAAAGATTCCAATAATTACCAAACTTGATTTGAATAGTATAAATGAAAGTTTAAAGGATAAATGTACTGATTTAGATTTTTTAAATCGCAGGACAAAATCGGATCCAAAATTGATGATGGAAATGATTTCGCTTTATCTGGAACAAACCCCGCCTTTAGTTAGTGCAATGAAAGAAGGTTTGAAAAATAAAGATTGGAAATCACTATACTCAGCTGTACATAAAATGATTCCATCTTTTTCGATAATGGGTATTAGTTCCGTTTTCGAAGACATGGCAAAAAAAGTACAGGAATATGCAAACTCACAACAACAATCGGAAGGAATACCTGAAATGGTTCTGCAACTCGAGAATGTTTGTGTACAGGCATGTGAAGAATTAAAAGAAGAGTTTAATGCAATTAAAAACACAAACTGATGAATAAAGATAATATATCCGATCGCAATCGATCCGATAGTAATCGGATCAAAATTTTCCTGGTTGATGACGATGCTTTGTATTTAAAATCGTTAGAAATAGATTTTCTGCAGAATGCTGATTTTAGCATTGAAACATTTGCAACAGGCGAAATTTGCTTAGAGAATTTATCACACAATCCTGACGTTGTCATTTTAGATTATCATTTAGACGGTATTGATAAAAACGCGATGAATGGGATAGAAACATTGGATAAAATAAAATCGTTCAATCCTGACATTCCTGTTGTAATGCTATCATCTCAGGATAAAATTGATGTAGCTATAAACTGTATGCATCATAAAGCTTCTGATTATGTTGTAAAAAGCGAAACTGCATTCGTTCGTTTACAAAAAATTATTACAACTATTTTTTCTTATAAAAAAATGGAAAAAGAACTGAGTTGGTATATGGAAAGAATGTAATTCTTTCTATTATATCCATCACAAAATAAATAAACATCATTACTGTTGATATATACAACATGCTTTGCATTATTAACAATTAATACTACTTATTTTATTTGCCAGCATTATCTGTGCGTTGCTTATTAAGCAGCACTCTCCTATTTAATAATAATCCATTCAGAGTTTCAATAAGTGTGAATAATATAACTATATTCTAAAGTTATGTAACACTTTTAGTGACTAATATACCCACCTTTGTATCTAGAAAATTCAACGATAATATATAATTAGAATATAATGGCAAATGTTACAGAAATACGAGGAAACTGGAAAGAGCAAAAAAGAAAACTAAAACAGAAATTTGCTGTACTTATCGACAATGATTTATTGTTTGAAGAAGGTAAAAAAGAAGAATTGCTTGGAAGGCTTCAAATTAAGTTAGGCAAAACTAAAGAAGAAGTAAAAAAACTTATTGAATCTCTTTAATTACAATTATTTAAAAACTAAAAAATACCTGTAATTACCAATAAAAGGAACTCCTTGGTATCTTTTCAAAGAATGTGTGAAAGATGTAACTTATTTACATAGTAATGTAACACATAGTGGTTTATATGAGCCTAGCCTTGTACTATATTATTAATAGCCTTTATTTAATTAAAAAGGCAAAAACAAATGCAAAATGGGAAAAATATCTAAAAATCAAACAATAGTCTATGTAATTGCTATAACAGTTATCGTAATAACCTTTTTTCTATTAGGAGGAGACCATTGGATGAAAGGAATGATGAATCAAGGTAGATCGTCATACACAAGCCATTTGAATTGGGTACAAATAATAATTAGTATGGCAATTGGTTTTGTTATTGGTTTGTTTGTAGCTAAAAGAAAATGGTAATCATACATCTGAAATTATCGATAATTAGCCAATAGCGTGAAAAGCATTCTAAAGTCTGTTTAATCAATAAAAATAATAATTCTAACTTAATAAATTGAATATGAAAAATTTACTAAAACTAAGAACATTTGCTTTATTGGCAATGTTCATGTTCCTCGTGTTTACTGTAACATCTTGTATGGTAGTTCCCATAGGTAAACCAGGAAAAGGAAACAAAGGGAATCATAAGGGATGGCACAAAGGTAAAGGGAACAAACATAGTCAAATTAGTACAACTCCTTTTGAGACAAATAAAAACTCAAAGGTATAATACTATAAAAAGAAGCTATCCGAAAAGTTTATAAGTTGTTCATTTTTCGAAAATCTCAAAATGACGACACTTTAATAATATTAGTATAACACTCAGTATTTTGAGGTGTAAACATTAAAAAGCGACATTTCGAACAGCCTTTATAAACAAACTATTTGACACCTTGATGTCAAATAGTTTGTAATATTCTTAAAAATACACAATGAAAAAACTTAGATATTTAATTATCACATTATACCTTTTAATACTTATTCCCTGGACAACTAATGCACAGATGTTCAAGGATAGTTCATTGACTTCAACCTCTAAATCCAAATTTAGTATGTTTCACGATCCAAGCTATATTTTAGTAAGCAATGGACTTGGAAATATGGAATCGCTTATATTCGAAGGTAATTTAGCTCCCTATTTTATTGTAGGACTTAACCGTGATGTTAGATGGGGTTTAGAATTATCACCACGTGTAATAATGAGGATGTACAATTTAGAATCGAAACCTATACGTACACCTTCGTTTATTCCAAAAGTGACATTCTTTTATCAACTTATTGATCATAAAGACAGGAAAAGAGATTTGTTTATGTACTTCTCGTGGTTTCATCATTCAAATGGTCAAGATGGTAATTTCTACATGTCAGACAGTATCACAGTAAATACAAAAACAGGTAGTTTTTCTACCAATTGGATAGAAGGTGGAGTTTACTTAATGCGCCCTGATCCATATGTACCTTTCACCTCAAATGGTTTAAAACTTTATTCTGCATATAGTTATTCTCAGGATAAAGAATTAGATGAAACATTTGGTCGTTTACGCTTTTTTTTAGATGTTCAGAATAATGTTAATCTTACCAAATTTTTTAGAATATATAGACAATCTTATAATAACAAGAAATTCACAATGAAGCAAACCTTTCGCATGGGATGGATTTCAGGAGATTTGTATAAAACCAAAACAATAGATAGCAAAAGACTTATATTACAATATACCGTGGCTTTTAAACCTGCATTTCTTAACGATGTAACCTTATTCGTTCAATATGATTACGGACAGGATTATTATAATATATACTACAATCGATCACTTAATGTAGTTCGTATTGGAATTGCTTCGAATGCAAACATTTTTAATTAGAAATATTTCGATAATTAATTGTTCCCCAAATGTGTGAATCATGTAACTTAATAACATTGTTGTGTAACACTCTCTGAAATCATTGAACCTACCTTTGTTCTGTGAGAATTTCTCACGTTAATTAAAACAATTTAATATGAAATTAAAAAATCTATTATCAACTCTCGCAATAGCAGCGGTTGTATTAATGGTTGGTTGTAATAAAGATGACGACAACAATCTAGATCTTGCACCAACAGTGAATTCATCTGATCCGGCAAACAATGCTACAGACGTAGTTCTTAATAAAATAGTTACTGTTACATTTAGTGAGGCAATGAATCCATTAACCCTTACTGAAACAACCTTTACTATTAATCAAGGAACAACTCCAGTTGCAGGAACAGTTTCGTACTCTGGTACAACTGTCTCTTTTGAACCTGCTACTGTTCTTACGCTAAACACTATTTATACAGGTACAATTACAACCGAAGCTGAAAATGTTTCTGGCAACGCACTTGAAAAAAATTATGTTTGGGAATTTACAACAGGATCTTCTTCTATTTTGGCTCCTACTGTGATTTCTACTAAACCAGAAAACAATGCAGTGAATGTAGAGCTTAATAAAATAATTACTGCTACATTCAATGAAGCAATGGAATCTTCAACAATTAATGCTTCATCATTTACATTAAAACATGGTGAAACAACAGTTTTAGGAGTTATTTCTTACTCAGGAATGATTGCAACCTTTACTCCTATGAATACCTTAACTGCAGGCACTATTTATACTGCAATGATATCAACAGATGTAGAAAACTTAAATGGAATCGCACTAGCAGGTAATAAAGTATGGAGTTTTACTACTGGTGTTTTGTCTGATGATATTGAACCTACAGTTTCCATAACAAATCCCCTTAACAACGCTTTAAACATTGAGCGAAATAAAACAATTGAAGCTACTTTTAGTGAAGAAATGGATCCTTTAACAATAAACACTTCAACATTTAGCCTAAAACAAGGTTCAACTATTGTTCCTGGTAGTGTAAATTATTCAGGGTCAATGGCAACATTCAATCCAACAAACACATTGGCAGCAGAAACAGTTTATACTGCTACCATAACAACCGGAGCAAAAGACTTAGCAGGCAATTCGATTGCTGTTAATAAAGTATGGAGTTTTACAACCGGTGGAAGTACATCATATTTGGCAGTTGTAGATCTTGGAGCAGCTGTAAATTATGTAATTCTTGCTAAAACAGCAATAAATAACAATCCAACTTCATCAATTACTGGAGACATGGGATTAAGTCCTGCTGCCACGTCATATATAACCGGTTTATCATTAACAAATCTAACTGGATATGCAACATCTGCACAAGTTACAGGACAAATATTTGCAGCTGATATGGCAGATCCAACTCCAACTAACCTAACTACAGCTGTTGAAAATATGATAACTGCTTATAATGATGCTGCTGGTAGATCTTTTCCAGATTTTCTTGAATTAGGAACTGGAAACATAGGAGGTAAAACTCTTGCTCCAGGATTATATAAATGGACAAGCACTGTTACATTACCAACTAATGTTACCATTTCTGGTGGAGCAGATGATGTATGGATTTTCCAGATTTCTGGTGATTTAAACATGAGCTCAGCAGTAAATGTTACACTTGTGGGTGGTGCTCAAGCTAAAAACATTTTTTGGCAGGTAGCAGGTGAAGCAACTTTTGGAGCTACATCTCATTTTGAAGGTACAATCTTGTCTATGACAGGTATAACTTTTCAAACTGGAGCATCATTTAACGGAAGAGCTTTAGCTCAAACCGCTGTTGTTCTAGACGGAAATATTGTTGTAGAAAAATAAACATATAACATTATATAAATAAAAGAGATGTTCCTTATGGACATCTCTTTTTTTATGAAGTATAATGAACTCAAAATTTTGCACTTACTATTATTCAAATACATAATATCACAATATGTGTGAATGATGCAACTTAAATAATAAGTTGTGTAACACTCTCCATATACAATGAACCTACCTTTGTTATGTGAGAATTTCTCACGATAATTAAAACAATTCAATATGAAAATTAAAAATCTATTATCAACTTTTGCGATAGCATCGGTTGTTTTAATGGCCAGTTGCGATAAAGATGATGCTGACCCAAGTAATCCAACAACTATTCCTGTTCAAACTACTGTTCAAACAACTATTCCACTTGGTGATGCAGCTAACTTTGCAATTCTTGCAGGTTCAGAAGTTACCAACACAGGTGCAACAGTTATAACAGGTGATATAGGATTAAGTCCTGGTACCTCAATAGGAGGATTTCCTCCAGGGATATTAAATGGTACACAGCATATAAGTGATCCAATAGCCGATCAGGCTAAACTCGATATAATCGATGCTTACAATAATGTTGCAGCACGAACATGTACCGATGTTGTAACATTATCTGGAAACATTGGTGGATTAACACTAACTCCTGGATTATATTTTTCTACTTCATCGTTAGCTATTTCTTCAGGCGACCTTACTTTTGATGCCCAGGGCAATGCAAATGCTGTTTTTATTATTCAAATTGCATCAACACTTACCACAACATCAGGTAGAAAAGTTATTCTTAGTGGTGGTGCATCAGCGTCTAATATATTTTGGAATGTAGGGAGTTCCGCAACATTTGGTACAACATCTGTTATGAAAGGTACAATTTTAGCTACTGAATCAATAACCTTCAATACAGGAGCCACACTTGATGGACGAGCATTAACAAGAATTGGTGGAGTTACTTTGGAAGGCAACACTATTGTAAAATATTAAATATTACAGAATACTAAAAAGAGCTATCTCAAAAGGACAGCTCTTTTTTATGTTTAAATAATTACTAAAGATATTGATTAAGGAATGATCATCAGGAGATATTTTAATACAAAAGTATAATTAAGTTATAAAAATTAACTTGTACAACACCATGACTTAAAAATACTAACTATATAAATGTGTGAATGATGTAACTTAATCACATTGTTGTGTAACACTTCCGGGAGCTAACGTACCTACCTTTACATTATCAACTTATATATAATAAAATAATTCAGAATAATAAATCTGTTAAAACAAAAACAACGCCATGAAAAAAACAACTATTATGCATTCCATAAAACGTTTTATAAAGGATGCACTTTTGAAAAAATCTATTTTCATTTTTATTCTTGGACTTTTAAGTTTTGGAATATTTGCAAATCCACCTCTGGCATCAAAGCAACAAATAGGAATGTTTAAAAATTCAATAACATGTGTTGTTCTTGAAAACGGAATCATTTCTTACAATGTTTTTATAAAAGATGCGATTGAAAAGTATTGGAAATATAACGAATATGAATTTATCGATCAGGAGGAATTCAATAAACGAAGGTTTGATTCAAAGTATTCCTTTTTAGTTCTTATGAAAGGTGTTTATGAAAAAGATCCTGGTGGTGTTAGCTACAATTATATTAGCCTTGTTTTAGGTGATAAAGCAATTGATATAACCGATATGCCGGAAATTTGCAGCATTCCTTTTGCATATGCTGGCGACAATGACACCTATTTTGGTTATGCCATACCTGCAATCGTTAAATTTATGCAGAAACATGCAAAGAATCTTGAAACTAAGCGATTTCTTATATCATTGAAAGGATTAAAACATTATAATAGCTTAACACTTTCTAAAAGCAAAGTATTGCTATTAAATATAGATCAAATGGCTCCAGATGCAAATACATTGGAAAAAATTAAAACCGTATACCCATTTTATGTTAAACTTCTTACTCCTTCTGAAATTCAGACAGAACTGGATACCGATCCAATAAATACCATGTTTAATTTTCATGTTGGGCCAACCAAAGAAACTGGATCTGGTAAATGTTTTGAGATGATATTTGATGTTGAAGGAAATCTCTATTACTACAATTACCGAATGGTAACCAATGAAAATAAAGATGGTTTTAACCTGAAAGACTTTCATCATATCAGGTAAGATATTAAAACAGTTATAACCTATAAATCATAAAAAAATGAGAATACTAATTATCGGATTTATTGCATTTTTTGCATGGTCTACACTATCAACTTATATCTATGTATGTAAGATAAAAGGATTGTGCGATGAACCTGTAAACATGCAAATTAGTGATATCAAGAATGACACTATCGCTAATGATTCTATACAAAAGCCTTTGGTGATACAAGCTGTTATACCAAAAGACCTTATAATCTACTTTGAATTTGATAAATCAGATTTTAGTTCTAATGCGGTTGCAGATAAATTCTTTGATGAATCTAATTTATATCTGAATCAAAACACTCAGGCAAAACTAAGTATAACAGGTCACACCGATGCAATTGGAACCATTGAGTACAATCAGGCTCTGGGTTATCGTAGAGCTCAAAGTATGAAGCGTTTTTTTGAAAAGAAGGGCATGCTTTCAAATAAGATTATCATGATATCTAAAGGTGAAAATGATCCAATAGATGATAATAATACTAACGCAGGAAGAGCAAATAATAGAAGAACAGTAATAACTATAAAAAATCAATAATATGAATATTTTAACAATCTTTTTAGCACTGACAAAAAGTGCAGCCATCATTGAAATAATTTTATTATTACTTGGTGCTGTAACCATTGGTTATGTAACTGCATGGCTATACTATAAATCTATTTATTCGAAGAAAATAGAAATTATTGAATCGGATAATGAAGAATTGAAAAACAAAAATGAAAATCTGAAAACTGATAAAAGTAATTTTCAAAAACTTCTTCTTGAAAAAGATAATGAAGTTATCCATTTGAATAAAGAAATCAAAGCTCTTAAAACTTTAAATGCTAAATCTGTTCAGGAAACTGATGATTTGACTTTAAAAAACGAAGAAACAGAACAATTGCTGCTAGAAAGAGATGAAACTTTAGCCAACATAGCGGAACGAAAACATTTACTTGATTATAATAGTTTTGGAACAGCATTGGATACTGAAAAAGATGACTTGAAGATGATAAGTGGTATTGGTCCTTTTATTGAAGAAAGACTTCATGCTTTGGATATTTATACTTATAAACAAATCAGTAAATTCACAAAAAAAGACATTGAGACAATTAATGTTGCAATAGAATATTTTTCGGGCCGTATTGAAAGGGACGAATGGGTTGATCAGGCAAAAGAACTTGTGCGTACTGAAAAAGAAAGGATTGAGCTTCTTGAGCGCATAAGAGCTAAGAAAACACGTATTTATTACGATAGAATTGGGCTGGCTAAAAAAGAAGAAGCAGATGATTTAACAGTAATTAATGGCATTGGTGGATGGATTAATGAAAAACTGAATGCACTTGATATTTATACTTACCGTCAAATAAGTAAATTTAACGAAGAAGATATTGATATTGTAACCGATGCAATTGAATTCTTTCCTGGTAGAATTGAGAGGGATGAATGGATACATCAGGCGCAGGAACTTGTTCGAATTGAAATCAGTAAAGCTGAACTTCTTAAGAGAATTAGCAAAATGAAAAATAGAATCTATTATGACAGGTTAGGCGTTGCTCACAAGCAATATGCAAATAACTTAACCCTGATTAAAGGAATTACTTCATGGATCGAAGAAAGACTTAACTTACTAGATATATATACTTTCGAACAAATAAGCAAGCTTACCCCAAAAGATGTGGAAATAATATCTGAGATTTTGGAAATTACAAAGGATCGTATTGTAAAAGAAAATTGGATTACACAGGCTACTGAATTTTTAAAATATCAGATAAATAAAGCAGTTTAATAAGTTATGTTTTAAAAATACAATAGCCCAAAAAAACTTATATAACCAAAATAGCTTTTTTTACCATTTGTTTTTATTTGAATAACAATTAAAATAATAAAATAATTTAAATCTTTCGGATGTCGTTTTCACGACATCCGCTATTTTAAAAATTTGAAATATTGTTCAAATATTTAATAAATTAAATCAAAAAGTTAGCATGTAAGAGAAATTCAGATTGTATTTCAGATATAAAAAGAATTGATAAAAAACCTTAAGGATAAGTTCGTTGAAGTTTAACTTAGTTTTATTTCTATATCAATATTTTATTCAATAAGACAAATATTTTACCAAATAGAAAATTGCAACATGTGAATTGTGTAACATATACTAAAAGTACTGTAACGTTTTACATATTAAAGTAACATACTTTTGCTCTAGGTAATAAATCACTTCCCTATTTATACTAAAAAAATGAAAATAAGAATCTTAACACTAGCAATAACAGTATTATTTATAGGAACAACTTTAATTAGTTGCCAAACATCAGAAAGAAAGTCAAATAACGTGCAAGAGAACCTGCAAGAAGTTAAAAACAAAATAGAAAAAGCCCAAATAAGTTTAAGCAAAGCTCAACATGATGCACTTGATGATTTTCAGCTATTTAAAAACAATGCAAAAGACAGAATTAATGCAAACGAAAAAAGTATTCTTCAGTTCAAAGAAAAAATTGTTACTGCGAATAATGAAAAGAAATCCGAATTCGAAGAAAAACTATCTGATTTAGAAAATAAAAACACAGAGTTAAAGAACAAACTTAATGAATACAAAGAAGTTAGCACAGACAAATGGGCTATTTTCAAGAAGGAGTTCGATCATGATATGAATGAACTTGGTGAAGCATTAAAAAACTTAACAAGCAACAATATTTAATAAAATCTAACCTAAAATCAAAAAATTAAATTTAAACAAACCATATGAAAAAATTATTATTACTAGTTATTTCAATACTCTTTTTAACAAACCTAAGTAATGCTCAGAATGACGACATCGTCTTAGGTAAGAACATACAGGTCGGAATTAAAGCCGGAGTAAATTTATCGAATGTATATGATACAAAAGGAGAAGAATTTGAAGCAGATTCAAAATTTGGATTCGTTGTTGGAGTTTTTGGAGTAATTCCTGTATGGAAAAAATTTGGTATTCAACCCGAAATACTTTTTTCACAAAAAGGTTTTAAAGGAACAGGAAGTATTTTAACCTATAAATACAATTTCATCAGAACATCTAATTTTATTGACATTCCACTATTTATTTCATTTAAACCGGTTAAGCTTGTGACTTTACTTGCTGGTCCACAATTCTCATACCTGTTTAAGCAGAACGACTCATTTGATGATGGAATCTCAAACATTATTATTGAAGAGGAATTTAAGAATGAAGATGTTCGTAATAATTTAGTATGTTTTGTATTTGGAGGAGATTTAAATTTCGAATATGTAGTATTTGGAGTAAGAGCTGGATGGGATATTCAGAATAATAATAAAGATGGTTCGTCATCAACTCCACGTTATAAAAATGTTTGGTATCAAGCAACTATAGGTCTTAAATTTTAATGTAGCAGGGATATTGTGATTTTATAATAACTATCATACATCTCTTTTTTACATAATAAAAACACTTGAATTATTTACTAACATCACTTAAAAACTAAAATCATGGGAAATTTACTTTATTTTATCGCTGTTATTTTAATTATTCTTTGGGCGATTGGATTTATTGGATACAATGCAGGAGGTATAATTCATATTCTGCTAGTTATTGCCCTAATTGCTGTTCTTCTTAGGCTTATTCAAGGAAAGAAAATTTTTTAACTTTTGAAATAAGAAAAGAGAAAGAACATCTGGAAATAATTACGAAATCTGAGACTAGTCAATTATGTCCAAGATTAAAAAAGAAAAGTCCTGCAAATTGCAGGACTTTTTTTCTGACTATTTACTTCTTAGCACTTTTTTTAGCAGCTTTGGCAGCTCTTTTCTCTTTTAAGTTCATAGCTGGTGCTTTTTTATTGTTTTTTTCTTTACCTTCTTTTTCTTTTACCATGATCTTGAATTATTAGTTTTATACAATAAATTATTTTATACGAATTAACTACTTTTATTTCATTAAATTGTTATTCCTTCATATCCACTTTTAATAACTGTTGAAATCATTTTAAATCGCTCGTTCGCTCTAAACAAATGAGATGTATGTGCAGGTATAATAATAGCCTCTCCCGTTTTAAGCAAATTCGTTTTTTCATCAATAACTACTTCTGCATTACCATCAATAATTTGAATAAATGTATCGAATGGTGAAATCTTTTCTGCAAGAGTTTCACCGATATCAATAGCAATTACACTTACATTTCCTGTTGTTTTTCGTATTATTGTCTTTGATACCAAGGAATTAGGAATATATTCGACTATTTCAATTAAAATATGAGCTGTTGACTTTTCAATTTCAGTATTTTGCATGGTTTTACCTATCTTATAATTTAAATAAAGATACAGGTAATGAATTAAGAATGCTTTATACAATTGACACCTAATGTTACATCATTCACACATTTTTATATTTAAAGGTGGCTAAATTTATTTTAAATTACACATCTTCGAGTGTGCCACGTCGCTTATTTTTGAGTTCTTTAAAGTGCGATGGGGTTAGTCCGGTAAATTTTTTAAATTGGTTTGATAAATGAGCAACACTGCTGTAATGCATTCTGTAAGATATTTCGGTAAGATTAAGCTCATCGTAAACTATAAGTTCTTTTACTTTTTCAATTTTGTGTGTTAAATAAAAATTCTCAATAGTTGTACTTTTAACTTCAGAAAAAAGATTAGACAGATAGGTATAATCATGATCCAATTTTTCGCTTAGGTAATCAGATAGGTTCACCTTGATTTGTTCTTCAGTATAATGAACTAATTCAATAATAGCACTTGCAATTTTTTCAACCAGAACACTTTTTTTATTATCCATTAGTTCTAATCCTGATTTTCTTAAAGCTTTATCTAACTGTTTAATTTGTTCATCTGATATATTCTCTTTTATATTGATTTCTCCAATTCTTACATACGTGTATTCTAGTCCTAGTTTTTCAAGCACATCCTTAACCACCATCTGGCAGCGAATACACACCATATTTTTAATGAATAGTTTCAAACTGAGATAAAATTTTGGATATAAATCTGACTAATAACAAAGGTAGTTTTTTTTAAAGCGAAAGTAAATAGTGAATGGTGAATAAGGATTTAGCTCTCTAACTACTCTTTATAATTACCATAATGATTATTCTTATAATTGTTTTAATGTATAAATTAAAAGAGAAAAAGAGAGCTTTATTGAGCAGATTTTAGAAAATTTTCTTCTTATGTTTCTTGTTCAAATCATTATTTTTGAATTATTTACATATTTGCTGATAAAGAAAGTAAATTTATTTGCGTTATCGGCTGATTTATTGTTATTTATGCAATTCTAAAAATACTATAAAGTGTAAAATAGTTGTAAAAATTTATTGATGTTTTATAATTCTTAAAAGGTAAAAGTTCACATAAGAACAAACTTATTTTCTTAACTTATCATTCTGATATATATCAAAGAGTAATTAAAAATAAATTTAATTCTATCAAGCATAATTTTAAAAGGATAAGCAGAATTTTGTGTATTTATCAACATTAGATTGAACATTAATGCTACCATTATGCAAAACCATCACTTGTCTTGCAAAAGATAATCCAATTCCTGAACCTTTATCACGAGTTGTAAAAAATGGCACAAAAATTTTATCTAAAATCCCATCCGGAATTCCTTTTCCTGTATCACTTACAGTAATTATTATTTTACCATTATCTTCTATGTTTCCAGTTAAATTAAGTTTCTTATTTTTTGAATTCTCCAATGCATAAATCGAATTCTTAATCAGATTTATTATAACCTGACTGACTAATTTTTCATCAGCCAAAATCGTTAAATCAACTGGTTTAACAGTTGTTCTTACTATAATAGCTTTTGATTGCAATTCATCTTTAAATAAAACTAAAGCACTTTCAAACAGAGAATTAACATTAACTCTTTCGTAAGTGGGTTTGGGTATTTGAGTGAGATTTTTATAAGAATCAACAAAGCCTAACAAACCCTTACTTCTATTCTCAATAGCCTTTAATCCCTTAATAATATTCCCTATATCATGTTGCTTTTCATCCAATAACGATTTGTGCATGCTATAGGTTAGAGATTTTATTGGAGTAACCGAATTCATTATTTCATGCGTTAAAACTCGGATTAGCTTTTGCCAAGCTTCTAATTCACTTTCTTCTAGCTGAGTTTTTATATTCTGTAAAGTAATTAGAAATAAACTTTTCCCATCGATAACAATTTTAGTAGAGTGAGCCAAAAGTTTTTGCTTTTCAATCTTTCCTTCGAAATTTATCAAGGCAGTTTTGCCTGGCTTTAAATTTGTCAGTTCCTTAGAAACTCCTTCTTTTAAGATATCTAAACCTGAAATATTTACAAGATTTCTAATGCCAAATATTTCTTTTGCTGCTTTATTATAAAGTTCTATCTCTCCTGTTTTAGTATAAGATAACACGCCAATACCAATATTCTCCAAAATAAACTTGAAGAATTGCTTATCTGTCTCTTTTTTAATCCATGATTCTTTTAGCTGATCGATTACTTTTGTATAAGCCTTATGAAGTTTCTCTTGAGATAAGTCAGTAATCTTTCCACTTGGTACATTATCTAAAAAATCAATGGATTCAATAAACTGACCTAAGTCTCGATTTGTTTTTGTTAAATATCTATAATTATAAATAAAAAGGATGAAAAAGATTCCAAGAAAAACAAAATTTGTAATAATTAACTGTTCAGAAAATATTGACCAGTAAAACCCAAATCCAGATAAAGAAATTAAGCTTAGATGAAAAAAAAGTTTTAAACCATATTTATTCAAACCCATACTTTTTCATTTTATTATAAAGTGTTTTCCTGGAAATGCCTAATTCTTTTGCTGCTGAACTATTAACACCCTTATTTTTATCTAAAGCTTTTAAGATAATCTTTTTTTCATTTTCTGATAAATCCAATGTTTCTATTTCAGTTTTAGTAATTGTTTTACCAAACCAAAAATCAGAATCTTGAAGAACTTCCGTTTCGCATAATATAACCGCTTTTTCTACAATATGCTGAAGTTCTCTTACATTTCCGGGCCAATTGTAGTTTGTAAGATTACTTAAAGCTATTGGATCTATTTTTACTATTTTCTTACCATATTTATTGGAGTAAAGATCCGTGAAATGATTTACTAATAATTCTATATCTCCAATCCTTTCCTTTAATGTAGGAACATCTATCTGAATCGTATTAATTCTGTATAATAAATCCTCACGAAACTCTCCATTTAAAACCATCTGGTTAAGATCTTTATTAGTTGCACATATTAATCGTATATCAATAGAAATTTTATAATTAGCTCCTACCCTACTTATTTCTCTGTTTTGAAGTACCGCTAACAACTTAGACTGAGCTGTTAATGATAAATTTCCAATTTCATCTAAAAACAAAGTTCCTCCTGCTGCCAATTCTATTCGTCCTGGCTTATCTGATTTTGCATCGGTAAAAGCGCCTCTTACGTAACCAAACAACTCACTTTCAAATAAAGTGTCGGGCACGGCAGTAGCATCTAAGGTAACAAATACATCACAACTTCTTTTAGATTTATTATGTATTTCTCTCGCTACCAACTCCTTACCCGTTCCATTATCTCCTATTATTAAAATATTTGCTTCCGTTTTTGCCACCTTTTCTATTGTTTTAAACACCTGATTAATTTTATCAGATTGACCAACAATAGTTGAATAGCTTTTTGCAATGTTTCGATTTAAATGTTCTTGCTTTTGTTTTAAATTCTTAATCTCAATTTTTGATTGTCTTAATTTGTATGCATTTTGAATTGTTGTAATAAACTTTTCATCATCCCATGGTTTTTGAATAAAGTCTGTACCACCTTCTCGAATAGCATTCACTGCAACATCCACATCGCCATAAGCAGTTATATGAACAATTATAGCATCCTTATCTTTTTTTAAAATCTCTTTCATCCAATAAATTCCTTCATTACCAGAATTTATTCCAGTGCTATAATTCATATCCAGAATAATAACATCATACAACTCTTTTTCTATTTCTGATGGAATTTGATTAGGATTTTTTATTGTTTTAACCAATCCAAATTGATTAGAAAGCAGCATTTCGATTGCAATAAGAATTTCTTCATTATCATCAACAACTAATATTTTCCCTGGCTTTTTCATAAAAGCATCATTGTTTTATCAAATCTACAAAATAAATGTGTAATATTTACACAATGCCTTGTAATTATTACTCAAACACCTTAACAACCCAAATTTTAAAGTGTTGATATATTGGCACTTTAGTGCATGGCACAGCTGTTGCCTTTTTCACCACAACTAAAATTGAATAATAATTAATAAATTTAACATATCATGATTAAGAATTATTTTATAACTGCCATACGAAACCTAATTAAACAGAAAGGTTATTTTATAATAAATCTTTTAGGTTTAACAATTGGTTTAACCGCTTGCCTGCTCCTTACATTTTATATTATTGATGAATTGAGTTACGATCGCTTTAACGAAAAAGCTGAGCGAATTTACAGAGTAGGTTACGACGTTGAAAGACCTAATGGTGATAGAATAGATCAAATTGTAACAGAATATAAGCTAAAGGAAGCATTTGAAAGCTATTTTAATCAAATTGAAACATTTGTAAGGATTGGATGGCCTCAATCTTACTATGTTGAGTATGAGGATAAAAAATTCTATGAGTCAAATATTTCATTGGTAGATAAGGATTTTTTTGATGTATTCACCTTTGAATGGATTGCAGGAAATCCAAAAGGAGCTTTAGACGAACCATATACTATTGTAATAACCGAAAGTGTTGCGAAGAAATTTTTTGGTGATGAAAATCCTATTAATAAAACACTTCACATTATGACAAATGTGGGTGAAGCTACATCTCGAATTACTGGTGTCATTAAAGACATGCCAAGAAATTCTCATTTTCATCTTAATATTATGATTTCCATGGGATCTGCTCCAAATGTTCTAACACATTTAGAATTGAATGATTGGGGCAATATGTCGGTATATAGCTACATACTTATACCTGAAAATTTATCAATTGAATCAATACAAAAGAAAGGTAAAGATTTTACAAAGCAAATGCGAGGTGTGGAAACAACTTTTATTCCTGATTTATTGATTCAACCGTTATTAGATATTCATTTGCATTCGAATGCAAGTTGGGAGTTAGAAACTAACGGAAATTACAGGAATGTTTTACTATTTTCAATAATAGCCATTTTTATACTACTCATTGCTTCTATAAATTACATGAACCTTGCAACTGCTCGTTCTGCAAATAGATCGTTAGAAGTAGGCATGCGTAAAGTGCTGGGAGCTAAAAAAATGAGTCTTGTATTTCAATTCTTAGGAGAAGCTATTTTAACGACATTTGTGTCATTAGTATTTTCAGTTGCATTAGCTGATATTCTGATGCCTGCCTTTAACAGAATTGCTGGAAAAGAAATAGATATTTTATGGATGAATAATATGTGGATATTCTTATTAATATTTGTTATTGCAATTGTAATTGGAATCTTCTCTGGTAGTTATCCAGCATTTTTTCTTAGCTCAATTAAACCACTCAATGCACTGAAAAAGAAATCAAAAAGCTCTTCATCTGGTGGAATTCTAAGAAAAGTGCTTGTTATATTTCAGTTTTCCATATCTATAATCCTTATTGTGTGTACCTTAATTGTATACCTACAATGGTCATATATGAAGAATAAGCCTTTGGGAATTGATCCATCAAATATCGTAATAATGCGTTCTCCCGGCACAGATAAGTATGAAGCTTTTAAAGAAGAATTACTGAAAAACCCAAATATTACAAGCATAACAGGTTCACTAAAGCGCCCACCATTAGAACTATCTATGTATCTAAGCTATAAGGCAGAAGGTGTAGAATACGACGGAAATAAAGCCATTAAGTTGGTTCCTGTTGAATATGATTATTTTAAAACTTTAAAAAATAAAATAGTAAAAGGAAGAAGTTTTGACAGAAATATGAGTGTAGATGAAAATTCTACTTTTATTTTAAATGAAGCCGCTATTAAAGAATTTGGATGGAACGAGCCATTAGGGAAAATGTTTGAAACGAGTATAGTTGATCCTACATCCGGAAAATGGGTTCCCCGCAAGGGACAGGTTATAGGTGTTGCTGAAGATTTCCATTTCGAATCGGTACACAACAGAATTGCACCTGTGGTATATCTTATAAATCATGATATGATATCTTGGTTAATTATAAAAGTAAACTCATCGAATACCAGCGAAATTTTAGAATATATTAAAGAAAAATGGGATAATCAGAATGTTGAAATAAATTATGCACCATCATTCTATGAAGATGATTTAAATGCCTTATATAAAGCTGAAAAGCGTTTCTTTACAATATTTGTAATTTTTTCAGGATTAGCAATTATAATAGCATGTCTGGGTATATTTGGGCTTGCTTCATATACTGCCGAACAGCGCACAAAAGAGATAGGTATTCGAAAAGTTATGGGAGCATCTGTTGGTACAATTGTTAAATTAACTAATCGGGAATTTTTACTACTCGTATTATTTTCAAATATAGTAGCCTGGCCAATAGCATGGTATTTTATGAATAGGTGGCTAAATAATTTTACTTATCGCATTGATTTAACTATTTGGCCATTTATTATTAGTGGGATTATAGCTATTATTATTGCGTTATTATCTGTAACATATAAAGCACTAAAAGCAAGCAGAACAAACCCTGTGAATGCTTTACGCTACGAATAAGTAAATAAGTGATTTTCATGTGTTATAAGGTGTATAACCAATCCATTATACACTTCAATATAAAGTACATGAAAATCACTTTCTAAAATATCAATCTTCCATTTCAAATTCACTGAACCCTTATCCTGAAATAAAGCTACAAACTAAAACACAAGCTTTAATCTATGTTAAATATTATTCATACCTAACTGTATCTGCGGGATTTTTCGTTGCAACTCTCCAACTCTGAATGCTTACAGTTGTTATAGCTATTAATGAAACAATTAATCCTGATATAATGAAAATCCACAAACTAATTTCCGTTTTATAGGCAAAATTTTCAAGCCATTTGCTCATTGCATACCAAGATAAAGGATAAGCAATAATAAATGCAACAATCAAACTTTTTATAATATCCAAATTCAATAATAATAGTATTTGCCAGATTTTTGCGCCATTAATCTTACGTATGCTGATTTCTTTAACACGACTCTGAGATAAAAATGTTGATAGCCCATATATTCCAATTAATGCAATTAGAATAGCTATTAAAGAAAAACTAGTAATGGCTTTTCCCATGCGTTCATCTTTTTTATATAAATTCTCAAAACTGGAATCCAAGAAATGATAACTGAATGGAAATCCAGGTGCAATTTCATTCCAAATATTTTCTATTGATTTCAATGTTTGAGAAACATTAATCCCAGATAATTTTATATTGGCAAACTGCCCCTGTCGTGGTAAAAAGATTATTGCAATGGGTTCAATTTTAGTGTGTAAAGATTTAAAGTTGAAATCTTTTACAATTCCTACTACTTTTGCCCTTCCACCCGGAACTCTAATTTCTAATTTATATGGATCTTTTAAATCAAATTCCTTAAGTGCAGTTTCGTTTAAAAGAGCTGTTGAATTTAAATCACTTGGGAATTCATTAGAAAAGAATCTACCTTCAATTAATTGCAAATTATATAAATCAATAAATTCTGCATCTACCCAAGTTGTGGCAAAATTTATAGTCTTTCCATCTACTTCCATACTCCCCATTCCTTCGATCTGTCCAACAATGTTACTTGAAAATGATATTTCGGTTACATTCTGCAAACTTTGTAATCGTTCACGAAAGACTCCTCTGTTTTCACGTATTGCATTGGGCATTTTTGCATATATTATATGCTCGGTATTTATTCCCAGATCTTTGTTCTTTAAATAATTTACTTGCTTATAAATTAAAAGCGTAACAGCAATTAAAAACATAGATACTATAAACTGAAATATTGTTAAGAAAACGCGAAGATTAAATCCTTTGTATTTATTTTTGGACTTCTTTTTAAGCATGTCAATTGGCTTCTGCTTTACCATAAAAAAAGCCGGGCAAATTCCTGCAGTAATTCCTATTATAAAGATTCCCGGGATTAAAAATAATAACAGATATGGATACGAAAACTCTAAAATATGACTCTTACCCATAAATAAACTAAAACTATTCAAAAATAATTTTGCAATTATGAAACCAAATACTGCTGCGAATAAACTTATAATTGTTGATTCGGATAAATATTGGAATATCAGACTACGATTAGTTGAACCAAGCACTTTTTGCAAACCTATTTTTGTTGTTTTAAGTGAAGCAATTGCTGTTGAAAGATTTACATAATTAATAATGGACAGAAGCATAATAACAATTCCTACAGTTATTAATATCCTTACAAGCAATCTATTTCCCCTGTTTGTTGTGTCGTGTGTGAGATCTTTATTAAAGTAAACTTCTTTAAGTGGATGCAATAATAACGGATTCGTTTCTGCTTCGTTAGAACTGGAAGTTGACGACAAGTTTGTTTTGTAATATTCGATAAGATAGTTTCTTAGCTTTTGTTCAAACTCAGTAAGGTTTACCTTTGATTCTAAAAGAAGATATGTCTCGAAAACAGTAAATCCCCAATCTTCGGGATAGTTAAACCACATATTCTTTATGGATGTAACTGAGATTAAACCATTAAACTGTATTGATGAATTTTGTGGAGGATCTTTGACTACCGCTTTAACTGTAAATGTAAAATCCTGAAGACTTTTCCACGTAATATTTTCTCCAATTGGATTGGCATTATTAAAGATTCTAATTGCTTCACTTTCAGTCAGAATTATGGAAAACGGCAAGTTTAGGGCTGTATTAATATCTCCATATAAAACTTCAAAATCAAATAAGTTGAAAAATGCAGAATCCGTGGAATAATAATGTTCTATTTCAAATGAATTGTTATTATAGTTTAAAACAGGAGAGTTAGCAAATAACATATGTGTTTCAATATGTGTTGCATCTTGAATTTCAGGAAAGTCCTTTTTTAAAAGCTCCGATAAAGGACCCGGCGTAAAACTGGAATTACCATACGAGACTTTAACAATTCGTGGTACTTTTGTATGAAAATTATCTACGCTGAGTTCATTATAACTATAAACTCCTATTAATATTAAAATTGCAATTCCAAGAGATAAACTAATGATACTTACAATTGAGTTATTTTTATATTTAATAATATTTCTAAATCCTGTTTTGATAAAATATTTAAACATAGTATGCTTTTTTATATAAAAAATTATGAATTAATAAGAAATATAGCTTATGCATTATAATATCTTTTTAATATCCAATATTGCTTATTCGTATCTCAAGGCATTTGTCGGATTCATATTCGCTAACTTATAAGTATGCCATGAAATTGTTAAAAGACCTAATAACAAGGCAAATGCCCCAGATATAATAAATATCCACCATGATAATGTTGTTTTATATGCAAATCCTGCTAACCATTCATAAAGCGAATAATATGAAATTGGGAATGCAATAATAGCAGCTAATAAAATCCATTTTAAATAATCAAAATTTAGCATTTTAACTATTTCGAATACGTTGGCTCCATTTACTTTTCTAATACCAATTTCTTTTGTTCGCATTATTGTATTATACCATACCATTGAAAATAAATTTACTACACTTATTAAAATGGTTAGTAAAACAAAAAACTTAAGTAGCATAGTTAATTTTTGATCTTCTGCATACTGCTTATTATAATGATCTTCTAACCAAAAATATTCATATGGATAATTAGGAAATGTTTCAAGAAACTTTTTCTTGATGAACGAGTTTATAGATTCGAAATCTTTTAAATTATTGAGTTTTACAATATAATTTCCCCATAACATGTCCTGGCCCCAATTTATTAATATTATAGGGTCTGGACTTTTTTTCATGGATTGAAAATTAAAGTCATTGCAGACTCCAACTATAGGAATCTCATGATGCTGCATTTGGCTTTCATCATTCAAAATCAATACTCTTCCAATTGCTTCTGATGGTTTTTGGTACCCTAATTTTTCTAAACAAGTCTTATTTATGATACAACCTGAACTTTCCGGATTTAAGTCATTATGAAAATTCTCTCCACCAACAAGTTCAATTCTAAAGATCTCCAGAAAACTTTTATCCGTAACATAAAGGGCTGGCTTTATTGGATTAGATTTTCCTTTTTCGGAAGCATTAAAATTAAATGCAAGTATATCACCTGGCACTGCATGGCAACTTGAAATGAATGATATTCCAGGATGTTTTACTAATTCCTGTTCAAATGAATAAAGGTTATTTACACGTTGTGAGCTTTTTCTTAAATACTGGGGAACTTTCAATACAAGATTGTTCGAAATATCAATACCTTTATCTTTGGTAAGCAAATAGTCTATTTGTTTATCAACACCAATAATTACCGAAATTATTGATATGATTATTACAAACTGCACTACAGTAATTATTTGCTGAAACGAAATTCTACCTGCGTTTCGTTTATTTTTATATGTTAACAATTCAAGAGGTCTTTTTTTCTGAATCATAAGAACAGGGAAGATAATAGTCAGAACAGAACTCAAGAAATAAACTAGTATAAGACCCAGCCAAAAACCTAAATTATTGTATGTGAGACTAATATCAATATTTACTTTATTATAAATACTATTTCCTATTAATGAACATACAATAAAAGATACTAAAACAGCTATAGAATGAATTAAGAATGACTCTGTGAAAAACTGCTTTATTAAATCTTTTGTTTTAATGCCAAAAACTTTTTGAATACCAATATCTCGAATATTTCTTAATACTCTGGTATATGAAAAATATACATAATTAAATCCCGAAGCAAGGAGTATTAAGAGACTTAGCACAAATAAGATATTTAAATAGTTATTCTTACCATTTATTGATAATTCTCCCTTAAGATCTGACTTTAAATGGATATCCTTTATAGCCTGCAACTTATACTTATTTAAAGAATTATTATTTTCAAACTTACTCTTCTTATTTTCATAAGCCAACTGATCCATGCCCTCTTCAAGGGCATATAAATCATTATCATTATCAACTTTGAGATATGTATAAAAAGATGTTTCACCCCAATTATCCTTTAATGGAGGAGGAAGTCGCATATTATCATGAAAAGAAAGAAGCATATCAGCCTTAAAATGGGTATTCTCAGGTATATCCTTATATACCCCTTCAACTTCGTATTCGTATCCCGGATATTTAAATATTATTTCTCCAATAGGATCTTTTTCTCCAAAATATTTTCTTGCAGTACTTTCTGAAATAATAACTTTATATGGTTCAGTTAATAACTGCGACGTTTCACCCTTAAGTATATGAATTGACAAAACATCTAACAAACCTTTCGAAGCATGATAAACATTCTCTGTTGAGAAAATATTTTCTCCAATTTTATAATGTGGGTTATTTGTTCCACATAAAAATCCGGAAGAGAGTACATTTGAGTAGTTTTCAACCATTGATTCTCCCATACTTCTTTCGCACTGTGGTATTTTCATTGCAAGTTCATTATCCGAATACACTTCTGCAACAACTCGGTATATATTTTCATAATCAGGGATATACCTATCATATGTTTTTTCATATATCACATAACTTGAAATTATAATATATGTAACAAATCCAATACAAAGCGAAAACAGCAAAGCTATAGTTGACAATTTGTTTTTCAGTAATTTACGAAGTGTAAGATTTAGTTGGTACATAGTTCCTTTTTATAATGTTTTGTTCTCTTTTATTGAGCTTTTATATTAAATTCAAAAATAAATTTCAAACCATCATATAAACTATGATATGGCACATGCCCTTCATTTTCGTATGTCAAATATTTATGTACTACTTTGTCTTTTAGATTTTCTTGAATAGAATTAGAAAACTCAGCTATTTGTAGTTGCATTCTGCCATCAGGATCAAGTGGATCTTTTAGTCCATTCGTCATAAATAGTTTCTTACCTTTAAATTGGTCTACTTGTTGAAACACTTTAATTCTTAATTCTTTAAAATAATTTTCACATCCAGGAAAAGCTGCACTACAAATTATATACGAATCAAATAATTCCGGTTTAGTTAAAAATGCATATGATGTAAATATTCCACTTAGCGATTGTCCGCAAATAATTCTTTCCTTATTTGTTTTATAATTCGTTTCAATATATGGAATAAGTTCTTTTTCAATAAACGCTAAAAACGATTTTGCTCCTGGAATATTCGGCTCAGGATAATACTTTGTATTTACAGGCCACATATCCCTTGGTCTATTCGTATTTTCTATGGCCACAATAATCATTTCCGGGGCAATCTCATCGCTAAAAGTCAATCTATTAACTGTTGCTATAGTTTCAAGCATTATTTGTGTATTGCCATCTAAACGATACAATACAGAATATGATTTATCAGAATTCTTATAATTATTAGGAAGATAAATTATTATGTTTCTATTCTCCTGAAGAATTTCAGATTTAATGCTGTCTCTAAATCCTATTTTTACTTGAATATCTTGTGCAAATAATAATGTAGTTCCTAAAAACAGGCTAATTATTAATACAATCTTTTTCATGTGTTTATAATTTGTTTTTAATGGTCACATGGAATGTCCATAATGTTGAATTATAATTATTTCGGTTGTTTTTTTAAATCATGGACATTTCATATATTTTATAATTAATTATTTTGTTATATTTTCATCAATTAACCAATAGGTGTAATTCAAAACCCTATCATAGTTATTGATGTAATCATTATAAGTTGGTTCTACTTTAAAATCCGGCAATACACCTCTTTGATCGTCGAAGCCCCCCGGGCGAAGACTGTATTGAGCAGAATTCTGAATATTAATTTTTGTATTTGGTAATTCAAATAACATGATACATGCATACATTGTAGGATTATCGGAGGTCTCTTCTCCTACAATAATTCCAATGTTATTATCTTTAATTTGAGCCGAAAATAATGTACCTGCAGAATAAGTATCTTTGCTTGTTAATACATAGAGTTGCCCACTAAATCTGTATTGATTTTCTTTAGGGGTTATTGTTTCTTCTGGAAATATTGTAATTGTTCCAGGGTCGCTTTCTAAAAAACAATCAACCAATTTTAGAAACGCTGGAGTATCACCCTCCGCCTTTCTAGCTTGCTCAATGGCATTTACAAGAACTGGATGCGTTGTATAACATAGTTTTGTAGCTTTACTGGTTTTTACCTGACTACCACCTGATGAAATGTAAGGCTTATCTGTTAAATAGTTAACCAGTGTGGAAACAAGATTTCCATTTCCTCCTTCATTTTCCCGAACATCAATAATCAGATTTTCAATTTCACTGTTTTGTATTTCTGTAAAAACATGGGTCAAAAGACTGTCGTATTTATCAAAATCAAGATGGAAAGTATTTAGTTTCAATAAAGCCGTTTTTCTTGCAGGCTCCAGATTAAACTCAAAATCTTTATTGCTGCCCGATCTTGTTTTATTATTAATTTGCTCCAGACTTGCTCCTTCTATCGTTTTTGTTTGAATTTTATTCTCGTTTGGTAAAATATAACTAATGGTAAACTGATCACTAAAACCATACAAAAGCCACAAAAATCCTCCCCAGTTATAAGAAAGCGTTGCTCCGATATACCCGTTAGGCCTAACCCTTAAATAGGGTGTAAATTCATCAATTATCCTGTTTACCGTAATATGATTAATTGCAATAATTTCAGTGCCTTTAACAAACTCACCGTAAGTCGAAAGGTTTTCATCAATGTAGATGTGACCATGGTTGTAGTCTATTTTAAATGGAAAAGCTAAGCCTCCTGATTTCAAAAAATTTCGATAACCGCCATCACCAAAAACCATGGTATGTCCTTGTTTGATAAGCGATATGGTTTGAAGTAAGATTTTATGAAAATCAGATTTTGACATGGGCTTATTGATCGAAGCCCTAAATTCATCGGTTTTCTTCACAAAATCATCCTTTGGAACGTAAGCATACAAGTTCGGATGTGTCTCTTCAAGTGTTGTGAGCAAGTAGTTATAATCCGCTATAAGCAAAGAATTATCAATAAGTCCTAATGATTGTTCCTGTCCGCTAGATTTTAAAGAGATGATGAAAATCACCAATAATATGATCAAATTCTTATTTGTTTTCATGATTTTTGTTTTTTATTAAATTTTATTTTTGTTTGCATCTATATAATCCCTTGCTTCCTCATTCATTATCTAAATCCAATTCCATCTTAATCATCTTATTCATTATTTCTAAGCAATCATTAGGTGTAGAACCGAAATCACATGAATTTGTAGCAACCACAAAAGCTCTATCTAATTTTGGAGCGACTATAACTGTAGCATACCAGATTTCATTGCTTCCATTATGGTTAAAGGTAATTCCTTTTGCCCAATCATAATCTGTAACACCCCAACCTGCGGCATAAAAATGACCACTAACAGGTTCTATTAATTTATCTAAATACTTATGTTCCAGAATAGTGTTTTCTTTTGTTAACCAAAGAGATATAAATTTACCCCAGTCAGCTATGGTACAATATACCCTGCCTGCAGGATTAATTGCTTCATCATAATAAGCTTCGCTTGGCCACCATTTCCAAGCATATTTATTATGACCCCAAGGTTGATCTATTGATTTATTTTTGTTGGGATTCCCAAATCCTGCCGATGACATTCCTAAAGGATCAAACAAACGTTGTTTCATTAAAACTTCCCAGCTTAAACCCGTAATTTGTTCTGCCATACAAGCGGCAACCATATATCCGAAATTTGAATAATGAAATTGATCCATTTTATAAGTTGCAGGTGACTGAAAATTATCTTCTAAAATTGCTAGTCGCCTTTTTCTAATTTCTTTTAACTCAAATGCACCTTCATCTCTTGCATTTTTGGGAATCCCAGCACGATGGGTAAGTAATTGCCATACTGTGATGTTATGATAATCTGTATGAATCTTATTTTTTAGTTCCGGAATAGCTTCTATCAGTTTTGTGTCCCAACTAAGCTTCCCTTCTGCTACAAGAGTAGCAATCATAGTGCTTGTCATAGCTTTGGTGCAGGAACCCAGATGCACCACATCATTATTGGTAAACACAATACTAGAACCCGCTTTTCGCTCTCCTGCAGAAGCGATGGCAATTACACCTTCGCCTGAGATTATTGCAGCAATCATTCCAGGCGCTTTCCCATCATTTACTAATTTAGTAAGGATGTGCTGAATGGAATCAGATTTATTTGAATCCAGCTTTGTTTGCGAATAGACAGCTTGATTTTCAGACGGACTATCTTTTGTTTCAGCCGTCAAACAACTTGTAAGGAATACAAGAAAAAGTACGCTCAACAAACAGATTTTAGTCCTTTTCATATTTAATTACCTAATTTATTAAACATCCTATTCTCTTATTATAAAATTGTTGTTTTTATTTAATTTTCCCAAAAGTATTTTCCATAACATCAAGCGCAAATCGGGCATTTACTGTAACCGGACCAACACCCATGTCAATAGCAACTTCAAGTGCTTCCAATACTTCATGAATTGTAGCTCCATCTTTATATGCTTGCTCAATATGCCATTGCATACATGATTCACAATTTGTAACTGCACCAATTGCAATTGCTATTAATTCCTTTGTTTTCTTTGGTAAAGCACCATCACAAAAGGTTGCATCTCCCATTTCCAGAAAAAGACTATAAACCTTTGAATTTAATTTTTCGAATCTTGCATTTGATTCTTTTCTTTTGCGATCTATTTCTTCGAATTTATTCATTTCCTTTTGTATTAATTAATTACTTTTTATATCTGATAGGTATTTTATGGTCACTGCATAATAGAAGTGCTATTAATCGAAATGACTATTTAAAATCTATATAAAACACCAATACCTATTACAGCCTGATCCATATTGCCTATGGTATATTTTATTTCAGTAAAGGCTGCCAGTTTATCATTAATACTATATGTTGCTCCAGCACCAATATTCAGGCCTGCCTCTGTATCACTTGTTTTATTGCCATCTATATCAACTGAAGCTCCGGAAATATTTAATCCTGCCAGCGGGTAAAAACCGAATTTATCGTTTATAGTAAAATTATAGTGACCATCAATATCGAATGTCCATAATGATGACTTGGTTTCAATGGTTCCCCAAAAGGGTATTTCCTGTGATGATTTCTTTGGGAAAAAGAAGGTGAAACCTCCTACTATATCAATAGTTTCTGTAATACTATATTGACCTCTTAAATTAATACCTATGGTTTCTATTTCTGTACCATAAGAAATGCCACCACCAGCACTTATTTGTGCAAAAGAGTTAAATGTTAAGACTATTGTTACAATCGCTAATAATATTATTTTTTTCATTCTGAGTTGATTTTTTAGGTTAAATTTTAATTGTCTTTATTCAAAATATAATTCACTTATTTCATTGTCAGTGAGTACTTTATTGTATATTCTTATTTCATCTATTAATCCTGAATAATAACTATGAGAATCTCCACTTCCGATTTTTAAATCTCTTTCGTATGTACTTTGTAATTCGAGAGGATATTCTTTTGAGTTTATTAAGTTTCCATCTTTGTATATTTTCATAAAATTTTGTTCTATACTTGAAATAAATACATAATGGTGCCATAATGTATCGATAGGTTCCGGACGATAATATAATCTTCCTGGAGAATCGCCACCTGTTCTTAGCCATCCATAATCCCAAAATGTGGTATTTACACCATCGTGATAGTAAAAAGCCGAAACTGCAAATCGATCAACATCTGGACAGAGCATAAGTTGAAATTGAGCTTTAGTATCGTTTGGTTTTAACCACATAGAGACTGAAATCTCATGGATAGGTACAATATTACCATAGTCTTCTACAAAAATATAATCATCAACTCCATCAAACATGAATGCACTATTCGCATTATTGAATCTATTAAAAGTTGGTGATGCACCATATATTACACCATGATAATCATTACCACTTTCGTCATTTGCATTTCCATTAAGTGGATAATATGACACTAAATCATTCTCTGTTATATTATCTTCATTCTCATCTTTATTACAAGAATAATTACCTAAAATAAGCGCAATTAGTAACCCAAATAGTATTCTTTTCATATAGTTAATTTTTAGTATTAATTAAATAATTTAGATAATTCACTTAGTATTAAAAACAAACGCTTTTCTTGTCATACTGCTATCAAACACAGCAATATCTATAAAATCATCAATCAGGTTAACAGAATCTTTTACTGTCTCAATTTCTGCTGGAGGAATATGCATTAATGCTATTTGCTTTGGGTTAATATATTTTTCAGTAAATTCTCGTTCTTCTATTGTATTCCAAAATCCATAGAAATTTAGGAATGCCAAATCAATATTCTCATTTTGTAGGTGTAGATTTTCAAATTCAACCGTTTCAGAGCCATTGTAATCACCGGTATGAAATACTTTTAGATTATCAATTTCGATTAGATAACCAACGTTTTCGATTTCTGGGCGCGAATCATGTTGTATAAAAAATGATTGTACTCTTATTCCTTGAATTGTAGTGTCATTTTTTTCTTGATTAATCTTATCTAAATGCACTATTTGATTCTCAAACTTTTTATAATCGGGATGCTTTAAAATAGTATTAGTAATAAGTGGTGGTGCTATAAGGATGTTTTCAGAATTATGAAGAAGATATGCTACAACCATTGCAGGATCAAAATGATCGCCGTGATTATGCGTAATTAACATCAGGGTTGAATTATTAAAGGGATCTCGTTGATTTATTATATCAGAAACAATAGTATCTGTAGGAATTAAATAATTATTCCAACCATGCTTAAACAAAGCATCTATAACTATTTTTTTACTACCACTTTCAATTAGAAAACCTGAATTTGCAATATAGGTTACATCAATTTCTTGCTGGCCTAAACATGATGAATAAATAAGGTTTGCTATTAATAGAAGTGAAATAAGTATTTTTCGTTTCATTTTGCATACTTTAGATAGGTTTATACTAAATTGTCTTTTGATTTTTTTATTAATTGCAATATACAGTTGCAAGCATTATGCCATACACTATAATTTACTCATTCTATGAGATATGTGATTTTTATTCATTAAAAAACCAGAAAATAATCGTTTAAATACTGTACAGTAACCGTACAGTTGCCGTGTAATATTTACACACTTAGCTTAGCATTTGTAAATTTCTTTGAATTCGTTCACTTTTTAGAATTTGAAAGACTTTACTGTAAATATGTAATCTAACTAAAACTAAACTTCATATTATATTGATATTATGTTACTTACGTTTATTTGCCGATGCAGAAAGCAATTATTTATTCTATACAATTGTATTACTGATTATTACGTAAATGTAAATTTGAAAATAGTGTAAAATAGTTGTAAATAATCAATACCGAGTCAACTTTTTGATCTCATTATAATTGATTGAAAATTAAGTAGAATATCAAATCCCAATTTTTAACGATTATATTATTTAAAAAAAATAAATATTAAAGCATTTTTTCAATAATTTTGTATTAACAATTTGGTTTATATGGAAGTTGGCGAGTTAATATTTATAGGATTTTGTAGCCTTGCAGCAATTAATGCATTATTTTTTATTGGGTATTTAATTATTAAGAAAAACAAAAATAATGTAGCAAGTATAACACTTTCAGTCTTTCTAGTTATAACAGTCTATAGAATCCTACAAATGCTATTACATGATTTGCAGGATGATTTTAATATTGGTATTAATCTAAAGTCTTTCTTCTTTTTCACACCCACATTTCTATTAATTGGACCGTTATTGTTTATTTATTTAAAATCAATTTCAATTAAGGATTTTAAGTTTAAGATTACCCATTTGTATCATTTCTTACCCTTTGTATTTTTTTTATTTTTTGATTTACTTAACAAACATAATTTTCCTCTAATACCCGATAATAAAAAATATTATATAATTTACTGTATACAAATTAGTATTTTTCTTATTCATCTTTTTGTTTATTTAAAATTTTCATTTGAATATATAAAAGAATTAATCTTAAAATATAAATCAGACAGCTTTCCAAAGGAAAATTTGAATCCATATTATATAAGAAATATTGCATTATTTATTTCAATCATTTGGATTATATACTTAATATATTGCTTCCAAACCTATTTTAAAATTTATCTTCCAACACGGGTTTTAGAAGCAATCTATTATTCATTTCTAATCTACTTGATACTTTTTTATGAATTACATGACCAGAAAATTACTTTCATAAGTAATTTTTATGTTCGTTACCGAAATTCCGGCATTTCAAAAGAGGATTCTTTAAATTATAAATCAATAATTCTTGAGCACATTCAAAAAAATGAATTATTTATTGACCATAATATAACACTTGGGAAATTTGCAAAAGAAATTTCCTTAACAACGCATCTGGTTTCACAAATTATTAACGAGCAATTAGGATGTAATTTTAATGATTTTATTAATTCATATCGAATTGAGAAAGCAAAGAAAATGCTAAAAGATCCTGAAAAAAACAATTATACTGTTGCTAGTATAGCTTATGACTGTGGATTTAATACACTTTCTGCTTTTAATACTGCTTTTAAAAAGTTTACAAGGATTACTCCTTCACAGTTTCGATCAATTGCTGAATAATAGTTTGATTCTTATTAAGTGATTGATTTTGAAATTCCCATTTCAGTTATTATATTTAATGTTTAATACTTACATTTTTATAATTCAGTCAGACTGAATCGTGGATTAAATAGGTCAATTATTAGTTGTGTTATTACTTTGTCTATGCATTTAAAAAGGCATAACGAATTATAATAATCAACTAATACTTTTAAAAATGAACAATAATATTAATCCTGAAAAACTTCTGCTTAGCAGATCTTTTATTAGTAAACATGAAGTAAGCATCTTTTTCTTGATGTCAATTTTCATAACCTGGGTTATTTATTACCTCGTTTCGTTTTTTAATATTGAAAATCAGACAATTTTAAGTAGATGGCTATTGGTGGCTGCATTTGGGCCTTCCATGTCTGCATTAATTATTACAAACTTTACAAACAAATATAATTCAGACGAATTCCCTATTACACGGCAGGTATTTCTCTTTTTTGTATTGTTTAGTATCATTTTTGGTATTGAGTTACTTGATCATTATTGTTGGAAACACACAATAAGCTTACAACTAATTATAGTTGATATCGTGATAGTATCATTAGGTGCAATTTTATTAAGCAATATTTTCTCAAAAAAAGACAACGTCAGGGAATTAATTGGGCTCATTTTTAACAAAAAAATAAAGCTATTTTCTCTCATAATTTCAATCCTTTTATGGCCATTAATGATTTATCTATCTACTCAATTAGCACAGGTTTTTAGAATGGAAGTATCACCAGAACCCACCTGGCCCAATTTGCCATTATTCTTTATTGTTTTTGAATCTTTTATCTGGTATTTATTTTTTGGAGGTCCACTTAACGAAGAAATTGGCTGGAGAGGCTTTGCTTTAAATAAAATGCAAAATAAATACAGCCCACTTTATGCAAGTATTATTATCGGTGCAATTTGGGGTTTATGGCATTTACCATTACACATAATGGGCGTTTATCCTTTTGGATTATATGGTTTCCTAATCAGGATATTTGATATCCCTTCTGCTATAGTTTTTACATGGCTTTATAACAGGTCGAATAAAAGCTTAATTCCAGTTTTATTTCTTCATGCAACCAGAAATACCACCAGTTTATTTTTGACCAGAAGCTATGTATTATCTTCTTTACTACTTCTTGTACTTTCAATAATATTTGTATTTACTGATAAAATGTGGAAGAAAAATTTTCCGAAATAACTACTTAATACCTAATTCATTTACCTATGAATACCGCTATCAGGATAGTAATAAAAGCACTAATTAAGGGTTTTATAATCACTATAGGAATGGCATTATTTCTTTTTCTACTATCAGGAAGAATAACTTATTGGCAAGGTTTTTTATACTTATCGATAAATATCATTATGATGCTGGTTTCATTGCTATTTATTGCTAATAATCCAGAGTTGATAAAGGAAAGGCTAAAACCAGGACCGGGAACAAAATCGTGGGATAAAATTTATTGGGTATTTTCAACTATCTCGTTTTTGCTTACACTTGTAATTGCATCGCTGGATGCTGGAAGGATTCATAATTCATCTTATTTGCCTTTATACTTTTATATAATTGCATCTGGATTATTTATAATAGGTTATTTAATATTTATCTGGGCCAGAAGCAGCAATGCATTTTTTTCGACTGTAGTAAGAATTCAGTCCGACAGAGGTCATCAAATTTGTACAAGTGGTCCCTATAGATTTATAAGACATCCAGGTTATGCAGGGGGGATTGCTTTTACTTTAGCAACACCCTTAGTTTTGGGTTCTCTTTGGGCATTAATTCCTTCTGGTTTATCTATTATTTTGATAATAATACGTACCATTCTAGAAGATAATACGTTGGAAAATGAATTGGAGGGTTATAAGGACTATAAAACCAAAGTAAAGAAACTTTTAATTCCACATATTTTTTAATATAGTCCATAGCATTAAATTTGATAGATTATAATGAAAAAACTTAAAAAACAAATGGCAATAATCGCAATATCATTATTATTCGGATTGGGAATAATAGTGCTCTCTCTTTTAATAATAATAAGTCCCGGTAAACCAGAAAAGTATTTGGATGAAAGAGGCAATATTTTGACTGGCAGTATTTCAGAAAAATTATTTATTCCAATCGGAGGCGTAAGGCAGGGAATGTTTATTAAAAGTAAAAACATCAACAATCCTGTATTACTTTATGTACATGGCGGACCAGTATTTCCAAATTATTTTTTGATCGACAAATATAATCCTGGACTTGAAGATTATTTTACAGTATGCTATTGGGAACAACGTGGTGGTGGACTTTCATATTCTCGAGATGTTACTATACAAAGCATGAATCTCAATCAGCTGGTAACAGATGCTATTGAGGTAACAAATTATTTAAGGAAAAGATTCGGAAAAGAAAGAATATATATGATAGCTCATTCTGGAGGATCTCCTATTGCTCTTTTGGCTGCATCCAGAGAACCACAATTATATAGTGCATATATTGCCATGGCGCAGATTACAAAGCAAACTGAATCGGAAAGAATTAATTATAAATACTTATTAGAACAATATACTTTGGCTGGAAATCAAAAAAAGGTAGAAGAATTAAAAAAATATAATGTTCTAGAATCAGACTCATCAATTATTCTTTTTTATAATTCAGTTATTAGAGATAAATATATGCATGAATTGGGCATTGGAACTATGCACAATATGAAATCTATTTTCTCGGGAGTTTTTATTCCTGTTTGGACTTGCAGAGCCTATACCCTATCCGAAAAAATTAAAATCTGGAAATCAAAATTCTTCTTTCGACCAAAAACAAATCTGATTAAAGAAATACTATTGAGCGATTTCACTAAAGAAGTTCAAAGACTTGATATTCCAATCTATTTTTTTAGCGGGAAATATGATTTAACTGTCAATATCAATTTGGCAAAGGATTATTTTAATAAAATTGAAGCCCCCGTCAAAGGATTTTATACTTTCGATAAATCTGCTCATAGTCCGCTATTTGAAGAACCAAAAAAGGTAATAGAAGTAATCGAAAAAGACGTTTTAAATAATACATGCAATCTCGCTGATAAAAACTAAGCAAACTAAATCCAATTAATATATAGAAATCGGTTTTAATACAATTAATTAAAAGAATTAGAAATGGATACAAAATATTTAAAAACACCCGTAATTTCAGTAGACACAGATAAATGTACAAAATGTTTATTATGCGTAAAAATTTGTCCAACTAAGAATTTTGCTGTATTAGATCAAAGTAAGGTAGACGTTATTCATCTTGAAGAATGTGTCCTCTGTGGGCATTGCATTTCTATATGTCCAACACAATCAATCAATCACAATGGTTTTGAATCTAAAGGTTTTAAATCAATTAAAAACTCAAAACCAATTTCTTCAGAAACAGCTTTTGAATTTCTTTCGCAACGTAGGTCAATAAGGAATTACAGAAAGGAAGTCCCATCAAAAGAATTGATTCAAAAAATTTTAGATATTGCCGGATATGCACCAGGAAGTCCCCATCATCGGGTCGGTTGGTCACGTAATGTCACAATAGTATCTGGTGAAGACAGTTTGAAAGTGGTTCTGTCGATGACTGTAGATTATATGCAGAAAACAGTTAATCTGCTAAATAGCTGGTTTCTAAAATTTGTGGCCAGATATTCTGATTTAGCCAAAGCTGGAATTGCTGTAGTTCCTGATTTACAAATGAGATTAAATGAATATGAGAATGGAAATGATTATATAACTTATCATGCACCAATTGCTTTGTTTTTTCATGCACCAATGAATTCGTCCACGCCACAAACAGATTGCGATACAGCACTATTCCTTGTTCAGCTTTATGCAGAAAGCTTTGGATTAGGTACTTGCTGGAATGGATTAATACAAGGTGCAGCCGCTGGAGATCATTTGAAGGGATTTACTAAACTTGCTGATTTTTTAAAAATACCAAAGGGTCATAAATGCTATGCTGCTATGACTATAGGCTATCCATCAATTACTCTAAAGAGTATTCCCGAGCGCAAAGTAGAAATAACTTGGATTGATTAATTAGTTTAAATTAGGTATTTATGGAAACAAAAGTAATACTTCACAATTCAATAAGTTTAGATTGTTCATTTATTGGCCTTACACCTAATATGGAACTACATTATAAAATTGTAAATTCATATAAGGCAGAAGCATATATGGCAGGTTCAAATACTGCAAAGTCAGGCATTGAAATGTTTGGACAATCCCTGCAAATTGAAACAGAGGCTGATTTTTTGAAACCAAACAAAGATAAGTTTCTTTCATACTGGGTAATTCCAGATACACATGGAATATTAAAAGGTCATTTGCATCTTTTACGAAGATTTGAATTTTGCAGAGATGTCATTATTTTGGTTTCTGGAAAAACACCAAAAAATTATTTGAAATATTTGGATGATAGACAATATGACTATATTATTTCAGGTGAAAATCATGCTGATTTTAAAAATGCATTTGAAGTTTTAGCAAAAAAATATAAAATAAATACTATCCTGGTTGATACCGGCAGTAAGTTAGGAAATATATTATTAAACAATGATTTGGTTAATGAAATTAGTTTAGTTATTTCACCGGAGATAATAGGAAAGAGTTCTACTAATTTATTTGAAGGAGTAAATAAACCAATTACTCTTGAAGGCACGCACAGTGAATTGTTTAAGGATGGTTATTTATGGATTACTTATAAATTAAGTAATAGTTAATAGTATTTACATAAGTTTTATATTGGAGTATAAATAATTGAAAATAATGGACAATACAATTCTATCAAGCTTAAAAACAAATCCTAACAAAAATGTATCTGTTTTGGGTTTTTTCTCCAATTATCCGGTTAAAGAATTTTATATTGAAGGCAACTCTGTTCTAATTTTAGGTAAAAGCGATCATTTATGGGCTCATATTTCGAGTTCTTCAGAAGTTGAGCTATCATCATTACTTGCCAGAAACTACATGAAAACAAAATACTACTTCTCTGTTGAAGATTGGATGATACCAATTATTCTAAGTCATGGAGCTGTAGATTGGATTATGACAACGAATAGATTTATTCTTGAAAAAAGTATTTTTATAGATTTACCAAAATTTAACATTGTTAAAATTGACAAATCCTATGCCCAATTTATATATGATAATTCAGACTATAAAGATTATATTTCGGTAGAATATATTAAAGATAGATTATGTAAAGATATTTCTGCTGGTATATTTGTGAATAATATTCTTGTTGCTTGGGGTTTCACACATGATGATGGAGCACTTGGGTTTCTTCATGTCCTTGAAGATTATAGGAATAAAGGATATGGGCTAGATATCTTATTAGGCTTAATTCAAATGAAAAAAAAAGAAAAAAAGCCTATTTTTGGTAATATTGTACCTGATAATTTTGCATCGACTAATCTTGTAACTAAACTTGGCTTTAAAATAGATTGCAAAACAAGTTGGATTAAATTAAAATAACTTCGTATAACAGCATTTATAAGCCTTTGCAGGGTAGGTTCGTGTAGGTTATTTCTTTTGATCAAATAGCACTTTTTAGGCCATAAATCACCTAGGCAACAAAATGGTTCATACATGCAAACAACACTACCAAAAAAATGTCAAAATAAATTAATTTACAAATAATGGAACTAAAAGAAGTAATAGAAAAAAGACAGACAATCAGAGAGTTTAAAGATATTGATATACCTATCGAAATTATTAACTATGCAATTGAAAATGGTTTTAAAGCTCCATCATATAACCATCTTAAAGAATGGGATTTCATAATCCTTAAAACAACTGAAGATAAAGCTAAATTAATTAATGCCGAGAATCTGGGCACAAAAAGAGATATTCAAAAAGACTCACAAGTTGTTTTTAATGATGTCACAATAAAAGCTATGTATGAATATGCAATCCCTAAGCAGAAATCAATGATTCTTGATGCGCCACTAATTTTGATGGTAGTTTATAAACCCAAAACACCAATTAAAAATATTAAAAGAATTTACGATCTGAATTGTTTGGCTTCAGTTTGGACATGCATTGAAAATGTTCTATTAAGCCTTGCTGAGCATGATGTTTATGGTGTTACCTATATACCAAAAAAAACAGATGATATTAAATTGCTTTTTAATATACCTAACGATCTTGAAGTAGCATCGATAATTCCAATAGGTTATAAACAGGATGATGCAATCATCCCTAAGAAAAAAAGTATTTCTATTTCAGAACATATTCATTATAACAATTGGTAAAACAGCAGCTTTTAATAATTGCAGTCTATCCAGATTCATCAGAAAGGGTATAAATGGCTTTGCATGTAAAAAAATTTCTTTTGTGAGTCAGCCTGGTATTTACTTTTTCTTTCAATTACAGTAAATTTGTATAGGAAATATTAAAATGGTTCATGATTTAAATTCCTAAATGCTTAAATTATAAATTAATGAAATTAGGAGAAATCATTTTTATAATTTTTTGCAGCATTGGTGCAATTAATGCTCTCTTTCTTTCAATTTATATTTGGTTTCATCGAAGTAAAAATACTATTCCTAATCTATTGCTTTTTTCGTTTCTTATAATAATTGCATTTCGAATCATAAGATTTCTATTGGTAAACTTTCAGAATGCTTTCGATTTAAGCCTAAACTTGCCGATTATTTTTTATGCAATTTCTGCAAGTTCTTTAGTTGGACCATTATTCTACTTATATTTAAGATCCATATCAATTAAAAATTATTCACTAAAAGTTACTGATATATTACATGCTATTCCTTTCATTGTAATATCCACATTTCAATTTTATTTTGCTTACAACTCAAGTTACACGTATTCGATTTATATCACAAAACATACAGTTGTTTTATGTCAATTTATTATTTATATAGTTGTTTCTGTTCAGCATATAAAGAGAATACAAATTACTCGTCTACAAGAAGAGAATCTTAAAGAGCTTAACTTTAATGCCCTTAAAAACATTGTTATAATGTTCTCTCTATTGTGGATTTTAGATGTAATAAATTTTATTTTCATTCTAACCAATGTAAAGATTTATTCTTTTTTAAATCTGAATATATTCTATACCTACTCCCCAGAAACAGTGTTTTATTCAATCTTAATTTATTTCTTATTGTTTATTGAGTTAAAATCTGGAAAGATTACTAATTTAAACTGGTATACTTCTAAATATAATAAATCTGCTTTACCAGTATCGGAGGCTTTAAAATTAAAGGAGAAAATAATTTGTACAGTTAATGAGGACAAAGTTTATAAGGATCATAATATTACACTTGGATTGTTTGCTAAACAAATAAACATTACACCTCATATTTTATCCCAGGTAATTAACGAGTATTTTAAATGTAATTTCAATGATTTCATCAATTCATATCGGATTGAAGAAGCAAAAAAAATGCTAACTGACATAAAAAATTCAAATTATACAATTGCAAGTATTGCATACGAGTGTGGGTTCAATACCCTTTCTGCGTTTAATAATGCATTTAAGAAATTTACCGGTTTAACACCCACTCAATATAAATCTATAAAATAACAATAGCCAACAATATTGCTTTAACAAACTGGTTTGAAGTATTTTTGTATTCCTTTTTTATAAATCTATCAGATCATCTTATAAAACTATCTTTCCAAATTATAAATCAGATAGGCTTTTTATGATTTACTGATTTACTTTGCTTAGAACTTTTATAAAGCCTAATAAAATGAAAATATCAATAATTTATCACTCAGAAACAGGAAACGTTAAAAAAATGGCTGAGATAATATCAAAGGCCTGTCTTAGTATTGAAAATACAGAAGTAGAATTAATGACAGTGGAAAGAATTAATACCAAATTTCTTCAGGAGTCAAAAGTTGTTTTTTTTGGATCCCCTACATATTGTGGAAATTGTAGCTGGCAGATAAAAAAATACCTTGATTATCACCCGAAAGAATTATCTGGTAAACTAGGAGCTGTTTTTATTTCTCAAAACCAACTAGGAGGAGGTGGAGCTAGTTTTGCTGCAATATCAATTATCTCAGAGTTATTGGTGTGTGGAATGTTAGTTTATTCAAGCGGAATTGCAGAGGGAAATCCAATTCTCCATTTTGGAGCTATTTCTCAAAAAGCTCCTGCTGAAAACTCATTAGATTATAATCGATGTATTAAGCTTGGTGAGAGAGTTACATTAAAGGCCTTCGATATATTTAAATAATTAAAACAATAGAACTATGATAATAAAAATATTCAAATTAGATGCATTCACAAATGAGCTTTTTTCCGGAAATCCAGCAGCTGTTTGTATACTGGATTATTGGCTGAAAGATACAATTATGCAAAAAATTGCAACTGAAAATAACTTAGCAGAAACCGCATTTGTGGTAAAAAATAATGAATCTTACGAAATCAGATGGTTTACACCTTTGGTTGAGGTCGATTTATGTGGACATGCTACGCTGGCTGCATCCTTTGTCCTTTTTAAATTTTACAATGAAAAAAGCGATAAACTTCGTTTCAAATCAATTAGGTCAGGTGAATTAATTACTTTTAGAGGAAAAGATGAGTCAATAGTATTAAATTTCCCCATTGATGCTATGGTAAAATGTAAAATTCCAAAGGAATTAGAAAAAGGTTTCCAAATAAAAGCAAAGGAATGTTTTAAAGGAAAAACAGATTTTCTTTTAGTATTTGATAAACAAGAAGATATTGAGAATTTAAATCCTGATTTGTCAGAAATCAGAAGGGTTGGCGGACGAGGTGTTATAGTTACTGCACCCGGCAAAGATTATGATTTTGTTTCGCGATTCTTTGCGCCACAGAGCGGAATTAATGAGGATCCTGTAACTGGATCAGCCCATACTACTTTAACACCCTATTGGGCGAATAAACTAAATAAAAACGAACTTAAAGCCCTACAACTTTCTGAAAGAAAAGGCTACTTAAATTGTAGTTTACAGGGCGATCGAGTTTTTATAGCTGGAAATGTGGTTCCATACTTATCTGGTGAAATAATTATTTAATATATAAGAATTTGGTGAAATGAAAATTTTAGCAATTGAAAAAGAATTAGACTCTACCAATTCGATGATTCAAAATGAAATATTTCAGGAAGAGGCCAAGCATGTTTATGAACTTTATCAGAAAGAAATAATTAGGGAAATATATTTTACAGATACAAAAAATGCTATCCTAATTCTTGAATGTAAAGATAAATATGAAGCAAAAAGTATTTTAAATGAATTTCCACTCGTTAAAACTGGTATGATAGATTTTAATATGCTTGAACTTCATTCTTATACTGGATATTCCCGCTTATTTAAATAGTTCTGGTATAAGGTCTGGTTTAGAATTTACATTTTCTAAATAGATTTAACATAAAAGAAGAATTGACTATATTTTACAAAAGAACTTAAAAAATTAGAAAACATGAAAACATTTGGTTTTATTGGCGGAGGAAGAATTACAAGAATTTGCCTCCAAGCTTTCAAAAACAATGGAATATCACTTGAGAAAGTAGTAGTTTCTGACATCGACCAAGAAGTTTTAGATGATTTAAAACATCGGTTTCCTGATATCACGATTACTAAGGATAATTTGCAAGTTGTTTTAAATAATGAAATAATTTTTATCTCTCTTCATCCCCCAGTTCTAATAGAATCATTGACAAAAATTAAAATTGGATTAAGTAATAAAACTACAATTATATCCCTAGCACCAAAGTTAACTATTGAAAAGATTTCTATTGCTTTGGATGGTTTTACAAATATTGCACGAATGAATCCTAGTGCATCAGCTCTGGTGAATAAAGGGATCAATCCTATTTGTTTCCCTAAAGAAATACAATCTGATTTAAAAAATGAAATTATTGAACTCATAAAATCATTAGGTTCTTGCCCCGAAGTTGATGAATCAAAAATAGAAGCTTATGCCGTGATAAGTGCAATGGGACATACCTATTACTTCTTTCAATTACAAAAACTTAAAGAGTTGGCTATAGATTTTGGGATGAGTGAACAGGAAGCTCAAGTTACTATTACAGATATGCTTTTAGGTACATTAGAAACTCTTTTTAATGCAGGTCTTTCTTATAAAGAAGTATCAGACTTGGTTCCTGTAAAACCCTTAGGAGAAGTAGAAGAAATAATAATCGGGTATTATGAAAAATACCTTAAAACCATATTCAACAAAATAAAACCCTAATTAAAAATGGAATTCTAATAGAAAAATTCTTATTGGAAAGGTAATTAGGATTTAATATAGATAATATAAATGGATTTTGAATTAATCTTTTTACGACTTATTAAGTAGATAAGTTTGGCACCTATGTTTTAATTTAAAAAAAAGCGAAATGAATACAGAAACAATTTCAAAAACAAGATTTGGAAAAATCTTTGTCAATTTGGTTGCAGTGGCAATGGAGAGTCAAATTAGATATCATTTCCTTGGTCCAAAAAAAATCTTACAAAATGTTGATAATTTATGTGGACAGAATGTCTTAGAGATTGGTTGTGGAACCGGATTTTTTACATTGCAATTATCCGAAAGAATAGGAAATCAAGGTACTTTATTTGCAATGGACTTATTATCAGAGTCCGTTGAAGAAGTAACTAAGAAAGTAAAAGCTGCCAAATTGCTAAATGTGCGTGTAATAAAAGGTGATGCGCTCAACACGAATTTAGAATCAGAGAGCTTTGACACAATTATTTTATTTGGCGTAATTCCGGCGCCCATGGTGCCGTTAGATCAAATTCTAAAAGAGATGCATCGATTATTAAAACCTGGAGGGATATTGGCAGTATGGCCTTCAATTCCTTTAATAATTCCACGAATGATTCTTAAATCGGGTTTATTTTCGTTTGAAAATAAACGGAAAGGAGTTTCTAATTTTAAACGAAATTAATAGGTCAATGAAAAAAACTTAACTTAATATGGTTAGAAGAAAATGCATGGTAAAGTGTCTGTCAAACTTTTATATTGACTTAACCATGTAAATAGTAGATAGAAATAAAGAACGATATTCTTTTCATACTCTATGGCATGTCTGACGAACTTAGGTTCTCAACCATTAGCATAACCTGTTATATATAAAATAATTTGACTATGGAGATATTTTTTGAACGAATGTCTATTGAGCATAAAAAGGAAATTATGGACATTTTTAATTATTACGTTGAAAATAGTTTTGCTGCCTACCCTGATACGATTTTGCCATATGACTTTTATGGTAAATTCATGGAGATGACAAAAGATTATCCAGCATTCTCGATTAAGGTTGAATGTAAAATTGTCGGATTTTGTTTCCTGCGTGCTTATAATCCTTTTCCAACTTTTAAAGAAACAGCAGAGATTACTTATTTCATAGATAAAGACTTCAAAGGGAAAGGTATAGGAAAAATTGCACTAATGAAACTTGAAATGGAGGCACGACAAAAAGGGATAAAAATAATATTAGCAAATATTGCGTCAGTTAACGAAGAAAGTCTTGCCTTTCATATAAAAAATGGATTTAAGGAATGTGGACGATTTGAAAAGATTATTAAAAAGAAGGACAAAAAATTTGATATAGTATGGATGCAAAAAATGATCGATAAAAAATCTACAATCCACGAGTAGAATAAACCAAATGGTTTTTTATTGAATATAAAAGGCATGTAGTTTGCAAAAAAAGGATGACTAATATGGTTGGAAATAACAATTTATTGTTGACAGTAACATATCTTAAGACTTAGTATAGTTTTAAGAAATACACGATGAAACAATATTTAAAAACAGATTGGGATTTTAGTTCGGAAAAACTAGTTGAAGTATTTGACGAATTACCCTTATGGTCTGCACCGTTTGGGTTAAAATTACTTGATGGGGTAAAATATCGAAAAGGTTTAAAAGTTGTTGATATTGGATTTGGAACAGGATTCCCCTTAACTGAAATTGCTATGAGATTGGGTAAGGATTCCAAAATATATGGCATAGATCCATGGGAAGCTGCTGTTGAAAGAACAAAAAGGAAAATTGATTTTTACAGAATTGAAAATATTGAAATCATTCGTGGAGTTGCTGAGAATATTCCAATTAAAGATAATATGATTGATTTGATTGTAAGCAATAACGGATTGAATAACGTTGCAGACCTTGATAAATCGCTATCAGAATGTTGCAGGATAATGAAATCCGGCGGACAGTTTATTCAGACAATGAATTTAAATAATACGATGTTTGAATTTTATTCAACAATGGAAAAAGTTTTAACTAAATTAAAACTGGATGCTAGTTTGTACTTGATGAAAAAACACATTAATAAGAAACGCCAACCTCTTGACCAATATCTTGAACAGATTAAATCACATGGGTTTTCAATAGATTCGGCTAAACATGATCGATTTGAATATTGTTTTGTTGATGGTACAACAATGCTAAATCATCATTTTATTAGACTAAAATTTATTGATGGATGGAAGGAGATTTTATCATTCGAAAAGCAGTCTGAAATATTTGAACTGATAGAAAATGAATTAAATAGAAAATCGGAGATTGAAGGAATAATGAAGTTAAGTGTTCCATTTGTAGTGATTGACTGTAAAAAATTATAAAGCAATTATTCACGTACCTAAAGTATGGTGTACTCCATAATGATTTCAGAAGATTTATGAGTGATTATTTCTCATATATTAGTATAAGGTCCAATCTTATTAAACTCAAATTTATAATCTTGATAATTAAATATTATAACAAATTGAAGTGAAATATGAATTTAAATGAATTAAAACGGTATGTAGAAAATACTTGTAAGCAGCCGACAAATTCTCTGACAGATGCATTCTATAGTGAGCACATTTTAATTGTTTATGATTATTGCAACCAGTTATGTAATATTTTAGATGTGAATAATGTGAATAAAGAGATAGTTCTTATTTCAGCACTTTTACATGACATATCAGCAGTACAAGATTTTAAAACATTGCCAACTCATAATATTGACAGTGCTGAAATTGCAGAGAAACTTCTTCTTGAAAATAAATATCCATTTGAGAAAATTGAAAAAGTTAGACAGTGTATAGAAAATCATGTAACACATATTAAGATAAATGAAGGTTCAATAAATGATGTAATTCTATCAAATGCTGATGCTATTGCCCAAATTATAAAACCAGTTTATTGGTTATTCTTTTCATACAAGATTAGAAATTTTAATTTTCAAGATGGGAAAAAATGGTTTTCAAGTAGAATTAATAGTAATTGGAACTCTCTTATTGAACCAGCGAAAGAATTAATTGAAGATAAATACATGATAATTAAATATTTAATACAGCAGTAGATAAGAATTATAGTTTTAAAAAAGTTTTTGTTCTGGTTAATTTTTAATAATATTAGTAAATTAGAATTGATATGTATAAGAGGCAAAAGGCGCTTTGGGACTGTGGTTCCACAGTAGCAATTTTATGTCTACCACACATAGTTAATAACATTACCTAAGTTTAGCATCGGTCACACAAAATAAGAGTATTCTCTCCAGTCCCACAACCATCCTTCTGGTCATGCAATTGTTTTTTTCTAATCGCACAATCCGATTATAAATGCCTATTTGCTTTAAAGGATTAGAGCCTGTTTAAATTTAGTTATCTAGAAATAAGGCTATTGATTAGCTAATGTGAATGATTATTCTGAGCTTGCGTAAACTCCAATCTGAACAAGCGATGATACAATACCCAACCAGCTTAACCAATTGCCAGTGGCAATGTGTAAAAAAAATCTGAACGACAAGCGCAAGAGCAAAGTTCGCCTGCGCAGGGTATGGAATGCCATTCTCTACCAACTAAAAACAGGCTGTCAGTAGCGGATGCTCCCTAAGGAGTTCGGGTCCTGGAGTACGTTGTACTACTACTTCCGCAAATGGATGATTAGCGGGACAATAACGCGTGCAGACAAGACTCCATGAGCTGGTGAGGGAGAATCACTATTGCAAGGCATCCCCCCAGCCTTGGAATTATCGACTCCCAGTCGGAGAAGAACGGCGAACGGGGCATTCCCGATAAGGGCTATGATGGGAACAAGAAGAAGAAAGGGCGTAAGCGTCATATATTGGTGGATACAATGGGAATCCTGATGTGCATTGTTGTACCAGCAGCGAATGGGCATGAAAGCGTGGCTGCTGAACAGGTATTCAAACGGTTGGTGGGGAGATACCCCAAGCTGAAAAGAATTCTTGCCGATGGAGGCTATGCGGGTGAAAGACTGGTAAGGCTAGCCCATGCTGAACTGGGGATAGAATTTGAAGTTGTAACCCCTAGCGATGAGACGGGTTTCAAGGTTATTCCAAAGCGGTGGATTGTAGATCGTTCTATATCATGGCTAATGTGGTCAAGGCGGCTCTGTAAAGATTATGAGATGAATACTGAATCAAGCGAGGCATGAGTATTCGTGGCTTCCATTGCTATGATAGTGAAATATTTTTAAACAAGCTCTAATTGGATAAATATTTTTTTTACCTAACTTTAACAGTTAATTTTTAGTCTATTCAAATTAAAGTTGTGATAAGTATAATTAATATAATAGTATTAATATTATATGGAGCAGCCGGGCTAAATAGTCTTTTTCTAATATGCAATTTGCTATTCCTCAATAAAGGGTTTTTTAAATCCAAACTTTTTTTAGTCATATTTTTTATTTTCATAGTAATACGAATGATTAAGTTCATTTATCCTATCTATCTTGGTTATGATGATGATTCGAATATAATTTTTTGGTTCCCTTCAATTCCTTTGCTTGGACCAACAATTTACTTTTATATTAAATCTACGGCAGAAAGAGATTTTACTTTTAAAATATCACAAATTTGGCATTGGTTATTAGCATTTTCCATAATAGTTATAGGATCAATTATAAATTTTGAAACTGATTATTTATGGATAATTCTTTTAGGTACAAGAATTCATTTGGTAATTTATTCAATAATAACTATTTTCTATATATACAGAATAAAAAGAATGCATAAAAATCAGGTAGATTATAATTACTCTATAAGAAATGTCTTTTTTTATTGTAGAAATACAATATTAATTATTTCACCACTATTATTAACTTTAGTTTTAAATAGATTCTCAGAAGCTTTTTCAATAGTTGAATTGTTTTATATACCATTATTAATATTTACTATTACTTTTTTTGAAATTAAATTTAAAAAAATAAGCGAGCCGGGTTTCTTTCCAGAAAGATATAAGAACAGTTCAATAACAGAAAGTAAAGCATTGGCTCTAATGAATAAAATTAAGGAGCATTTCCTTGTCCATAAACCATATCTTGACAATACGCTTACTTTACCAAAATTGGCAAAGGAATATCAAATACAGCCATATGTATTATCCAATATTGTTAACAATAAATTTGGAATGCCTTTTAATGATTTCATAAATTCATACCGAATTGAAGAGGCAAAGAAAATGTTGAATGATCCTGAAAGAGAAAATTATACAATTGCGAGTATTGCTTATGATTGTGGTTTTAATACTTTATCAGCGTTCAATGGAGCTTTTAAAAAGTTTACAGGATATACTCCAACGCAATTCAGACTTAAACAACAAGCTAATAAAAATTTTAATTCAATTGAATCTTATAAATCAGATTCCTAATAGTTTTTGACCCATTTGTCTTCTTTTGTTTATTAATATTAAGCAGATTCATTATGACCATAGTTCAATTCATATTTTTCATTTTTTGCGGATTAGCAGCTATTAATGGATTATTTATACTATTCTTTTTATGGTTTCAAAAAGAGAAAAATTTGATTCCAAATATGTTGTTATCAATATTTATTTTTATAGGAGAAATAAGAATTCTCAAATTATTAATTCTAGATTTTGGAAATTTAATTCAAATTAATATTGACACTCCTGTTATTTTAATGCTTCTTCCAATACTTTCTCTAATTGGTCCAATATTATATTTTTATTTATTATCAACCACACAAAAAGGATTTAGATTTAAGGGAAAGAATTTTTTGCATATTATTCCATTCTTTCTTTTGTTAATCATAAACTTAGTATTTATAACTGACCCTAATATTAAATCTTTTCTAAGATTGAATGTTGTTTTTAATATCTTCCAAAAATCTTTTTTTCTTATTCATCTCTTAATTTATATTTTAGTTTCATACTCATATTGTAGAAATCTTATTAAAGAATTTAATACTGCGTTTTCAACAAGGGATCTTTTAAATCCATATTGGTTACGAATTATTATTTTTACAATAATTATACTTTGGTTTATTATAATTCTCTATTGCCTGGAAGCATATCTCAAACTAAATATTTATGCCTCGATTATCGAAACTTTATATTATTCTTTTATTGTTTATGCAATACTTTATTACGAATTACGATTTAATAGAATTACAACTATCAACAATTTTATAACCAAAACAAAACCTTTGAATATATCTGAAGATGTTATAAAAGACCATGTAGCTTCAATTTATAAATCAATGGAAGAAAATAGATCTTATTTGAATCGTAATTTAACATTAAGTGAACTATCCAAAGAACTTTCAATTAGTCCCCATTTACTTTCACAATTGATAAATGAACATTTCTCGAATAATTTCAACGATTTTATCAATAATTACCGCATAGATGAAGCAAAAAGATTGCTGGGTAATCCAGAATTTAACAATCTTACAATAGCGAGTATAGCTTATGATAGTGGTTTTAATACTCTTTCGGCATTTAATGCTGCTTTTAAAAAGTTTACCGGAAAGACTCCATCCCAATACAAAGCTCAATTATCTAAACATCAATAAGTCATTTAATTAACTTAACCCGATATACTAATTCATATTAGTTTTTTATAAATCACTTAGACATTTTTATAATACTATCTTTCTAAATCATGATTCAAATAGGCTTTCATGATTGTGTAGTCTTCCTTTGTTCCATAATTTCTTTTGAACATAATTTAAAAACTAACAATCATGAAAACAATCAAAAAAATTTCAATTATTACAAATGTGCTTTTGATTTTAATAATCAAAGGAAACGTAACCGCTCAAAACTGGAAAGAGTGTACCGGAACCAATTGGAACTATGATTTATCAAAGGTTCGCATTATAACCATAGTTTTTGATGGATTTAACTATGAAGAAGCCGTTGAAATTAGTGGTTACTGGAAAAACTGGGGTGCTAAAGTTGATATTGCTGGAACCAAATTGGAGCAACAAGGAGAAAGAAGTGACCCGAATTCTAAAACCGGACATGACATGCTCCCTGTTACTTTAAAAACAGACCTTTTAATTGATAAAGTTGATTTTAAAAAATATGATCTTATCTATTTTTCAGGAGGCGAAGGAGTAGAAGGTTTCTTAAAAGACAATCGTGAAAAACTACAATTAATAATAGATGAAGCCATAAATAATAAAAAATATATTGCTGCAATCTGCCATGGACCATATATACTTTCTGCTTCAAAACTATTAACTGGAAGACAAATTACAGTGCAAGGAAATAACTATAGAGCTGAATTAATAAAATCAGGAGCAAAGATTGTATCAGAAACCTTTATTCATGATGGACCTTTTTTAACTGGTCAATGGCCATATTTTGAAACTTTTGCTGTATCTATTGCCGAAGAATTAGCCTTTCCAAATGGCAACGGACCTTTGGCTAAATTCAAAGAGAACAATAATCCAAAATTGATGCAAATAATCGATCAAAGAAATGTTATGATTATGAATCCAGGTATTATTGCGGATGATACTATTGCGCAAATAATAAAACATTCTGTCAATTCGGTTTTACCTTTTGAAATGATGAATAATTCCTATATTCGATTTATTGCTATAAAAAGCCCAGAAGTTAAAACAGCCTTAATTAATATATTAGTTAAATCTGCAGTTGAAAAATATAAAGAAAATAATATCCCTGCAGAATCTTTAAAAAGATGGTACACTATGGTATTTAATGCTCCTGTAATTGTATTTGTGTACAATGATAATTCAGAAGTCGAATCAATTAAAAACCCTCAGGACAAGGAGAGTCAGTTAAAGATAAATACCGTTTTAGCTGGACAAGCTATTTCACAATTAGGCAATGTTGCCAATGAATTTGGTTATAGTACTTCTATTATTAGTGGTTTAAGAACATTATTTGGTGAAGAAGGATTCAGAGAAGTACTTAACTTGTCATCCTCATATCAATTATGCGGAATAGTTGGCATTGGGCATCCCATGGAAAAAATGAATCCAGCAGTTTCGAGACCAGTAAATGAATATCTACAAATTAAATAAATAGATGTAATTAAATCTGTGTCTCAAAAAATTCAATTATCGAAGCAGCAAGCTCGATTATAATGATAAATGAGCACAGATTTGTTACTATTGAAAATTATCAAAAGTTGTATTAAATGTTCTCCTTAAAAATCATTTAAAATGAATCTCAATATTGATCAAAGAAAAATTATGGATGATTGGTATTACAATGAATTCAGACAATCTGGTATAGATTTCGAAAACGAATCTGAAGTAGCTGAATACGATGAAAAATACAGGAATAACAGAAATCTGGATAATGAAGCAAAGTACATAATTGAATTGCTTGAATTAAATAATAATTCGATTGTCTTTGAAATAGGAACTGGTACCGGGGAATTAGCTATAAGATTGTCAAAATTATGCAAGCATATAAACGCATGTGATATTTCTAAAACTATGGTAAATCACGCCTTCAAAAAAGCAATTAATGAAAAAATAATAAATATAACGTTCTCTCATTCTGGCTTTTTGAATTTTGAAATCATTCCAAATTATTTTGATGCAATTATTACTCAACTTGCTCTGCATCACTTGCCCGATTTTTGGAAATCTGTTGCAATCAACCGAATGGTTAAAACGCTTAAGCCTGGTGGTAAATTATTCCTTTTAGATTCACTTTTTTCATTTGAGTGTGCATCATATGAAGAAGTTATAAATAGAAATATAGAACAAGCAAAAAATAAAATGGGATTAAGAATTGCTAATGAAATCGCGGTTAATATAAAAGATGAATATCCAACCTATAATTGGATCATAGAAGGATTATTTATCAAAAATGGACTGAAAATAATCAGGAAAACCAGACATACTGAATTAATGTCTTCATATCTTTGTATTAAGGTCTAAATTATATCATATGAATGACTTGCAGTTCAAAGTCTTATCATTTGTAAAGTTTGACTAATATGAAAAAAACAATTATTACCAAATCCTTAATTTCTAAATATCCTCCATCTGAACCATGTTCATGTGATACGTGCAAAAGCTACTGTCAAAGACCCGGTTGGTGGACGGTCGATGAAGCGGAAAGGGCTATCCTATCCGGTCTTGCAAACCGCATGATGCTGGAAATTTCACCTGATCGAAGTTTTGGTGTTCTATCTCCGGCTTTCAAGGGCAATGAAACAAATTTTGCACTTCAGAAACTGTCCAAAAATGGGTGTACATTCTTTAAAAACGATTTGTGTGAATTGTTTGGTACTGGATTACAACCATTAGAATGTAGGTTCTGTCACCATACCAGAAGAGGACAAGGTAAGATTTGTCATTCAGATATTGAGAAAGATTGGATAACAAAATCTGCTAAAATCTTAATTTTGAAATGGGGTAATAAAATTGGATTATGGAATAAATATGGATTTATGCTAAAAGAAAAATAATTTTTAACTAAAAAATAGAATTATGAAAAAATTAAATTCATTGGGCATTGGCCCTATTATTGGAGGAATAGCTCTACCAGGATTGGCTGTTACCATCTTTTTATCACTCAAATACAAAGAGCTATTTTCATTTTTTGAATCTGGAAATAATATCCTAAAAATTGTTGGGATTTGCTTAGTTATTATTGGATTGGTAATGTATTTCACTACTGCTCCATTGCTTCTTAAAGGATTGAAAGAATCAAAACTTATTACTACAGGAACATATTATTTATGCTGTAATCCTCTTTACACTTCAATTATACTTTTTGTTATTCCTGGAATTTCATTTTGGATGAACTCATGGTTAATACTGATTATTAGTCCTATTGCATACATTATGTTTAAAATCTATATAAAAAGAGAATATGCAGAAATGGAATTGTTTTTCGGGGATAATTATAAAGAATACTATAAAAAAACGCCTGAATTTTTCCCATTTCCAATAAATAAATGGTTAAAAAAATAGGTTTCATATTTAAAAGAAAAACATTTTCTCATGGACAAAATAAAGATTGAATTAGGATCTATTCAAAAAACGCTTTTTATGCCCGTTTGGGCGAGAGCTATTGAAACAAAAAAAGAAAATTCTGTTCTTACTGACCCAATTGCGGTTGATATAATAAATTCAATAGATTATGATTTTTCTCAAATGGCTAAAAACCTGAAAGAAATCAACCTAATTGCGTGGATTGCACGTTGTAAGAGGTATGACCTAGTAATAAAAGACTTTTTGAAAAGAAATCCGGAAGGAACCATTATTAATATTGGCTGTGGCTTGGATACGACTTATGAAAGGGTTGATAATAAAAAAGTTATCTGGTATGATATTGATCTTCCGGATGTAATTGAATTAAGAAAAAAGTTTCTTAAAGAAACCAACAACAACAAATTTATAGCCAGCTCTTTTCTTGATCCAATATGGTTTAATAAGATTCCAACTCATAACAAAATTTTAATTATCTCTGCCGGAGTATTTGTTTACTTTGAGGAATCTGAGATTAAAAGTTTTATCTTAAACTTAGCGAATAAATTTAAAGAAGCTGAATTATTATTTGATGTTACTTCCCCAACTGGTGTTAAAATTGCCAATAAGGTTATTATGGATTCGGGACTTGATAACAATACATATTTCAAGTGGGGATTAACTAATAAATCCATTATTGAAGGTTGGGATCCCAGAATTAAAATTCTCAACACTTATTTTACTTTCAAAATTAAAGGAATTAAACTAAGCTTAAAAAATAGGATTATGGGATTTTTATCTGATGCTGCTTTTGTGCAATATATGATTCATCTCGAAATTACACATAATTGTTATCGGCAAGCATAAAACAGTTCCGAAGATAACGACTACTGAAAAATAGATTTGAAAAAAATTTCAGGTTTTATTACTTATTTGTAACTTTGTATACATTAAATTGATTGGATGTTTATTATAAATTTGGATATTGTTCTGTAAACAATCTATACTTTTTGTACAGATTGTATCTTTGTTTGTTCTCGGATAATTCATTTCGAGAGCAATTTTCTGTTAAATTATTTAAGTTTTAATCTGCGTACAATAATGAAAGCATTGTTTTGCTTTTTGTGTATGCAACAAAATAAAAGAAAATGAACAACGAAAAACAAACAATTCACGAATTTGACTTGAATATTATTTATGATTTTTTTTCAGAAACAGAACGTCAAGGTCCCGGAAGTTCAGAAGAAACGCTTAAAGCCCTGAGTTTTATTGATGGTCTTACTGAAAAGTCCAAAATTGCGGATATTGGTTGTGGAACCGGCGGTCAAACAATGGTATTAGCAGAAAACACATCATGTGAAATTATCGGTGTTGATACCTGGCCTGGTTTTATAAATCAATTCAACCAAAATGTACAAATTAAAAATCTTCAAGATAGAGTGAAAGGCATTGTCGGCAATATGGAAAATCTTCCATTTCAGGAAGAAGAATTAGACTTGATTTGGTCGGAAGGCGCGATTTATAACATTGGATTTGAGCGTGGCCTAAACGAGTGGCGAAAATTTCTGAAAAAGGGTGGATATATTGCAGTAACAGAAAACACCTGGTTTACGGAAGAAAGACCTGACGAAATTCAGGAATTTTGGCAAAAAATATATCCTGAAATAGATACAATACCAAACAAAGTTGCTCAAATGCAAAAAGCAGGTTATATTCCCATTGCCACTTATATGTTGCCAGAGACTATTTGGTTAGACTATTATAGCTGGCAATCATCGAGACGAGAATTCTTTCTGAAAAAATATGAAGGAAACAATTCCATAAAAGAGTTTGTAGAATCAATGCGATATGAGGCAGAGTTATATTATAAATATAAAGCATACTATGGCTATTTGTTTTATATCGGAAAGAAGATTTAAAGTAAGATGAAATAAATAGCAAATAAGCAGTTTGATTAAAAACCTTTCGAGTGAAATCTTTTCAAGCGAAAGGTTTTTTTGCTAATTATTTATAATGAAAAAAGTAAATCTGTTTGCAGGAAATATCTTCTTATTAAATTCTAATCGAAATACCCAACATTACTAATATAATCATTACCTAAATATTTATAATTCCATCTGACATTTTTATAATTCTGTCTGTCTGAATCCTGATTCAGATAGGGTTTCGTTCATTTCAATATTTCCTTTGTTCAAAAAAAGAACCAATAAAAAATAATGAAATGAAATCAATTAGACTAATCAACATTTTACTAATAGCATTTATTTCAATAAGCTATTGTTATGGACAATCTTCAAAGAAAAATCTTGAAGTATTAAAAATCTCCAACCCTCCTGTTATTGATGGATCATTAACAGACAGTTGCTGGTTACCAGCTAATTCAGGCACTGATTTTATTGTATGTAAACCAACACCACTTGCCAAACCTACCTATCAAACCGATGTAAAAATTTTATATAATGATAAAGGTATATATATAGGTGCCATGTTATACGATGCCCATCCAGATAGTATATTATATGAAGCTGGACCCAGAGACTATGAAAATGTAAATGCAGATTGCTTTGCTTTTTGTATTAGTCCATATAATGACGGACAAAACGAATTAATTTTTAAAATTACTGCTGCAGGGATACAAATTGATAAAAAACACAAAGGAACAACTTTTGATCTTTTGTGGGATGCTGTTTGGGAAAGTGCTGTAAAAATAAATGAATTAGGCTGGGTAGTAGAAATGTATATTCCTTATTCTGCAATTCGTATACCAAAATCTGATGGAAGATCATGGGGAATGAATTGTTGGAGAAATATCAAACGACTCGAAGAATGGTCAACATGGAATTTTGTTGATATAAACAACGATGAATGGATAAATCAATCAGGCGACCTTTCAGGAATTAAAGATATTAATCCTCCATTACGATTGTCGTTAACACCCTACTTATCTAATTATTATGAGCATTATCCATATAACATAGATGGAATGAATAATTCAACCTATTTATTAAATGGAGGAATGGACGTAAAAGTAGGACTAAACAAAAGCTACACCTTAGACATTACACTTATTCCTGATTTTGGGCAGGTACAATCTGACAATAGGGTTTTAAATCTTACACCCTACGAAACAAAATATGATGAAAAAAGGCCATTTTTTACCGAAGGAACAGAACTATTTAATACTGCAAATATTTTTTATTCGAGACGTATTGGAGGAATGCCTTTAGACTACTATAAAGTTTCCTCACAACTTGCACCAAATGAAGAAATTATCGAAAATCCCACTGCCACCAAAATGATTAATGCAATCAAATTAACAGGAAGATCGAATTATGGGTTAGGAATTGGAGTTTTTAATGCCACTACTACTAATACCTATGCCAAAGCCAAAAATGATATAGGAGATGAAAAAGAAGTATTAACACAACCATGGACAAACTATAATATATTGGTTGCATCTCAGACAATAGGACAGACATCATTTATAAATTTAATAAATACTAATGCCTATTATGGAGACGGATCAAATATGGCAAATGTCACGGGATTTGATTTAAAATTTGCAGATAAAGGGAATAATTGGGCTCTTATTTCCACTGGTGCCTTATCTCAAAAATATGATTCTTCAAATGCGAACCCTATTCTTGGAAGTAAACTAAATATAACTTTAGCTAAAATAGGTGGTAAATTCCAATTTTATGCTTTTAACAATTTAATGACAGAGAAATTTAATCCAAACGATCTGGGTTATATAACTAATAATAATTTTACTGAAACAGGATTAAAACTGGTTTACAATATAAATAAGCCTTTCTGGAAATTCAACAGGTTACAGAATTATTTTAGTATTTATTTTAATCGCCTTTTTGAACCATCAGTTTTTACAGGATATAGAATTAACTTCTATACTATGGCTACTTTAAGGAATAACTCATCAATTGGACTTAATTTAAATGTTTTTCCCAGTGGAGTGAAAGATTATTATGAACCAAGAATACCGGGCAGATATTATTCTAAACCTTCATATGGATTCTTTGAATTGGGTTTCTCATCTGATTCAAGAAAGGCACTTAAATATGAAATATTTACAGGATACAGCAATCAAGGAAAAATAGACAACCATGTTGCTGAACAATATTGGATCCTATTTAATCCAAAATATCGCATAAACAATAAATCTTCAGTAGGATATTTTATTCGATACAATAAGACATTTAATTCTGTGGGATTTGCAAGAATTGACAGCCTTATAAGGTTTGGCCAAAGAAACAACATGGTTCTTGAAAACAGCATTGATGCCAGATATTCAATAGCTAAAAATCTAAATGTAAACTTGATTATACGACACTATTGGTCAACAGTAAAGTACAGGGAGTTTTATACATTGAAAGAAGATGGACATCTTGCTGAAAGTGATTATAATAATAATCATAACATAAGTTTTAACTCTTTCAATATTGATTTGGGATTAACCTGGAGATTTGCTCCTGGAAGTGACCTGACTTTAGTTTGGAAGAACTCAATACTTGACAGAGATAACATTTTACCTGATAATTATTTCAAAAATATTGATTATACATTCAATCAATCCAAAATGAATAGCATCTCTTTAAAAGCTATTTATTATTTGGATTATCAGAGTTTCAGAAGAAGATAAAAATTAGTTTAATTAATTATTCTAAGTTGTAAAATATGAATTTAACAAATATTCAAAGTTTGGAAATTAATTGGGACAACGTACCTATTACAAAGTATTCTGGAGAAACAGGCTGGGCATATAGCAGAACTTTCGAAACAGAACATATACGAATAAGAATTATCGAGTATTCACAAGAGTACCTTGCAGATCATTGGTGCTGTCGTGGACATATTATTCATCTTTTAGAAGGTTCTGTGATCATCGAAATCAAAGACAAACACAAAATATATTTAAAAAAAGGTATGTCGTTATGCCTCGGAGATAACGAATCAAGTGCACATAGAGTAATATCTAAAACCGGGTGTTCTGTATTAATAATTGATTAATAATATTTTAAAGGAATGGTTACTAATCTTTTTTATAATTAAAGGTCATGAAGAAACTAATTATTTTATTATTGGCAACATTTCAAATCTCCCAGATTTATTCACAAGAATTTGAGAAACTTGGAGCAAATGATTCTACTGGAAGATACATTAAAGTTAATGATATTGTAATGTATTTTGAATGCTATGGTTCTGGTCATCCTTTATTATTAGTTCATGGTAATAATGGATCGATGAAGAGCTTTTATTACCAGGTAAAGGATTTTTCAAAAAAATTCAAGGTTTATGCTGTTGATAGCAGAGCACAGGGTAAAACAAGTGATTCATCAGAAGAATTATCTTATGCACAAATGGCATCTGATTTGGCTGTTTTATTGGATTCACTAGGCCTGGATAGTGTTTATTATTATGGCCATAGTGATGGTGCAATTATTGGGCTTGAATTAGCTTATGCTCATCCAGAAAAAATAAAAAAAATGGTGATTGGTTCCGGAAATTTTCTTTGCGATTCAACAGCTATTTTCTCAAGGGCGCTCGATGAAGTAAAAAAATGGGAATACAATGAATTTAATCCTGCGATGAACAATTTCCTTTATGAAGCTTCGAAAAGCCGGGAGGAAGACTCAATTAAGTTTGAGAAACTTAAACTTGTTTTAGTAAAGTATCCAAATTTTACAATACAACAACTGATTAAAATCAAAACACCTTCATTGATTCTGGCAGCAGACCATGATTTAATCAGGGATGAACATACACTAACTCTTTTTCGTGCTTTACCAAATTCTTATTTGTGTATTTTACCCGGAACGACTCATGTTCTAAGATGGGAGAAGCCTGAATTAGTTAATCAAATTGTAAGTGACTTTTTTTTAACTCCATTTAAGAAGATTGATAGATTTTGGTTCTTTGAAAAATAGTATTTATCTCAAAATTAAATGATATGAAAGTAACAGCATTTATTGGTAGTGGTAGGAAGCAACATTCTTACAATGCCTCAGAAAAATTACTGCAAAATCTGCAGTTGCTAGGTAATATTGAATATGAAATTGTCCGTTTAGGGGATTATAATTTAGGCACATGCAAAGGTTGCAGAATTTGTTTTGATAAAGGCGAAGAATTCTGCCCTTTTAAAGATGACCGGGATACTCTAATTGAAAAAATGGTGAATTCAGATGGTGTGATTTTTTCATCTCCGAATTATTCATTCCAGGTTTCATCTTTGATGAAAATATTTATTGATCGTTTGGCTTATAAGTTTCATCGCCCCAGTTTCTTTGGTAAAACATTTACAAGCATCGTTGTGCAAGGAATCGGAAAAGGTGAAGACATTGTTAAATATCTCGACTTTATTGGTAAGGGCATGGGCTTTAATATTGTTAAAGGCTGTGTTATAAAAACCCTTGAACCAATGACTGAAAAATCGCAGAATGACTCTGACAGAATTGTGGAAAAACAAAGTAAAAAATTCTATAAACAATTAATAAAAAAAGACTTTCCTACACCATCCTTATGGTGGATAATGGTATTTCGAATGGCCCGTACAAGTATGTATAAAATGCTTAATGAAAATTGGAGAGATTACACTTATTACAGAGATAAAGGATGGTTTGAATCTGATTATTTCTATCCAGTAAAACTGAACCTCTTTAAAAGGCTTAGTGGCAGATTATTTGACAAACTAGCCATCAGAATCATTAGAAGCTAATTTTAAAAAATTAATAAAACCACTTTTATTAAAATGTACAAAAATGAAAACAGTTATAATTTACAATAGCAAAACAGGTACTACAAAAAGATATGCAGAAGCCATAGGTGAGTATCTAAGTAGTAACAAAATGAATGTTTCAATAACATCCATAGAAGAGTATCAGCCTGAAATTTTAAAAGATGCCAACTACCTACTTTTAGGTTGCTGGACTCAAGGCCTTCTTTTTTTCAATCAACATCCTGAAAAAGCATGGGTTGAATTTGCAAAAAAATTGCCTGAAAAAATTAACACTAAAGTTATCCTTTTTACGACATACAAGATTCTCACCGGTTCTATGTTCAGAAAAATGTATGCACATTTAAATTATATATACAATTTTCTATATATGGAACTTAAATCTCGTAATGGAAAGCTTTCTGATACAGATAAAATCTTGCTGGGCAAATTAGCTGATCAAGCAGCCTGAGAGTATAAAGAAATACCTGATGCTGTTCATTTTATGGGGAAAGATTTTAAATTATAAAGAGACAATTATGAAACTTATTATTAGAAAAATTTATGAAAGTGAATTCTACTTTACTGAAAACTTAACAAGAGAAACGTTCTGGAATTTATATAAATCCGGATGTGAAGAGCACCTGGTGTTGCACAACTTAAGGAAAAGCAAAAGTTATATTAAAGAATTGGATTTAATTGCAATTCATAACTTTTTGATCGTTGGCCATATAATTTCAACAAGAGCATTGATTAAAAACAAATTTGGAAAAGAGCATGAAGTTTTATGTGTAGGTCCAATATCGGTGTCTCCTGCTTTACAAAACAAAGGAATCGGGACAATCCTAATAGATTATTCTATTTCAAAAGCAAGAAAAATGGGATTTAAAGGAATGATATTATTTGGAAATTCCGGTTATTATCATCGCTTTGGATTTAAAAATGCAAAAGAATTTAAAATTGCTACTAAAGACAATCAAAACTTTGAACCCTTTATGGCATTAGAATTAATTGAGAATGGATTAAAAAATGTAAAGGGCCTATTTTATGATGATGAAGCATTTGTAATTAATGAGGAGCAATTATTAGAATTTGAAAAACAATTCCCGATAAAAGAAAAGAGTAAACCAATTTTTGATTTAAGACAATATACCTAATAAACCTTATTTGGTATTTCTGTTTTAGTTGTTAACTAAAAATTTATAGTCTATTTAAAAATATTAATCTAACTAAGAAAAAATGAAACTAAAATTTGGTTATATAATTTTTGTAGTTATCACTTTAATTACTGCTTCTTGTGAAAATAATCCAATAGATAAACAAGAAAAAAAGAAACAGGATTTTATTACTTTACTTGGCAATTTCCAAAACAATAGGAAAGTAAAAATAAAGGAAATCTCAATTCAAGAATTTGAAGAATTCACACGTAAGCTAATTCAGTATGAACTATTTGGAGAAACAATTCAAGCGTATGTTTTAATTCCTAATAATAGTAAAGGTAAAGTACCAGGAATACTTGCAATTCATCAGGATGGTGAGCATCGGCCATATGAATTCGGTAAAAGTGAGCCAGCAGGAATTCATGGTGACTCTTCCTTATATTATGGGCTCGAGCTATGTAAAAAAGGATATGTGGTAATTTGCCCTGATAGATTTGGTTTTGAAAGCAGAATGCTTCAGAAATCAAAAAACTGGAATGATTTTGCTTCATTTCCTGTTTCACTTGAATATAACCAGCAAAGAATTTATTTAACTGAAGACTTATTTATTGGAGCCAGGTCATCTCAATTGATTACAGAAGGTAAAACAATGATGGGTATGACAATTATGGAACTTAAGTATGCCATTGATATACTGTGTTCACTTAAGGAAGTTGATAAAGAAAAAATAGGTGTTATAGGCCATTCTGCAGGAGGTTTCTTATCTGGAATTTTAATGTATGTTGACGATCGAATTAAATTAGGTTGTTCTTCATGTGGCAGTTTTTTATTGTCAGATATTTATAATGATACTTACTTACGACCAATGAATGGATTTTGTGGTTTACTAACAATTCCGGGAATTAAACAATGGGGAGATTTTGATGATGTAATTGAGGGTATTTATCCCAGGTCTTTTATTGAGCTTTCTGCTGATATTAACAGATCAAAAGTCTTTGAAAAAGCAATGAAAAAACAGAAATTTAAAGGAAATGAAATTGTGATTAAACAGAAGTATTTTAATCTAGGACAACATACATTTACCAATGAAATGAGAAACGAGGCATATAGCTGGTTTGAAAGACAATTCAACCAATAGCAGAATACTGAATTTTATTTATAAACAATAATAATAACTATAAATACTTAAAAAAATGAAAAACAAATCAATAGAAATGCAAGCATCAATCAGGCTTGTAAATGATAGACTTAATTTCATCGGAACAGTAGATGAAAACGATCCAATCTCAATCGATTACATTGCTCCACTGGGCGATAATCTAGGTTATACTTCATTGGAACTTTTACTTTTGAGTTTAGGTTCATGTATTGGAACCGCTGTATTGACTTTTCTTCGAAAAATGAATAAATCGATTACTAAATGTGAAATACATACAAAAGGAATTAGAAAAGAAGAGCATCCAACTGGATTTAAAAACATTTTTGTTGAAATAGAATTAGTTTCTGATAATGTAACAAAAGATGATATGGATAAAGTTATTTATCTTACAGAGGATAAATACTGTCCAGTATATTCAATGATTAAAGGAAACACAAACATAGAAATTAGTTATATTCTCAATAAATAGATTAAAACTACATTAAATTGAAAATTCTAGTTGCTGAAAAATCTAAAAGCAACTTAGAATTTTCGAAGGAAGATAAATCTCTGAAACAAGAAGCATCCCATGTTTACCAATTATACCTTCAGGGTATTTTAAGAGAAATCTATTTTAACGAAATGCATTCGGCTATTTTGGTCCTAGAGTGTAAAAATAAAACTGAAGCATTTGAAAATCTAAGCTCACTCCCGTTAGTTGGAAAAAATTAATTTCATTTCATATTATGGAACATATGCCATATTGTGGATATGAAAGATTAATAAAACTAACTTCTTAATTAATTATAATTCCATCATACATTTTTATAAAACGGTCTTAGCGAAACAGGATTAAGATAGGTTGTTTTCTCTATCCATCATTACTTTGTTCCATAAATAAGGTACTAAAAGAATGAAAAAAAAATCATGTGGAACTAAAAAATTAAAAAGATGAAACTAGAATGTTTTACAAAAGTCGATGATGTTCCTGAAAAAGAATGGGAAAATTTTGTATCGAGAGAAACTGTTGGATTAGAATTAGATCATCTGAAAGCAATAGAATATTCAGGGATTAATGGTATTCACCCATATTATTTTATAGGATTTGAAGACGAGAAACCTATTGGAATAGCATATTGCTTTACGGTTATAGTTGACCTTGCAAGTATGGCAAACAGTTACCCCGCTGAAGTTTTAAATACCGTAAAAACATGGAATCCTGGATTTATGAACCTACGTGTACTTGAAGTTGGCCATATTGCCTCTCTGGGATCTACAATTAAGGCATTACAAAATTACAACGATCAATTTATTCAAATTTTAGCTGAAAAATTTGATGAGATTGGCAAATTAGAAAATATTGATTTATGCCTTATAAGGGATATTCAGCCAAGTGATTACCATTGCTATAATAAATTAGAAAAGAATGGTTATCATCCAACTCAAGGTTTTCCAATAGCCCGAATGAAACTAAATTGGTCTGATTTTAATGATTACCTGTCAGCGCTTAAATCCAAAAAACGTATTAATATTAAAAAACGGATTGAAAAACTAAAAGATCCTGAGATAAATGTTGAAGTTATTGAGGATTATGCTCCACTTGCCGATGAACTTTCAGCGCTTTGGTTTAATGTAGCCAAGAAAAATAATGGCTATCAGCATGAACAACTTACGCCAGAGTATTTTATATCAATAGCTAAATATCTTAAAGACCGAAGCCATGTTGTTGCAATAAAAAAAGATGATAAAATAATTGCATTTACTTTGAATCTTATTGGAGATGATGAATATTTTGGTGTTTCTGAAGGATTAGATTATTCCTTCCGTGATAAATATGAACTATATGCAAATAATATGTTCGAAAGTCTTCGTATGGCTTGCCAACTTAAGAAGAAAGTATTTAATATTGGTATTACATCATACGATTTTAAAACTTTTATAGGGGCCAAACCAGAACCGGTTATTTATCTTGTAAAAGCAATGAAAAAAAATCAATGTAGTGCTGCATTTGCTAATTTCATTGGAAAAAACATTATTCAAGCCAAAACTGAACATAAGGTATTCAAGGATGATGAAATACCGGAACAACAAGTCACAGCAAAATACGAGGAAACAACAGGTAATTCGTTACAGGTTAGTGATCCTTTTTCAAAACATATTAAGTTCCTCAGAGCAAACGAAGTCAGATCTGTTGATTTGTATCCCTATTTTCCTGTTTTTGAAAGTGCACAAGAGCCAATCATAAACCATAATGGCAAACAGATTATTATGTTAGGAACTAATTCATATATGGGATTAGCTACACATCCTAAAATAATAGATTCAGCCTGTCGGGCAATACAAAGGTACGGAACGGGATGTTCAGGTTCTCCTCTACTTAATGGAACTCTTGATTTGCATACTCAATTGAGCAATAAACTTGCGAATTTCTTGTCTAAAGAAGATGCCTTGCTATTTTCAACAGGTTATCAAACTAATGTGGGAGCCATTTCGGCTATAGTAAACCGTAATGATATCCTTATAATGGATGAAAGAAATCATGCCAGCCTTGTTGATGGAGCGAAACTTTCCGGAGCAAAACTGGTTCGATATAAACACAATGATATACAATCTTTAGAAGATGTTTTGAAAAGATTTGCCGATGAGTCTAAGCTAATTGTAACTGATTCATTATTTAGTATGGAAGGTACATTAATTGATCTTCCAGAAATAGTAGATCTTGCAAAGAAATATCATGCCAGATTAATGCTTGATGAATCGCATGCAATTGGAGTATTTGGTAAATCAGGCAGAGGTGTTGCTGAACATTTTGAATTAACAAAAGAAGTTGATCTTATTATGGGAACGTTTAGTAAGTCCTTTGCTTCAATTGGGGGATTTGTAGCAGGAGATCAGGTAATAATTGACTCTTTAAGGCATAATGCACGTTCACATATTTTCTCTGCAAGTTTGCCCCCTGCATCTGTTGCGGCTATATTAACTGCAATAGATATTATTGACGATGAGCCATGGAGACGAAAACAGATAATGGAAAATGCTTATCAGTTAGCATCCGGATTAAAAAAGCTAGGATATAAAATCCATTATAACAACAGTCCAATTATTGGTATTCATTGTGGGCACGAGCTTTTAACCTTAGCTGCATATCAAGAACTTTTTAAAAATGGTGTTTTTGTCAATCCTGTAATGTCGCCTGCCATACCAAAGTACGAAGAAATGTTACGTGTAAGTGTAATGGCAACCCATACCAAAGAAATACTAGATGATGCGTTGGAAGTTTTTGGGAAAATAAGAACAAGTTACTGGCCAAATAATAACTAAATATCAAGTACCTATGAAAACAGAAATTTTAACTAATGGAACTTTTCAGAAACTAATCTATTCTGCCTCTTTAGCATCTTCAGCTGACAATATGCAACCTTGGGAATTCAAAAAATCTGATGACTCAATCGAAGTACATTGTGCAAAATCAAGACTACTGCCCACCGATATTTTCAATATGTTTACATGGATAAGTATAGGGGCAGCTATTCAAAATATTGTAATTTCAGCCGAAGCAAATAACCTGGTATCATTTATCGATTATAATCCTTCAATTACCATTGATAACCTGATTGTCAGAATAAGATTTCTGAGGAGTTACTGCAACAATTATTTAGAAAAATGGTTGGCTAAAAGAATGTCAAATCGTAATCCTTATTTGCCAAAACCTCTTAAACAAGAAATAATTTCTAAGCTTTCAGAGAATGTTATGCAATTCAATTCGAAAATCTATTGGACCACTTCATTTTTTGATTTCGCTATTTTATCAAAATTAGATGCCAATTCATCATACATCAGGCTTGAACACAAACCCTTTCATGATGAGCTGTTCGATATTCTTCGATTCTCCAAAAAAGAGCTTGAAAAAGTTCGTTATGGATTATGTTTTGATGATATCAATGTACCCCGCACAGCCTCTATTGTTGCCAAATATTTAAGCAATTGGACCATTAATAAAGTAGTAAGTAATTTAGGATTAAGTCGGTTAGTTGCGAAGAATCTATCTGTTAAGCTTAGAAAAACAGGTGCAATTTGCCTTTTAACAGTACAAAAAAGCAATCCGCAATCATATATCGAGGCAGGCCGGGCAATGCAACAACTCTGGCTTGCAGCTACTGCTCAGGGATTGTCAGTGCAACCTTATGGTGTGTTACCACAATATTTTACACGACTCTTGTTTGCACCAGAAAGTTTTACTCCTGAACATTTAGGAACGATTCAGAAAAATAAAGAAATTTTCTATTCAGTATTTCCTGAAGCTGAAAACGAATACCCTGCAATAGTTCTTCGAATAGGAATTTCGAAAAAACAAAAAAACAAAAGTATGATCAGGTTAAATACAGATAGGATCATTAAAGAATAATTAATTTCATCATATTATATTTTCAATTGTCAGGTAAATTGTTTGTAAATTAGTTGTTTGAAATAAAATTTTAAAAATAGATATGGATTCAAAAATTAAAAAACTTGGATTATTAAGCTCATTTGCTATTTATATTCCTGCAGCTATATTGATGTTTTGTTTAACAAAATATGTAATACCCTATCTGAGTATAATTACCGGACAAGAAACAATTTTATTCTGGTTTATTGTTGGTGGATTAGGTGTGTTTCTACCTTTGATTTTAACAGGTTTTTTTATACTAAAGTCGGAAGGTTACTCAATTACCAGAGAAACATTGATTGATCGGCTCAGATTCAGGAAAATCACTAAAAAGGACCTTCTTTGGATCTTTGCAGGATTAATTTTAGTTGGGCTATTAAGTGTAATAATAATGAAAAGCATGACTCTGTTCTTAGGCAAATTTAACCATTCTCCTTCATTTATGATCTTTGAACCATTAACAAAAGGAAGATACTGGTTACTTTTAGTATGGTTTCCTTATTGGATTTTAAATATACTTGGAGAAGAGTTTTTATGGAGAGGCGTTATGTTTCCCAGACAAGAAATTGCATTTGGTAAATACACGTGGCTTATACATGGATTTGGCTGGGGAATTTTTCATATTGCTTTTGGGTGGCAATTGTTAATTACATTGATACCACTCATTTTTATACAATCATATATTATTCAAAAAACTAAAAACACATGGGTTGGAGTAATAATGCATGGTGCATTAAATGGGCCTAGTTTTATAGCAATTTGTTTTGGATTAATTTAATTCTGTTCAATCGAATAAAAACCTTGGTAAATAAAGAATGAGATAAACATAGAATTTTAAATAATGCTATTGCATAATACATTTCTTTAACTTTTTTCAAACATTATAAACCTCAAACCATCATTAATAAATATATATATATTGAATGTATCAGGTTATTTTGGCTTATTTGAAAGATTTACAGTCTTTCTAACGAATTCTTTTTTTTCAATAATATTTATGAAAAATTCTGCAGCTGAATTTCTGCTTAGAACTGAACTTGGGGGATTTATTCCCTCTGGTGTAGCTATCGCGCCAGTTAAATTTGTTTTATTTAAAAGCATAGGTGCCCTGCAGATTGTATAATCTATCAATGAATTTTCAAGAATAGCTTCCTGTTTTCCATGGTCTATAAAAGCATGTTTTAAATTGCTTATGGAAACTATAAATTTTAAAATCCCAGGTGATGTTTTCCAAGAACGTCCTGCCCCTATTGCACTTAAAGCAACAAATCTTTTAATGCCACTTTTTTCCATGGCTTTTATGGCATTGGATGCAGATTTTGAGATTAAATCTTTTGGTGCCACGAGCGATGCCCATGGATTGTCTGATTTTCTCGATACATTAAGAGTATTAATAACTGCATCACATCCGATTATAGCTTTTTCAAGGGTTTCGTAGTCATATGGTGTCCCCTGAGTAATATCTATTTTAAAATCCTTTATTTTTTCAGGATTACGAGCAATTGCGGAAATCTCATATCCTCTCTTTAATGCTTCCTCAATAACATATTTCCCTGTTCTTCCTGTTGCGCCAAGTACTAATATTTTCATAATTGCCTCCTTTTAATTTTAATGAAACAAAATCCATTTGTATCTGTCCTTAAATCGTTTATCAATAATCGGGGTATTGATTAAAGATAATCTTTTTCCTGTTGAAAAAGGACAATAGACAGCATAATAATCCATAACATGCAGCCACCAATTGATACGTTCCCAAACCTCTACCCATGGGATTGGCAGATTTGAAGCAATAATTTTGAATTTCTTAATTAAAAAAGAAATCTTATTAAGTTATAATTACCAGGATATCAAATTATTGAATACTGATGCTATAGATATTTAATATCTGATTAAATAATTCCAATTCGTCTTGCATATATTAAGGCTTGTGAGATGTTTTTTGATTTTGTTTTGCTCAAAATGTTTTGTCTGTGATTATTTACAGTATTTACACTTATAAATAATCTGTCGGAGATATTCTTACTATCTAAACCTTGTGAAATTAATCCAAGGATTTCGAGTTCTCTTTTAGTTAATAATTGATCAGATGTGGTATCCAAATCATCTTTAAATAAATGAAGTTTGCTGGTTTTTAAGTTAATCAATTTTCGTTGCGGAGGTTCATCTGTCGCTTTGTCTGATATCAAATCAATAATTTTTAAAATTAACCAGATATTATTTTGTTTGTCAAGTTCCAATACAACCACCTGTTGTATAAAGCGCAAATAGGAACCAATAGTATTGATTAACCTGAAATCAACGATTAATTTGTAATCCAATTTTTCTTCAGCTGGTAATTGATTTAAAAAATTAAACGTTTTAATAATTGTATCTATAACAAAGGGGAAATCATCAGGATGCATTAATGAGTAAAAAAACTCAGGTCCAACTTTGTAATCAAAGTTTAGCTGATAACCAATAACCTTGTCAAATTTTGAACAAAGCAAAATATAATGTTTCTTATTCATATCAAAAACAGTAAGAGAACTGTTTTCTACTTCAGCCAATTTTTCGAGTAGCCGTTTATTTATTTCAAATTTTTTATAATCTGTATCATCAACAATACATTTATAATCATTGAAAAGGTCATTGAATTTTTTAAGATAGATATCAATTTGATTTGACATAAAAATTGATGAAAAATAACTATTTCGTAATGAGTTAAGCTGAAATATATTTGTATAAACAAAAATAAGTAAAACTATGATAGATTATAATAGAACTTTACAGCTTTTTTATGCCGGGGTATTAGCTGATTCGGTAAAATACTATGATAAAGCAGGAATATTGGGTATAGTCACTGAAGAAAAAAGAAAACAACAGGAAGTTGCTGCGGCGGCCCAACTTAAACAGCTTGATATAAAATCTGTTAGCGAACTATTCGAAGAATTTTCGAAAATCTTTGGTTGTATTAATTGGGAAGTAAAAACTGCAAAAACAAAAACCACAGCTCATGGGAAATCATGTTTATTATGCAGTATATCAAAACGAATGGGCACTGCTCAGCCATGCTTTTTGTATTGTATCAATCCTTTTAAAGCTCTAATCAATCATATAAATTCGGAGTATACATTAAAAATCAATCAAACACTTTGGGAGTCTGATCAATGTATTTTTGAAGTTTTAAACACTTTAGAAAAATGAAAAAATTACTCTTTATATTTTTTTTCTTTCTTGTAGTTTTTGTTTTTGGTACATTATGGATATATGTATTTAAAACTGCGGGTGAAAAAGCAGCCAATAATGGCCAATTGGATGTTAGAATTAGTGATTTATCTGATGGTGAATATAATGGAAAATATAGTTATTGCTATGGATTGATACAAAGTGATGTTTATTTTAAGATCACTAAGGGTCAGTTAGTAATTTGTAAATTTAAAAGATTAACTGGAACTCCTAAATATGGTGCTCCGGAAGCAATTATAAAACATATTAATAAAACAAAAAGTTTTGACCTGGATGCAGTAACAGGTGCTACAATTACAAAAAATATAGCTATTGCCGGAATTAAAAATGCAATTGAAAGAAAGGGAAAAAATAAATTATATGTAGAATTAAAAAAATAAATACATGAAAACACTTGTAACGTTTTACTCACAAACTGGAAATACCGAAAAAGTTGCACATTCAATTTTCGATGTTATTGATGGCGAAAAGCAATTGAAAACTCTTGATAAAGTTAAAAACCTCGACGGATACGATCTTATTTTTATTGGGTTTCCAATTTATAACTTCGAGCCTATTGATAAAGCAAAAGACTTTCTTTTAAATAAAATTAAAGGGAAAAATGTAATCCTATTCATAACCTTGTCGTTAACTGCTGCTCCCAAAAGTGAGTTAACGGATAATCTTTATTATACTACTGTTAAAAACTGCAAAAATTATTGTTCTACAGGTAATCTTTTGGGTTTCTTTGATTGTCCAGGTGAATTATCTGCAAAAACAGCCGAAGCTTTATTAAAAAGCAACAATCCTGAATTACAAATGTTTGGTGCAATGAGAGAATTTACCATTGGTTATCCCACAAAGAACAATCTTCTTGATGCACAAAAATTTGCTTTGAATAAATTAGCTGAATTTAATAAATGTAAAATTTAGTTTAATATAAATAACTTGAAATAGTTCAGAAGGATTTAATACAAACCTATTTATTAGCAAAATAGCTAATAATTCAATTTGGTTTATTATTAACCTGAAGAAAACAAGCAATACTTAAACCTTTGAGAAGTTATTGTTTGCTAGTGATTCTTTAAGTTAAATTTTAAGCAAGCTCAAAACTTAAATCATATAATGAATTTTATCTTATATCACCTTACAGAATCTTCGGATGAATAATCTATTTTCTAAGGTCTTAAAAATCCCCCATCAATAATTAAAAGTTGGGTTCCATTTTCTGAAAAGGATCAATGTGAACTTAAATTATCAGAAACAACATATCCCATTCCTTTAGTAAGATGGAATTTATTACCATCTTCATTTTCCGACCAGAAATCTCCTTCTAAACAATAAAAAATATGTCCTTTCTGGCACCAATGATCAGCTAAATAACCCTTAGAGTATTCAACAATCCTTATCCTAAGATTTTCAAAATCGAGGGTTTTCCAAAATGCTTTACCTTTTTCTCCATTGTGAATTGTTGTTGGAATTTTCTCCCAATCAATAACCTGAAAATTAATATTATGTAAATCTATAGTGTGTTAATTCTGTTAACTTTTTAAAAATTTCAATATAAAATACATAAGCTTTATAAACAACTAAGGTAAAAATTTTCTTAATCCCTTATTTTTATTTTTAAACAATTGTTTTCTGCATCCAGATAACATCAAATGCAATCCCTTTTTTAATGCCAACTTTTTTAAACCGGCCACATTCTGTAAACCCGTTTTTTTTATGAAATGCAATACTTTGCTCGTTAAGTGATGAAATACTTGCTAATATTTGTTGTATTCCCATATTTTTTCCTTTACTCTCCAATAATTTTAAAGCAGTTTTACCCAACCCCTTACCTACATCTTTTGGTAATATAAAATAAGTAATTTCAGCAGTTCCTTTAAAAGTCAAAAAAGGATGGTGTTTTTTAAGAAAACAAAAACCGATAACTTTACTTAATGATTTATTAATTATTGCAAATGCAGGATAGTCTTTTGTCTTCTCTAAAAAGCAATCAAAGTATTCATAGCCTACTTTTTCCTCGGAATACGCCGCAAAGCTATTCTCGATATAGTAATTATATATATCAATAACAGCATTTCTGTGTGTTTCATTCAATTTCTCAAATATATACTTCATTTTATATTGCATTTGAGGTTACCTTGCATGTCTCCCTTATTGTTTGAGAAAGCAATTGAATTCCTTCATTAATCTGATGAAGAATTGGAAATGAATAATTAAGCCTGAGTGTATTTTGTCCTGAACCATCGCAATGAAAGGGGCGACCTGTAACATAAATTACATTGTTTTCAACTGCTTTTTTAACCATTTCTTTTGAATCAACTGTTTCAGGCAATGTCACCCATAAAAACATGCCTCCTGTAGGTGTTGACCAATTCACATAACTGGGCATAAATTTTTCTAAAGAATCTAACATTGCTGAATTCTTTTCTTTATAAATACCAATTGCATTTTTTATTGTTTCTCTCATCTTGCCTTCTTTTATATATCGGGCAATAATTAGCTGATTAAATGTTGGCGAACAGAGATCAACTGATTGCTTCATAAGAGCAAATTTTTCGATTATATCTTTCTGTGCTGTCATCCAGCCAAGTCGCATACCAGGAAATAACATTTTTGAAAATGTTTTAAGTTGAATAACACCATTACCCGAGGCAAGTGACCAAAGACTTGGGTTAAGTGCACCGTCAAAACATATTTCACGATACGGAGAATCCTCTACAATGGGTATTTCCCAGCGAGAAGCAAGCTGAATTAATTCTTTCCTTTTTTCAATACTCAGGACTATTCCCGAAGGATTTTGATAATCAGGAATAGTATAGATAAATCGGACTTTTTTACCTTTATTCATTTTTAATTTTAGAACATCTTCCAATTGATTTAAATCCATTCCATCATCCTGAAGCCGAATTCCATTCATAATAGCACCTGCTCTACTAAATGCCTGAATAGCTCCCAGGTAGGAGGGCAACTCCATGATGATCTCCGAGTCTTTATCTACCATAACCAGCGAAAGTAAATCAAGTCCTTGTTGCGATGATGATGTAACGCAAATCTGGTTGTTTTCAACATACTCACCAAAATCTTTTGAATGTGACACCAGAGATTCAATAAAATCTGGTTCTCCTGGTGTTGGTCCATATTGTAGTGCAATAAGTCCCTTTTCTTCAAGTATTGTTTTAGTAATCCTAGAAATATCATTTATAGGAAATAAACTTGGATCAGGTAACCCACCCGCAAAAGAAATTATCCCCTCAATTCGAGTGTATTTTAGTAACTCTCTTATTTCAGAGCTTACAACTCTTTTGGCAAATTCAGAATATATTAAGTTCATAGTTTTTTTCACAAAATTATTTCTAAATTATATGAGTCAAAACATCCAATTTATTATTATTTTTAACCAACCAATTTTGAAAGAAGATGTTATTATTAATTGACAAAAACAAGGCAGAACCTATCTTTCAACAACTCATTCATCAGATTAAGTATCTTATTGAAAATGGAGATCTGAAAGAAGGATTTCAAATGCCTTCATCACGACAATTAGCCACTTCGCTTGGAATAAACAGATCAACTGTTATTCGAGCCTATGAAGAGCTTTGGTCGTTAGGTTATTTAGACAGTACACCGGGATCTTTTACAAGAGTTAGAAAACGTAAAATATTAAAATCAAATCCATCTGAAGAAACTGCAAATGAAAATTTTTGGGAAAACTCATTAGTAAATAATTTCCCTGAACAAATTTACAGGCCAAGTAATCATATTAGTGACAATTACAATAAAAACATTAATTTTCATCGGCTTGAACCTGATGTCAGGTTAATTAATAAAAAATCATTTAGCATTTGCTATAATAAAGCAATAAATGAAACAAATTATAACATATTTGGATATTGTCAATCTCAGGGATATAAACCATTAAGGCAGGTTATTGCTTCGCATATGCGTTTACATAGTGTAAATGTTACTGTAGATAATATTCTGATAACGAATGGTTCGCAAAATTCATTACAACTAATTTTTCAGGCATTTGTCGGAAAAGATGATATTATCGCTGTTGAAAGTCCTACTTATTCAATGTTAATTCCCTTAGCCAGATTTAGCCATTGCAAAATTATTGAAATACCAGTTAATAATGACGGTTTAGATATAAATATCTTAAAAAAGCATCTGAAAAAAAATAAAATAAAGATGCTATTCACAATGCCTACCTTCCAAAATCCAACCGCCATTACAATGCCTCAAAATAAAAGAGAAGAATTACTTTCTATCTGTGAAAAAAACAGTATAATTCTAATTGAAGATAGCATAGAAGAAGAGCTAAAGTATTTTGGCAAAGTTCATCTCCCTATAAAATCCATTGATCATAAAAACATAGTAATATATTTAGGAACTTTCTCAAAGGTTCTATCACCCGGATTACGTCTGGGCTGGATTATTGCAGACAAGGAATGTATTCGAAAATTAACCGCATTAAAAACTATTTTTGATTTATCGACAAATACCTTTAGCCAGGTATTAATATATCATTTTTGCAATTTGGGTTATTATGAGCTTCATCTTAGAAAATGCTTAAGAGCCTTTCGTAAAAGGATGAAAGTAGCACTAAAAGCACTAAAACAATATCTACCATCCGAAAAAGCTTCATGGAACGAACCCTTGGGCGGATTTCTAATATGGGTTAAAATTAAAATCAATGCACAGAACATTAATATTGAAGATCATCTATCGAAATTTGGAGTTAGTGTTGTTGATGGTAAAAACTTTTTTATAAAACCAACGAATGAAACTTTTATTAGAATTTCGATCTCAAATTGCAATGAATCAGAAATTGAAGAAGGAATAAAAAGAATAGGTATTGCTTTAAACGCAATAAATTGATTTTTAAAAAATATATTTAAATGGAATTATAATAAGAAATATTTAAGCTAAAGACTAAATCGACAATATTTTTCTATGTCAAAAATAAAGACGACTTTCCTGTAAATATATTAATCTAACAAGTGTTATTGTTGTAATATATTGATTTAATGTTTATTAAGTCTATTTTCCAATACAGAAAGTAATTATATTTGCATTATCAACTAAACTATTGTCCATTACGCAATTTTAAAAAAGTTAAAAGTTGTAACACAGTTGTAATAAAACTAGAATTTTGACCTTTAGGCACGTTTTTGAATCAGTTCCTTATAAGATTCTTAAAAATCAACCGATAAGAGAATAAAATCTTCGATTTTAATACTATTCAACAATTCATATCCAAATAATATTTATACCAGTTTTTTATCCAGTCGTAAGACTTTCTTTTCCTGTTCCAAATCATCTATAAAACGTAATCTTCATCCTTGCTCTTTTCTTTATGTTAATCCAAATAGTTTTAGTCGGTCTTTTACAAATTCAATAATTTTCTTTGTATTACTATACCCTTTCGTAATAGAAATAAACATTTTATTAAAAAATTATATCAAATGGGGTATAATTTTATATTCTTTAAATGTCTAATAACCATCCAAATTTTATCAAATACAATATTGTTTTAGGAAACTATTAAAACATTGGCTAAACTATGATTTAAACAAATTAACAAAAAAAAATTTAAAGCGTTCATTACACCAAATTTCATAAAAAGAAAAAGCCCACGCAGCACACTCCGTTGGCTTATTCAAATTTAAACTCGAAATTCTTTTTATGATGAAACTTAATGTGACTTTCGCCTATTTCACTTCAATATTTCTCCTTTAAGTAATTCCGAACCATAAAGTTAGATTAATAATTAAGTTTTTCCAAATATTATTTAATATTTCTTATGAAAAAAATTGCCAGTTTTATATATTGCCGTAATAAAAGAATTTGGAATGTTTATTTCTCTTTCAAATTCTGACTTAGAGTATGTTAATACTCTATTTTCATCCAGAATTGATTTACCCGAATTCTGATACACTCGATCGCTTCTTTTTAATTAATATCAATTTCTGTAATTATCAACGTATCATGTCACAATAGATATTAGCAGTAACATTAATCATTTATTCGAAAATAAAAATTTCTTCCGTTTCGGTCAGGCTTACCTTATACCCTACGATTTTCTCAATAGTGTGTTTCATATTAATCAACTTCCAAGCTGGAATAGGATAAATACATTTTCAATTTCAGATTCTGTTAATGATTTGAAATCAGCAGCGCCATCAACTTTGAGTTTTAAAGAAACATATCCAATTGTCGCTACAGTTAAATCTCGAGTAGCATGTGAGGCAAAATCAGTACTTACCGGAATATCATTAATTGATGCCGCCGCACTTGTCACTTTTATGCTAGCAATATAATCTGTTACTGCCTCATCTTTAGATTGAACAAATAAATGCATTTTTTTAATTTGCAATACGCTTAATTTTCCGCGAATAAAGAACTGGTAGTGTTCGGCTTTTATTTCGAATTTCATTTCTTGGTCTTCTATGCCAACAGGATTTAAAAACTTATACCATTCAGTTCCAAATTCATGTTTTAAACTAAATAACCTTGCTGTTTCGGAGGGCAAGTTATCCTGAACATTTGTATTGGCCGCAACTTTTAATTGGCCACCTCCTCCTCGTGATGTATAGCTAATGTGTAATATAACGTCAGATAATGAATCAAAATCAAAGTAGTTATTTTCCTTTGGCAAGCTTATTTGCCAATCACTGATGACACCGGCTCCTTCAAAGGGCAAATAACGCTCGTCATTAAAATTCAGTTCAAACATGCCATTATCATTTTGAGCACTACTGGTTGCAATTGATGAAATAGCGCCAAACATAGATTTAAAACGATTATCGTTTTCATCCACTTTTGCATAAGCGCCTCCATTAAGTGTAGCATCCATTCTTGTTTCATTCTTAAGTATCGAAAGCGTACAATTAACGCCTGTGAATGGTCCGACGACGCAAGGAATGCTGATAGAAACATTTTTAATTCTACGCATATAATGACCCGGATAATCCATGTCAAATATCCACTCCGGTAATGAGATTGTGCATTGACCAGTCTCTCTTAGTGTTATTAAAGCCAAGGGGGCAATCTGAGCAAGTGAAATGTGTTTGGTAATTTCAAATTCACGTTTGTTCTGATTTATATATTCAGCTTCCAATCTATGTAAATCAGTCATTAGTTTATCTCCAGACAACAGACCCTTTTTCAAACTATCCCAATACCCAAATTGAACAATGTTTGAGTCAGTAATTCCAAGCTCATACATATAACACTTCTCAGCTCTTTTTGCCATATCATAAGCTAGCTGATATGCCTGGAAGTAAACAGTGGAAATTTGCGTAATCATCCAATTATATAATTGGTCATTAGTGTATTTATTACGCATGTATTCATCAACAACTTTAGCATTTTCAATTTGTAATTCCTGGTTTTCAAGTTCCATTTCAGCAATGGCCTGGCGAATTTCTGCTGCGTTTATTTGAAATTGGATTTGGTCAATTTCGATCGTCGCAAGACGACCTTGAAAATCCCAATCATCTTTTCTTCTATAATAGGAACCCAAAGTTGATGAAATTGCCGCGCCTTTATCCAAAGCTGTCGCAATTGATCTTAAAGTTTGTATTGCCATTTCTGCACTATTCCCTATTTGCTGACCTCCCATTGTAGCATTAACTGTTGGAGTACCTCCGAATCCAGCCGCACCAGCCAAAAAATCGGGAATTAGTTTGAGACCTCCAGAAACAATATATCCTATTGCAACAGTTGCTTCAAGTGCAGTAGAGATTCCTGATAAAGTCATAGCAATTATTTCTCCTGCATTCATAAAATCTCTTCCCTCATAATATATTTTCTTTTCTTCAGCGGATTCTTTAGATTTATTTAAACTTCCAATTGTTTCAACCACTTCATCAATTTGTTTTTTACGAACTTGTTTTACAGCTTCTAATAATTGAATCTCGTGTTGCGATCTCATTAAGGTTAACGTTTCAACATCCTTTTTCTCTAATGCACTTAATAATTTTTCTCCAAGCGCTTTTACTTCGTTGCAAAATTCAATTGCTTTTTGAATCACGATTCTGAAACGATAAAAAGGCGTTGGCGCAGCAAGGTCGTTTAGCACACTGCTTAAATCAATACCAGCAGCAGCTGCTTTAACTAATAAAGCCGGGTCAATTGGAGGTTCAAACAAAGGAAGCTGCCGTACAATACCAGCAATGTTCATGCAATGGCGTATTTTGTACAACCGGTCTTCAACAGTATCCCAGTATTTCGTTAGGAAATCATTTGGAGGGATACAGAAATAAAACATGTCCAGCTTAGGTATGGGTTCTGTACCTCTTGTTGAAGAAACCACAGTAATTGGTAATAAGGTGTCTTCAATTGCGGCTGGCACCATTACATTGCCAAATTCATCCAGTTTATTTTCTATTTCATTAAATGTAAGTTCGTCATGTTTTACAGTTGGCACCTTTTGCGGACGATCACCCAATATTTCGTAAGCAAGCATATACAAAAGCGATGCTTCGTTGATTGATTCAATGGTATCTCTTTTAAATAACATATCTCCCCATGCAATTAAATTATCGAGATATTTCATTACCACATTTTTTTGGTACGCAACAGGGCGATAGCGAGCGATAAGATGCGGTTTGAATGGATTATTTCTCCATGCACTTAGCAGTTCTTTATTATTGTCCAAATGAAGATTGGATAATATGGATTCAATTCTTTGCTTTCTATAATCGGAAGAATTGTATTCATAAAAAGGTTTGGTAATCCAATAACGCTGCGGAACTTTATTACCTTCAATATTTGTGGGGTCGAAAATATAATGAAACCATGTCATCGCATCCTCAAATTTTTGATTCTGCATTAGCTTGCAGGCTACCATTAAAGGTGCATGAAAAAATAATTCCCAGTTATAAATGGAATTCGCTCCACTAAAAGAAAAATCCACAATATCTCTTTGTGCCGTACTGTCAATAACAGCAGAAGAAGTAGGAGAATAACTGTTGAAATTGAAATTATTTGCGGGAGTAAAATTCTGAGGTTGAACCTGGATTTTACGATTCAATAATCCATCAATACCATCACGATTAAATTCACGAATAAATAGCATGGTATATGGGTGGTAAAACGGAAGGAAACGGTATTTCCTGCTCTGAACAATGATTTGTCCATAATTCTTCATTCGTGCTTCCCATTCCGGTTTAATAAAAAATGCACGCTGATTATCCTGATAAAACAACGGATGATCCGTTTTCATTGTATCCAATTGCAAATCCTGTTGAGTGATAACCAATTCAAATGGTGAGAGCGCACCAGTAATCAAATCAACTGGAGTATTATCTTCCAAAACTCTAAGATTGGAATTATTAACCGAATTTATTCTATTATTGGTTAAATGCGTATTTTTGAAGTGCATACCTCCAGGTAAACGTAATCTAGGTCCAAATTCGATAGGTTCAAGTTCGTTTATCAATGTTCCAGGCTCACCAAAACTGGAATGTACATAATTATAAGAACTAGTATCAATAGGATTCTCAGCATCTTCTGGGAGATAATATTCGCCTTTTAGTCCTTTAATTTCAACATCTTTAATTTCACCATCGAAAATAAAAGAAGAAGAATGCCATGGAAGATAAGTTTCATTAAAGCGATTTTTAGTTAAGTAAGTTGGGTTTTTTAAAGATTCATTAATTGTTGGAACAGGAATGGGAATGCCAATATTATTTACTATTTCGATTTTCAAACCTGTCGGATTATATTTTTTATGTGGATCATAAAATTTTGTATTATTAAACTCTCTTGATGTTGACAAATAAATATCAAGATAGAGTTCATTAGATATTGATTGATAGTAAGGTTTAATATTATAAGAATGATATGGCCGTTCCCAGGGATGAATTAATTTTTGCTTTGATATTTTTTTAGATGACCAGCCGCCTGTTTTTTTTACTGTCCAGCCTAATTGTACTTCCAATACTTTCATTGGTTCTGGTGCGTCAGTAGGGCCATCAGTTGGTTTTGCAGCAGGAACCTTTTTAGCCTTCATAGGTTTTTCCATGAACTGCAGCCAGAATAAATACAACTTGCGGTTATAAACTACAGGGGTAACGTGATCACCAGCAATGTCTACATCAATCTTTTCCCACGCACTCCAGGTGTTATAGTTCATGTTATATGTCCGATAATAGTAGATATTGGGAATTGCCTTAGTTCGGCCAACTACATGAACAATATTGGTTTCATAACCTACTTCATCAGGATTCAGGTCTTCGATTTGGTGATATAGGCCACAAACTTCAAGATGCGAAACTTCATCCATTTTATGCAAGTAACTTAAGAAAGCGTTTTCAACATTTTCTTTAGTAACCTCGTTTTGCATTAACTCATTTTCCAATTCTTTAAAGAATGGAGATTTATCATCTCGCAACTCAGGCTCGAGCCAATTTTCAGGATAGAAAAATATCTTTCGGTTTGCCTCCCAAATCCTGTAATTTTTCATCCACTTCCATTGCGACCAGGCATTAGGTGAGGTATCATTATTTTTCTCATCCTGCGTAACTACAACATATCTGTTTTCAAGATTAAGAAAACATCGCTGAACAAATAACTGTACAGAACTCAATGCCTGTTTAATTCTTGATGTAAGCTGGCATGAACTCATTTCCACATCAATAAGAAAAAATTTATAAAGAGCATTGGAATCTTTCCAATATTCTGGATTCGGAATTTCTTCATTATTTACAATTACTTTTTGATTGGTATTTCGTAGTGAATTATCAATAAAGTAATC
>MEOE01000004.1:0-23653 GCA_001768565.1 Bacteroidetes bacterium GWF2_33_16 | reverse complement strand
TGCGCTTTTTTTCTCTGATATCATCATGAAGAGGCGTGATTTTACTCAACCAATCGTCCTGCTCATATTTCGACTTAACCGCCTGCCGTGTTTGCTGTGAAGTAATTTTATCTATTTCTATATTACTATCAATGTTAATAGAATTGTCGGGATTAAATTTACTACCTATTGATATCCAACTAAGTACAGTGGCAGCATCAGTACCTGTTAATCTAAGCTGATCAAAACATTTTATAAGGCGCAAATACAATTCTGCATTGGTATAATCAAGATTGAGGGCAGTATGCCTGATTCCAAGCCCTGACTCAATTGCAGTTAGACTAGCAACTGTATCATCTTTATCGTCCCAATGTGTAAGAGCAGAAATTTCCTGTTTAATCTTCTGATTTGTTTTGGTAGCATCTTTTGCTAAATCTAATATGCTTCTAATTGAAACATCTTCAGGTTCAGGAAATTTAGATTTGAAATAAAGGAAATAAAATAAATTGAGCCACTTCGTAAACTGATTTGGATTTGGAGTTACAGCAATTGTTAGAGGTAGCAATGAAAAATCAATTGTCTTAAAAACTGCTTTATAATCTATAAAATAACTAAGATCTTCAGTTTTAATTTTCATTTTAGAAACTAACAGAGCCGATTTGTGCAACAACAAGTACATTTTAAAATGATCTCCGAAATTACCTTTTGTAATTTCAGTATAATCTCCATTATTATCTTTCGCAATTAAATCATCTTCCTCTAATCTTGTTAAAAGTGTTTTGTTAACAGGCGGAGCGCCAAATGCAAGTAGAAGCTTGTTTAAAAGAACGGCAGACTGCTCTGTTGAAATACTAAAAGAAGTTGCAATATGCGATATAATTTGATTTTTCTTCTGAGTTACAGAATCAGCAAGAAGTAAACTAGCTCTTGCCTGAATTTTTTTAATATCAGCAATCAGGGCGGTTTTATTTGCTGCGGCGTCCGGGTTGGCAGAGCCATCCGCACGCACTAATAAAAGCTTGCTAAATTCGCTGATGAATTTAATTTCATCGGCGCTTACTTCTTCACAGGTAAAATCAATTTTTGATGAAATCAGGATTCCTTGGAAAGAAGAAAAAGAAAAAATGGTATCCTCAGCATTTAATGGAGTAAGCGCATCAGCATTGAACGAAATAAGAGAATTAAGTAAATTGATCCTGGTACGGCTATTTTGCAGAATTTTTCTTAAAGCTTCCAATAATTGAGCAATAGATTCATTTCTGAGCCCAACAGAAGAATCCGGTTTGAAGTTCAGAATATAATCCAGATTTAGAACTGATAATCCTGAAGACTTTATTTTTTCCAGTTTTTCGGTTAAATCATAAGTTATTTGCAAGTCACTAAACGGATCATCTACATTAGTAACATCCATTAGTAAGAGCAAATCATGCACTGACAATTTAAGGGTTCGGGCTAAATATACATATCTGTATAAGACAGAAAGACTATCTATTGTAAGAAATTTATTTGTTTTTGAAACCAACAGATCAAAATCAGTTCGGTTTAATGCCAGAGCAGATAGTATAGTAGGTACAGGATTGTAACCACTTGGGTTTTCTTCTAAAATAATACTTGGATCAGGATTAATATTATCTTGTCGCTGAAGATCTAGCAATTCAAAAGGAAGTGAAGTGTCAATTGGTTGATTTTTATTGTTAAGGTTTCCAATTCCCTTAAATTTACAGTCGACAGGATTGGTAACTGAAATATTTTGAAAAAGCACGTTATATATAGGTTGGATAACAACATCCTGTTTTTCGGGTTTGATTCTTATTTCCCTGTTCATATTTCCATAAAAAACAAGCAATGCTTCAGTAGTTAGTTTTAATCTATCCTGAAGTTGCTTAAATAATTTCAGGTTAATTAGAGTTTCGCCCTCAATTTTGTTTTTTCCAATCTTATCGTTTCTTAATAGTAAATCCAACTCCCACATTTTATATCCGGTTTTTCGCCACAAGCGGATAAAACGATGCATCAGATCGAACTTGGAAAGGTTAAGATTATTAATAATCTGGAGATCAACATCACATGAATCGATAGTTCTGGTAATCTTACTTTTATTTAAATCTGGATTTACAAACTTTACCATTAATAATTCTAAAATTTCATAATACGTTAAACCTGTTCTGTCCTTAAATAAGGAAACACTTATGGTATTTTGGTTTGTATCATATTTCCAATATTTATCCTGATCAACTGACGTGTTTCTTGTGGTAATGATCAAGTCTTTTTCCTTCCATGACATACCGAAGAATTCAGCCGCTATAGAGATATCATCTGGAACTTTTGCTGCCGGATTTGTTTTGTTTTGAAAAGCTTCCATTAATTCAAAACGAGGAACTCTTAAATAATTAAGGTAAGTTCTTGCCTCTTCCTGCCACAGATTAAATGAATTATTCATAGGAAAATCAGCCGATGCAATTATTTTGTATGCATCCTGCTGAATATTTTCAGGCGTAGCCCTTAGCTCTTTTTGTGAAAGTGTAGTTTGATAAATAAAACTTTTATTGCTTATAAGAAAATTCTCTAAAATCTCACATACCAGATCAATATAAGGCAGTGCAACATTTGTATTATCACAATTTAATTTAATGTTTCCTAAATCTGGCCTACGTTCAAACAAAATATCTTTAACTGTTTTAGTAGCATCAATTGCCAAATGCTCTTTCAAAAACCTTAACATATCGGTTAAATAAGCAGCCGGTCCGTAAAGTGATTTACAATGATCACATTCGCAAAAATCTAGAGAGCCAAATAGCGTTTCCAAGTCAGGGATGTCATGAAGCACCTCATTTATTTCAGAAGGTGTATAAATATGAGGGATAATAGCTGCAGGAGTATCGCGATATATCTCCTTTCTGAAATCAGTAATACGGGCAAGCACAGCCATGTATTGAGTTTTGGCGGCCTCATAAACCCGCTCTATATGCCTTTTTTCTACACCGCTTTCTGTCAGGGCTTTTTTAACTGCTTCTTTTCCGGTAAAATAAATCTGCATAGAGCTATGCATTTTTTTATCAATAAGCGCAGCTCCGGCAATTGAGTTCGTGGTAAGTTTATTTATTCTTTGAACAAGTTTTATAGATGCTTTTGTTGCAGGTTCAAGGTTTATGTTATTTTCCTTAATATATTTATCAAGATTCTGCTCTCTGAAATTTAAATCCTTCCGTTCATCAATAAACTGTTCTACAGCTGCAACGTTTTCTATGGCAACCGGATTAACTCTTTTGGCAGTAGCTACTAATGAAACTGCAGGATATAATAATTCACTTCTTGATTTAATTGCCGCAGCATAATTTGCCACTTTTTCATCGGATGTACCACCAGGTGTGTTATCAGGAACCTGTTTGCCATTTGCATTTATTAGTACAACAATATCAGCCTGATCAAGTTTGGCAACATCACTTGGTATTTTAAATTTTTTACCTGCTGCTTTACCTGTATTGTTTTTTATAAACTGAATTGTGGGTAAATGGTTCCTTGAATAATTTGCAATTTCAACTGTTGATGCAAAATCAGCGATGGCTTCGGCACCTAATTGTGGCTCCAGGGTTTTAAGCTCTGTCCAAAATGCTGTATTAATTCCTTTGCTGTCTATAAATATTTTAGCAACGGATGGATAATTAGCATTCTCTATTGCAGACTCATCAAGTAAAGATTGGAGGTTACCGTTCCCAACTAAAATCGGTTTGGTAAGTATGAAATTTGTTCGTAGATGACTTAATGAAGTTAAAATTGTTTCCCGATTTAACTTGATATTTTGAGAAACTAAATTTTGGGAAATTGCATTATCAAGTGCCTGTTGCTGTATTGAATTATCAAGCAGTGCAACTCCATTGGCAGCTCTTTCTGTTAATTGCAAAATAGTCCCCCAATTGCTGGTTCCACGAAGTAAGTCACTAGGTAAATCAGGTAGTAAATTTTGAGCTATGAAAGAATAAAAAACTTCAACCGTTAATGATTTGGGAATATTTACGGATTTAAAAACAAGTTGAGATAAGACCTGTCTCATTATATCATCAGTACTTAAACCTGTTTGTATACTGAGTTGAGATATTTGTTTATCCTCCTGGGTTTCCTTAAGATCTGAAATCTGTTTTTGTCCGATAGCTTTTTGCAATATTTGCCTTTTTATCTCAAATTCAGACTCACCCAGATACTTACCATTATAATTAAAAGTACCATCTTCATTCTTACTTTCTATGAAGTTCACCCAATGAATCCGGTTTACATTATAATGTTTTTGAACAGCTACGGGCTTATCTTGGTCTTTTACCGTAAATAATTTTATTGACAGATGAAAGGAATCTTTTACCCTTCCACTAAAAGGATTAATTGGTGCATCATAAGCAATGTCAAAAAATCCGTTTAGGTGTACCTTCACTGCTGCCAATGGCTGAGCACTTTCTTGATCTAAAACCTTTTCATAGATTTTGATGACCATTTGATTTTTACGTTGCCAGAATTGATTTCGCACAGATCCCCGGATTCGATATCGATGCTCTGAGTCAGCCTTAGGGTTTGCTTCTTTAATTAATTGATTCACCAAAAGACTTGTTGGTTTATCGTAGTGCCCTGTTATTGCAAGGCCTTTTTCTTTTTGGAGCGATATTATTGCTTTAATTGTAGTTTTACCAAAGGTTTGTGTCTTATTTTCATTCTCTGAAATTTTGTAGCCCAGAAAGGACAAGTTTCTTTGCATTTCTGCCACCTGAGGTGATACCATATTCAACCGTAAGGTTTTGTTTACAGTTTTTAATTTGTCAACTGAAGGAGTTTTAAGTTTTTTTATATACCTACCCTTGCTTGCTGCTACACTTGTCATTTTATCCACTGTAATCTTATTGAGTTCACCTGTAACAGGAAGTTTGTATTTCTTCTGGAATGCTTTAATTAGTTTTACAGTAGTTGCATCAAATTCCTTGTTTTTTATTTCTGCAGCATCAATATCAATATCAAGCTTAGAAACTTTACTTACTTTTTGGATTAAGGACTGTATTTTACCTCGCTGTGTTTTTACCAAAAGTCTATTTTTTAAAACCTGTTCATTTAATTTATTGAGAACTTCTTCCGATAATTTACCGTCAATCTTTAATCCTGTATTTTTCTGGAAAGTTTCTATCGCTTTACGCGTACTTTCGCCACTAATTCTTTTTTCTTTTTCATCCTTGCTAATTTCTATTTTAAGTTTATCCATCAATAAATGAAGGTTCTCTGTCCTGTATTTATTGGTTGTTATAAACTGATCATACAGTTGGGTATTAACAGCTGACAATGTCTTTTCATCAAGTTTGCCGCTAACTTTTAATTTAAACTCTTTTTGAATTTTTTTTATCGCATCTTTTGTGGTTGCCTCAATTTTCTTCTCTGACTTTTCTTCTTTGGATATATCCAGTTTGAGTGCTGTTAAAGCTAAATGCAGATTTGCAACGTGAGATTTATTGTTTACATTAAAATCGGTTGGTAATTTGATCGTAGCCATGGCATTTATTTTTAAATGTTATTTTTCATTGATTGAGTACTATTAATTCCAATGGTTCTGTATAATTATTTTTAAATGAATACATTTTTCCTTTCAAAATTGGGATTGATGTATTCGGTTGGAGAAAACACTCCTGGTCCCCTTTGTCATTTTTTATAATTATTTTTCCCTTTCCTCCCAAACAATACCAATATTCATATTGTGATGCTTGAAAAATTGTGTCTCTTATTTCTCCACTTTTGATGACCACTTGTTTGGGCACATTACTGAATCCTTTTATGAGATTGTTTAATCGTTCATGATATTTCAACTCAAACTCTTTTTCAAGTTCTGCTTTTATTGTTGATAAATCGATTGCAACGGTACCGATTGAAGGTGCTTTTTGGGGATCTAAATAATGGAAAGTTATTATCATCTCATAAGCCTTCTCAGTAGCTTTAAAACGTAAATCGCCATAGCGATAATAACACAATGCCGAAAGAACTATGAATACAATGGCTACCTGAAAATCTGATTTGATTGAAAGTATGATTGCAATTAATAAGAAGGTGATGACAAGGCTTCTGAAAAACTTTGAATCTGCTTCGATGCGTTTTATGTCAGCAAGTGATTCCGGGTTTATGAATCGCAAAAAATGCTGAGCCCATTTAAAAGTATTAAAAATTTCACGTCTGGCATCACATAAAATATTTTTGTATTGGTCTTGTGTAAGCTGATGGCTTTTGACCAATTCAATAAGTGAAGTATCAACATTGATATATCTGCAATGAATGGAATGAGCTGTTTTGTAACTTAAATCACAAGGTGATTGAAAAATTGTCTTTCTTAAAAATTTATTGTAGCTGAAATCAAGAAAAGAAGCAAGCATAAAAATGATATTACCCAGAATATAGGTAACTAATAAGAAAATAATCCATTTAACGGTGGTATCGATAGGAGCAACAAACATTTTATCAGTACCAAAAAGATCGATGTAGAACATTCCCATTAAAAAATATGTAAGTAATGCTCCTGGTAATAGTACCGAGAAAAAGTCAATTACTCCTATGTAAAATGTTTGTGGTTTAAAATTCATTTTATTGTTTCAGTTTACTATGTTCATTTGTTCAAATCATTTTCTAGTTGTTCATAATGCCACTTAGTTGATTGACATTTTTTAGTTTGTCTAAAATGGCCACCATGCTGCTCGCCATGGAACCAATGTATAATCATCTGTTGTGAAATAATCATACGTTCTATTACCTATTGCTTCCCCAGCATAAAATGGCGATGTAACTATTGCCGTCCCCGCTGCAACACCTGCACCGAAATAAACATTATCCCAAAGATTATTTTGCGCCCATTCTCCTGATGATTGAGCTGTATCTCCTATGCCGCTGTTTTCATTAATAAATGTGCCAAATTCCCATCCTGCCATGCCTGCTCCAACCACAGCCGCTGGAGCGCCAATAACTGTTCCTGCACCAACTAAGACACTGGAAGTACCCGTGGCAGCACCATAAGCGAGCCCACCTATCGTCAGTCCTCCACCAACAAATCCACTCGTATCCAACGCTGCACCAAACCAATTTCCCTTAGAAATATTCTGTGATAAGGAATATCCAGAAAATATTGTACCTACTCCAAGCAATCCATAGCCTCCCCAGCGCATTCCTGTTCTAAAACCTTCTGTGTTCCATAATTTGTTCACCTCACTTACCCTGGCAACTCCTCCAACTGGTTTTCCGACAGGTAAATCTTTTTTTAGATGCATATTCTTCACACCTTGAGATTTGTTAAGGGATTCAGGTTCCCACTCAAGACCTCCTGTTTGAGTTCCGCTCCTCCCGGTTAAATCATGTTGAAGATCAACACCTGTATGACCTACGTTCCATTTCCCAGTTCCAGGTGATTTAGTCGATGGTTTAGGGTTAGCATTTTTAAAATCCTTTATAGCATCCCTTTGAATTTTAGTTTTTCTTGTAGCTTTAGGATCTGGATTAACTCCTACCTCTCTATCTATTACTCCCTTTTTATATGTTTTTAGTTTAGCATCTGGGGTTTCATCTGTCAATGGTAAAGTAGGTCCAGTGGGATTATTTTTTACAGCAGCGGCTCCAGATGCTGAAGCTGCTGCACCTTCGCCTCCTGTAGAATCAGTAGATGAATCCTTATCAGGTACCCATATATTCCAATAATTACCTTTTTCAATCCAGCGATTTTTATAATTTTCAGATGTTATAGTAGGATCAAATTTGTATCCTTTTGGCACCTTCTTATAATCTCTCAATGTTTCAAACGTTGCCTCTTTATTTAAATCTGGATCGTCTTTTAATTTTTCAGTTCCATTTATATCGATGTAATTAATAGGATTGTTTGACACATAACTGAAAAGATTCAAACCATCAATAAATCCCTCAGGATCACTGCTTGTCCATCTTCCCAACCAAGCAGCATAGTACCTTGCACCAAAATAATAGAAACCCGTTTCATCATCTCGCTCTTTTCCGCTAAAGCGATAGCGTTTTAGACTCAAATCACTATCAGGTTTGGATACTCTATAGGAAGAAGTGCCAAAAGGATGATATTCTTCATAAGAAATTATATTGCCATTATTATCGGTTTCTAAAATTGCAGAACCCAAATGGTTGCTGTACTGGTAGCGGATAAGATTAGCATTGATAGCATTAAAAGTGTCGCTATTATCTTTATCAATGGTTTTCGTATCAACCTGTGCAATTCGTCCATTGTTGTCAGAAATATGTAACGTATAGCGCTCCAAATCAGGTTCAGTATCGCCCTGGTTTTCACGGTAAATTTCAACATCTCCTAGATAAATCCGCTCCAATTTTTTACCACCTTGTCTTTCTATAATTTTTCGGATGCGGTTGCCGCCTAAACCATAAACATAGTAAGCTGTTCCACCTCCTCCAAGGTTTACTTCTTTAAGCTGATCCATGAAATTCCATTTCATGCTGTCAGGTGCTGAGAGATGTGGCATGGAAGTCATGTTGCCATGTGAATCGTGCATATAGCTAGCAGTAAAAACGCCATCGGCATCACCTGGTAGGCTGGTTGCTTTTAACCGATTAGTGTTGTTGACAGAATTTACTTCGTATTCATACTGGTAGCGCCGAGTCCAATTGGCATTGGTGGCAATGTGCTGGAGATTTTTTATGTTTCCGCAATCGTCATATTCATATTGTTCCGTGTAATTGCGTACAGCAACGGAATCATTTTGATGAGGCAATTGTGAAATAAATGGCAAGTCCAAATCACTACGCAGGTTATTACCACCAAGCCCTGCATGCTCTCGTCCTGTTGCTTTTTTTAACTGGTAAATGGCATCATACTCGTATTTGTTTTCAGGGTATACTACTGAATTCTTGAAAAAATGTGTTTGCTGGGCATCATCTCGTATTTGGGTAATGTTACCTACGGGATCAAAATTGTATTTTAAATTTTGTATGCTTTGCCCGTCACTGTCTGCCGCATTAAGCTTTGTAACAAGATTCGTTAAACGAAAAGTCTGTGGGTCGTAAAAATAATTTGTAATTGTTCCATTTCCGTACCTTGCGAACTGTCTTTGCCCTTTTGCATCGTAATCCTGGCTGTTGAGAAAAGAAACAAAGTCGCCTGCACCTCTGATTTTTACTTTAAGTGAGTCAAGAAAATTTGCCTCATTATATTTCGGCTGCACAACTGATTTATCAGGAAGCGCAACCAATACAGGACGGTTTAAAGCATCAAGTGTAACAGACGAAGAAAAAATTTCTGATTCGAGCAACGGTTCAGCAGTTGCAGCAAGGGTTGCAATATTCGTAATTCCATTCAATACATTCCAGTTAATCGCTTGTTTATATTCTTTTGTTAGTCTTCGTTCAACTCCTGTTGCGTTTCCTTTAAAGTCCACTTTTTTGATGGTGACAACTCCTGTCTGGTCGTACATCTGGTAAGCACGACCTTTCAGGTTCTTTGCTTTTGCCTCTGCATCTGCAAACAAATCACCATACACCACATGCCCGAATAGTATCTCATTGGCACCTTCTTTTACAAACGTGCTTAAAGGGCGATGTAGCTTATCGAAAGTGGAATACATTTCCCGAACATCGTTATCCCATATCCTTACCAATCTTCCCATCACATCTGTGAAAATCCATCGATCTCCTTTCTCAGCCGTTTTACCATATATAGATTGACCAAGCAAATTGACATAGCCTTCTGAAACCAACCTGCTTAATTGATCATATACCTTTGAAAAACGTCCGGCTAAATCGGTTTCAGAATAGACGCTTGTTGTTTTTCCATTTCCATAATCTGTGATTGCATAAGTAGTTCTTCCTAGTGAGTCGGAAAATGCAATGCCCGGAGTGTTGTAATGTTTAGCAGCCAGCCATGCTGCACGTGCTTCCGGATCGGTTGGTTCTGCACCGGCAGGATCGGGGCTTCCACGGTCAGCATACCATTGACTGTCTTGCACTGTATCATTTACATCAAAAGATTTGGAATACCATGGATCAAATTCCGCTTTTGAAAAAGTTCCATTAGGAAATTCAGTTCTATAATTTCTTCCGACTGGATCGTAATACATAACAGGCGTCATTCCAGTTTCCACCAAAGCATCTTCACTTTCAAATTCAAATGTTGTGGAGAAATATGGTTCGTATTTTTTAACAGGATTCCCTTTGTTGTTAAAAATAGTTCTGCCATTCCCAATCCAACGTGGGTTGGCATCTACCTCTTCAACTGCTTTAGTAATTGCATTCCATCGCTTTGCTTTCCCTGGTTCGGCTTGTGCCTTGGTCATTATTACTCCACCATTGCCATCAGAATATACATAACTTTCCTGCCAGCGCGGATTAGCTGCACCATGTTGTTCTCGCGCAAACATGTGCACATAATTAGGCTTGCTGTTGTTTTGCCAGTTGAATAAATCATACTCCATTTTTGCCGTTGGATCGGCAAGTGTATCACCTTCCCCTGCGCCAGCCTTACCCATTACTGCTGATTTGAAAACTAATCCCAGCTCATCCGTTTCTACAGCAGTACGATTCAAATTAGGATCAGTAAACAACACGGGCGATAATGTACGGTAATCGTTTTCTGCAGTGGAAAAATTACCAATTGCATCAGTAGTTTTTTTAACTAAAAAGTTATATTGGTCGTATTCAGTAAAACTTTCGTTGCCAAAAACATCACGGACACCAATTGGAATATAGAATTTGTCCTTAGGATTAGAAGGGAAAATTGGCTCACCGGGTTGTGTCCACCAATGTTGATCTCCTTCACTATGGACATACTTTGCATCACTCAACATTAAATCCGTGACACGTGTAGTTCCCTGATTATAATATTTGGTGATAAGATTCTTGGTAAATGCGAGCTGACTTGTTTTGCATGGAATACCCAATGCTGAAAGTTCTCCCAAATCCAACGAACCTGATAAATCATCCTTATAAAAATAACCACGACTATGTGCGCTTAATCGCTTTTGAGGTGCTCCATCAAAGTCATCCTCAAAAAGAATTTCAGTGTAATCATTAAAGATAATTTTAGTGATGCCCCCAACTTCCTTGAAAAAATCACTCTTCTTGAAAAAGAAATTGGGTGTTTGATTTAATCCGTTTATTTCATACGATTTAGATTCATAACCTGCGCGCAAACGGTAAACATTGGCAGAATCGTCAATTTTGTCTTTTGTATAATGTGCTTCTCCGTAAACAACGTGCATTTTATTTTGCTCTTCCCAAACCTTATCAGGAATAGCATTTGGACCAGTGGGTCTTGAATATCTGGGATAAACAACAGAACACGACTTCGTAACATTACCAAGTTCGTCTGTTTCTAATGTGAATGATTGCGACATCCTTGCATCAGACGGGTTGCGATCATAGTTGTATGAAATAGATTCAGAAGGAACTACTAAAAAGGAAGTGAACCTGTTTTTGTCCTTAGGCTGCATCAATCGAATTTCAACCGATGATTGAGATGCGGTATAAGGAAATGTGCTCTTATTGGTGCCATCATCAGCATACACTTCAACACGCAATGGAATTCCCTTGCAAGCACGATACGCTTCACGAGTTTCATCTATTGTCAATCCATCAGGTAAAACAGGTTCCGGAAAATCATATTCGGCAAAAGCAGTGTTTTTAAAGTACTCACTTTCGCACTGATTCAAAATCTTTTTGTTTCGCAAATAAGCCCCGGTATGAAACCAGGAAATTGTTTTCACCGGAGGCTGATGCAAATCTTCTTCCACCACATTTTTTGCAGCATTCAATTTGAATTGTTCAAAATCCTCTGTATCCAATTGCTCAACACGAGCGAAACCACGGTATTCTCTTTCTTCGTGATCAAAATATCCATGTCTATATGAATATGAACTGGTAAAAACAGTTTGCCTTATTTTATCTTCCGATTTTACTTTTGAAATGCAATGAACAGGAAAAGGCAATTTTGTAATCCATTTGTTTCCTTCGAGCTTGTCTTTCAGATAAAAATAAGTTGACGATTTATATTCAATGGTAACTTCTTTCCCGCAGTTATTTACATAGCCAGAAAATAAACCAGGCTTTTTGCTACCCATCAAATCAATATATTGTAATGGTTGATTGGAAACAGGAGAAGAATAAACAATACAGACAGTGCCAGAACCAAGAAAATCAAGAATAGCAACATCCGAAAGATTATCAATTTGGGGAAATGCTGGAATAATTTGTGGATTAACAGACCATTCATTTCCATTCAGGTTCATCCAAACCCTGAAATCATTTTTTCCAAGATATGCTATATCCGTTGTTCCTGATCCATCAATATCAGCTATTCTTAAATAGGCCGGATTAAAGGAATCAGGATGATCAAACAATGGAGCATTATCCATATTTACTTTGGCCCCGAATTTTCCATACCCAAGGTTACTCCAGTAACAAATTTCTCCATTGCGAATGCGGACAATATCGGTTAATCCGTCCCCATTCATATCAGTAAGAAAAATGGATTGTTCCTTATCAGCAAATACTATTACTGGACCTTTTTCTTCATCAATTTCTTTGAATACGGTTTGAGAAACTTCAAAACCTTTTTCTCCCGCGCCAGGATACCATCGTAATTTGTCATCTTCTGTAAATAATAAATCAACAAGACCATCACCATTCAAATCAATGGAGCGCATATTTGGGTCAAGCGGATTGATGTTTGGAAACGATTCAAAATTTTTCATCGGTTCCCATTCTTCCTCATCCGTTAAATTGAAAAATCCTTTAGGTTCATTTTCGTAATGCACAAAATATTTTACACCATCTCCCTGAAGTTCCTGAATAGAAACTTTACCCGCACTAATTCCAGTAAAGGATGGTTTGGGTGCAACTGGCATAGCATTAGAAAAATTACCTGCACCCAGATTGGATTTATAAAACCAACCATCGGATTTTTCAGTAAGAATTCCCGAAATACCTTCACTGAATAAGTCAATCCATAAATAAGATTTATCACTTAATCCAACAGGAGCATGTACAAGATTTTCAGGTGTTACTGACTTTACCTCAGTATTCCATTCATGTTGCTGGTAACTAATTTCAATTTCGGGTAAGTTTTTTGTTTTGTATGAATTTGTAGTTGCATCCCACAAGTGACCATTTTGCATGGCTTTCACCAAAAAAGAAAATCCATCAATTGTTTTTTTATTTCCTTTTAATTCTAAATCATCATCGTAAAAAAGTTGTAGTGATTTTGTGAGATAAGGTGAATGAGGCAATTCATCAAAACAATGAAATACCATAATTCGCTCACACCTTCTGTAGGTTCTGATATCAAACCCGGAACGGCAACTTGAAAATGGGTCTTTTCTACATATCCACTTTGTTAATTCAGTGTCAATATTTTTAGGAATGTTTGCTGACTTATCATGTTCGCCATAATCGAAAATTATTTTGAACATAAAGTCATTTTCTAAGGGTAAAGGATCACCTAAATAATAAGCCTTCTTATTTCCATAAAGAACTTTCTTTAAATATGTCTGAGTGCAATTATTGATTTTGTTTTTCTCACTTGATTTATTTCCGATTCCTGAAAAGTCTTCATTTTTAAAAAGGTTGATAAAAATATTCCCCTTATCATCATGATTCCTAGCAAGTAACCATTCGAAAACATGATTTGCATCTTTCGGATCCGAGATCCTGCTTTCAGGGGAATCACCATAATAAGAATGAACATTGTTTTTGGTTATGGTTCTCCAATGTGATTCACCTATCTTTTTTTTTGATTGACCAGGATTTGTTACTGTCCATTTTTCAATTCGGGCAAATAAACCTTCAATGCGAGGTCGGTATCTTCTTACAGTATAGCTAATTCCATTTTCAGATTTCTGTTTATTGTATTTTAGCCATGATCCATCAGGTTGTTTCTCTAAAAGAGGTACTAAATCTTCAGCACCTGACAAAATGAATATATCAGAATCCACTCCATCTTTGTACTCAGGTAATTTTTTTTCTGTTTTTCTTGTTATAGAAGGAATAGCCAATTGCCATCCCAAACCAAATGGAGAATTACCTAATCCTGAGTTATAGTTTAAACCAATTGAAGGAACAAAATCACTTCTTGAAGGACTTAAAGGAATAGGTAAACTGAAAGAGGAAGTTCCTGTATCTGAATTAACCTGAAATTTTTCTTCGATGCCTTTAATAGCACCACCGCCTTTTGGTAATGTAATCGATGGCACTTCGATAGCGTTGGATTTGGTCATCCCACTGCCGGTTTTTAAAAATTCAGGAGCTTGTTTACTATTTTCAGGAACACTATTCATTATTATGTGTTTTTATTTTAGAAATTAGTAGTTATAGCCACATCTCCTTACAGATAGAACAGAAACATATTCAGTCATCTCAAGGAGGAATTTATGTATTTTTTTACAAAGCTTATTAATAGAATCGGATTTGGACAAAGAAATCTGAGAAACAGCTATTGTAGTTCTGTTTTTCTCCTTTTGTTCAGCAAATTTAATGTTGCTATCATTTAAATCTGGGCTGGCTTCCATAAGATATGGTTTCAACTATAATAAATAACCTTTCCCCTTCTTATGTCAAACAATTTATCTGGAATGCTAAACAAATGTAATTGATAATTTTCTCAAAGTCAATTTTTTATAAAAATATTAATTACTCAAAATGAAATTATTCCAAAATTTAGATCAGAAAGAATAATCCCCATATCTTTCCTCTTTCTCTTCAATCAACCCAGGTTTTAATGGTCCAAGCAATGGATCTTCTTGATTTATTAAAGGATCATACCAATCAGCCTTATTATTTGCCCATTGAATCCATTCTTTAAAATCATTAGATAACTCTCCTTCCCTATTCTTCGTCTCTTCTACTGCCTTAATATATTCTCTCAGATTTCTTGCTTGATGCCATCTATCAAACATTTTTAGTAGGTGCTTAAAATTGTCAATTTCTTTTTCCTTTCTTTCTCTTAGTTCACGTGCTATACGTTTACTTTCTTCTTCAATTATTCTTTCTTTTTCTCGTCTTATTCTACGTTCAATTTCCATTTCAGCTCTTAACTCCAAGTCAGCAAGGATTTCTGCCAACCTTTCTTCTAACCTTTCACTGCCATCCACAAATTCTCTGATATGACTATACCGATCAACTTTAAAAATGAGTGTATCTGTTGGAAAATACTTATTAGTTAACCAGGCCCAGTTTTTTTCCTTAACTCTTTCAATTCTCATTTTTTCTCTTAATGCTATTTCAATCTTTACATCTTTTATAACAGCATAAGTGGTCGAATTTTCTACTACGACATTATGGTTCCTATAACGCAACAACTTAATTAAGGTATCTAAGAATCTCAGTGCCCTTGGAACATTTTTGGGAGAAACACTTATAGTTAATTCTTCTATATAATTATGAGCATGAATATTATTAGTAACCATTGATGGCTTTTGATTTATCAAGGTTTTTCTAACAGTCACAATTAACCTATCAGGTTTGGTAAGCCTTTCTGGTACTCGAAAATACGATTGATCCAATTCTTTATAACTTTTGACTAATCTGATTCTTTGAGAAATAATTGAATTACCTTCCAGTTCATCATCCTCCCTTTCTGATAAATTCACTTCATTTTTTCCTAAATAATTCTGCGGTAATTTTTCCTTCTTTACACTTACATTATACTTTATTTTAGTCCAATAAGCGCCACTTGGAGTTGGAATATTCATTCTCTTGCATATCTTACGCAAACCATTATCTGAAATCTTATACTTTTTAGCGAGTTGGATCATTGGGGTTGACCAAACCAACTCATACAATTGTTCTCGGGTTAAAATAGTATTTTCCATGGCTGCTTTATTTTATAACATTATTATATTCTGCAAGTTACCAATAATTGATAATCAAGTAAAGCAAAAATGCAATCCATAAAAAAGATCTGGGTAGTTAGGATTTAGGTAGAATATATTATCTTAGTTACATGGAAAAACCCTGGACCAAAGCTGAATTAGAAATTTTCTTACAATACCAAAGCTACCTTTTGATTGCATTTGGATTGATCTGGAAGAAAAAGATCGAAGAAATGCATTTCTGTGTGGGAATCTATATTTATTAAAGAAGAATTTTAAGCACTTTTCTCCTGGTACAAATACTTTTGAAACTCAATAAACAGAGAGCTAATATTTGCTACGTCACCCAACACTTCTTTTGCATCTTCAAGCGACTGGTATTTGTTGGTAAGCAAAATCGGTAATTTTTCCTGATCGAGTTCTTCTACTCCTGTTTCAATATACTTGCTTAAAACAAATTCAATAAATTCTCTTTGTTTAATATTCAGTAAAGCAAAAATGGTTGCTTGTGCTGCTGCTACTCGTGCTTCTCTTGTTATGGGTGTAAAATCGCTGTTAAAAACATATTCAAGTACATCAAACAGATCACTCTTTTCAGCATTTACAAGGCTTTGAAGTGTACTTAATTCTCGTTTTCCAAATCCGGCTTCATCCAGTTTGTCAAGCAAGATTTTACGTGTTAATGGATTGCTCCATATATTTCTTAATTCTTCTTCGCTTTTAAAGAAATTAGGTAGCTCACCAAACAGGTTGCTTAAAAATTCTTCTGCAGATATTGGTTTTCCATCAGCACTCCAGAACGAAGTTGCAACCATGTGTTGAATCTCCCTTTCTTTGCCATCTTTTAATTTTACTTTTACTCTCTTCCTGCAAATACAAGGAATTTGTCCACAAGTATAACATGGTTCTGGTGGTTCTTTAACACATATACAAGGAATCTGTCCACAAACAGGACATGGTTTTGGTGGTTGTTTTACGCAAACACAAGGCAGTTGACCACATTTTGGACAAGGTTCTTCTGCAACAGGTTCTCCATCCCATTCTGGATCATTAAAATGATGGTAAGCATCCACAAAATCGTAAATGGTAAAAAACTCTTTGCCATTGAATAAACGAGTACCACGACCAACAATTTGCTTAAACTCGATCATCGAATTTATAGGTCGCATGAGAATAATATTGCGGATATTTCGGGCATCAACTCCTGTTGAAAGTTTCTGCGAAGTAGTTAAAATGGTTGGTAGAAGCTTTTCATTATCCTGAAATTCACGCAAAAACTGTTCTCCAATTTCTCCATCATTGGCAGTAACACGAACACAATAATGTGTATCGGTCGATTTTTTATACTGATTAACCAAATCTCGCACAGCGGCTGCATGATCTTGTGTGGCACAAAAGACAATCGCTTTTTCTTTTTGGTTTATATCATCCATGAAAATGCGAACACGTTTGGCTTCTCTTTCTTTAATCTCAATGATTCGGTTAAAATCAGCTTCCTCATAAAGTCTTCCTTCCTCAATTTCGCCTTCGATGATTTGGTCATCACTGGTGTAAATATAATCATCGAGCGTAGTTTTTATCCTTTTTACTTTAAATGGGGTTAAAAAGCCATCATTTATGCCTTCTTTTAGCGAATAGATATAAACTGGTTCACCAAAATAGCGATACGTATCAATATTGTCTTTTCGTTTTGGTGTTGCAGTTAAGCCTAATTGAACTGCAGGCGAAAAATATTCCATAATTCCCCGCCAATTGCCTTCATCGTTTGCCCCACCACGGTGACACTCATCAATAATAATGAAATCGAAATAATCCGAAGGGTAATCACCAAAGTATGGTTCGGCAGGCTCACCAACCTTTGGTTCTTTAGTTGAATTATTCATCGAAAGTTTTTTGAGTAATTCAATATCCTTATTGATTAATGCTATTTTCTTCGCTCTACTCCATCCTTGCACTTGCTTTTCTCGTTGGAAAGCAAAATCAATCCTGTCGAATTTCTCAAAGTAAATCAATTTTACAGGTAGATGCTCTTTCGAAAATTTTGCACCTTCGCCAATTTTGTGCTGTTCGATTCTTCGAACCAAATCATTCGTACTGCCAGTATAGAAGTTCCCATTGGCACATTGGAGAATATACATATAAGCTTTTGCAGGCTCAATTGATAGTATTTCTTTGAAATCAACAATTTCTAAAACCTTGGTGTCTGAGCCAGCCGAAGACATAAAGGTTTGAAAAATGGTAAAGAAAATACTCCCATTGGTTGGCACTTTTCCTTTTTTCTTTATTTCGCTTGGTTTTATTCGAACCAGTGCATCTTCGGGGAAAGCTGAAAATGCATTGAAAGCCTGATCTGCAAGAATATTTCTGTCGGCTAAAAATAAAATACGTGGTCTGCGGGTTCCATCACGTTTTAGGTTCCATCGGGATTGAAACAATTTCCACGCAATTTGAAAGGCAATAGCTGTTTTTCCGGTTCCTGTAGCAAGTGTTAGTAAAATACGCTGTTTGTTTTGTGCAATTGCTTCTAATGCATTTTTTACTGCAATCTCCTGATAATACCTAAGCTCCCAAGTACCACTTTTATCCTCATAAGGTACATCAGCAAATTTTAGTCGCCATTCGTTTATTGTTTGGTATATAGCAATTGCCTGTGTATTTTTACCAGATGCATAGGTCTTTTCCCAAAGTTCATCAGGAGTAAGATAATCTGCAACCAATCCTTCTTTGCCAGTTTTAAGGCAAATGCTATAAATTTCTTTGCCGTTGGTAGCATATGTTGTTTCTAAATTCAGTTTTTGAGCGTATTGTTTGGCTTGTGCAACACCTTCACCTACACTTTGAATCTCGCTTTTGGCTTCGATAACAGCCAGTTTTATTCCCTTAAAAACCAGAACATAATCGGCAGTAAGTTTTTTACTTCGTACACCACCTGTTTGTATGCGACCTTCAGTAATGTTATATTCCCGAAGAATTTTAGATCCTTCGACAACACCCCATCCGCAATCTTTTAGCTTGGGATCAATGAGTTCTGCTCTGGTTTCGGCTTCGTTCATTTTTTAAAAGTATTATTCATCAAATAACCATCAAATAAGATTTGACTGAATATCAAGATCTTGAATATTAAACTTCCATATTCTATCTAATAACCATCAAATAAAACTTCAATCCATTATTCTATTTTGGAATAATTCATAAAACAACATCCTTATAAAAATCGAAAACCCACCCGGGTGCGCTGTTCAAATGGGAAGCGTGGTGAGTCTTATCGAAAACAAATATAATATCATTTTTCATATTTATGCTGTAAATAGTAATTTATTCTTACCTATGTGCCTGAATTTCTTGTTTTTCCAACATTTCTAAAGGGGTTAATCTAAAATTACTCTGTTTTTTTTCGTTTTTGAATTTTATTTTCAATGGCTTTTATCTCGTTCAAATCATCCTGATCGGCTTGCAAAGCTTCAAATTCTATTCTTTGTTGGGCAAATTCTTCGTAAACTTTAGCCACCAGGCTTTCCATTTGGGCATTCGATATGGTGCCAGTGCCTTTAAGAATATTTTTATTTTGAAAATTTAATAAGCGATCAACATTTTCTCTCCAAAACTGCATGGTTAAATCTTTTCGCTCTTTTACCGTTAGTTCGGCTGTTTCAAGAAAGATAACCACAAGCCTGTTTAGTGTATCAATCTCGTTTTCTGATAAATAATTTTTTGCAATTATGATATCCTGCTTCCTAACGATAGTTCCTTTCCATGAGGTTAATCCCATGTTTTCCTTAGAAGCATCGGCGCGGTTTACTATTATTTCGGCAGCAGTATTTCCTGTTACAGCAAAAAGCAGTTTGTTTTGAGTCTCAGCAAAAAACATTTGAGTTGCTTTATCTGTAGGATCATAATCGCTGCAAAGGGCAAATAAATCACGTACTTTTTGGTAAAATCGTTTTTCTGAAGCACGTATATCTCGAATACGACTAAGCAACTCATCGAAATAATCCGGGCGACCATCGGGATTTTTTAATCGTTCATCGTCAATTATAAATCCTTTGCGCAAAAACTCACCCAAATGATAGTTTGCCCATTGCCTAAATTGAGTTCCACGAATGCTACGAACACGAAAACCAACAGCCAGAATCATTTCGAGTGAATAGAATGCAACCTTGTAATTTTTACCATCGGCAGCAGTTGTAAAGTAATTCTTTACAACTGAATTTACATCTAACTCGTTCTCTTTTAATACACTGGATATGTGCTGACTAATATTTTGCTTAGAGGTGGCAAAAAGTTCGGCCAACTGATTCTGGTTAAGCCAAACACTGCCATCTTTAGCATAAAGAGCTATAGAGCTCTTTCCATCGGGTGTGTTGTATATTATTAGATCGTTCATTGTCTGAACCTTTGATTAATATGATTTTCTTGATTTTGCTGATTGTATTTTGGATTGATAAGCCGTTTAAATTCCAAACTTTTCGAACCAAAATTTATTAGCATTCCTATTTCAAGATTATATGCTTCTAAATAGTTAATGGCTTGTGCTAAATGAACATCTTCTAGCTTAACAAGAGCTTTTAGTTCTACCGAAACAACTTCTTCTACCAAAAAATCAACTCGTCTTGTTCCTATTTGGTCTTCTTTATAGAAAATTGGCATTTCAAATTCTCGTGCAAAAAAAAGCCCTTGTAAAGCCATTTCTTTTTCTAGGGCTCTTTGATAAATGACTTCTTGAAAACCATTCCCCAAGATCTTATGCACTTCCATAGAGCATCCGATTATCTTTGATGTCAATTCAGAATATTTGTATTGTTCTTTAATCATAGTTAATCAATTCAATCAGTTGAAATCAATGGTTCAGACATTTTTACAATTCTCCGCTAAATGCTTTTTGCAATATACTTTTCTTTAATTCTTCTAAATTATTAATTTTTTGCTTATAAATGGCTTCTAATCTTTTAGTTTCGGCTGATAGTAAGTCAAGTTTTTTAACTATGATTTGTTGTTCTGATAAGGGAGGTATTAGAATTTTAAATCCTCTTAAATATCCTAACCCAACAAACTTTTGAGTTGTTCCTTTTGCATCACTTATCATCTTATCTATGGTAGGTTTTGAATCTAAATAATATTTTAAAAAATAACTATCCTGCCCTTTTGGAACTTTAAAAAGTGCAACATTTTTGATTGCAAAGTCAGGTTCATCCTGAATTACAACAGGATTTCCAATAGTACCTATCATTGCAAATAAAATATCACCTTTATCAACCTTACTTCTTTTGTTAATATTAATGTAATCTAGTTCAGATATGTAATTAACATTATCATAATTCAACAAATCCTTTTTTAGGTTCTTTGATGTTATTAATGGAAATCCTTGTTCCTGATATTTAGGACTATCATGTGTTCCATCTCTTACATCATAAACTTTTCCTAAAGATTGTTCTTCCCAACCTTCACCCTTTTTCTCAAACACTCCCTGCAAATAACTCTCAAAAAGCTCTTTTGCATTTTTAAGATTTTGTTTTGCATTGACTTTTGCTTGGTCAATGGCGGCAAAGGTTTTTTCTAATATGGTTACGATTCGTTGTTGTTCGGGGAGTGGTGGTAGTAGGATTTCAACTCCTGCAAGTGACTTAGTGGAAAGCTCTTTAAATGTTGTACCTGTTCCTAAACTATCAAGAAATTCAACATTCTTTTTTAGGAAGTAATATAAAAACCAAGTATCAATTTTTTTGCTTGGCACAATTCCACGACAACCTTGATTTGTGCTCATTGGTACTTCATTAATTGCCAAATGCCCAATTGGTGCTCTTGTTGAAAGTATTACAGAGTTTTCAGGGAATATTTTTGCCGATGATTTTTCTAAACCCAAGGACGTGATTTTTCTTGTAGTATAATCTACTGTTGGTTTTGTTAACTTACCTAAATCAGATGGAGTTATCCAATGTATTTCACCATCCCAATATTCAGCAATATTGGTTTTTGGGGTTCCTCCATTGAGAATTTCTGTAACTTCCCCCAACTTCTTTATTTCCCAACCTTGGCTCATATTAACTTCAAGATTGAGTTTAAAACTTGCTCACTTTCTTTATCCAAAGTTTTCATTTCTTCTAAAATCACTTGTGGCTGGCGTAAAGCTGTTTCTTCTTTTTTATTTGGATTTTTAGCACTCAGATCAAAACTAGTTTGGTCAATATCTTTTATGTTTATTGTCCAGGAATTATTACTATCACTCTTCGACTGACTCAAAGTGATAAATTCGGCAAGATCGTTTTCGTTTAAAGAATTTGTTTTTCCCAGATTACGATTTAAGTTTAACTGGTAAAACCAAACCTTTTTGGTGGGTTCTCCTTTTTCGAAAAACATTACCACTGTTTTTACTCCTGCTCCGGAAAAAACGCCTCCTGGTAAATCCAACACAGTATGTAAATTGCAGGTTTCGAGTAAATGTTTACGCAGGCTAATAGACGCATTGTCGGTATTACTTAAAAATGTATTTTTAATTACCACACCTGCTCTGCCACCTGCCTTGAGTATTTTAATAAAATGTTGCAAAAACAGCGAAGCAGTTTCACCAGTTTTTATCGGAAAGTTTTGCTGCACTTCGGCTCGTTCTTTACCACCAAAAGGGGGATTAGCTAATACTACATCGAAACGGTCTTTTTCTTGTATATCTGCAAGATTCTCAGCAAGGGTATTAGTATGCACAATATTGGGTGCTTCCACTCCATGCAGAATCATGTTCATGGTTCCAATAATATAGGCCAGGGATTTTTTCTCTTTACCGTAAAAGGTGCTTTTTTGCAGGATCTCGGTTTCTTTGGTTGATAGTGTTTTTGTCTTTCCATCTTTAGACTCTGGGTGTCGCAAATAATTGAATGCCTCACACAAAAAACCTGCACTTCCTACAGCCCCATCATAAATGGTATCACCAATTTTAGGAACTACCACTTTTACAATGGTTTTAATCAATGGTCGGGGTGTGTAATATTCACCTCCATTACGTCCGGCATTTCCCATGTTCTGAATCTTCGATTCGTACAAATGGCTCATTTCGTGCTTTTCGGCATGGGTACGAAAACGTAATTCGTCAATTCGGTTAATCACCTCACGCAAATTGTATCCGCTTTGTATGCGGTTTTTGAGTTCACTAAAGATCTCGCCAATTTTATATTCAATGGTATTGGCGCTTTGCGCCGAAGCCTTAAATTTTTTGAGATATGGAAACAACTTAATGTTTACAAAGTCCGCAAGGTCATCACCTGTTAATGCATTGTGATCCACTTCGACACGCTCAGTGTTCATTCCATTTTTTGAAAGCTGAGCCCGTCGAAGCTTTGGTGCAGCCCACACACTCCACTGATACTCTTTTTCGATAATTGGAGTATATGATTTCCCGGTAAGCTCAGCAGCTGTTTTCTTGTCTTTCTCTAAATCATCAAGGTATTTAAGAAACAAAATCCACGAAGTCTGCTCCACATAATCCAACTCACTGCTACAACCCGCATCTTTATGGAGTATGTCATCTATATTTTTAAAAGTTTGTTCAAACATTTTTTATTTAATTTAAATCATAGCAAAGTTACTTTTTTCGAGCGAGTATCGGCAGTATCTTTTTTGCATTTAGGGTTTAATTTAAAATGTCAAAAAACTACAGAAACCTTCATAAAATGTGAACTGATTTTGTAGTGCGTTTTTTATTCTTACCTTTTTTAGTCAATAAATATTTTCCAGAGCTTTAGTATACTCTATCATATTATATTATATTATATTATATTATATTATATTATATTATATTATATTATATTATATTATATTATATTATATTATATTATATTATATTATATTAT
>MEOE01000003.1 GCA_001768565.1 Bacteroidetes bacterium GWF2_33_16 | reverse complement strand
CATAGCTATCCGCCGTTAATAAAGTTTAAAAATAGTAAAAAAGTTCGAAAACCACTTCAACCCGCATAAAATGCGAAGCGCTGTTAGGGGTAGTTAAATCTTTAATCACATGGAATTCCAAATAAATCAAGTCCATGTTTCCATTTGATATTGAAATATTTATTTCTTATAAAAACCATACTTCTCGATGGAAATTTACAGCTTTTACTGTCTATATGCCATAAAAAATTATCTGAATAGAAAAGATAATAATTATTCCATTCCCCAAAAAATATTGATGGAACTGTGTCTGTATAATCAACAGGCAATGAGTCAATAAATTGATTAAATTCTTTTTCAATTTTTAAGTTTCTGCTAAATTGAATTTCAACCTTTTTTCTTGTTGCAATTAATGGATTTCCAATAGAATGATCAATTGCTTCTAGTTTTAATAAAACGAAATTGGTTAAGCATTCATCAAGACACAAAAGTATCTCAGAGATTTTTGAATTACACAAACCATTCTGTCCATAAATGTAGAATTCCTTTCCAATCAAATATGATAAGCTGTCAGAAAGAGTTTTATTTGTAAATAAAGAAAGTCTGTTTGTTGTTTCAATAAGTCTAAGCTTTTCAGAATTAAAATTTTTTCTAGATAGGAGAGTCCATAAACTATCAGATTTTGCAATTCGTGATAAAAATTTATTAATGTCTGGATTTGATTCACTTTCCCAAAGAACCAATGTTAAACCAATTGAGTTTTCAGAGAATTTGAAAACAGGTATAATACTGTCAAGTTCGTATTTTTCCAATTCAATATTTTGACTTTTTAAAAAAGTCATTGAAAATTGTGTCAGTAATAAAAAGATAATCAATTTCTTAAGCATCCTTTTCCGATTTAATTACCCCTAACGGTCTCGGCATTTGAAACGTGCGGGTTTTCCGCCCAGCGTTCCAATCCGCCGTTGTAAAGTTTAAAGATAATTAAAAAAGTCAAAAAACCACCAAAACCCCGCATGTTTTGAGATGCCGTGTTATAGCTTGTTTTTACTTTGTTTTATTAAATTCCCCAGAGTCAGAAAGTTGATAAACAAACCGATATTTTTCTCTTACTATCGGGTTAAGATTTGGTATTTGATTTCCATTTTCATCAGTTTTATACCATAAAGTTGAATCTATCTGAGTAATTTTCATATTACTTTCAAAAATCACATATCCAATATCAAAAGTATCTTCTGTTGTAGGAACGCAATCAGTATGATATAATTTTATTTCATCTATTTTTATTCCTTTTTTATTCAATGTTCTTAAAAAAACAATCGTACCATCTGTGTCAAAATGATGAATAATTAATATATAATTTTCTTTCTCAATCTTTCCGTCAACAGCCCAACTGTCACCAATATATTTAGGATTCATTATTCGAATATATTCCTTTTCATTATCAGTCGGAATGATATTATTTATACAATTAGTTCTAAAAGGTAGAATTACATTTGGAATAGAATCACAAAACAACTTAAAAGACTCTATCTCATTATATTCAGTAAGTTCTATACTTGCTTTTTCAGTGTCAGCCTGTTTTTCACTTTTATTTTGAGCAGATTCAGCACAACCAAAAGTTAAAAGAACCGAAATAAAAATTAAAAATTTCATATTATCCTTAAAATTAGAAATCAACTTTTCGTGACGTTTTGTAAAAATTAGCTATAACGGTCGCGGCTTAGAAAAGTGCGGGTTTTTGCCCTGTTTCCCTATCCGCCGTTAATAAAGTTTAAAAATAGTAAAAATGTTTGAGTATTCCGTCACCCCGCATTTTTTTAGAGCCGCTGTTACACACTGTAAGTTTATGATATCCAAACATTAATTAGTCCAAGAATATCCCAATTATCATTTTCATGTTTCAGTATCAAAATGTCTCCGCTTCCAAAAAGTCCACCACCATGATGCTCAACATATATACAAGCATAATTACCTGAATATTCCACTCTTGAAAGCATAAATACTCCAGCTGATTTAGGATATTTTTTATAAAATTTATTCCAACCTTTTTGAATGTCAAATATGAAAAACCTATCAAAACGTTTCGAACTTATCAATGTAAAAGGTGTTTTCAAGCTTAAATTTTCTTTTTCAAGGAGTGGAGAATTATATAGGTTATTTTCCAGATTAAAAAGACATTCTTTTATAGATTCAGTTTCAACTAAGTTTATCAATGAACTGTCATACTTTAATATCCAATTTCTGTAAGTAATATCTTCTTTCGTTTCAGATTTATAAAAAATATCGTAGTAACTTAAAAGATAATTTTCTCTAGGAATAAACTTTTCAATTAAAACAACATTTGTCAAAGTGTCTCTATCAGAATCCCAATTGTCAATGAAACTATCAATTACTTTTGAATAAATTTTATAATTCGATTCTACTTGTCCAAATACAACTGAACTAAAGAAAATAAATATTACTAAAAGTCGATTTTTCATAAACTTATTGTGTGTAACGTTCTTGTGTTAACAATTGTGCGGGTTTCCGCCGCGTTTCAGTGTCCACCGTTGAACAACTTAACGAAGATAATATTTTGTCACCAAACCACCAAAACCCCGCATTATTGTTGAACACATGTTACAAATTGGGCGTATAAAAACAAAACCTATCAAGTTGTTTGCTTACAATACTATGAAAAACTAAAAACATTTTTTAGGGATAACCATATTGCCTGAAAGGCAAATTTTGTAAACTTTAATAAGTTTGAGAAAGCATTTATTTAAATCTGCCAAAAATAAATCCAAAATTTAAACTTATATTCTGTAAATCTTTTGTTTTAACTAATGTTTGGCTTTCAAAACTATAGAAACTATAAGCCAATCCTGTTCTTAACTTCATCCATTTTGAAACATTTAATTCAGCGTACAATTCAGGTGATAAAATTAAACCTTCAATTCTAATTGAAGAATTGGTTGAATTGAATAATTTGAAATTTATGTCATCATAAACAAGTGAAAAATATCCAACATTTACCATCCAACCTGTATGCAAAACTTTTAGTCTATTATTAATCTGACCCACATTAAATCCAGTTTTCCAAATATTTACATAAATAGGATTATTAGCTAATTCAACATTCAGATTCGAAACAAATGTCGCTCCGAAAACTCCAATAACGAAATTGTGATTCAAAATAGCCCCAACTTCAATCCCCTGAAAAGAAAATGCCTTATTAAAGAAATCCTGATGCTGGTGCTGCAGTCCTGCAAAGAATTTACAATCTTTAATTAAAGTGTCATTTTTGTTAAAGAGAAATTCGTAGTTTCTATTTTGTGCTTTAAGACTATAAAAAGAAAATATAAAAATTAACACTAGAAAATATTTCAATACGTTCATTTTTTTGAGATTAATTTATATGAAAAACAAAAAGTCCAAACTTGCAAAATACCAATATTTAAACGCTCTATCAAACCAAAATAAGGCCATTTTTGAGCAAAAAATATACCTGATGCACCCCCAAAAAATAATATCAGAATACCTGTTATGATAGAATAAACTCCAAAAGTTTTCCAATTGGGCTCTTTAATAAAACCAAAACCAATTAGAAATGGGGTGAGTATTGTAAAAGGAACAATAAAAGCTGTAACAACGATGTGCATTTTACCTAAATAGGTTGCGGTTGCACCCGGTAAATCCTGTGGAAAAAAACCATAGCTAACTGATATAATATGCAAAAGAATAAATAAAACACCACCCCAAAAAACAAATTTGTGGTATTTCTTGCTTTCAAAAATAGTAAAAGACACGGCAAAAACTATTGCCAAAACACCATAAATCATTGTGAAAATCATCAACAAAGCTTTATTTGGAGCGCCTGTTGCGGTTAAATCACTAATAGGTTGGTGCAAATGACTGTATCCTTTCCATAAGAAACCACCGATCACAACATGCAAAACATAAATAATAACTGCCATAATTCCTGAAAACAACAGGATTTTTTTATTTCTTTCCGACATTTTATTTGAATATTTTGTTATTTATACAGAATCATTTCTTCTAAACAAAAAACGAGGGAAAGGGAAGAGTTCATTAACTTCATTTTCGTAAAAAAAATACTCTTCACCAAAAGTCCTTCTCAATAAGATATTTTCACCATGTATAGAAATTTTAAATCCAATGTACAAAACCAAAGCAATAGAAAATATTAATCCCGAATGAAAAATGCTAGCAAAAGCAGGAATTATGAATATTATCATTGATGCATAAATTGGATTACGGCACAAACTAAAAGTACCCCGCGTAATCAGTTTCCCTATTTTGAAGTCGTGTAAAAAAATGATGACTGATGAAATCCAAAAAGTAATTCCAGTAATTAACCAGATAAGTCCTAAGTTCTTTACTAAGGCATTGTCCAAATATTCAATATTTAGAAATTCTGGATATCTATGTCCTACAATTAAAGAAAGGATTACATATGGTAAACACATAAGTATCAATTTGGGTCCTATACCCCCTAAAGTCATTTTTTGTTTCATAGTAAATTTGAATTTTTAATTTCTATCTCTTATTTGTCAATTGAAATAATATTAAATAACTTAAAAAAATGAACGTGAAAAGAATAACCGATTCAAGATTTTTTTAAAATGCAAAACCAAAACCAGCATTTCCAACCAAATTAAATTTATAATTGTTTATATTTCCAAAATCATACCCTGGGCCCAATTCCAATTCAAAATAGAATTTCTTTAAAAAATGAATGCTGGTTCCTGCAAAAATACCTAACTGATGCGAATTAAGACCACTACTTTTAAAGTCTTTATCTAAAGTAAATATTCCTGTGTAAGTAGTTGAAATGCGCCATCCAATACTGATATTTTCGTTTTTAACCAGATGCATAGGCACAAAATAGAATCTGACAGAACTCATCAGGTATGGATTTAAGGTTGATAAATCAGAATAAATTACTTTTCCTTGTATTTTATCATTGATTTTTCCCCAATACGATAAGCCTAATTCATTGTAAATTGAAAATTTAGGACTTGCAAAATACTCCAAGCCATAACCTGCACCAAACAAGTTAACCTTCGATTGTGTTTTATTCTTCTGAGCATAAATTGTTACCGAGAAAGCAATAACTAAGCTGATAACAAAAAAACTTTTTTTCATTGTTTTAATTTTGTGTGTTTAACTATTTGTTTTTATGAACGAACATATGTTCGCATATGATTTAAAAAATTATAATTCCCAATGATTACAAAAAAGATTGCAAACTTCCTGCATTGATTTCCAACTTTGTTCAGGATCGTTGTTATAGAGTTTTTTTAAGCCATAGTCAAGATGTAAAGATCTTATTGAGAAACTATAGAGATTTGCCAGTGTTAGAGGGTCTCCTTGTTTCATTTTACCTTTTTTCTGAAATAGTTCGAACGTATAAGCGGTTCTTAAAATTCTTCTTTTACTCTCATCTATCACAATATGACCAGCCTTAGAATTACGGTATTGTTCCATACTTACAACAAACCACATTTGCGATGCAGTAGGATTTTCCCAAATACCTATGTATTGTTTTAATCCATTTAGTAGCATTTCTTTAAGGGTGAACTGTGTAGTCAATAAGTCCAATTGCTCATCTGAAAGCGCTTTGCTTAAAAGTGCATTATTGAAACTTTCAAAGATTGCATCAAGCAACATATCTTTACTTTTATAATGATTATAAAATGAGCTCTCCTTAATTCCAACTTCACTGCAAATATTTCGGATTGAAGTTGCTGTGTATCCATTTGCGGCAAACAGTATTAATGCTTTTTCAAATATTATTTCTTTTGTTGTCATAATTACAAGTTTGAATTATGCGACAAAGAAAACTAACGTACGTTAGTTAACCAAATATTTTGACAAAAATTTTTATTTTAATAACAAAATGCAGCCGACAGGCTGCAAAGCGGGCGGGAAAAAATGTTTTTCTATCATACTTACCAAACCAATCATTATAAAATGCCTTTCAGACTGATAAAAATAAATTTACTTTAGTTGTCAAACCGAAATACAGTTTCCAACTTGCAAAAACTATCAAGCCGTTAATAAAGATTCTTGATTTACGAACTTGTCAAAATTAAAATGAAGTTTCCAGAAATTTTTCAGCGCCTTATTTGTAACGGTCCGCGCTTGTGTTTTGTGCGGGTTTTCGCCCTTCATAGCTATCCGCCGTTAATAATGTTTAAAAATAGTAAAAAAGTTCTAAAACCACTTCACCCCGCATAAAATGCGAAGCGCTGTTGTGTGGCGTTTATTTATATTTTCTATCTATTTCAAATAATTTTCGATAATATTGATCAGTTCCTTTATAGTTCTTATAAACATTTAATCTTTCCATAAATTCATCAGTGAATTGAACTATATTGTTTTCCATATATTCTGGCTTTATAACACCAAATTTTTCAAGTAATATGAAATTAGCATTTATATCCAAGTTCATCGGTTGTATATAATTCCAAATACTATCCTGAAGTGAAATCCATTGACTTTCTGGAATATTACCATTATTATTCATTAAATACCAAATAATAAATCTATCTGTTCCATTAAAGAATGATGAAAGTCTGATCGGTATAAAATATGCCATTTCTTTCCTAATAGCTTGATTTTTGTCTGATATAGGCCATGTTTCAGAATAATAATACCTTTCATGAGCCCCTTTTTGAAAGAGATAATCTTGATTTAAATTTTGATAGTCATCTTTAATTTTTTTAAGTTGAGCTTTTAAAGTGGAATCACTTTGTTCAATAATTGTTGATATTAATGTATTATAATTCTCAGAAAAATTATAAATTAATTGATTTGTTTTATTCTCATACTCTTTTAAAATACTATCGAAGCCATTTAAAGTAACAAGAAAAGTTTTTTGAATATTTGAATCAATAGTGTCTAATTGATTTTTATAATCAGCCTTTTCAACATTACTATTATAAGTAGAAAAACCAGTAATTACTATCCCAATTACAAGCAGTAAAACTCCTATAAATCCTAAGGTTAATTTTGTGTTAAGTATTTTCTTATCCCAAGGATCTTTAAGAACAAATACAATTGTTCCAACTCCAGTAACTAATAATCCAATATAATCACTCATGATTTTCTCATTTTCCAATTTTTGTCAAAAGTAGAAATGTTCGTTTTAAATGCCACACAACGGTCTCGGCATTTGAAACGTGCGGGTTTTCCGCCCAGCGTTCCAATCCGCCGTTGTAAAGTTTAAAGATAATTAAAAATGTCAAAAAACCACCAAAACCCCGCATGTTTTAAGATGCCGTGTTGGTTGCTGTGCTATTTAGTTCTAATTATTCTACCTTCAACAATTTCATAAGCTTCATTTTCATTTATAAATTCAAACTTATTTGCCGAAGAATTCCAGAAGTAATTATATTTCAGTTCTAATAAAATGTTTCCTTGTCTGTCTATAATTCCCCAATAACCACCAGCCCAAGTATAATATTCACAATTAGGATCAGTTGGATCAGATCTTTCACTATGTCCACCAATATTCACTATAGCTATTCCATTTTCAAAACCATATGTAAAGTCGTAGATTGGTTTTATTAATATTTTACCAGACGTGTCAGCAATGCCCATTTTATTATTTTCAATAATTCTAAACGTACCATCTGAAATATAATCAGGTCCATTGTCAAAAGGATAAATTTCAAAAAGTTTGTTTTCTTGTTTGTCAATACCGATAAATCCTTCACCTGATTTCAAAACTATTGCAAAGGTTCTAAAGGTATCAGTAAAACAAATAAAGTACTTTCCATAAGGTATTTTCATATTACCATTTGAGTCAAAATAACCACAGTTATTTAAGTCTAAACTATCGCATTTAACAAACCAAATTTCATTATCCTGAGATTTTGATTCAGTTGATAAAAGAAAGGCAAATAATAAAAGTAAGAATTTTTTCATATGGATTTTTTATAGCATTGCAACCAACGGTTTGCGCTTGTGTTTTGTGCGGGTTTTCGCCCTACATAGCTATCCGCCGTTAATAAAGTTTAAAAATAGTAAAAATGTTCGAAAACCACTTCACCCCGCATAAAATGCGAAGCGCTGTTACCATGTGTATTTGTTTTCATTTCTCTCTTGTACTGTAATTCTCAATTAATTTTCCATTCTTCCAAATGTACTTTGGTTCAGCTTCAGAAATTATTTTCGGAATACACTTGTCTACAGCAATCATTTCACTTTTTGATAAAGCTTCATATTTTCGATTGAATCTAGAAATAGATAATTCATTTCGTAATTCACTATATGCTTTTTCAACTTCGTTTTGAACCTTTATATAGAAATTATACGTGGTATTTCTTTCACATTGAATGGAAATGACAGCTTTAGAAATAACTACTTTCCCAAAATATTCAACTTCTGTAAGATGTTGATCAGAATTGTCATTTTCATTATAAGGATTCATAATAAATTTTTTAACCATGTCCTTTAATTCTTCAATCTTCACTTTCTTTTTATTTATTTCTATTTCATCATTAGAATTTATGTATAAGTACAAAACATTTCTTTCTTTTATAAATGATGTTAAAAGAACAAGAGAAATTGTCAATGCGATAATGATATTTATAGTCTTTTTCATTTTTTTCCAAATATACATGGTAACGGTTTCGCCATAAGAAAAGTGCGGGTTTTCGTCCTTCATAGCTATCCGCCGTTGTAATGTTTAAAAATAGTAAAAATGTTCGAAAACCACTTCACCCCGCATTTTTTTTGATGGCGTGTTACCAATTGTACTTTTAGTCTATTATTTCAACAAATCGGTTACTCATCCAACCGAGCGAGAAAGTTGGTTCTTCGCTATTGTCGCCAACCTTTCTTGTATATTCTAGTCCTATTGCTGTTTTATTGTCCATTCTTACAAACCACCAAATTCTTCCCGTTTCATCTTTCTTCTCAGCAATAGCGTATCCAATAGAATTTGCAGGATAAGTACGAACTGTATTTCCATAATCTTCATATGGTCTCGCAACTTCTGAAGTGTCATCAATTACAGGTGAAAAACGAAGATTGTATTTTTCTCTAACAGTCTTAAAAGCAATTGGCTTTTCAAAATAGGTTTCTGGAAATACTGTTTCTGATACATAATCTTCGCGCAATTGAAGTTTGTACAAATAGTTTCCATTTTCCTTTACTAAAATATACTTTTCAAAAACATCAGTAAACCCACCACAACAAGCATAATTTCTCAAAGTAAATGAAAAAGGCAAATTGGAATTAAGTTCAGAGACTTGATGAATTTCTCCAATTACAGATAAAAGTTCATCGAAACTTTCTCCATTATTTCTAAATATTACTGTAGAACCACCCTCTAGTCCGCACTCTCCAGAATAAACTATATCTTTCACCCCGTCTCTATCAATGTCAATAACATGAAAGCTTTCAAGGTTGAAAAAGATTAAATAACATTCGTTGTCTTCATCGCGAATTGCTTTCAGTTTATTAACAAATTCCAATTTGACTGTTTTGTCAGTAATTTCTTCCCAGTCAATAATCCTCTCAATTGATTTTTCATAGTCAATTTGCTGCGAAAATATTAAAAATGGAAACGCCAAAAACAGCAATAAAATCATTTTCTTCATTTCTAAAAGTATAATTGGTAACGGTTGCGCTTGTGTTTTGTGCGGGATTTCGCCCTACATTTCTGTCCCCCGCTAATAAAGTTTAAAAATAGCAAAAAAGTTTGAGTATTCCTTCAACCCGCATAAAATGCGAAGCGCTGTTGTGCGCTGCTTTTTATTTATTCTTCATAGTATTCAATCTCTCTTTTTGTCGTTTGTCTATTTGGTAGCCACGACCATGTTACCACCATTTTAGTCCAATTACCAAATTTGTCATAAACATATTCTGTTTTTCGAGTCGATACATTATTATTATTTAAGTCTGTAATTGTTCTCATAATTTCATTGTTCTGTTCATCATATTTAAAAATAATCACTGCGTTAGTAGTGTCCATATCCCATGCTTCACTATATTCTTTTATTATTTTTCCCTTATCATCATATTCATATCGAGATTTTGATATGAGTGTTCCAGCCCAGTCATAATCTTCCAAGTGATTTCCTTTGTCATCTATTTTGTAATGATTTTTATGCTCAAAACTTCCGTCTCCTTTATAATAACTTACTGTAACAATCATGCTTTTATAATCGTAGGTTGAAATTACTTTTCCATTTAGTTTACCTTTCCAATAGTTGTCTTTTTCTATTTCGTGATTTTTGTCGTCAAACTTGTAAATATCTTTACCAATAACTTCTCCTGCTTTATTGTAATGCAATATTTCTATCATGTTACCCCTGTTGTCATACGCTCGTTTATCACTTGAAAAAACCAAATTAGTTTTTAAGTCATAATAATTTGCTGCTATCATATTACCCTTTTCATCGTATTGAAAAGTTGCTTTTGTTGTTAGAGTGTCTTTGGGGGATTCCCCTTTTTTTTCAGCAGCTTCAAAACCGTAGCGAGTCTCAGATTTAATCAAACCTTTTTGTTGGGTTGTACTGTCATTTCCACCTTGTGGATTCATGCAAGAAATCAAAGAAATCGCAAATGAAATTGTCAATAGTCTCATAATGTTCTGTTTTTTTGTATAATCCTAAAAATGGTTGACACTTTTTGTATCAATTTTTTCTAAAAATAAAGATTTATTTTCAACAACCGGCATGCCGGTTG
>MEOE01000002.1 GCA_001768565.1 Bacteroidetes bacterium GWF2_33_16 | reverse complement strand
TTTTCTTCTCTAATCCCTTTTTTGTTATCCTCTTTTTATTCCCCCTTTTAGCGGGTGCAAATATAAAAACTTTAATTTCTAATCTCCAAAATCTTTTCAATATTTTTTTAAAAAAAATAATATTGCTTGATTTTGATATACTTAAAGAACGGTCGTTAAAATTTGAGTTGGCAAATATATATCTTGTTCTTAGATCTACAAGATATTTCAATACATTTTTACATCAGTACAACATAATAATCTAATATACAACAAAATAATTTTAAACAGGGATGGTTAAATTTAGTTAAACTCTACCAATATGGAATAAAAGTTTTATCTTCGCCTATAATAAAAATAGTATAAATAGAATCTAACTAAAATGTCAAGAAACCTAGTAATAATACCGACTTACAAAGAAAAAGAAAATATAGAGAAAATGGTTAGAAAGGTTTTTTCTTTAGAACAACCTTTTGAACTATTAATAATAGATGACAATTCACCAGATGGGACAGCAGATATAATAAAGAGTCTTCAGATTGAATACCCTAGTAAACTTCACCTAATTCAGCGATCAGGGAAACTGGGACTGGGTACTGCATATATAACTGGATTTAAATGGGCAATTGAAAACAAGTATGATTATATATTTGAGATGGATGCAGATTTTTCGCACAATCCAGAAGACCTAAACAAACTATATGATGCTTGTGCAAACCAAGGAGCTGATTTGGCAATAGGGTCGAGATATATATCTGGTGTAAATGTTGTTAACTGGCCTATTGGTCGTGTTCTAATGTCTTATTATGCTTCTAGTTATGTAAGATTTATTACAGGGATGAGTATAAGAGATACTACCGCCGGTTTTAAATGTTATAAAAGAAAAGTTTTAGAAACAATTAATATTGACAAGATAAAGCTCAAGGGGTATGCATTTCAGATTGAGATGAAATTTACAACATGGAAATACGGATTTAAAATAATTGAAGTACCTATTATATTTACTGAGCGACAAGAAGGTGCATCTAAAATGAGTGGTGGTATATTTAACGAAGCTATTTGGGGTGTAATTAAAATGAAACTCCGAAGCTATTTTAGAAATTATAAAATTGCCTAAAACGGTTTAATTATATGAAAAGCTTATTGATTAAAAATGTTAGAATTATTAATGAGAATACTGATTTTGTTGGTCATATAAGTATTGATTCGGGTAAAATAGTAAGAATCTATGGGGAAGATGAAAATCCAGATGGCCAGTTTAGGAGAATAGTAGAAGGAGAAAGAAAACTCCTTTTACCAGGTGTAATTGATGATCAGGTGCATTTCAGAGAACCAGGACTAACACATAAGGGGGATATTTATACCGAATCGAAAGCTGCAGTTGCTGGTGGAATAACTTCGTTTATGGAAATGCCAAACACAAAACCTCAAGCAACTAGTATTGCCCTACTGGAAGAAAAATACGAGATTGCGAAAGAAAAATCGTTGGCAAATTATTCTTTTTATTTAGGTGCAACAAACGACAATATTGGTGAAATAAAGAAAATTGATCCTAAGACAATTTGTGGAGTTAAGGTTTTTATGGGATCATCAACCGGCAATATGCTGGTTGATGATTTAAACTCTCTTTCAGCTATCTTTGCTGAATCGCCTGTTCTTATTGCCACTCATTGCGAAGATGAAAAAACGATTCAACATAATACGACAAAGTATAAGTCAGAATTTGGAGAAGAAGTACCTTTAAAATATCATCCATATATAAGGAGTGAAGAAGCTTGTTATAAATCATCCTCCTTAGCTGTTGAGCTTGCAAAGAAATACAATTCAAGGTTGCATATTCTTCATCTTAGCACAAAAAAGGAATTGGAGTTATTGGATTGTGGTCCATCAAAATTAAAAAAAATAACAGGTGAGGTTTGTGTACATCATTTATGGTTTTCGGAAAATGATTATGAAAAATATGGTACACGAATAAAATGGAATCCCTCAATTAAAAAAGAAGAAGATCGTTTGGCTTTACTTGAAGGTATTCGACTGAATAAAATAGATGTAATTGCTACTGATCATGCTCCACATACCATAGAAGAAAAAGAAAACTCCTATTTTAATTGTCCTTCAGGAGGCCCACTAGTTCAGCACTCATTACCTACTATGTTAGAATTTGTTTATAATAATGAGCTGACTATTAACGAGGTTGTGAATAAAATGAGTCATACTCCTGCTGATATTTTTCAGATTGAAAAAAGGGGATATATTCGTGAAGGATATTGGGCCGATTTGATTTTGGTTGATTTGAATACACCTTGGGAAGTAACAAAAGATAACATATTATATAAGTGTAAGTGGTCTCCTTTTGAGAATTATACATTTAAATCAAAGGTAACCCATACTATTATTAATGGGAATATTGTATTTGAGAATGGAATGTTTAACGAATCAATAAAAGGTCGACGATTACAATTTAACAGATAATAAACCAAAACATATAATCAGTATGAGATCAATAGATAAAATTTATTTTCTTTTTTTTATTGGCCTAATAATTATTGGCTGCAAACCCAAACCTACTGAACAAGTTATTTATTTTGAAACAGCAGAAACATTTACGGTTATTGCCGACACCATAATTACAGATGTGGTAATAAAAAACCCCACAGATGATGAATGGGTTGATTATACTTTAAGATACCTGGATAAAACAATCCTTGTAGATCAAATTTTTGAAGCTGTATATACCAAAAAGCTTGTGCCATATGATTTTTTTAACGACACCCAATTAACTATTGAGCAGATAAAGGAGATTGAGGCCGATCCGGATTTTAGTCGAGATAAAATTGGAAAAGTTCAGTTCGAAGAAAAGTGGTATTTTGATAAAAAGAACAATACTATGATTAAAAAAGTACATTCTATAATGCTTGCTTTTGAATTATATAATGCCGAAGGTGAGATAAAAGGATACAAACCTACTTTTAAGGTTTATCTCAAGTAGCCTAAAAATATGGAAAAAAAGTTCAAAATTTTATTCTTAGACACCACCCATCCACGCTTGCCAGAAATGCTTATTAATGCTGGATTTGAGTGCCATAACTCATTTAAATCATCTGTGAATGAAATCAAAGAAATAATAAGTAATTATAAGGGAATAATTCTGAGGAGTAGAATAAAAATAGATAAAACACTAATGGACGAGGGTGTAAATCTTAAGTTTATTGGAAGAGTTGGAGCCGGCCTGGAGAATATAGACACGGAATATGCCGAAAAAAAAGGAATACAATGTATAAATTCACCAGAAGGTAATAGGGATGCAGTTGGGGAGCATGCTTTAGGAATGCTTTTATGCCTACTTAATAATATTACAAAAGCGAATTCTGAAGTTAGAGAAGGTATCTGGCTACGTGAAGAGAACAGAGGTTTAGAAATTAAAGGAAAGACTATTGGGATTATTGGTTATGGTAATATGGGGACTGCTTTTGCTCAACGATTAAAAGGTTTTGGTGCAAATGTAATTGCTTACGATAAATACAAATCTAATTACTCCGATGATTTTGTAACCGAAAGACAATTAGTAGATCTTTTTGAGCAATCCGATATTTTAAGTCTGCATGTTCCTCTAACCGAAGAGACTCATTATATGGTGAATAATGAGTTTATTAATCAATTTAAAAAAGATATATATATAATTAATACCGCTCGTGGCAAAGTGCTTAATACTGATGACTTAGTTTTAAATATGAAAAAAGGGAAAGTTCTAGGAGCTGTGCTCGATGTGCTTGAATACGAAAAAGCATCATTAGAAGGCCTAAATTACGAGACAGAAATTCCCGAATCATTGAAATATCTTATACAAAGCAAGAATACAATTTTAACTCCTCATATTGCCGGGTGGACAAAGGAATCAAACATTAAACTGTCTGAAATACTTGCTGAAAAAATAATAAATGCATTTGGGAAACAAACTACTGAATAACAAAATGTGCGGTATGTCGGCTACGTTGCTCAATAAATATTTTTCTTCTGGCTGTTAATTTTAGTACATCTTTTTCAGAATAATGTCTAATTGTAAGCAATTCAAGATTTTCGTTATAAAGGACTTTATATTCCTTTTGAAAGTACTCCAGCAATTCGCCTATTTTCACATATGAATTATCAATACAAAAAGAAATACTAATAGCTGAGTTTTGAATAAGGTTCACTTTTACACGATGTAGAGATAAATACTGAAAAATATCTTTTAGTCCATCTTCAATAACAAACGATAGATCTTTTGGAAAAAGGCTTATAAGCATTTGATCTTTTTTAATGATATATAAAGGTAAATTCTGATCGTACTCATTATAATCATGGATTGTTGTTCCTTGTCCGGTTGGATTTATAAATGATTTTACATATAAAGGAATATTTTTATTGTGTAAAGGTTTCAGGGTTTTTGGATGAATTACCTTGGCACCAAAATATGCTAATTCCACGGCTTCCTGATACGATATTTTATTTAATCTTTCAGTTTTATCAAAGCATTGAGGATCGGCATTCATGATTCCTTCAACATCTTTCCAAACAATCATTTTTTCAGCATCCAAAAAATTTGCCAAGATTGCAGCAGTATAATCTGACCCCTCGCGACCTAATGTTGTGCTCAAACCATTTTTTGAACAACCAATAAATCCTTGTGTTAAGTAAATGGACTGTTTAGAAAAATCAAAGATTTTTATTGTATTTGATTTACTTAAGTCTGTATCAATAATTGCTTCCCTGTATGTTTCGTCGGTAATAAAAACCTCTCTTATATCAACAAATGCACTTTTGATATTTTTAGTATTCATGTATGCATTTATTATTCGAGTAGAAAATATCTCACCAAAACTAACTATTTGATCATACTTAACATCAAACTGGTTTAATGATTTATCTGAAGCCAATAAGGAAATTTTGGAAAAATCACCTTTCAGTTGAGAATCGATGGGTTCAGAATCATCTGGAAAAAGTTCAGAGCAAATTTGAAAATGCTGATGATAAAGCTGATTTATCTTTTCAGTACATTCGTCAATGTTAACAAATGATAGCTTCACAATTTCTTCAAGAGCATTTGTTGTTTTTCCCATTGCCGAAACTACAATCAACAATTTATCTGTTGATTTCTTTACTATTTCTATCAGATTTTTAACTCCGGTTGCATCCTTAACTGAAGCACCACCAAACTTATAAACGATCATAAAATAAAAGTTAATTTTCATTAGCAAAAGCCAACAAATTTACTATTTCTTATTTTAATGAGACGAATCGATCTATTAAAAGTTTTTATTGAATTGTTTTTTTAATAAATTTGATGGATATAGGTAAAATTAAATTTATTTTTGTTGGCAGTAAACAGAAAATTTATAACTTACAAAATTAATCAGCCTTTGCTGGTATTAAAATAATTTTTATGAAGGGATATAGAATAACTACATTAAATGAATTTATTATTCGTAGGCAAGCAAACATCCCCTATGCAAAAGGTGAATTATCAAGATTATTGCATCATATAGGCATTGCAGCAAAGGTTGTAAATAAAAAGGTAAATAAAGCAGGATTGGTTGATGTATTGGGAGAAGCTGGAAATATCAATATTCAGGGTGAAAGCCAGCAAAAGTTAGATGTTTTTGCCGACATGCAATTTACAGCTGCTTTACGTTACAGTGGAGAATGTTGTGGAATTGCATCAGAAGAAAACCAAGAGATCATAACATTTGATGATGATCTTGCTAAAGATGGTAACTATATTGTATGTATGGATCCACTTGATGGATCATCGAATATAGATGTAAATGTTTCCATTGGAACGATATTCTCTATTTATAGAAGAATATCACCCAGAGGTGAAAAAGCGCAATTAATTGATTTCCTGCAAGAGGGCAATAAACAAATTGCAGCAGGATATATTATTTATGGATCATCTACAGTAATGGTATATACCACAGGCCAAGGTGTTAACGGATTCACTCTTGATCCATCAATTGGTGAATTCTGCCTTTCACACCCAAATATTATGACACCTGAAATTGGAGCAATTTATTCTTTGAACGAAGGTAATTTTTCAAAATTTCCGGAAGGAGTAAAGAAATATGTTGATTATTGTAAGGGAGAGGACAAAACAACCAGAAGACCTTATTCATCGAGATATATAGGATCATTGGTTGCAGATTTTCATCGCAACTTGCTAAAAGGAGGAATTTTTATTTACCCCGAAACATCGAGTGCCCCAAATGGTAAGCTCCGATTAATTTACGAATGTAATCCAATAGCATGGATTGCAGAACAAGCCGGAGGTAAAGCATCGAATGGCAAACAACGTATACTTGATTTAAAACCAGAAACACTACATCAACGTACGCCTTTCTATACAGGGGCTTTAAAAATGGTAGAGCAAGCAGAAAACTTTTTAAATCAATAAGACTCTAAATATCTTTGTAATTAGATATTTGAAAAATCCTTCCATCTAATTTTAATTGTTGTGGATTCAAAACACCTTGATAATTTATTCGAAAAACATTCGCAGATAAATGAATGTATAGAATTAATTAAACAGGGCGAAAGAAAAATCTGTTTAAAAGGCCTAACTGGTTCATCAAAAAGTCTTTTTATTGCCAGCATTTTAAATAAGATAGGAAAATCCCACCTGATTATTGTTCCAGATAAGGAAGAAGCAGCTTACTTTCAGAACGATTTAGAAATTTTATCAGATACAAAGGTAGTTTTCTTTCCGGGTTCATATAAGAGATCCATAATTTACGGACAGGAAGATAGCTCAAATCTTTTATTACGTTCAGAAACATTAAACTCACTAGCAAATAACGAAGAAATTATTATTGTAACTTATCCTGAAGCTATTGCAGAAAAAGTTATTCAGAAAGAAGCTTTACTAAAATCTACTTTAACCTTACAGGTAGGTGAACAAGTATCAGCAGATTTTATTCAGGAAGTAATGCAGGAATATCATTTTCAGTATGTTGATTTTGTTTATGAACCTGGGCAGTATTCAATAAGAGGTAGTATAATAGATATTTTCTCATTTGCATCGGATGTGCCTTATCGGATTGATTTTTTTGGCGATGAAGTAGATTCGATAAGATCATTCGATATTGAGAGTCAGTTATCTAAAAATAAGTTTTCAAAAATATCCATCATACCTAAGATTGTTAATCCGGTACCTGAAAATAAAGAACTAAAACAGGTAGAGTCAATCTTCAGTTATCTGCCTGCAAACACTATAATTTGGGCAGAAGATACATTATTTATTATTGATCGCATTTTGGAAGTCTTCGATAAACTGTCGGAGACGAATACGACAGAACTAACAATTTCTGATCAGCCATTTAAAAATGCGATCCTCCATTTTCCTTTTATTGAATTAGGAAATCCCTTTATTTGTAGCGGACAAATTATTCAATTTAATATCTCGCATCAACCTGTTTTTAATAAGAATTTTGAACTTTTAGGCCAAAATCTACTAGAAAATATTGAAAAAGGTTATAATAACTATATTCTGTCGGACAATGATAAACAGATTGAACGATTAAAATCCATTTTTACCGATATTAATCCTGCAATTCAGTTTACTCCAGTTTTAAGAACCATACACGAAGGGTTTATTGATCACGAACTCAAGAATTGTTTTTATACCGATCACCAGATATTTGGTCGATATCACAAATTCAGAATAAAAAGTGTTCTTTCGGAGAAGGAATCACTAAGCTTTAGAGACTTAACAAGCTTACATCCTGGAGACTACGTTGTTCATGTTGATCATGGAATAGGTAAATTTGGAGGATTAGAGAAGATTGAGATAAATGGGAAATTTCAGGAAACAATAAAATTAGTTTATAAAGATCAAGATACCTTATATGTAAGTATACATTCTCTTCACAAAATATCAAAATACAAGGGAAAAGAAGCAGAACCGCCAAAAATTTATAAACTAGGAACAGGTACCTGGCAAAAACTAAAGCAAAATACAAAAAGTAAGGTAAAGGATATTGCAAAAGAGTTAATTCAACTATATGCATTACGAAAGAGTGAAAAGGGATTTTCTTTTAGTGCAGATACATATTTACAGCAAGAGCTTGAATCATCGTTTATTTATGAAGATACTCCTGATCAGATATTAACCACAAAATCGGTTAAAGAAGATATGGAGTCGACCGTTCCAATGGATAGACTTATATGCGGAGATGTGGGTTTTGGGAAAACAGAAATTGCAGTTCGTGCAGCATTTAAGGCTGTTGCAGACAATAAGCAAGTTGCCATATTAGTTCCAACAACAATTCTAGCTCTTCAACACTATAGAACATTTAAAGATCGATTGGCCAACTTCCCCTGCTCGGTAGATCATGTAAGCCGATTACGATCACAAAAAACCCAAACAGAAATTATAAAAAAACTATCCGAAGGAAAAATAGATATAATAATAGGTACACATCGACTGGTTTCTAATGAGATAAAATTTAAAGATTTAGGATTACTAATTATTGATGAAGAGCAAAAATTTGGTGTTTCGGTAAAAGAAAAACTTAAAAAACTTAAATTAAATATTGACACACTAACCTTAACAGCTACCCCTATACCACGAACACTTCAGTTCTCTATGATGGGAGCGCGCGATTTATCAATTATTAATACTCCTCCACCAAACCGTTACCCTATTATTACTGAGTTGCATACTTTTAACGAAGATATAATAAAAGAAGCCATAAATTACGAATTTCAGCGCAATGGGCAAACTTTCTTTATCCATAACAGAGTTCAAAACATTGAAGAGGTGGAGAAACTGATTAACAAGTTATGCCCCGAGGTAAAAACTATTATTGCACATGGACAGATGGAGCCCCAAAAGCTGGAAAAAGTAATGCTTGATTTTATTAATTACGATTATGATGTTTTAATTGCAACCACTATTATTGAGTCGGGGTTAGACATACCAAGCACAAATACAATAATCATAAATAATGCACAAAACTTTGGATTAAGTGATTTGCATCAGTTGAGAGGACGTGTTGGCAGGTCAAATAAAAAAGCGTTCTGCTATTTACTTGCACCTCCATTATCGACACTAACACAAGAAGCACGGAGGAGACTTAAAGCAATTGAAGAATTCTCTGAACTCGGAAGTGGTTTTAATATAGCCATGCAGGATTTGGATATTCGTGGAGCAGGCAATCTTTTAGGAGCAGAACAAAGCGGATTTATAACCGACATAGGATTTGAAACATATCACAGAATTTTAAACGAAGCAATTCTCGAACTTAAAGAATCAGATTTTCATGAGTTGTATGAGCAAGAGCAAAAAATCGAATTGGAAAAACAAATACATCAGCAAAAGTTTATTGCCGATTGCCAAATTGATACTGATCTTGAATTGCTTTTTCCAGAATCATATATTAGTAATATATCTGAAAGAATAAAACTTTACCGGGAGCTTGATAACCTTGAAAATGAGAACAAGCTAATTGAATTTGAAAATCAACTCATCGATCGCTTTGGAAAACTACCTGAACAAAGCATTGAACTGATAAATGTTGTAAGATTAAGGTGGTTAGCTGTTTCGCTTGGTTTTGAAAAAATAATACTTAAAAACAAAACCCTAGTTCTATATTTTATAAGTAATAAAGACTCGGCATTTTACAAATCTCCTGTTTTTTCTAAGATTTTACTTTATGTTCAGCAAAACCCGAAATCGATTATTCTGAAAGAATCAAACAACCGATTATCAATGACCATAAATAGAATTGAAACAGTAAAAAAAGCAAATGAATTTCTTCAAAAAATCCTGAATTAAATAGTCATAATGATTTTAATCATTCCATATATGTAATTTATTTCATACTTTTATATCCTTGATTTTTTTGATCTTATCAACTCAATTGATTTTAGTAAGTAATGAATTTGACCATTGACATAGGCAATACCAGGACAAAGCTTGCAGTAATTGGAAATTCAGACCTAATGGAGGTATTTATAGAGGAGGATATTTCTACTTCAGTAATTCAGGAGGTATTGCACAAATATCCCTTAATAAAAAAAGTAATTCTTTCTACTGTCCGAAAAATTGACACTACTGTTTATACCTATTTAAAATCAACATTTGGTTATTTTGTTGAACTTAATGAGTTTACGAAACTGCCTATTGAGAATTTATATAAAACAAAAAACACGTTGGGAAAAGATAGATTGGCAGCCGTAGTTGGGGCAAACAATATTTTCCCTAACATGAACGTTTTGGTAATCGATATGGGAACAGCAATAACCTATGATTTTATTAATGAAAATAATCAGTTTCTTGGTGGTAATATATCTCCCGGTTTAGAAATGAGATACAAAGCGTTAAATCATTTTACAAGACAGCTTCCATTATTTGAAAAAGAAAACGATTTTGAGTTAATTGGAGATAATACTAAAGGAGCTATAGTATCGGGCGTTCAGAATGGTATTATTTTTGAAATTGATGGATATATTAATGAACTTAAGATCAAATTTGATGAAATAATTACAATTTTAACAGGAGGAGATGCAATTTTTTTTGATAAGAAACTAAAAAATACCATCTTTGTAAACTCAAATTTAAATTTTATTGGATTAAACAGAATACTTGAATATAATACATAACATGATAAAAAAACTAGTAATAATCTCTTCGATAATCATTGTTTCAATCAATTTAACTTTCGGACAAAGCATAACCAACTCGCCATATACGCGTTATGGGATTGGTGAGATAGACAGAAGTGGATTTGGGTTAAATAGAGCTATGGGTAATTTATCAACCGGGCTAAGGAAGCAAAACCAGATAAATTTCTTAAATCCTGCTTCAATAAGTGCTCAAGATACCATGTCGTTTATTTTTGACGTAGGTATTTCTGGTACATCTAAAACGCTTTCAACTAATGCATTAAGTACCGAGTATCAAAATTTCTATTTTGACCATTTGGCTATTTCTTTTCCTATACAGCGTTGGTGGTTTACAAGTATTGGTATTGTACCATACTCAAGAATTGGATATAATATTCAAACACAGGAACTAATACCTGAGCTTGATACAGTTAGTGCAATATATAATCATTATGGAAACGGTGGTATTAACCAAGTTTATCTTGCTAACTCATTCGTAATTTTCAAAGGATTATCTTTAGGATTAAACCTATCTTATTTGTTTGGTTCATTAGAGCAGTATAACATCCTATCACTTGATATACCCAAAAGCTATTCAGCAATAGAGATTAACAAGATATCACTAAACAAGTTCTCATATGATATTGGTGTTCAGTATGACAGAATGCTTAGCGAAAAGTACTTTTTAACTCTTGGGTTAGTATATTCAAATAAAATTAAGTTCAATGGAACAAATGCTTCAACAACTTTAATGGCAGAAAATTTCATACTATACAATATTAATGTACTTGATTATTTGGCTCTTGCATCAAACCTTGCAGATACGGTTACTTCTTCCACAGCTGACAACTATAATGTCGAAATACCATCAAAGTTGAGTATGGGTTTTACAACTGGTATAAAAGATAAGCTAACCTTTGGCGTTGATTTCTCGATGCAAGATTGGTCAAATATTAAAACATTAAATCTAAATGATAATTTTGCAAAAGATTTAAGTTATAATTTTGGAATTGAGTATATTCCAAATAAATTTGCACTTCGCAATTATTTTAAATTAATTAATTACAGGGCTGGTTTTTATTACAATACAGGGTATTTAAAATTTGACAACGAACAAATCTCCACTTATGGCATAACATTTGGAGTAGGTTTACCAATAACAAATAAAACAAGTATAAATTTATTTGGATCATATGGTCAAAGAGGTACCGAAAAAGGTGGACTAATAAAAGAAGAATTTTATGTATTTGGTCTTAATTTAACACTGTATGATTTTTGGTTTTATAAAAGTAAAATTCAATAATAAATAAGGAATATAAAAATGAAAACATTATTTAAGAGTTTATTGGCCGCATTTATTATAACATCTTCAACGACCCTATTATTTGGTCAAAAGGGAATAGATGATGGTTCAAAGTTTGGTCATGGTGAAGATAGTATTCGATGCCTTACAAATTTATCTCTTTATAGAGAGTATGTAAAACAAGGTAATTTTGCTCCTGCGATTGCACCCTGGCAAATTGTATATTCAGAATGCCCTAAAGTAAGTAAATATGTATTTATTGATGGAGTAAAATTGGTTACCGAGGCTATTGATAAAGAAACTGATGCTGCAAATAAAGCACTACTTCTTGATAGTTTAATGAATATTTATGATAAACGTGTTAAGTATTATGGCCAATTAGGCTATGTTCTTGGAAGAAAAGGCATTGATTATAACAAATACTCAGTGAATACCCCCGAGAATCTTAAAATTGCTTATGATTATCTTAAGAAATCACTGGAAATAGAAAGAATACAAAGTGGTGCACAAGAGTTATTTACCTTTATGCAGGTTTCAAAAGATTTATTTGCAGCTAAAGTTATTGAAGGGAATCAAGTTGTTGCAGACTATGCTTTTATTTCCGATCTAATTGATCAAAACCTTAAAAAACCAAAGTCTGATCCAAATATGCCAAAGGCAAAAGAAGGTGTTGATCAGATTTTCGAAACTAGTGGAGCTGCAAGTTGTACTGATTTGGTTCCATTCTATACACAGAAATTCAAAGATACTCCTGAAGACAAAGAATTTTTAAAGAAATCAACAGCTTTATTATCAGCAACAAAATGTAACAATGCTGATATTTATTACAAAATGCTATTTAAGTTAAACACACTTGAACCAAATGCTGATCAGGCTTATGAGCTTGCAAGCTTAAATAGGGAAAAAGATAATGTAGATGAAGCAAGTCGTTTTTATAAACAAGCAATTGATTTACAAGAAGACAAAGTAATTAAAGCAAGATATTATATTGAATGGGGCGATTTAACAAGAAAAGCAGGTAATTATCCATTAGCAAGAACATATGCACTAAGCGCTATTGAAAATGACCCTGCAAGCGGCGTTCCATATATGCTCCTTGGTCATATTTATACTGCAGCCAGCAAATCATGCAGCGATGATGAATTTGAACAAAAATCGGTTTACTGGGCAGCTGTTGATAAATTTGCAAAAGCAAAAGCTGTAGATGCAAGTTTAACTGACCAGTCAAATCAAGCAATAGAAGCATATAAGCCATATTTCCCCGATAATGAAACTATCTTCTTTTATGGTTTAAAGGAAGGTGATAGCTATACTATTAAATGTTGGATTAATGAAGTTACAACCGTTAGATCAAGGTAATATTAAACCACAATTACGCATTTTAAATATAATAATTCCTGTATTTGCAGGAATTATTATATTTTTTAGCTCTTGCGAACAAAATACTATTGAAAAAATAAATACAATAACTGCCAATCTCAATGTACCGAGTCAATCTTTAATTAACTCCGAAATAATATATAGCGAATCGGCGAAAATTGTTGTTGTTATAAAGTCGCCAGAGATTAACCGGTATTTAACTATAGAAAATCCATATTCGGAATTCCCAAAAGGTATATTCGTTCAATTTTTCGATTCTACACAAACCCCTACATCTTATATTAAGTCTAACTATGCAAACTTTGACGAAAAGACAAAGATATGGATTGCAGAACATGATGTTGAAGCAGTAAATAGTGAGGGAGATACACTAAACACAGAATATCTTATCTGGAATCAAACTACCAAAAGAATTACATCAGACCGTTATGTTCGAATTACAAACGAAGAAGGAATAATTCAAGGAAAAGGATTTGAAGCAAATCAGGATATGACAAATTGGAAAATAAAGCAAACCACTGGAACTATACTTGTAAGCGATGAAAAATAAATCATTTAGGGCATTAGAGATTCTTTGGTTTATCACATCATTGATTTGCCTTTCAACAGGTGTACATCAAACAATATTTCAGGGAATTTCAAAGAGTTATCCATTTTTTATATTTGCTTTTTTAGCTTTTTTGATGTTTCTATTTAGAAGATATTTAAGACTTACACGAAAATCAGATAAATCGTAATGCTGATTCTTTGTTTTAGTTGGCATTTAGGAATAAAATATTGAACCAGATTTAATAATTCAACTTATTCAAAAAAAAGAAAATACATTTTTTCGATTTACATAAAAAGTTATTTATAAAATAGTAAATTTGCGATTCAATAATTTTTCGAAAACCATAAAAAGACGTTTAAAATAATTATATTCGAAACTTTAATTTTTAAAGATAAATAGTAAAATCAATGGCAACATTAGAGAAAATTAGAAACCGCGCAGGGGTATTAGTTGCAGTGATCATAGGGATTGCACTGCTTGCATTTATTTTAGGTGATTTTCTGAACTCAGGAAGAACTTTATTTTCCAGCTCAGAATTTGAAATTGCTGAAATATCTGGAAAATCAATTCCATATCAGAAATATCAGAAAGAGATTGATGAGATTGTTGAGATAAATAAATTTACAACAGGCCAGTCTGCTATTGATGAAGCATCTATTATGCGCATAAGAGAAGAAACCTGGAAACAAATGGTTCGTGAATACATACTTGAAGATGAGTATTCTGAATTAGGTGTTAACGTTAGTAGCCAGGAATTATGGGATATGATAATGGGTGAGAATATACATCCGATTATTCAGCAGCTCTTTGCAAATCCAGAAACAGGACAAGTTAATACAATTAATTTACTTCGTTTTCTAAAATCATACGATCAGGATCCATCAGGCCAACAAAAAACATATTGGTTGTTCATTGAAGATCAACTTGAGCAAGAAAGATTGTTTAGTAAATATTCAACCCTTATTAAAAAAGGATTATATGCTACTAATCAAGAAGCAATGGCAGAAATGAAAAGACTCGGAAGAAAAGTTGATTTTGATTTCGTTCTTCAACCATATCATACAGTATCTGATAGTTTAGTAAAAGTTTCAAGTAGCGAATTAAAAGAATACTACGAAAAACACAAGAATGATTATAAACAAACTGCTTCAAGAAATGTTGAGTATATAACTTTTGATATAACTCCATCTGAAGCTGATAAAAAAGATGCCGAAACCTGGGTAAATAATATATCAGCTGATTTTATTAATACAGATAACGACAAAGAGTTTGTAAATCTAAATAGTGATGTTGCGTTTGATAATAGTTTTTATAAAAAGGATGAATTACCAGAAAACTTACAAGAATTATTTGATGCAAAGATTGGGACTACCGTTGGGCCATATTTTAATGATGAAGCTTATAAAATTGCAAAAGTATCGGAATTTGGGACCTTACCTGATTCAGTAAAAGTTAGGCATATTTTATTACAACCAAATCAGCAGGATGCTAATTATAGTCAACTATATTCATTAGCTGATAGTTTAAAAAATCTTTTAGAAAAAGGAGCTGATTTTGGAAACTTAGCAAAAGATTACTCGGTTGATAGAACTGCCAATGAAAAAGGAGGCGATTTGGGTTGGTTAAAAGCAAGTCAGATGTTTTCACCAGCTTTTGCCGATACTTGTATGCAAGCAAAGATTGGAAAAACAAAACTTGTTGCAACAAACTATGGCTTACATCTTATTGAAGTAACAGCAAAAAGCAAGGAAGTTAAGAAAGTTAAACTTGCAATTTTAGGCAGAAAACTTGAAGCAAGCTCAGAGACTGTTCAGCAAACCTATGCTAAGGCAAGTCAATTTGCTGGAAGTTTTAATACCTACGACAAATTTTCAAAAGCAATAGAAGAACAAGGAATTACAAAAAGAGTTGCCACTGTTCTTTCATCTGATCAAGGAATTGCAGGATTAGAATCACCAAGAGAATTTATTAGATCAATTTATCAAACTGAACTTAAAGAAATAGTTGAATCAAGAAACCAGGCTATTTTCGAGTTAGGTGATCGTTTTGTTATTGGTTTTGTAACCGAAATTCGTGAAGATGGATTTGCATCATTAGAAGATGTTAAAAATCAAATAATGGTTCAGGTTAGAAAAGAGAAAAAAGCTGATTTATTAGCAAGCCAAATAAAAGAAAAGATGGTTTCAGCAAACACTCTCTATTCTTTAGCTCAAGTATTAAATACAAATGTACAAGAAGCTACAAATATAAATTTCAGGACCTATTCTATCCCTAATGCTGGCATTGAGCCAAAGCTTGTTGCTGTAGCCTCAAAAATGGATATTAATAAACTATCAGAACCTGTTAAAGGGAACTTAGGTGTTTATGTTATTCAGGTTAAAAGTGCTATTGATGAAACTGGTGACAATCCATTATTTCAGAAAAACATGAGCATTTCTCAATTACAAAACAGAGCAAACTATGAAGCATTTGAAGCTTTAAGAGAAGCAGCAAAGATCATTGACAAAAGAGATAAGTTCTATTAGGATTTGATATTAGAGATTATAAAGGAAAAAGGGGTTTATAACCCCTTTTTCTTGTTATGTGCTTGTCTATCCAGTTTCAGTAGTGTTCGAAACATTGGTTCATCTATCCTATTTTCTTGTCGATATTTAATGGCTTCTTTCATTAATTCTGGTGAAGGAGATGAATTAATAGAATTTATTACATTTAATCGCTCATCTACTTTTTTTGCTAAAATTTCAGTAAGTTTTTCTCTGCCAATTGTTGGACTAACATAAAACATTGGATCAATAACACTTTCGCTGCCAGTAATTTCACCTTCGGCTTTTGCAATGTTGTACAACTCGGTTTTGGGAATAATACGTATACCTTCAGTAACATGCACCATATCATTTGAAGATATATGCTTATCAATAAAGTCAAATGTTTCGTTAATAGTTTGTTCTGTTTCGCCGGGCAATCCAAACATAAAAAACCACATTGTAGGCATATCATGCTTGCGGATTAATTCGGCACATCTGACAAGTCTATTGAGATTAAAATTCTTACGTAAGCGTTTTAATAATTGACCTGAACCAGTTTCAGGAGTACAATCAATCTGGGTAAAACCAGCAAGTCTCATTTTTTCAATTAACTCTTCGGTTACATCACCCGGATTAACACCCATCGTTCTAAGCTTAATCTTTAAACCACGTGAAATTATTTCATCACAAAAAGCAATAGCATGTTTAAGAGGACTATTAAAGGTAGAATCAACAATTTCGAAGGTAACACCAGGAATTCTTTGTTGCACTTCCTCTATTTCATTAACAATGTCGGTAATTGAACGCAATCGATAATAGTGACCTTCAATCGTTGGATATGAGCAATAAATACATTTAAATATACATCCACGTTTTGTTTGCACGGGATAACTACTGCGGTAAACATATGGATTATAGTCGATAAATAAATCAATATTTGCATGAGGAACCAAAAGTTCTCCTTTAGCAGGATTAAAAACACCTTTTTGTATCTTTTCTTTTGTAATAAGGTTTTCTAAATCACTAAAACCAGTAGCTGAAAAATATCTCTTGAGAAATTCTTTAAAAGTAGTTTCTCCCTCGCCTACTATGCCATACTCAAGATTAAAAAAGTTAAGTAATTCAATTGGAGAGATACTAAATCCGCTACCTCCAATAATTATTGGAATAGAGAAATTCTGTTGCAGCGGCAAAACGATTTGTTGACGTATTTCTTCAATATACCACTTTACTTTACGCATTGTAACATTATCGATATTTCGCAAGCCAATACCTATAAAATCGGTGTTAAAATCTCTGGTTGCATGTATAAGGTTTTCGGTAGAATTAAAAGCAAAATCAAATAGTTTAACATCAAATTCGTCTTTTAATGAAGATGCCACCATTGCAATGCCTAAAGGTGCAACAGGATAAGGCATTATTTCAATATTTGAATTAATTAATAGTATTTTCTTCATAAGATGTAAGTGCATAAAGCATCACATAATTACGAATAATTTTGAAAACATTATATTCAATTTAAAAGAAAAATAATAATATAAATTCTATAAAAATCAAAAACATTTGCAGAACTATGGTTGCAACTAAAACCTGTATGACAGACCAATGTTTAGTTTCATGAACCATTGAGGAGAGAATCCATTATTTGAGTCCTGCTCGGAGTAGAATTCAAAATTTTTGGTCATTAAATAACTTACTGAAGGAGATAAGACAATACCAAATCTATAAATGCGATATGTTAATCGTAAACCGGCATCAGCAGAAGCAAAAAAACGCTGTTGAGTAAGATATCCTTCTTTAAAGTAAGGGCCACCATTGTAACTAACCATACCTAAGTTATTGTCTGGCTCGATATAACCCAAATTGAAGCCAATATTATATTCGGCATGTTTAGGAATTAACCCAAGAATTATATCAAATATTAATTCGCCAAAAGAATCAGCATCGGAGCTTATATAAAAATCACGATGAGCTTTTGTGCGATAAGCAAACATTAATGGAGCCGTATAGAAACCTTTTGTTCCTTCAAAATTAGTTATTGAATTAAGTCCTGTTCTAATTCCCATTTTATTATAGAAAAAATAGGCATAATCGAGGCTAAAAGTTGAACCAGAAAGTTCTGATTGAAAATTATCAGAAATCAATGCAGGGAAAAGGCCGTAATTAAAACTGATATCATGTGAGAAACTATCTTTATCTTCAGGTTCCTGAGCAAAAGCATGAAAAAAACTAATAAGAATAAATACGAATAGACCGAATTTTGAGATACGCATACAATAATTATTAAAATGAAATTGCTTATTCAAAAATCAGTCCATAATATCTTTTTTAATTATGGCTTTTTAAGCAAAATTATTGTTTCATGATACATTATTAATATTCTTGATCAGTAAAGATGCAGCAATAATTGCTATTAAGTCTATAACTGGAATAATAACAATCACAGGGAAAATATTTGCTCCTATTGCTCCCATATAGATAATTTTAGCCACAAGAGCAGTCATTAGCAGTGGTAAAAATATAATTGTAACTGTACCAAATAAATAACCATATGGGCTTTTTTTGTAAAGCAAATACCCTGATACAAATGCAATTGGTAAAAAAATACCTAAGTCAAAACCTTGTACAATAAGTGTAGTATAATGCTGAACCTGATCAGGAATAATGGAACCATCTAAAAGTGGAGGAATCACCACTTTTAGCCATAACAAAGCAATCATCGATGAAGTAATCATTAAAAATACGCCTACAAACTTAACTGGAGCCTTTTCGCTAAATAGAAATTGCAACTTTTGAAAATCGAATGAAAATAACGTAATAGCTAATGAGAAAATCGAAAATGCAAGCAAGAGGACATACACAATAAATAAGGCATTATACATGGCCATGCCAAGATAGAACATATACGTAATCAGAAAATAATTAAGGACACCAGCAAGTAAAAATCTTGCTTTATGTGATCCTGTTCTTGCCCAGAATAAAAATACAAGCAATAACGGAACACCTATAAACAATGTAACATAATCTTGAGCAATACCCTGAATGGCCACATCTGCAGACATGTGTTTATATAATCCTGCACCATAAATTGGGATTGATTTACCTCGTATAGATTCATACTCATATTGGTCCGTTCCATTACTTGAAAAAATAGCTATTGAAGTAGCAATAACAGAAAAGACAGCAATACCCAACACCAAAAAAGTGATTATCTTCTTATTCTTCATTTTTGGATTTTTAATGATATCTTATGCTCCAAGTAATCCTTTTACTTTATCGGCTATCGCCTTGCTTTCGGCTTTTCCGGCTAGCTGTTTGGATACTACGCCCATAACTTTTCCCATATCTGCCATTCCTTTGGCTCCAGTTTGATCAATTGCAGCTTTCACAATTTTGGTAAGCTCTTCATCGCTCATTTGTTCGGGCAAATACTTTTCGATTATACTAACCTCGAAAAGTTCTTTATCGGCCAAATCTTTCCTGTTTTGCTGCTGATAGATAGTTGCAGAATCTTTTCTTTGCTTAACAAGCTTCTGAAGTATTTTTATTTCGGTTTCGGCAGATATTTCTTCAGAACTACCTTTTTCGGTTCGTGCCAATAAAATAGCCGATTTAACTGCTCTAAGTGCTTCAAGCTTTTCCTTTTCGCGAGCAAGCATAGCTATTTTTATATCCTGATCAATTTGTATTGTAAGGCTCATAATAGTGAATTTTTATTATTTTAATCTACATTATCGTGTAAATATGAGTTATTTGTATTAAGTCTGATAGTAAAATCATCATCGTCTTCGAGTGAATATCTCGATACTTTTGAATCCTGTGAATAGACAGGTTGATCAATCTTCAGGTTTTTACGTTTATATGCAGGTTCGTTCTCAATTTCATCGATATTTTCATTAATATTTGCTGCATCCATCCTTCTTTCCTTCATTCTTTCGCGCGACTCTTGCAGTTTTCTCTGAATATCTGACTTCTTAGTCTCAACAGTCACTCCTGCTTCGTTTTCAGGCTCATCAAGAATAATAAGGTTTTCTCTAGATTTTTCAGTTTTAATATCAAAGTCGAGAGTACGTTGCGAAAAATCAAGACTTGAATCACGCTGTAAGGCAAACTGATTTTCAACTTTCACCAGAGGAGGTCTTTTTTTCTCATGAGTAACTGAATCGGTAAGAGTAATTGTTCTTTTATTATTCTTTCTGGCATACAATTCGGGTATACTGCTACTTTTAAAACCAGTTGCGATAATAGTTATACTAATTTTGTCGCCAAGTTTTTCATCATAACCTGTTCCCCAGATAATATTTGGACTTGTACCTACTTCGCTATTAACATAATCGGCTATTTCTCCAATTTCATCCATTGTAATCTCATTAACACCTGAAGTAATATTCAGAAGCATGTTCTCAGTACCTTTAATATCGCTATCGTTAAGTAGTGGAGATGTAAGAGCCTGTTGAACAGCTTTAATGGCACGATTTTCACCTTCGGCAATACCTGTACCCATAAGTGCTACGCCACTTTTTGAAAGAACAGTTTCAACATCAGCAAAATCAACGTTTACATAACCAGGAACAGTAATAATCTCGGCAATACCCTTAGCTGCTGTAGCTAGCACATTATCGGCATAAGAAAAAGCTTCTGAGAACTTAAGATTACCACATACATCTCTAAGTTTCTCGTTGTTAATTACCAATAACGAATCGACATATTTTTCAATTTCGTTAATTCCTTCAATGGCTTGGTTAATACGTTTATCACCCTCAAACCTAAAAGGAATAGTAACAATAGCTACAGTAAGTAAGCCCATTTCCTTCGCAGCTTTTGCAATAATAGGAGCCGCTCCGGTACCAGTACCTCCTCCCATGCCAGCAGTAATAAATACCATTTTTGTATTTCTGCTCAATACATTAACTACATCATCGATATTTTCAATAGCAGCCTGTCGGCCAATTTCGGGCTTATTTCCTGCACCGCGGCCTTCGGTAAGAGACTCACCCAACTGAATCTTAACCGAAACAGGACTATTGAGAAGTGCTTGCGCATCGGTATTACAAACAACAAAGTTAACATCTCTTATCCCTTTACGGAACATATGATTAACTGCATTGCTTCCACCGCCACCGACTCCAATAACCTTAATTATGGATGATCGGTCGACAGGTAAATCGAAATTCATTATTTCGTCCATCATACTATATTAGTTTTACCGGTTACTAAAAACATTTTTATAATTTCTAAATTGAAACATTACATTTCAGCACCGCTTTCATCAAAAATATCAGTAAATACCTTTTTAATATTTGACATAAATCCAGTTCTATTTTCTTTCGGCTCAATTATTTTTTCTTCGTCGAACTCAACCATTGAATTTCCATCTTCTTTTATTTCTTCTTTTACTTTTTCTTTTACTTCGGTCTTTTTATATGTTCCACTCTTTTCGATAAAATCGTATCCCTTAAGAATTAAACCAACGCTAGTTGCAAACATGGGATGATTTACATCCTTCATATTTTCAGAAGAAAGATTTTCGGTAGGAAGACCAATACGTACATCCATTCCTGTTTTGAACTTTACCAATGCTGGTAAGTGCTTTAACAAAGCACCACCGCCAGTAATAACTATCCCTGCACTTAACTTTTCGAAATAACCAGAATTTTCAATTTCGTAAATTACTGCATCAAGAATTTCTTCCATTCTGGACTGAATAATATAAGCCAGGCTTTTGCAGGATATTTCTTTGGGTTCGCGTCCACTAATTCCGGGTATTGAAACCACCTCTTCGTCTTTTGCCAAATCGCCAAGTGCTGAACCATATTGTGTTTTAAGTAGTTCGGCCTGACGTAATAATATTGAGCAACCTTCTTTAATGTCGTTTGTAATTACCTCACCCCCAAATGGAATAACTGCAGTATGCCTGATAATATCGTCGTAATATACAGCAACATCGGTTGTACCACCACCAATATCAACCAAGGCTACACCAGCTTCTTTCTCATCGGCAGTAAGAACTGCATCAGATGAAGCAAGAGGTTCGAGCACCAGTTGATTTAAATGAAGACCTGATTTATGTATACATTTTCCGATATTTCGCGCAGAAGCAATCTGGCCAACAACAATATGGAAATTAGCCTCAACACGTTTACCATACATTCCTACAGGATTTTTCACCCCGGTTTCGCTATCGACAATAAAATTCTGAGGAAGCACATGAATTATTTCCTCACCAATATCGATCGGAATTTTATACATATCGTGAATTAGCTTATCGATATCTTGTTTAGTTATTACCTCATCGTAGGAATCGCGATTTATGTATCCCCTGTTTTTAATGCTTTTAATGTGTTGGCCTGCAATACCTACAAATACATCAGTAATTTTAGTACCAATAGTAAACTGAACATCTTCGACTGTTTTTTGGATCGAATTTACAGCTTCCTCAATATTCAGAACAATACCCCGTTTTACACCTTTTGATGGAGTAGTACTCATGCCAAGAATTTCGATCTTGCCATTCTCTTTTTTCTTGCCAACAATAGCTACAATCTTTGTAGTTCCTATATCGATGGCTGCAACAAAATCAGTTTTATTACTCATAATTATTTATCTTTTAGTACAAATTATCTGGTTTTCGAATTTTATATTTATTTTGGTGTAATTATTCCACCCTACATTATTTAAACCTTTTTCGTAAAAAACCTTAAGATTTCTAAATTTCTTATCATAATTCTCTATTGATCCAAATAGAATTTGATGAGCACCAACACGAGGTACAAGTTCAAATTCATTTTCGATATTTACATATATCTGTTCGATCTGCGACCTCCAAAACTCATCCTCACAAATAAATTTACTTAGTACAAACAGATCGCACATAATATAGTTCTTAGGAGTTTCTTCATCTCTCTGATCACATAAAATATCCATTGCTCTGTTAAGTTCAAAATGCTCAATAATATGACCATTTGCAACCAACACATGGGCGGTATATTTTCTTGACAAAGGCATTTTCTTACCTTCATCATCGATATAATAGCTTTGCCCTTTCTTGTTTACCACTCTAAACATTGGGTTACGTTGTGCAATATCAACTCTGACATCTCCATTTACTGTAACGTATACTTCAGCTTTACGAATAGCTCCATTCTTTCTTATTTTTTCTTCAATCTCCTTTGTATTTATTTCATTTACTTTAAGGCCCATAACACTACTGCCAGACTTATTAAGTAACTCCTTAATCTCAGATTCGGTAACAAACTTATTTTCGGTATCATCAACTAAGAAAACTTTAATCTCACTACATACAACTTTCTTTCGTCGGTCGCTCACAAAGCTCATAGCAACAACCAAGTATGCAATCAATAAACCCCAGATCAATATGTTTTTTACAATTTGCATTTTTACTTTAAATACATTGATTTTATTGGTTCAACAAATTCGTCAATATCACCTGCACCCATTGTTATTAAAACCTTTGGTTTTTTCGATGAAAGCACATTTAGTAATTCTGATTTTGAACACAGTGTTTTATTTTTGTTTTTAATATTTTTAAAGATAATTTCAGATGTAACTCCCTCGATAGGTTCTTCTCTTGCCGGATAAATATTGAGCAAGATCACTTCGTCAAGCAGATCGAGACTTTTAGCAAATTCACAAGCGAAGTCACGAGTTCGTGTAAAGAGATGTGGCTGAAATACACCCGTAATTTTCTTATGCTTAAATAATTGTTTTGCAGACATAATTGCCGCTTTAAGCTCTTCGGGATGATGCGCATAATCATCAATATATACAATTTTATCGCTATTTATTTGAATGTCGAACCTTCGCTGAATACCTTTGAACCTTCCAAGTGAATTAAAAATCTCATCATCTTTAACACCGGCCAACAAAGCCATAGTAATTGCCGCAACTGCATTTTCGACATTTAGTAATCCGGGAATACCTAATTTCAGATTATCAATTTTTTCTATAGGACCAACAAAATCGAATATATACAATCCATTTTCCAGTCGAATATTTTGTGCAGTAAAATCAGCATTCTCTTTAATTGAATAGGTATATATTTTTATATCATCTCTTTGCGCTGGTAAAAAATCAATTCCTTTTTTAATTAGCAAAGTTCCTCCTGAAGCAATCTGATTTGTAAACTGCCTGAACGATTCAACCACATTATCGCGATTATCGTAAATATCTAAATGATCGGCATCCACTGCAGATATTACTGCTATTTTTGGATAAAGCTGTAAAAAAGATCTATCGAACTCATCAGCTTCAATCACCATATACTTACTTTCAGGATCGATCAGAAAATTTGTTTTATAGTTTTTAGAAATACCTCCCAAAAAAGCATTTCCTCCAATCCTTGATTGTTTTAATAAATGGGCAAGCATGGTGCTAATTGTTGTTTTGCCATGAGTACCAGCAACAGCAAGGCTATAATTTGATTTAGTTAGAATGCCCAATACTTCGGACCTTTTTTTTACTTCAAATCCATTCGATAAAAAATAGTTTAGTTCTTTGTTATCTTTTGGAATGGCAGGTGTATAAACAATTAGCGTATTTTCTTTTTTAAGAAATTCTAGTGGAATATTTTTAATATCATCTTCAAAATGGATTTTTATTCCTTCATTAAGCAAATCGGAAGTTAGAGGTTTCGAAACCTTATCGTAACCGGCAACATTTTTACCTAATGACTTAAAATAGCGGGCAATGGCACTCATTCCAATACCACCAACGCCTACAAAATATACGTTATATATGTTTTTTATATCCTGCATTATTCTTGAATTAATTTAATTACTTCTTCGGCAATCGATTTGGCAGAATCATGTAATGCCATTTGAGAAATATTTTTTGCTAATTCGTTCTTTTTTTCTGTATCATAAACTAACTCTAAAGCTACCTTAACAAGCATTTCAGGAGCTTCTATATCCTTAATCAATAGAGCGGCTTTTTTATTTGCCAAAGCCATGGCGTTTTTAGTTTGATGATCTTCGGCAACATTAGGCGATGGAACAAGTATTACAGGCTTTCCAACCAAGCAAAGTTCTGAAATTGTTCCTGCGCCAGCTCTTGATATAATTACATCGGCACATGCATATGCTAAATCCATTTGAGAAATAAAATCCAACACCTTAATATTCTTATATCCCTTATTATTATTTGCATCAACTGCATTTGAATGATAATATTTACCTGTTTGCCAAAGCACCTGTATGTCGGCAGTTCCAAGCTTATCTAAATCAGCAATAATACTTTGGTTAATTGTTCTGGCACCCAAACTTCCTCCTATAACCAAAATTGTTTGTTTGTTTTGTAATCCAAAATATCCTATTGCTTCATTCTGGTTATTCATTTTGTTCAATAAATCCTGACGAACAGGATTTCCTGTAAGAATAATTTTATTTTTAGGAAAATATTTATCCATTCCATCGTAAGCTACACATATCTTACGTGCTTTTCTTGCAAGTATTTTATTGGTTATTCCGGCATACGAATTTTGTTCCTGAATTAATGTAGGAATTCCTTTTCGATTTGCCATAAATAAAACAGGACCACTTGCATATCCACCAACACCTACAACAACATCAGGTTTAAAATCCTTAATAATTTGTTTTGATATTTTTAAACTCTTAACCAACTTATAAATGAAACTTATATTTTTAAAGGTGATTTTTCGCTGTAATCCGGCTACAGGCAAACCAACTATTTTATATCCGGCAGCAGGCACCTTTTCCATTTCAATTTTTCCTAAAGCACCAACAAACAGAATATTACATTCAGGATCGATTAATTTCAATGCATTTGCAATAGCAATTGCAGGAAACACATGACCTCCTGTTCCTCCACCACTGATAATAATATTTTTACTTTTTCTCATTATCAATCTCATTATCATTTTTATCTATTTCGGCGTTAGCTTGTTGCTTACTTTCTTCTTCGATACTTCTGCTAACACTTAAAATAATTCCAAAAGCAAAACCTGTAAATAATATAGATGACCCACCCATACTTACAAGTGGCAATGTTTGACCTGTTACCGGGAAAACACTTGCTGCCACACCCATATTTATTAAAGCCTGAAATGTAAGACCAAAAGCCAAACCGATTGACAGAAATGCTGCAAACGTTCGCGTAGCCTTACGAACAATTACACCTGCCCGGAAAAGCAAGAACAGATATAAAAATAAGACCACCACTCCTCCAATAAATCCATACTCTTCAATAATTATTGCATAAATAAAATCGGAATATGGATGAGGCAAGAAATTTCTTTGAGTACTATTTCCGGGACCTTTGCCAAATATACCACCCGAGGCAATAGCAATCTTACTTTGTTCTGCCTGAAAGTTCTCTTCGCTTTCGCCACTAATAAAATTCTCGATTCGGTTTTGCCATGTAGCTACACGACCCTTTTTTCCTGATACAACAATGCCGGTAATGACTAACGCAATAATCATTATTCCAATAAAACCGATTATGAACAAATATTTTAATTTTACACGTCCAATAAACATCAAAACAAACGAGGTAACAAATAAAATAAGTGCAGTTGAAAGGTTGGCTGGCATAATCAGGCCACAAACAACAACTACAGGTAAAACTAATGTAACTACAAAACCATTAAAATCATCTACTTTATCTTGTCGTAAGGACAAAGCTCTTGCCAGGTACATTATTAATGCCAGCTTAGCAAAATCGGATGTTTGAATTGTTAGTCCCAATCCAGGTAATGTAAGCCAGCGAGTAGCCTGATTTAAACTAGTTCCCAGTACTAAAGTAATTGCCAACATAAAAATCGACATATACAATAGAAGCTGTGATAATCGTGAATAATATTTATAAGGAACCAAATGCGTTACAAAAATAATTCCTATTCCAAAAAGCAATAAGATAAAATGCTTCATTATATAATACAGAGTATTTCCTTCCTGATATTTATAAGCAAGAGTACCTGTAGAGCTATAAACAGCAAGTAATGAAAAAACCGAAAGGGCAATAATCACTCCCCAAACGACTTTGTCGCCTTTGAAATACGTAGATAATATTTCTCTTAAACGCATATTAATCCTGCACTTTAAAATAAATCGACTAACTATAAATCTTTAACAGCCTGTTTAAATTGTCGTCCACGATCTTCGTAATTATCGAACAAGTCGAAACTGGCACAAGCTGGTGAAAGGAGAACTGTATCTCCATTACGGGCAAGATAATAAGCCGTTTTAACTGCATCCGATGCTGATTGCACATCAACTATGGTTTCGACAATATGACTAAAAGCTTTGTGAATTTTAGAATTGTCTTTACCCAAACAAATTATGGCTTTTACTTTCTTGCGAACGAGGTCTTCCAATGAGGAATAATCGTTCCCCTTGTCGATTCCGCCAGCAATCCATATTAAGCCTTGCGGCATACTCTCTAAAGCATACCAGGTTGAATTCACATTAGTTGCTTTTGAGTCGTTAACAAACTCAATTCCATGCACTTTGAGCACATGCTCCAACCGATGCTCAACACCCTGAAAGTTACTCAGGCATTCGCGAATAACTTCTTTTCGGATTTTAAGCACTTGGGAGGCAATTCCGGCAGCCATTGAATTGTACGTATTGTGCTGCCCTTTTAAAGCGAGATCATGTATTGACATAGTAAACTCGTTTTTATGATGTTTAATAATTACTTGTTCGTTTTCTTTATATGCACCTTCAGTAAATTTTTCCTTAATTGAAAATGGTAATTTTTTTGCCAGAATAGTTTTTTTTGCTACCTCCTGCTGAGTAACCTCATCATCGGCACAGTAAATAAAATAATCAGCATTTGTTTGGTTTTGAATAATACGCATCTTCGAATCAGTATATCCCTGCATTCCATTATATCGATCCAAGTGATCAGGCGTAATATTCATTAAAATTGCTATATCAGCTTTAAAATCAAACATACCATCAAGCTGAAAACTACTTAACTCAATTACATAATAATCGTAATTACATTCGGCCACCTGAAGGGCCCAACTCTGACCAACATTTCCAGCAATTCCTACATTTAAACCTGCTGTTTTTAAAATATAATGAATTAAAGTGGTAGTAGTGGTTTTACCATTACTTCCTGTAATGCAAATCTTATAAGCATTAGTATATCTGGCTGCATATTCAATTTCTGAAATTACTGGAATCCCTTTTTCAATTGCTTTTTGAACAATTTCGACTTTCTCAGGTATTCCGGGACTTTTTATAATTTCATCAGCATTTATTATTTTTTCGAAAGTGTGTGTACCTTCTTCCCACTCAATTTTATAATCATTCAGTTTTTGCTTGTACTTATCTGATATCTTTCCAAAATCAGACACAAACACTTGTGCACCATTCTTTTGAGCAAGAATAGCTGACCCTACTCCACTTTCGCCTGCACCTAATATGACTATTCGTGTACTCATTTTTATTATCTGATTTTTAATGTAACAATAGTAATTACAGCCAATAAAATCCCAACGATCATAAATCGCATTACTATTTTTGGCTCAGGATATCCTTTCATTTGAAAATGATGATGCAAAGGAGACATTTTAAATATTCTGCGACCTTCTCCATATTTTCTCCTTGTATACTTAAAATAACTAACTTGCATCATAACCGAGAGGCTCTCTACTAAGAAGATTCCGCATAAAATAGGAATTAATAATTCTTTTCGTATGATAATTGCAAATACTGCAATTATTCCTCCAAGGGTAAGACTTCCGGTATCGCCCATGAAAACCTGAGCAGGATATGAATTGTACCATAAAAAGCCAACGGTTGCACCAATAAATGCACTCATAAACACTACCAACTCTCCAGTAAATGGGATATACATTATATTTAGGTAGTCGGCATAAATAATATTTCCGGAGAGATATGCAAAAACACCTAGTGTAGTTCCAATTATGGCTGATGTGCCAGTGGCCAAGCCATCTAGTCCATCTGTCAGATTTGCTCCATTTGAAACGGCAGTAATAATTATTATTACAACAATCACAAATACAATCCATGCAAATTTTTGGCTTTTATCACCTAAAAACGAAACCAGGTAAGCATAATCGAACTCATTATTTTTAAAAAATGGTATTGTTGTTTTTGTTGATTTTAAATCTTTAGTATAAACTACTACCTGCTCATTAGAATAATCTCCATTTTCAATAGTTTGCTCAGTATCAATTGTTTTCTTTTCAGTAAATTTTTCACGAATAATGGCATCATCACTTACATATAAAGTAATACCTACTATAAGACCTAGTCCAACCTGCCCAAGTATTTTAAATTTACCGGCAAGACCTTTTTTATTTTTTCTGAAAATTTTAATATAATCATCCGTAAAACCAATTAATCCAAGCCATACAGTAGCTATAAGCATTAGCTGCACATAAACATTTTTTAAATTGCCAAAAAGCAAAGTAGGAATAACTATGGATGCCAGAATAATTATTCCACCCATTGTAGGAGTACCTTTTTTACTCATTTGCCCATCCAATCCTAAATCTCGAATATCCTCGCCTATTTGCTGTTTGCGCAAATAATTAATTATTTGCTTACCAAACACAAGAGAGATTAACAAGGATGTAATCATAGTAGCTGCCGATCGGAACGAAATATATTGAAATACTCCTGCCCCGGGGAAGTTCATTTTTTCTAAAAGTTCAAATAAATAAAAAAGCATATATCAGTTAGTTATATAGTTCGTTAAATAGTTGATTTATTATTTCTCTATCATCAAAATGATGCTTTACTCCTTTAATTTCCTGATATGTTTCATGTCCTTTACCTGCAATAAGAATAACATCACCTGATTTTGCAAGCAAACAAGCTGTGCGAATTGCTTCCTTTCGATCAGTTATTGCCAACACGTTTTTCATGCTTACAATATCAATACCCGCTTTCATTTCCTCAATAATTGTTATCGGATTTTCCGATCGTGGATTATCTGAAGTAAGAATAACCTTATTACTATTTAGTGCAGCAATCTTAGCCATTTCGGGTCGTTTGGTTTTGTCGCGATCACCTCCAGCTCCAACAACAGTAATTACATTTTGATCATCATTGCGAATTTGATTTATAGCATTCAGCACATTTAATAATGCATCAGGAGTATGCGCATAATCGACAATAGCAGTTATGCCATTTGGCGAACGGAAACTCTCGAATCGACCTTCAACGGGTTTCATTTCACTAAGTGCAGTAAGAATCTCGTCTTTATTAAATCCAAGCAAATTGAGCGATGCATAAACACCCAACAGATTATATGCATTAAACCGCCCAACAAAGAAAGTCCAAACATCATTGTTATCAACCGAAAGCATACTGCCATCAAAATGGCTTTCTATAATTCGTGCTTTAAAATCAGCCACCGACTGTAACGCAAATGTTCTGGATTTGGCTTTTGTATTCTGAACCATTACTCCAGAGTTTTTATCATCAGCATTGACCAAAGCAAAACTTTCAGAGCTTAGTTCATCAAAGAATTTTTTCTTTGCTTTAATATATTCGGCAAAGGTTTTATGATAATCGAGATGATCATGAGTAATATTTGTAAAAACACCACCTGCAAATTGTAATCCCGAAATACGCTCCTGATCAATAGCGTGCGAACTTACTTCCATAAAGCAATACTCGCATCCTGCAATAACCATATCATTGAGCAGCTTATTTATCTGTACAGCATCGGGTGTTGTATGGGTTGCTTCTATCGCATTATCATCAACATAGTTGCGCACAGTAGAAAGCAAACCAGCTTTAAAACCCAACTTTCGAACCATTAGGTAAAGTAAAGTTGCCGTGGTGGTTTTCCCATTTGTTCCAGTAATACCTACCAGTTTAAGTTTTTTAGATGGATAATTATAAAATGCCGATGCTATAAGCCCAAGTGTTTTTGATGTGCATTCAACTTGTATATAAGTAATATCTTTATTTATTTCATTTGGCAATATTTCACAAATAATTGCTATTGCACCATTATCAATAGATGAAGAAATATATTGGTGTCCATCGGAATTTGTTCCTTTAACTGCAACAAAAAGACAACCCCTATTTACTTTTCTAGAGTCAAAAACAATTGAGGTAAAAGGAATCTCCGTACTTCCAATTACTTTTTTAATTGGCACAAACTGTACTATTTCGCTTAATATCTTCATTCAACTAATTAATTGACATTTGTAGAGTTACACTATTTCCTCTGTGAATAACCGATCCTTGTTGTATTGATTGACCAACAATACTTCCTCTGCCATTAAACTCAACACTCAGCCCGGCATTTTCAAGAATGAACAATCCATCTTTCAGTCCCATCCCAACCACGTTAGGCATAAGGTTTTTATCAACAAACCTGTTCTTAAGATCTATTGCATCATCTTTTCTATTAGTTACAACCCAATCAGACGTAATATTATCATCATCAACATCAATATCAAGGTGTTTCAACACATACTTTAATTCTTTGTAATAGCTATTCTTTGTATAAGGCAATAATGATTCCCCATTAGTTGCCAAATCCATATCATCAATACTTTCATGAATATCGAAGCTTTTTGCATAAACCTTATCAGCAATCTCTTTAAATACAGGTCCCGCAACCAGATTGCCATAATAGACGTAATTTGAAGGAGAACTAATAACAACAATACATGAATACTGAGGATTATCAGCAGGAAAATATCCAACAAAAGAAGCCTGATAGCTTAATCTTCCTTGCTCCTTATATCCCTTTCCTTTTCGAGCTATTTGTGCAGTACCCGTTTTTCCGGCTATTTTATATGTTTTGTTCTTTAAATTATTGGCTGTACCATTTTCTACTACTCCCTCCAACATAGTTTTTACTTTCTTTAATGTTGATCGGGAACAAATAGATTGATTAATAATTTCGGGTTCAAAAGATTTTACCGTTCTACCGTGAAACATTATTTCCTTAACAAGACGTGGTCGAACCATTCGACCATTATTAGCCACAGCATTATACAATGTAAGAGTTTGTATTGGAGCCATTTTTACTTCATAACCAATCGACATCATAGGTAATGACACACCAGACCAATATTTATCACCGGGAAATTTAATTTCCGGACGACCTTCGCCTCTCACATCAATACCCACCTTGCTATTAAGGTTCATTCGATATAGTCGATTAATAAATTTTTCTTCCTTCCCTTTATAGTGATCAGTAATTATTCTTGATATTCCCACATTTGATGAATACTCGAAAATTTCTTTTACCGAGAGCACTCCATAACCACCTTCTTTTGTGTCGGTAACTTTCTGATCATAATAGTAAACCACCCCATTTCCAGTATCTATTGTATCATCCAAATCGACATATCCATCTTCAAGAATTGCAATCATTGATGCCAGCTTAAAAGTTGAACCGGGCTCGGCACTCTCACCAATAGCATAATTGTAAGTTTCCTTGTATTCACCATAACTGTTTTTTTCCAGATTGGCTATTGCTTTTATTTCGCCGGTTTTAACTTCCATTAAAATTGCAGTACCATGATGGGCATTGTGTTTTGAAAGTTGTTTTCGTAATGCATTCTCGGCTACATCCTGAATATTAACATCGATAGTAGAAAGCACATCCATTCCGTCTTTTGGCTCCACTTCATTACCATCGTTTACAGGCATCCATACATTGCCCGGAAGCCGCTGCATTAGTCTTACTCCATTAACTCCACTCAATTCTTCATCATAAGCACCTTCAATACCAACCACATTACCTCTTTCTCCCTGAGTAGTACGACCAATTGTTCTGGAAGCAAGACTAGCATGAGGTTGAATTCGCATGTTTGTTTGAACCGGGATAAATCCTCCCTTATTAGAACCCAATCGAAATATTGGGAAACTTCTCATTTTCTTTAATTGAATATAATTTACCCTGCGTTTAAGGAGATGAAATCGCTCACCATTTCTTCTTGCCTTAAGTATTTCAGCCTTGTATTCAGAAGCTGGTTTGTCGCGGAAGAGTCTGGATAAACATAAAGCCAAAGAATCAATTTTTGTATTAAACATATGACTATCCATTCCGGAGCTACGAGTATCCATTCTTATTTCATAAAAAGGCACAGAGCTTGCAAGAAGTCGTCCATCAGCATCTAGGATATCTCCTCTGTTTGCTTCAATAGTTATATCTTTTAAACTCAGCACCTGTGCTTTTTCGCGCCATTTAACCCCTTCAATAATCTGCAAATACAATACCTTTGCAAGAATAGCAATACCAAGCAGTAGCATAAATACATACACTACACCGACTCTCATTACTATTTCCTTTTTTAAAGGCATCTATAAGTATTAATTAATTACAATTTTTTTCGGAGGCACAACCGATTCTTCTAGATCGAGTCCTCTTTCTTTAACCTGCTTGGCTACTTCCGACTGTTTGCTAATAAGCATAAGCTCAGCAGCAGTTGTAATCGATTCGGCTCGTAAATCATTAATTTCTTTCTGCAACACTATATTCCTTCGTACCATTCTTTCGGCGTGATATCTATTGCCTATATACACAAATGCCAATACCACCAAAAATATTATATATGGCAATTGCCGCACAACCCATTCATTTGTTAATAATGAACCATCAAGAACGTCCCTAAAAGAACCTTTTCTTGTTTTTTTTGGTTCTTTTTTCTCATCAATAAACTCAATATGTTCTTTACTTTCGACCATTAATTTCTTTCTGCTATTCGTAATTTGGCGCTTCGTGCTCTGTTATTATCTTCAATTTCTTTATTTGTTGGGATAATAATTTTCCTGTTTACAGCAGCAAAAGGAACCTTTGTATTTCCAAAAAAATCCTTTTCAGCATCGCCTTCAAACTGGCCACTTCTAATAAAATTTTTTACCAATCTATCTTCCAGCGAATGATATGTAATTACCACCAGCCGGCCACCAGGTTTAATAACATCAATAGTTTGCAACAACATTTCCTTTAAAAACTCCATTTCTCTGTTTACCTCAATTCGCAACGCCTGAAATACTTTTGCCAAAAATTTATGCTCAGCATGTTTTGGCAGAAATGGCGTTAAAACCTCTACCAATGCTTTTATATCTTTTATTTCAGAAACCTGACGCCCCGTTATTATTGCTTTTGCAAGCTTCCTTCCATTATCAAGCTCACCATACTCCCAAAAGATCTTAGAAAGTTGTTGCTCCGAAAACGTGTTTACAATTTCATGAGCCGATAATTTTGCGCTCTGATTCATCCTCATATCCAATTTGCCATCATAGCGAAAAGAAAAACCCCTCTCAGGTTGATCAATATGATGAGAAGAGAGACCCAGATCGGCTAAAACTCCATCCACCTTATTAATTTTATAATATTTCAGGAAGTTTTTTAGAAAACGGAAATTATGATTTACAAAAAGAAACCTTTTATCATCAATTAAATTCTGCTGAGCATCATCGTCCTGATCAAAAGCAATTAGTTTTCCGGTTTTAAGGTGTTTGATTATTTCGCGGGAGTGACCGCCTCCACCAAAAGTTACATCGACATAAATCCCATCTGGCTTTATATTTAAGCCATCAATACTTTCTTTCAGTAAAACCGGTATATGGTAAGCCATTTCTATCCCATTTCTTGATTTAAATTACCTCCCATAATTTTTTCGGCCAATGTTGCAAAATCATCCTGATTTTCTCCCATTGCTTCATACAAATCTTTCGACCAAATTTCAATTTTGCCATCCTGTCCAGCCAAAATTGCTTCTTTAGAGATATCTGCTATGTCGAGCAAACGTTTTGGTATAAGCAAGCGATTACTGCTATCAAGCGTTACTTCAGCTGAGCCTTTGTAAAAGTTTCGTAAGAACTTATTATGTTCTTTATTATAAGGATTTATTTTACTTCTGATAATAGCATTTTGACGTTCCCATTCTTCTATTGGAAAAAGAATAAGACATTTTTCGAAGATGTCTGTTTTAACGACAAAACGATCACTGGAAGCAGAGCTCATCTGCTTTTTAAGCGTTGCCGGAAAAGTAACACGACCTTTCTCATCAACCTTGCAATTATAATCTCCAATGAATGTTGCCATTAAACCCGCTATTTAACTTGTAAAAATATATAAAAATTTCCCACATTCTACCACTTTATCCCATTTTTTACCACTTTGTTAATAACTTTTATTTTCCTGTTGACAATCGCACCAGCGAAACCGGGCTATAAAGCTTCTGGAACTATTGTGAATTGAGGGATTTGGAAGTTAAAAAGAGGCAAACCAATAGTTGAACAGAGACAAGCGGATTGTTAAAATTATTTTAGTCACTGCTCTCCCCTATTGGATAGTCACTGCGAGGCCTGCAAACAGGCCGAAGCAGTCTTTTAAAAGATAACTTCGCTACGCCTACCTGACTTCCTGTGGCAGTTAAAACCACTCCCGGCGGTCAAGCCGGCAGGCAGGCTCGTTATGACTATAAGAAAAATAATATTATTTTAGATTGTAAAACCCAACACTATGACATTCAAAATTACCGGTGGATATGTTTACATCCTGACAAATAAGAATAATACTGTGCTATATACCGGAGTTACCAATGATCTTAAGCGCAGACTCGAAGAACACAAAACGAAAACAAATCCCAGGTCTTTTACTTCGAGATATAATATTGACAAGTTGGTTTACTTCGAAACTCATTTTCTTATTGGTGATGCTATTGGTCGCGAAAAGCAAATTAAAGCAGGGTCAAGAAAAAAGAAAGAGAATTTAATTTACAGTATCAATCCCAGTTGGGAAGATTTGTCGGCATCAGTAGTTTAATTAATAATCACTGCGAAGAAAACCGTTAGTCACTGCGACCCCCTAACAAATAGTCACTGCGAGGCCTGCAAACAGGCCGAAGCAGTCTTTAGAGATTGCTTCTCCAGTCCCGAAAGCTTTCGGGAGCCATCGGGATCGCAATGACCAAACAAGTAGGATAGTCACTGCGAAGGAGACCAGAATGGTCGACTGAAGCAGTCTATTCATAACGTATTTAAAGATTCCCTGCATGCCGCAGGCAAGCTTCGCTCCGCCTGCCGACAGGCAGGCAGGCTCGGAATGACAAAACAGGAAAAAAGACAACAATAACACCCCATTTTTCAATAACCTGCTGTATAACATAAATAAACTGGGTCAGATTTTGGTAAAAAAAGACACTTATAAGTGTATGGCTGGTTATTTTAATTCGGTTTTACGTAACTCGTTAATTTTTAATACAAAAGAGGTTTTGTTTAAGAAATTAATTAATTTTAAAACAAATTAGAAAGTGTACAATAAAACTGCATTAATAGTTAATTCTTAAAGTATAATTATAATTTAATTGTATTTATACTATAGTTAGGCCACATTGAAGTTGATGAAACATTCAGATGTTTTAATAAAACCACGATAATGTCAAAAAATAGATTTTGTTCTATTTTACGCGTTATAAATTGATAGTTTTAATAATTTAAAGAAGGAGGTAACTCATGAATTACACAAAACCAAAAATCTTGGCACAAAGCACTGTAAAGATGGCAGATTGCCGTCCGAACAGCAGACCAAGTGGAAGACCATGTAATCCACCAGGTCCACGTGGTGGACGTTAGTAGACAAATTAATCAGGCGGCGATGTTTTGCAATTTAAAACTCGTCGCCTAATTTCAAAAGAAAAATTATTATGTTTTTTAAGCAAAAATCTAATGTATTATTCAGAAACTACGAGTCTTTTGGATATATAACCGATAATAGGAATTTCGGATACAAACGAATTGGTAATAACGAAAACTACATCGGTGACAAAATTATATCGGAAAGCGGAGCCATATTTTTGTCTGTTTTAACTAGAAAACCACAGTCTCTTAATGTACTTGCAAAAAAAATAAATAAGCAATTCCCAGATGTTGAATTAAGAACAATATTGAAAGATGTCAAAGAATTTTATTACTTACTTGAAAAGAATGGTTTTATTGTATCTGGTAGAACACTACAGGAATGTAATGAAAAAGATATAAAGTTTTCCTACAAATCATTAAACCCACAAAAGTTAAATGATTTTTCCTTATCTGTTACATTCTCTGAAAAATCTACACAGTTTTTTTTAGAAGAACACTTTAAAGGTAAACCTCAACTTACAAGCTTGCATATAGAAATCACAAGCAAGTGTAACGAAAGATGTTTCCATTGTTATATTCCACATGATACCAAAGTAAGGAGTATCGAACCTGATTTATTTTATGATGTATTAGAACAATGTAAAAATATGAAGTTGTTACACTTGACGATAAGTGGTGGTGAGCCAATGTTACATAAAAATTTTTGTGATTTTTTAAAAAAATGCAGAGAATATGATTTTTCAGTAAATGTGCTTAGTAATTTGACATTACTTAATGATGAAATTATCAAAGAACTGAAGGCCAATCCTCTTTTAGGAGTTCAAGTCTCATTATATTCAATGAATTCTAAAATACACGATGAGATAACCCAAACGAAGGGAAGTTTTAAAAAAACAAAAAACGCCATTTTAAAACTAATCGAAAATGATATCCCACTACAAATAAGCTGTCCAATATTAAAACAAAACAAAAATTGCTACAATGATGTAATTAATTGGGCTAAAAAGCATGGAGTATTTGCTGGAGAAGATTATGTTATCATAGCAAGATATGATCATACAACACAAAATTTAAGTTGTCGTTTATCAATTAATGAAATCAAAGAAGTTATTAACGATAAAATTACAAATGATTCAAAATATTTGGAGCAAATAAAAACCGACGCTGAGGAAAACAAAAATATTAAACCTGACGATTTTGTTTGTAGTGTTTGTAGTTTATCTATTTGTATCGCAGACAATGGAAATGTTTACCCTTGTGCTGGTTGGCAAGATTATGTTGTTGGTAATGTAAGAGAAACTTCGCTGAATGATATTTGGTATAGTTCTGAAAAAGTGAATTATTTAAGAAACTTACGTAAACATGACTTTCCCAAATGCATTCAATGTTCTGATAAAGAATTTTGTACCATGTGCATGGTTCGAAATGCAAATGAAAACCATCTTGGAGACCCATTAGCAGTTAATGAATATTTCTGTGATATAGCCAAACTCAACAAAGAAATGGTTCTTGAGAGGAAATAATAGCTCATAATTTCTTAATACCGTTAATCCAACTCAACATAATTATGGAAGAAACCACCAGTAATCTTATAAAAAAACTTGAAGCACTTTATAAGGAAAGCAAGTTTAAGGATATAATTGATTTACTACCAGATGAAGTTATTGAAAAAGAAGAGAGTAAAGCAGCGGAACTGTATGTTTGGAAGGGATATGTTTTGCACGATTTAAAAGATTACGATGGTGCCTTTTCAAATTATTGTAAAGCGTTAAAGCACGATCCAAACTATCATTTAGCATTCTATAACAGGGGGCTTGTATGGGTAATTAGAGGAGATTATAATAAAGCAATTGACGATTTTACAAAAGCTATCAAAAACGCAACAGATTATACAGATCATTATTACTCTAACCGTGGAAATGTTTGGAAAGCAAAAAAAATATATAACAAAGCTATTGACGATTATACTAAAGCTATTGAAATCAGCCCTGATTTTGCAAAAGCATATTATGGTAGAGGGTTAGCAAAAAAAGAAAAATTATCAAAAAAAGGTAAAAATTTTGACCTAAATAAAATAAAATTTGACCTGAATGAAATCAAATCTGACTTTGATAAATATTTGGAAATCACAAAGGATGAGAAGGATGTAGGTACTAAGTATGCCCAAGGTTATATAGAAGAATTAAAAGAGCAGATTAAAGTCCCTGAGTTGTGGTTTATTGGAGAGTTAATTAATAATATCAAAAACACATTATTAATTAACAGGAATTTTATCACTCATTATACCAGTTTATCAGTACTTGAAAGTTTAGTATTGAACAACAACAAATTTCAAATATCCGAAGGAAATTGTATGAATGATCCATCAGAAGGTAAGGAGTTCTTTAGTTTTATCTATGACAAGTCTTATGCTTCAAGTAAAAATGGCTTTTCTGCCAAAGCTTTTTCACCGAAACCCTTTATAGGTAGCTTTGTAACTAAGGATATGCAAGACAATCTTAATATGTGGCGATTTTATGGAAAAGATAGAGGTATAGAGGCCAAAGGATGCGCTATAACTCTGTTTAAACAAAAATTTATTGAGGATATCAAGGACTTTCTATCAAACGAAAAAAATAGAGAAGCCCGTTTAGAAGATGAAAGCGATATAAATTTATATCACGTGGTTTACGTAATGCGTAATGGGCTTGACAAGTTCTATATACCAAAATCAAATAAGAGTAAGGAACTAGAGAATTTGATGGAAGAACTTAAAGTAAAAGTATATAATTACACAAAAAAAGTGGAAAATAGCACTGTATTGGAGAAATACCTGAACCAAATTGCCTTTTTATTTAAAAGCGATGCTTACAAAAACGAAAATGAAGTGCGCTTAGTCATAAAGGGAATAGAGTTTCCAAAGAAATACAATGTGGGGATAAGCTCACCTAGAGTTTACATAGAGCTGGTTTCTATTAAAGATACTGTATATCAAATCACTTTAGGACCTAAAGTAGATAGAGTAAATGAATGGTTCGCAGCTTTTCACTACCGTTACGAAAAGGTGTTTCCGAAAATTAAGATTTCACGTTTGCCTTACAAATAATATACACCCCCAGTCCGGCTGAGGTTCTACCTCAGTCGAAATTATCATTACCAGGTTTTCAAACACCTGCTTGCCAGTAGGCAAGTTTTTACTACATTTAAACTTTATTAATGGTGGATAGGAAATCAGGGCTATCCCGAGACCGTTACAGGCAAGTATTATGAAAAGTTCAGTATATATTTTTTTGTTTTTATTTTTAATCAGTAGTAAAAGTTATTCTCAAGACACTTTGCTGCTTGACAATCAGATAAAATATTATTCTGAATCTGATTCTGTAGATATTCTTTCTTTCTATGCTAAAAATATATATTATCGGGCCGACTATTCGCGTGAACTTATAAAATTTGATAATGATTCTGCAAAATTAGAATATTGCTTTTATTATGATAATGAGAGAATTTTTCATGAAAATAAAATATATTCATTCAAGACTATCCATGACTCTATTGTTACAGTTTACTATAATCAATATTCTGAAAATTGGAATTACATGCAAGTCAATGACTCTTTGTTCTTTTTATCAAGAAAACATGGTAATCTAATTGAAAAAGGTTTCGCAAAGACAATTATTCCTTTAGAAAAACTGGGAGTATTTAATGTACTGGATAGTGAAAAAGATACATTATGGATGATTAAATATTCAAATTTTGTCTATCCTGAATTTATTACATACGAAACACAATTAAATGATTCAGCATTTTATATATGTGACAGTATGCCAGTTTATAGGAATAAAGAAAGCAACTTTAGAATTGAATTTCAAAAGAATCTTCGCTTTTATAGTCCTATAATTGAAAGTGATATTTTCTGTGGTAGATTCCTTCTAAGTTTTGTTATCGATAAAAACTCACAACTTAAAAATATAAAATTTGAAAGAAGTTGTGGAAATGGATATATTGAACAATCAATTTTAAGGGCATTAGGAAATTCATTTAATTTTGAGTGTGGCTATATGAAGGATAAACCTGTAAATATAAAGATGACATTCCCAATTAGTATTCATCTTCAGTAGTTAATACCAGCCTGTAACAGCTGTTCAAATTTAAGACGGGGTTTTGTCGTTTAATATGGTTTCATTACTTTTATGTTTCATTATCAACGGGTGATAATGAAACACGAGGCAAACCCGCACGTAACAAAACCGTGGACCGTAGCAAACATATTATGAGAGAGACACAGAATTCAATAAAATAAATAATAAAAATGAAAAGAACTTTAATTTCGCCTGGAATACTCATTGTAATTCTATTCTCTTGTGAAGAAAACAACATATCAGAATCTGATAATAACTGTCTTGAAAAACACTACTATTATGAGCAGTCGGAAAAAATAAGTATTGGTAGTAATATTTTACAAAATTATATTTTCATCGGCTTTGATTATTCAGCTACTAATAGTGAAATTTACTCATTTATAGAAGATGAAGCAACACTTGATTCTAATTTTGAAGTCGAAATTAATGAATACAATATTAATAGTAAAAAAGCTTTATGCAAATTTACATCTAGTATGAATTGTAGTGAAATTAAAAATATAATTGAAAAATTTTACAAGAATGAAATAGTTATATTTGCTAGCTATGTATATGATTGTGATATGTTATTTGGAGGAGTACAATATGATTATATGAGTTATAGTGATGAGTTTTTAGTTAAGGTGGAAAATTCAGATAATTTGGATGAACTTAATACAATTGCTGATCAAACAGGCACAATAGTTAAGTCAGAAGTCTATATGATGCCAAACTGGTATACTTTAAGTTCAAATAAAAACTCACAAGGTAATGCATTAGAAATGGCAAATTTCTTTTATGAAACTGGCAAATTTAAAAATGCAGTTCCTAACTTTTATAGGATTGAATTGGAATAAATACGTTTGCTAACATTAGGCCACAAACTCTATTAAGCATTTATTAAAAACACAATACATGACACGAAAAGAACATCTCGAATTTTGCAGAAAATGCATTAACAGAAAACTTGACCTCAAAATGGGTACAATATGCAGTCTTACAAATAAAATTGCTGATTTTGAAGGTACTTGTGTAAATTTTAAACACGATACTTCAGTTATCGAAAGCACTGCTATTGAAAAAGAAATAAGTAATGAAGAAATTATAATTAAACTAGATGAAAATGCAATAAATAAGCTTAAAAATCATCAGGATTTCATTTATGCATTAATTGCGGGTTCTTTGGCAACTTTTCTGAGTGCAATTATATGGGCTATTATAACTCTTGCAACCAAGTTTCAGATTGGATATATGGCAATTGGAGTTGGAATAGTAGTAGGTTATTCAGTTCAATTCTTTGGTGCAGGTATTGATAAAAAATATGGTTACCTAGGTGCTGCATTGTCATTATTTGGATGCATTTTCGGTAATTTATTTATTCAAGTGGGGTTAATAGCTCAAGAACAATCATTTGGATATTTTGAAACCCTTACTTATCTGAATTTTAGTTTAATCATAAGCATACTAATAGAATCATTTAATCCTATGGATATCCTGTTCTATGGATTAGCTATTTATGCTGGATATAGATTTGCCTTTAGAAGATTGTCAAATGAATTATTACTAAAACTAAAATCAAAGGATTTTGATGGAAGACCTTCTAATCAAAGATTCAGAACACCTTTAATAATGGTAAGTTTTGTTATTTTATTATTCTTAATAGTAAAAATAAACGAGGGTGTGAGTGGATTAAAAACATATAAGTATGAATCAGGAAAAAAGATGTCTGAGGGAGAACTAATGAAAAGTAAAGAACATGGTAAATGGACTTATTATTACGAAAACGGGAATATACAATTAATTGGATACTATAATAATGGGTTTCCTGATAGTTTATGGCAATGGTACAACGAGACCGGGCAATTAAAAAAAATTGGAAATTATAAAAAAGGCCTTGAACATGGAGTATGGATTAACTATTACAACAATGGTATTTTAAGTGATTCAGGCAGTTTTTATGAAGGCAGGATGCATGGAAAATGGATTTATAAATATGAAAATGGGGGATTATTACAGTCTGGATTTTTCAATAGAAATGCCCAAGATAGTATTTGGAAATCTTATTATACTAATGGTCAATTAAGTTCCAATGGAAATATGAAAGAAGGAAAACCTTTTGGAAATTGGATTACCTATTTCGAAAACGGTCAATTGTTCGAAGAAATTGATTATTCTGATAAAATCTCTATAAAAAACGCATGGGACATAAATGGAAATCAACTGGTAGTTAATGGTAATGGTATTTACAAATCATTTTCACCTACCGGACAAGTATTGTTAACAGGAGAAGTGAGAGATGGAATTAAGGTTGGCAAATGGAAAATCTTTTATGAAAATGGAAAAATAAAAGAAGAAGGTGAATTCCTAAATGATATGTATTTATTAATGAATTCTTGGGATATCAATGAAAACCAAATTGTTAAGAACGGTTTTGGCAATTATAATTCTTATTATAAAGATGGTTTATCAGTATTTGAAACTGGCGAAATAAAAGACGGCCTTAGAAACGGGTTATGGAAAGTGCACTACGAATCTAATGGCAATACAATTGAGGAATTACAATATGTTAATGGCATGTTGACAGGTCTGCAAAAATACTTTTTTGAATCCGGTCAGGCATATTCCGAAGGAGAAATGGTAAATAATATGAGAACAGGAGAATGGAAGTGGTATTATGAAAACGGAATAGTTTCTTCAACCGTAAAATTCAATAATGATAAGAAAGAGGGAAAACAAATAATGTGGAGCGAAACTGGAGAAAAATCTAAAGAAGAATTTTATAAAAATGGAGAATTAGTAGAAGAGAAAGTATTCTAAAAAGATAAAAAACGCTCGATAAGAACATTTCTTAAAAGATACTGTTTTGCCTACGGAGATTTCTCTACGGTCAATTCAGACGGTTTATGATTTTTTATACTGTCTATAAATTTATTAAAGGTGGTTAGGAACATTAATAGCGCTAACATTCCTAAAGCAGACAAGCCGTTTTATTCTGTTTTTTTGTGTTGTCTTCCTACCACCATTTAAATGCCTTCAGTCTACCAGCCTTGGCAGGCACGTATTTTTTTACTACCTTTAACTTAATTACCAAAAAATAGAGTACCCGCACAAAATGTAAGCGCAACCATTGTAGGCAAATTTAGAAACTGTCTTGTCCTGAAATAGGTTGACACTTTAATTGACAAATTAAAGTGCAATCGTATGAAGAAAAAAAACTCAACTGACAAAGAAATTT
>MEOE01000001.1 GCA_001768565.1 Bacteroidetes bacterium GWF2_33_16 | reverse complement strand
TAAAAGTAGTTTGAGTTATACTTGCAGCAGTTAAACTAGTTGGAGCAGTTGGAGCCTGTGTATCAGGAACTACAGCACCAAAAGTAACAGTATAATCTTCAACCTCACCATAACTGAAAGTTTCGCAAGCAGTTTGAGCAGCATTGTATTTCATTGATACTCTCATACGGGTTGTACCTGATGCAGTTGAAGGAACTACTAATGTTCCAGTTTCAACTGTACTTAACAATGCTCCACCATCAAATGCAAGTTCATTAGCATCATCAAAATCTTTATCATTATTATAATCGATCCAGATTTTCCAATACTCATTGTATGCTGTGCTTGCAAATCCAGGAGTTAATGATACACTATACGAACTGCCGGCTGTTAATGTAACAGTTTTACTTGTAAAGTCTGTATAACCTGCAGCAGTAGATGTATTTGTAAATGTACCAATAACAACTTTTGCAATCCATTCATAACTGTAATTGCTTCCAAGTGAAGTACAATAGCTTGCTGTTTCAGAAGCAGTTGTTACACTTAGAGCAGTGCTCGCAGCAGAAACATTACCAGCAGCATCTTTTGCTTTAACAGTAAACGAATAAGTTGTAGCAGCAGTTAAGCCAGTAACATTATAACTGGTTGAAGTTGAAGTGCCTTTTAAAGTTCCGTTTTGGTAGATTTCGTATCCTGTAACTCCAACATTATCTGTAGAAGCTGTCCAGCTTAATGTGAAAGTAGTTTGAGCTATACTTGCAGAAGCTAAACTGGTTGGGGCAGTTGGTGCTTGTGTATCAATAGTACCACCATCAACAGTATGTGTACCCAAATAAGTATACGTATCAATCGGGTAACTTGTCCACTGACTTGTTGTATAAGTTGTACTTGGCGAATAAACAGTTGACTTTCTTACAAGGGTTACATCCGCAGCAAAAACGGTTGTGCTATTAAATACTCCTATTATATCAATCAAAGTTCCATTCTTGAATAATCCAACAGGATCGTTACCATTAAATGTCAACGCATCAACACCAGTTATAAGGTCTGCAACAGCTTTCATAGTTGAAGAAGCAGATGTATTTACAATTACATAAACATCTCCATTCGCTAATGTCCCGCTTAAAGTTAACTGAGTACTCCAATCACCTGCACCATTGATTTGTTTTCGAATTGCATAATTCGATAAATCAACAGAGGCTCCTGTAAAGTTTGCAATTTCAAGACCCTTGTTGTTTGATGATCCCTCAATATATTCTGAAAAAATTAAATCACTAATTATGCCTGTTCCACCACCTGATTCGAGTTGTTTAACTACGGTATTGCTTGCTGAACTTGCGCCGTAATCATTATATGCAGTAATGTAGTAGTAATAATTTTGACCAGAAACAACATTTGCATCAGAATAACTAATAATATTTGCTGTTAATGTTGTCAGCAAAGTAAAGCTTGATCCGGTGGTTGATTTGTAGATTTTATATCCAGTTTCATTTTCAACATTATTCCACGAAAGATTAATTGAGCTAGAATTTGAAGCTGCTGCTAATGTTGGAGTATTTGGAGCTGTGTTAACAGGAGTAAGGCCCCATGCTCTTGCTACGATATCAGGATAGTCAATATAAGGATTTCTGTCACCCTGATAAGTTTCAATTTGTCCGTTTCGTTCAATCTCTTTTGCATCAACAGGATCAGACAAATGCCATTGATAAAAAGTATTGATATCACCAACCAAACTCATTGCTCCGGCCTGTGTTGGATACATAGTATAAAAATAGAAAATTGCTCTTGCCACGTTTCCCTTATCGTCTTCGCGTGGCTCGAAGGTATAATTTGCATATTCGCTATAAAGATCTATGTTCGAAGTGGGAATTGTAGTTTGGGTTGTTGCCAGATACATCCATTTTGTTGTTGTATTATCGGGTATTTCAGCAAATGGATAATTTGATCTGGTACTATTTACATTTTCATGTGTAGGGAACAAATGATGTAAATCTGAAACCATCGGATTTGCTTCATTAAAGAAACTCTGGGGTATTGTGTGTTCGCAATTGATTGGAGCAGGATATGTCGTGGTGCCACCATAAGGGCTGTTTACTTGATAACCTGAATAAACACAGGTTATTTTACCGCTCTCGTTATCAATGTAATTGTAAAGACGGACTCTTGCCTGATCGTAACCCAAGGTTACATGCTGTCCATCGTAGTAGTTTGTTTTTAACCAGGTTCTTAGATCTTGTCCACTTAAATCACTTGGGGGCACCTGGCCAAACGTAGATTGACCAAAAATAAAGAACAGTATTAATAAAATACCTGCTCTTATTAAGAGTAAATTGTGTTTCATAATTAGAGTGTTAAGGTTTTAGAAAAGGCAATTACAGAAATAATAGGATCGAATGAAAAAAAATGAAGTTAAAGTTATTACCTTAAGTCTTGAGATATTAACATTAAATACACACATAACGTTAGTCAAGTTCTGTATTTAGAAAGAATACGTGAAAATAATCAATAAAAATTGATATTTAAAGAATAAAAATCTATCAAATTGTATTTTAACGCGAGAAAACAACAAAGTTGACTTGATGTCAAGTTTTCATATTAGATACTAAATAGTATCTAATCCAATAGGATTTTGCACTCTGTAAACCGGATATGCATAATACCCTCGTCCCCATTGCGGAACAAGGTAGCGGTCGAAGAAATTCCAAAGCAATAATCCATCATCAGATTGTGGTTCGAGCAAATAAACTGCCAGATTGCCTAATTTTTGCGATGTTTTAATAATGTATTTTCCTTTTTTGAAATGCATTATTTCTTTTACATATTTGCCTTTCACAGAATTGGTATAGTGTCCCTGGTTTAGTCGTTGTGCTGGTTTAAGTTCTTCAATTTCAAACTTTTCAATATCAAGGGTAACCGAATCAGCAAGTCTTTCAATTTGTATTCCATGGATTTTTAAATTTTCCATAATACGTGGATCATCAATACCTAGAATATATGCATAGGGATATTTAATGCTTTCAACAGGATAATAATCTGCAATGTAGGGAACAGTAACAGTTCTTTTTCTATCTGTTTTTTTGAAACGCTCTCTGCCATTTTGATCTGTATAAGGTTCGGCTTCGTAGGTTAAAATAGTAACTTTTTCAGGAGTCGGTTGTCCGTTGTATGTTAATGCAAACAAATCTGTGCCAGCCAAATCAGAGCCTTTTGTTAACATTTTCTGATCAGCCTGATAAACCAGTTCTTTGATTTCCTTTTTGTTTTTCGACGAGTAGTCGAGCAGCGATTGAATTAAATTATAGCATCCCTCAACTCTTGATTTGTAATCGGCATACACATAATTCTCGTTAAGTATTCCTAAACGATTTCTTACACCTACATAATTACTGAAGTATCTAGGTTCGGCAGCATACGAAATCCACCCTTGTTCGTAATTTCTCTGGTCAATAAATTCGCCATAGAAACAGTTTAGTGTTTTGTATTCGTCAAGCAATATTTTCGAAACTTGAGGCATCATTTTATCTCGCATGTAATTAATAAGGTTGCGGTCTCCATTCGGATTCATAATCCATGTAAATGTAACTGGCTCCTGATGATAAGAGCCATTTGTAGTATGGCAATCCAGAATTACCGAAGGATCCCAGCGATTTAAAACATTCGAGATTACTCCATGCATTTCTTCTGAATCCACTTTCATTGCATCACGGTTAAGATCCAAAAACAAACTGTTGTATCTTACACCAACACCTGCCGGGCCATTCTGGTTGGTTCTGTTCTGTGTGCTAATGCGTTCGTTCCCATCGGCATTCAGGTTTGGACACACAAGCAAAATGACATCCCTTAAAATATCTTTATTCTTATTTTTAAGTAAATCTCTTACAAACATTAATGATGCTTCTTTTCCTTCCACTTCACCTGAGTGTATATTTGCCTGAATGTAAACCACAACTCTTGAATCATTTACCATTTCGGCTGGTGAATTGGGTAAAGGATTGCCCACAATAAGTAATGGTATTTCTCTGCCTTCGGTAGTTGTTGCAATATTTTCAACTTTTATATAGGGAGAGGCATTTTTAAGCTGTTCTATAAATCGGATTACATCTTCATGTCTTGATGTGGACTGAAATTCTGATTCTTCAGCAATGGTTTTAAAATCAAACTGTGCAAATAATGCATTGCAGTAAAGAATAAAACTTATGAAAAAGGTGATTCTTTTTATCATGGCGTTAAATATATTTCTTAGTTGGTTTTTAATTTAGAATAAATTAAAGAAAAAAAGCTTAAAGTTTATTTATCTTAAAATAGTAGGTATTTTGAGGAACAGAATGATTAATTTGTCATAATATAAGAATTTTGGCAAGCATTTACAACAAACCCCAACCAGTATTGGTTAGGGTTCATTTATTTCAATGCTAATTGCAGTTATTCAAAAAAGTTCTTCATCTTTTCGAAAAAATTCTTATCAGACGCATCTGGATTGGGTGTAAAATTAGTTGATTTAGACAGCTGTTCAACAATTTTTTGTTCTTCTTTGGTTAGCGTTTTTGGTATCCAAACATTAATATTAACAAGCAAATCACCGCGTCCATAACCGTTTACTTCAGGTAGCCCTTTGCCTCTCAAACGCAATATCTTACCAGGTTGTGTGCCAGGTTCAATTTTTATTTTAACTATTCCATCAACGGTAGGTATTTCAACTGGGGCGCCTAAGGCGGCTTCTGCAAAGGTCAAGTATAATCCATAAATCAGGTCATTCCCATCTCGAATGAGATCAGGATCTTTTTCTTCATGGATAAGTACAATCAGGTCGCCGTTAACTCCACCTCTGCGTGGAGCATTACCTTTTCCATTAACTGAAAGTTGCATTCCTTCCGCTACACCTGCTGGAATATCTAATGAAATAACTTCTGTGTCTTTTACAATACCTTCGCCATGACAACTTGTACATTTATTGGTAATTATTTTGCCATCTCCTCCGCATGCCGGACAAACTGCTGCAGTTTGCATTTGTCCTAAAAAGGTACTGGTAACTTTTATTACTTGGCCACTACCATTACAGGTCGTACATGTACTAAATCCTGATGAATTGGCAGCACCTGAACCATCGCATGGTTTGCAGGTAACATACTTATTAACTTTTATCTTTTTGGTTACACCATGTGCAATTTCTTTTAAATCGAGAGATACTTTTACACGTAAGTTGGATCCTTTATTAACTCTCCTCGATCGTTGTCTTGAGCTTCCTCCAAATCCGCCAAAACTACTAAATCCACCAAAACTACCTCCAAAAGCACTACCAAAAATATCTCCAAAGTTCTCGAAAATATCTTCCATAGTCATTCCGCCACCACTAAATCCATTTCCCGATGCTCCACCAACTCCAGCATGGCCATATCGATCATAACGAGCTCTCTTGTCTTGGTTACCCAGAATCTCGTAGGCTTCAGCAGCCTCTTTAAACTTGTTTTCAGCATCTTTATCTCCTGGATTTTTATCCGGATGATATTTTAATGCTTGTTGCCGGTAAGCTTTCTTTATCTCATCCTGACTTGCGCTTTTCGAAACTCCTAATATTTCGTAATAATCTCTCTTCGACATTTTTTATTTCAATAAATCAATATTTCTAATCTTTATTCACCAATAACTACCTTCGAAAAGCGAATTACTTTATCGTACAGATAATATCCTTTTTCAACTACATCAACTACTTTTCCTTTAAGTTCATCGTTTGGTGCTGGTATTTTTGTAATGGCTTCGTGTAAATCAGTATCAAATTCTTTCTCTTTAGCTTCAATCTCTTTTACTCCTCGTTGTTTTAAGAATTCAGAGAATTTGTTGTAAATCAGGGTTATTCCATCTTTTACAGCGCTCATATCCTTTGCTTGATCCAAGTGACCAAGTGCACGTTCAAAATCATCAATCACAGGAAGCATGTTTACCAATATATCAGCTCCTGCCGATTTAGATAATTCCATTTTTTCTTTTAGGGTACGTTTACGGTAATTATCATATTCAGCAGCCAAACGAAGATATTTATCATTAAGTTCGTCCAGTTTTTCTTTATCTGATTTTTCAGATTTTACTTCTTCTTTCTTTTCTTCTACTTTTACATCTACCTGTTCAGCTTCTTCTATTGTATTTGATTGTGAATTACTCTCTTGTTCATGCTGAGTTGTTTCTTCTTCTTTCTTTTCCCCTTTTTTCTCTTTCTTAGTCATCTCAGTGTAATTTGAATAGTTTTAAATTATTTTTATTATATGCCTGTTGTAATCAAAATATTTGCCAAAACTGTTTTACAGTCAAAATGGCATATTTGTGTTTTATGATTGTAAATGATTAACTTACTCTGGTAATATCTGCACCAATTGCTTTTAATCGGAGATCAATGTTTTGATATCCACGGTCAATTTGTTCTATATTATGAATTGTACTTATACCATCTGCCGATAATGCAGCAATTAATAATGCAACGCCTGCACGAATATCTGGTGATATCATATTAGTAGCTCTAAGCTGAATCTGATTATCTAACCCTACAACCGAAGCCCTGTGTGGATCGCACAGAATAATTTGGGCTCCCATGTCAATAAGCTTATCTACAAAAAACAAGCGGCTTTCAAACATTTTTTGATGAATCAAAACACTGCCTTTAGCTTGTGTGGCAATTACAAGAAATACACTAAGTAGATCAGGAGTAAGGCCAGGCCAAGGTGCGTCTGCTATGGTCATTATAGATCCATCAATAAAAGTCTCTATTTCGTAATGTTTATTTTCAGGGATATAAATATCGTCACCAATCTTTTCGAACTGAATACCTAATCTTCGAAAGGATGCTGGTATAATTCCCAAATTCTCGTATGAAACATTCTTAATTGTAATTTCCGATCCTGTCATAGCTGCTAGTCCAATAAAACTGCCAACTTCAATCATGTCAGGTAAAATATGATGAGTGCAACCGCCAAGTTCTGTTACTCCTTCAATTGTTAATAGATTCGATGCAATACCCGAAATTTTTGCTCCCATGCTTACAAGCATTTTGCAAAGCTGCTGAATGTAGGGTTCGCAAGCTGCATTATAAATAGTCGTTGTTCCCTTAGCTAGCACTGCTGCCATTATGATATTAGCAGTACCTGTTACGGAAGCTTCATCAAGTAACATTGATGTTCCTTGTAAATTTTTACCTTTAACTTTGTAGGAATTTTCTTTGTGACTGAATTCAAATTTAGCCCCAAGTTTCTCAAATCCAATAAAGTGTGTATCAACTCTTCTGCGACCTATTTTGTCTCCACCTGGTTTTGGAATATATCCTTTGCCAAAGCGTGCTAATAAAGGTCCAATCATCATTATCGATCCTCGTAGAGAGGTCGATTTATTTCTATATTCTTCGGTTTTAAAGTAATCAAAGTTAATATCTCTGGCTGTAAACGAATAGGTCGATTCGTTTATTTTTTCTACAATAACCCCTGTTGATTCTAAAAGATCTATAAGTTTGATAACATCCAGAATATTGGGAATATTATGAATGATTACTTTTTCAGGAGTTAGTAGGGTAGCGCATAATATCTGCAATGCTTCATTTTTTGCTCCTTGTGGGTAAATATCTCCTTTTAATCTTTTCCCACCTTTGATTACAAATGAACTCATAAATCAGTATTTAAAAGTTTTCTTATTTTTTGCGAGGAATAGGAGTTCTCCTATGCTTATTCTTAGCTAATATGTCTTTCGTTTCAGCAAGTCTGGTGTCTTGAATATTTAAACTTATTTTCCCTTCTGAAATTTCATTTAGATCGCTGAAAATTTGTTCGTCACTAACTGCTTCTTTGTTCCATGTTAAATAGCTTTTTTTCATGTGGTTGGCCAAAAGCTGAATCAAGTATTCTTTTCGTTCTGGATCCTCCATTTTTATTGCTTCATTTATTAGCTTTTCAATGGTTTTTCCGTAGTGTTTGTATTTAATTTTTTGTTTATTGTACGGAACAATTTCAGGTTTTTCTTTCAGTTTTTCTATCTCTGGTTTTTCGTATGGAGCATCAATATCGAGTTTAAAATTAGAGATAATAGCTAAATGATCCCACAGTTTGTGCTTAAAATCCGCAATATCACGTAAGTGTGGATTCATATTGCCCATTATAGCAATAATTGCTTGAACCATTCTGTTTCGTTTTTCCCGATCTGGCTCTTCGATTGCCATTTCAATCATTTTCTGTATGTTTCTGCCGTATTCGGGTAAAACTAGCTTTTCCCTGCTGGTATTATATTCCATAATTATGTTTTAATTTGTTGCAAAATTAATCTATTTTGATTTAGCAATCAAAGATTTAAAAGTTTTTGTATTATTTGAAATTTTTGTTCAGAAAATATCTTAAATAAATTGTACTCAACTTACTTCGATACTATCTGTAGTTTAGCAAATTTAAGCAAAAGCTGTTTTTCACCTGCAACCTCAAAATGTACTAATGCTTTTGAGTTGGGCAAAGAGCCTTCGATCTTCATTATTTCTCCTAGTCCAAACTTACTATGTTTAACAATCATTCCTTCCTGTATAAGCGAAGGATCATCCGGTGTGATCTCTATCCCTTGTTCGGGTTGTTGTTTTTGAGCCTGACTTAGCTTTATAAGTTTTTTGCTGGCTAATGGAAGGGATTCATTTACAGGATTTTGTTTTGGCTTAAAAAATCTTGGTTTTGATGAAAACCCAAAATCATCATCATTGCTTACTGAAGTTAAAGGTTTTTCAAAGAATGAATCGGGTAAATCGAGATATTGTTCGTCAATTTCCTTTATAAAACGACTTGGTCTGCAGGAGGTTGGTACTCCCCATTTATATCGTTCTTTGGCATAACTCAAAACTGCAGTTTCTTCTGCTCTGGTAAGGGCTACATAAAATAAACGTCGTTCTTCCTCTAGTTCCTTCTGGGTGCTTGATGACATGTTGGAAGGAAACAAATCCTCTTCTAGTCCTGCTAAAAAAACATATTTAAATTCCAATCCTTTGGCCGAATGAATAGTCATAATTGGAACTTTATTTAAATCATCTTCTTTATCTGTATCCTGATTGGTCAGCAAAGAAACATTTTCCATAAAGCGTGTCAGGTTAGGTAAACCTTCCTCTCCATTAAAATCATCTACAAACTCTTTTATCCCGTTTAATAATTCCTCGAGATTCTCAAACCGGGTTTGATCTTCGTGTGTTTCTGCGTTTTTAAATTCATTAATAATACCTGATTCTTTAGCAATATCTAGCGCAGCCTCATAAGCATCTTTTTCATCAATAAGTTTGGCAAAACGAATTATGCTATTTTTAAATGATTCAAGCTTTGCAGTAGTGCCAGTATTAAAACCAATCTGAACTTTTGTAATGTTTTCTAAAATATCCCAAATGCTTGTGTTATTTACTGTAGCGAATTCTTCTAGTCGTGAAAGAGTTGTTTGCCCAATTCCTCTAACCGGGTAATTTATAACTCGCGTAAGAGCTTCTTCGTCTTTATGATTTATTGCCAACCGGAAATAAGCAAGAATATCTTTTATTTCTTTACGTTGATAAAACGAAATGCTACCATAAACCTTGTAAGGTATATTGAATCGCCTGAAAGCCTCTTCAAAACTTCTAGATTGTGCATTTGTGCGGTATAAAACAGCAAAATCTTTATAGTCGTAATTTCTTTCAACCTGTATATCTTGTATTATTTTGGCAGTTCTATAAGCTTCGTCTTTATCTGTTTCGGTTTCGAGTACACGTATTTTTTCTCCGATTTCTTTTTCAGAATAAACTTTTTTTGGAATCTGTTCCTTGTTCTTTTTAATTATGCTATTTGCTGCATTTACTATGGTTTGGGTTGATCGGTAGTTTTGTTCTAATTTGTAAAGCTTATAATCTTTGTAATCATTTTTAAAGTTTAAGATATTTTCAATCTTTGCTCCTCTAAAGGCATAAATACTTTGAGCATCATCACCTACCACACAAATGTTCTGGTGTTTTGCTCCAAGCTTATTTACTATTAAATATTGAGCAAAGTTGGTATCCTGATACTCATCAACTAAAATATAGTTGAACATATTTTGATATTTGGCAAGTACATCAGGAAAATCACGGAATAAAATATTGGTATTCACTAAAAGATCATCAAAATCCATTGAGTCGGCTTTCTTGCATCTATTCGAATAAATATTATAAATATCAGACATTCGTCCACGGTTACTTTTTTGATCCTGAACCAAAAGCTGATTATTGCTGCTGTATGCCTTAGCAGTTATAAGATTATTTTTCGCGCTCGAAATACGGCTATAAACATCACCAATTTTGTAAGTTTTATCATCCAGGTTTAATTCTTTAATGATTTTCTTAACTAGGTTTTTCGCATCAATTGTATCGTAAATTGTGAAGTTCGGTGTATAACCCAAATGTGCAGATTCTATTCTTAGAATACGTGCAAAAATCGAATGAAAGGTTCCCATCCAAAGGCTTCGTGCATTCTCTTGACCAACCATTTTTGCAATTCGCAACTTCATCTCTGCAGCAGCCTTATTGGTAAAAGTTAACGATAATATTTGGTAAGCAGGGATTCCCTTGGCAAGCAAGTGAGCTATTCTATAAGTTAAAACCCTTGTTTTTCCAGAGCCGGCTCCTGCAATTACTAACGAAGCACCTTTGTAATTTAATACAGCTTCGAGCTGGGGCTCATTTAAGTCTTTTAAATAATCGTGCACAAATAATCTGATTTTTAATAAGCGGTAAAAATACTTTCATTAATCTGTTCAAACAAAACATACCGAAAGTATTTATACACAAATTATTTAATTGTATCAAATTTTTAAAGACAACTTTCAAATAGTACTATTTTATATAAGTAATAGCAATAGCCAGTTTAAATAAATTCACTCTTTAAATACAATTTTATTGTTCTAGATTTGTTATTATTGTAGTTTTCAATTTTATACTTCTATTATTTTATGAGATTTGTTTATAACATAGTATTTACATTTTTATTATTTCTGATTCATGTTGATGTATCTTCTCAGATCAGCTCAACAGCCGATTTCTCAGAGAAATCATGGTATTCTGTAACAGACTCTCTTCATGTTTTTTGTACTGATAATATTTCAGGAGGCAGCTTATTTGTTTCTGATTCAACATTAAGAGGCGGATATACTTTTCAATGGTTTAAATATAATTCCCTGGCAAATGCCTTCGACATTCCTTTACCGAGTTTTACCTTTAATACCGATTCATCTCGCTCAGATATCAACAATCTTGAGTCAGGTGGCTACAAAGTAGTACTTACCAAAGCTGATACAATTCAGGAATATGTTGCCTGGTTATACAATAATGTTAATCTTTCAATTGATTTGCAAATAATCGATCCTTTCGATTGCGATCTCCTCGAATTATTTGGAACTCCTAACTTCAATACTGCTTTTTTAACTTATAACCCCTTAACTGGAGATAATAAGGAATTAGCAAATAGTAAAAAAACATATTCCTGGAAATTCGAATCAGAGGGGGAAGTTATTATTCCCGAATATGATTATTCTTATACTAGTACTGCTGTTTTACCACTCGAAGATACCAAATGTAAAATTATATTAATAGATCGATTTGGATGTACAACTAGTGATTCTGTTCTATATACTGCAATAGCCACAAAAGCAGCTTTTACATTAGTTCAACTTGATAGGGATGGAAATGAGGTAGCATCAAGTGATTCAACTCTCTCTGATGAGGCTCCAATGACAGTTAGGTTTGTAAATAAATCAAAAAGAGGAGCCGATTTTGTTTGGTTCTTTGGTGATTCATTAGTTAAAAAAGATCTCGACTATGTTTTTACCAGTGATATAAATTTACAACCTGAACATACCTATTATTATACTGAGAAAATAACTGGCAAAAAATATACAGCTAAACTTAATAGCACAAGTGAATACGGTTGCAAGGATTCTGCCTATGCAACCATAAATCTTCAAGCTTCAAAACTTGAATTCCCAAATGTGTTCTCTCCAAATAATGGAGATGATAAAAACAATGTTTTTAAGCTTGATCCTGAGAAATATAAATCAATCAGATCATTTAAAATTTCAATTTTTAACAGAACTGGTCAGCTTATGCACGAATACGAAGGCGATATACACGATTGGCCAGGGTGGGATGGAACCGTTCGTGGACGAGGGGATGCTTCAGAAGGAACTTATTTCTTTGTTGTTGAAGTAACCGGTTGGGACGGAGTTGTTTATAATAACGATAAGCTTAACGGAAAAACCGATTCGTATTTTGGTTTTATTGGTCTGTACCGTGGTAAATAAATAAGGGTCGCTAATTAGCAACCCTTATCAAATATAAATTAGAAAGAACTCTATTCTTCTTCTTCCTCAGCTTCAAATGCTTTAATTAATTTCTCTTGAACTTCCATTGGAACCTGATCGTACTTAGCGAATTTCATTGTATATGTAGCACGACCACCTGTAACAGAACTCAATGCTGTAGAATATTTATTCATCTCAGCTAAAGGAACCTTTGCATTTATCTTTTCAAATCCTTTTTCGCTGCTCATTCCTTCTATCATTGCTCTACGACCTTGTAAATCACTCATTACATCACCCATTCTGTCGGATGGAACAAGAACTTCAACATCATATATAGGCTCCATAATTTTTGGCCCAGCTTCTTTAAATGCAGCTCTAAAAGCATTTCTTCCTGCAAGTCTGAAAGAAATTTCATTTGAATCTACAGGGTGCATCTTTCCATCATAAACGCAAACACGAATATCACGTGCATAAGAACCTGTTAATGGTCCTTCTTCCATCTTTTCCATGATGCCTTTTAAGATAGCAGGTAAAAAACGAGCGTCGATAGCACCACCTACTATACAATTATAATAAACTAATTTTCCACCCCATGGTAAATTATGCTCTTCTTTATTCCTAACAGAAACTGCAATTTCTTTTCCCCCAACTTTATATTTTGATGGTTCAGGAGCTCCTTCTTTAAATGGCTCAATTACAATATGTACTTCACCAAACTGACCAGAACCTCCCGATTGCTTCTTATGTCGGTAACTTGATTCAGCTACTTTGGTTATAGTTTCTCTGTATGGAATTCTAGGTGGTAAAAATTCTGTTTCAATTTTATAGATTTTATCCAAGTGCCACTTAACCATATTATTTAAATGGTATTCACCTTGTCCATGAATTAGAATTTGTTTTAATTCTTTTGAATACTCAATAATAATAGTAGGATCTGCTTGATTTATTCTTCCTAAAGCTTCGCCTAATTTTTCATCATCCGATTCGCTAACAGCTTTAATTGCTGTTCTATATTTTGGATTTGGGAAAGTAATAGGTGGAAACTTCATTGTTGCTTTTGAATCTGAGAGCGTTTCATTGGTCCCGGTATTTTTTAGTTTAACAGCTGCACCAATGTCGCCAGCTGAAAGTTGGGTCACTTTCTGGCGGTTTTTACCAGCAACAACATATAATTGTGATAATCTTTCTTTAGAACCAGTATTATTATTAGTAAGATCCATTCCTTCAGAAACCTTACCCGAAATAACTTTGAAATAGTTAATTTCACCAATATGCGATTCGGTAGCAGATTTAAATACAAATAAGGCTGTAGGTCCGTCTTCTTTACAAACGATTTTTTTACCATCAACAGTAACCTCTTCTGGCATTTTATCAGGCGAAGGCAAAGCATTTACTGCAAACTCAAGTAATCTTTTAATACCCATACTTTTTTCTGCAGAAGTGCAAAATACAGGAAATAAACCCCTATTAATCAAACCAGCTGCAATACCTTTGCGCATTTCGTCTTCGTTAAGCGAACCTTTTTCAAAAAACAATTCCATTAGTTTTTCATCATTTTCTGCTGCTGCTTCAACAAGTGTGTTATGCAATTCTTCAGCTGTGGCCATTTGATCTGCCGGAATTGCTAGTTCTTCGCGTTTACCTGAAGCATCCCACTTGTACATTTTCATTTTCAGAACATCAATAAGAGCACTAAATTCACTCCCCGACCCTATAGGGTATTGTACAACAACTACTTTACTCCCAAAAGTAGTTTTAGCTGCTTCAAGAGTTCTTTCATAATTTGCTTTCTCGTGATCTAATTGATTGATCACAATAACTAAAGGTTTATTGTGTTTTTCACAATGTCGGTAATGAATTTCAGTACCTACTTCAATCCCATGCTGTGCATGCAATAATAAGATAGCTGTATCTACTACACGATATGATGAAATTACCCCTCCACTATAATCATCTGCTCCTGGTGTATCTATAATATTAATTTTATGATCGTTAAACTCAGTATATAAAACAGTCGAAAATACTGAGTTTCCTGCTTCATGTTCAATTTCATTGTAATCTGAAACAGTGTTTTTTGCATTTACTGACCCTTTTCGTTCAATAACTCCTCCTTCGAGTAAAATAGCTTCAGCTAGCGTAGTCTTACCCGATCCTGAGCTTCCAATCAAAGCAATATTCCTAATTTTATCCGTTTGATAAGTTTTCATACTCTGTTTATCTAATTAATTATTAATAAATAATATACTCTCGTTTTGTTTATTATAATAGTTAAATGGGTTTCAAAAATAGTAAAATTTTATCAACACGCAAGGTTCGTATATAATATTATATTGTAGCTAAGAATTTATTATAGAAAACAAAGATCCAATCGATATTGGTTCTAAATAGTAATAATTCATAATAATATTGCAAAGTATATTTGAAGTATTGAAAAAAGAGTTTAATTTTGCACCATTTTCCGGTAGGAATTTCTACGGAGGAAAATATTTAATAATCAATAGTTTTACTAAACATTTTTAAACATTTTAAAGTTGGTGTTTAATTGTTTTAATGATCAAAATTTACGAAATAAATTTATTTTTATTGTGGATTATTAAAAAAAAAGAATACCTTTGCGAACCGATTTTATAAAAAAATAATTTAAAATAATTGTCTATATGCCTACAATACAGCAGTTAGTGAGAAAAGGAAGAACTAAGATTGTGGAGAAGAAAAAAGCTCCTGCTCTGGATTCATGTCCTCAGAGGAGAGGTGTTTGCACACGTGTTTATACTACTACACCAAAAAAACCAAACTCAGCTATGAGAAAAGTTGCCAGGGTTAGGTTAACAAATGGTAAAGAAGTAAATGCTTATATTCCAGGTGAAGGACATAATCTACAAGAACACTCAATTGTTCTTATTAGAGGTGGTAGGGTTAAAGACCTTCCAGGTGTTCGTTACCACTTAATTAGAGGAGCCCTCGATACATCAGGTGTTGAAGGTAGAACTCAACGACGCTCGAAATATGGAGCTAAAAGACCAAAGAAATAATCGAATTCAATAGAGTTTAGAAGCGATGAGAAAGTCAAAACCAAAACAGAGGATTTTATTACCAGATCCAAAATTTAAAGATACATTGGTTACCCGATTTGTGAACGATCTTCAGGTCGATGGTAAAAAAAATGTGGCCTTTAAAATATTCTATGATGCAATGGAAATAGTTGCAGAAAAAGCTAAAGACAAAGAAAAGTCTGCAATAGAAGTTTGGAAGAAAGCATTGGAAAACATTACACCAATGGTGGAAGTGAAAAGTAGAAGAATAGGTGGAGCAACATTCCAGGTTCCTATGGAAGTTAATCCAAGAAGAAAGGCTTCGATTAGTATAAAAAATATGATTAAGTACGCTCGCCAAAGAAGTGGTAAAAATATGGCCGAAAAACTTTCGCAAGAAATTATGGCTGCATTTAACGAAGAAGGTGGAGCGTTTAAAAAGAAAGAAGAAACACATAGAATGGCCGACGCTAACAAAGCATTTGCTCATTTTAGATTTTAAGATAAAAATATTTAGAAGTAATTTTTGAGACAGGGTAGTGATAATGAGTAGAGATTTGCAGTATACCAGGAATATCGGAATCATGGCGCACATTGATGCTGGTAAAACAACAACAACAGAGCGAATTCTGTTTTATACTGGTATTACACATAGAATTGGTGAAGTTCACGATGGGGCGGCTACTATGGACTGGATGGTTCAGGAGCAAGAGAGAGGAATTACAATTACTTCTGCAGCTACAACTGCATATTGGAAATACCGCGACGAAGATTATAAAATAAATGTTATTGATACTCCAGGACACGTTGATTTTACTGTAGAGGTGGAACGATCACTTCGTGTACTTGATGGTGCTATTGCAGTGTTCTGTGCTGTGGGTGGTGTTGAACCTCAATCTGAGACCGTTTGGCGTCAGGCTGATAAATACGAGGTTCCTAGAATGGCCTTTATTAATAAAATGGATCGCTCAGGTGCTGATTTCTACTCGGTTGTAAGTCAGATGAAAGAGAGACTCAAAACAAATGCAGTCCCTATTCAAATACCTATTGGTTCAGAAGAAACTTTTAAAGGTGTTGTTGACTTAATAGAAAATAAAGCTATTATATGGTACGAAGATGAAAAACTTGGTACTCAATATAAATTAGTAGATGTTCCTGAAGAACTTGTTGCCGAAACAGAAGAATGGAGAGGCAAGCTAATAGAAGCGGTTGCCGAATACGACGATGCATTGCTCGAAAGATTCTTCGAAGATCCTAATTCTATTACAAAAGATGAAATGATTAATGTAATCCGTAAAGCTACTATAGGAATGACAATCGTTCCTGTACTTTGTGGAGCATCATTTAAAAATAAGGGAATACAAAGATTACTCGATGCAGTTGTTGCATTCCTTCCTAGTCCTTTAGACATTGGAAATACCAAAGGTATTGATCCGAAAAATGATCAGCCTGTTGAGCGAAAACCTGATGTTAATGAACCATTAGCTGCACTCGCGTTCAAAATAGCTACAGATCCATATGTTGGAAGACTGGCTTTTTTAAGAATTTATTCAGGTAAAATAGATGCAGGTTCGTATGTTTTAAATGTAAGAACTGGTAAACGTGAAAGAATTTCTCGTTTATATCAAATGCATGCAAATAAACAAAATCCAAAAGATGTTATTGAAGCAGGAGATATTTGTGCCGCTGTTGGATTTAAAGATATTCGAACTGGCGATACTTTATGCGATGAAAAACATCAAATAACCTTAGAATCTATGGATTTTCCTGAACCAGTTATTGGTATAGCAGTTGAGCCAAAAACACAAAAAGACTTAGATAAATTAAATATGGCTCTTATGAAACTTGCTGAAGAAGATCCTACTTTCTCAGTTAAAGTTGATACAGATTCAGGCCAAACAATTATTGCAGGAATGGGTGAATTACATCTTGAAATTCTTGTAGATCGTTTATTACGTGAATTTAAAGTTGAATGTAATCAAGGAGCTCCACAGGTAGCTTATAAAGAAGCAATTACGGCTTCTGTTGAACATCGTGAAGTATTTAAAAAACAAAGTGGTGGTCGTGGTAAATTTGCTGATATCGTTGTTACCATTGGTCCTGCAGATGAAGAAGAAAAAGGTGTTCAATTTATCGATAAGATTAAAGGTGGAAATATTCCACGTGAATATATACCTGCAATTAACAAAGGTTTTAAAGAAGCATTATATAATGGCGTATTAGCAGGTTATCCTGTTGAAAGCCTAAAAGTTACACTAACTGACGGATCATATCACGATGTGGATTCAGATGCTTTATCATTCGAAATTGCTGCTAAAATGGCATTCAAACATGCCTGTATAAAAGCAAAACCAGTATTACTAGAACCTATTATGGCTGTTGAAGTAGTTACTCCCGAAGAATATATGGGTGATATTATTGGCGACTTTAATCGTCGAAGAGGAAAAGTAGAAGGTATGGAAAGTAATAAAGGTGGTGCTCGTGTAATTAAAGCAAAAGTACCTTTATCAGAACAATTCGGATATGTAACTGTATTAAGAACTATTAGCTCAGGCCGTGCTACATCAACTATGGAGTTTTCTCATTATGAGCAGGTACCTGATGCAATTGCAAAAGAAATTGTTGAGAAAGCAAAAGGAAAAGTGAATTTGTTTAATTAAAGAAAATAATGAGCCAGAAGATTAGAATTAAATTAAAATCTTACGATCACAATCTTGTAGATAAATCTGCAGAGAAAATTGTGAAAACCGTAAAGTCCACTGGTGCAGTTGTAAGTGGTCCAATTCCACTACCAACTCATAAAAGAATATTTACTGTATTGCGTTCTCCCTTCGTTAATAAAAAGTCGAGAGAACAATTCCAACTATCTTCTTATAAAAGATTACTGGATATTTACAGTTCAACTCCAAAAACCATTGATGCGTTAATGAAGTTGGAACTACCAAGTGGAGTAGAAGTAGAAATAAAAGTGTAATTAAGTAAAAACAACAAAAAATGCCAGGATTAATTGGAAAAAAGATCGGAATGACTTCCGTCTACAGTGCCGAGGGAAAAAATATTCCATGCACTGTCATAGAGGCTGGGCCTTGCGTTGTGACACAAGTGAAAACCGTTGAGAAAGATGGTTATGCGTCATATCAGTTGGCTTATGATGAAAGGAGCGAAAAAAGCACTCCTAATCCTTTAAAAGGACACTTTAAAAAAGCAAATACAACCCCAAAACGAAAAGTTTACGAATTCCAAAAATTCGATAGGGAATATAAGCTTGGTGATAGTGTTACTATAGATCATATCGTTTCAGAAGGAATGTTTGTTGATATTATAGGTATTTCAAAAGGTAAAGGATTTCAGGGTGTTGTAAAACGTCATGGTTTTAGTGGAGTGGGTGGCCAAACACATGGTCAGCATAACAGACTTCGTGCTCCAGGTTCTTTAGGAGCTTCATCTGACCCTTCAAGAGTATTTAAAGGAATGAGAATGGCAGGCCAAACAGGTAACAAACGAGTTATGTTGATTAACTTGAAAGTTATAAAAGTAGTACCTGAAAGCAATCTACTAGTAGTTAAAGGATCAGTTCCTGGTTCAAATGGTTCATATTTAATTATTCATGAGTAATGGAATTAGCAATAATTAACATAGCAGGCGAAGATACCGGTAAGAAAGTGACCTTAAATGATTCAATTTTTAAAATTGAACCTAATGATCATGCTATTTATCTGGATGTTAAGCAATATTTAGCTAACAAACGCCAAGGTACACACAAAGCCAAAGAGAAATCAGAACTTAGCGGTAGTACTAAAAAATTAAAAAGACAAAAGGGAACTGGAACAGCCAGATCTGGTAGTATAAAATCTCCTTTATTTAAAGGTGGTGCCAGAGTGTTTGGTCCACGACCAAGAGATTACTCTTTTAAGTTGAATAAGAAAGTTAAACTTCTAGCACGTCAGTCAGCATTAGCTTATAAAGCAGTTGACAATAATATTAAAGTGTTGGAAAACTTCAACTTTGAACTTCCTAAAACAAAGGAATTTGTTAACCTAAGAAATAATTTGGATGCAGCAGATAAAAAAGTGCTTTTAGTTTTATCTGAACAAAATAAAAATATATATTTGTCATCCAGAAATTTAGAAGATGTTAAAGTAGTAACTGTTTCAGATTTAGCTACTTATGACATAATGAATGCTTCAGTTGTTTTGTTTGTAGAAAACTCGATTGAACCATTACATAAATTGTTTAGAATCTAAGAAAAAACTTTATACGATGGATATTTTATTGAAGCCAATAGTTACTGAGAAAATGACCCTGCAAGGCGATAGCCTTAACAGATATGGTTTTGTTGTGGATAAAAGGGCGAATAAGATTCAAATTAAAAATGCCATTGAAGAAATGTATGGCGTTTCGGTTGAAGCTGTGAATACCATGCGTTACCTTGGAAAGAAAAAATCTCGATTTACAAAATCAGGTGTTATCGAAGGAAGAGCAAATTCTTACAAGAAAGCGGTGGTTACCTTAACGGATGGTGAAAAAATTGATTTTTATAGCAATATTTAAATAACATGGCAGTACGTAAATTAAACCCTGTTACCCCAGGACAAAGACATAAAATTACTGGTACTTTTGATACAATTACAACAGATGTACCTGAAAAATCTTTGTTGGTTCCTGTAAAAAGAACCGGAGGAAGAAACAATAGTGGAAAAATGACCATGAGATATATTGGGGGTGGTCATAAGAAGAGATACAGATTAATTGATTTTCTTCGAAATAAAGATGGAATGGAAGCAACTGTTACAAGTATCGAATACGATCCAAACAGAACTGCTCGTATTGCATTAGTTACTTACAAAGATGGTGAGAAACGATATATAATTGCTCCTAATGGATTAAAAGTTGGACAAATACTTGTCTCAGGTAAAGGTGTAGCTCCAGAAATTGGAAATACTCTTTTCTTATCTGAAATTCCACTTGGTACAGTTATACATAATATCGAACTTCATCCAGGCAAAGGCGGGATATTAGCTCGCAGTGCCGGTACTTATGCACAACTAAATTCGCGTGATGGTAAATATGCAATTATTAAAATGCCATCAGGAGAAACACGAATGATTTTAACAACATGTCGTGCTACTATTGGTACAGTTTCAAACTCAGATCATAGTCTTGAGGTTTCAGGAAAAGCTGGAAGACATAGATGGTTGGGAATACGTCCAAGAGTGCGTGGTGTTGTTATGAACCCTGTTGATCACCCAATGGGTGGTGGTGAAGGTAGAGCTTCTGGAGGTCATCCAAGATCTAGAAAAGGTATTCCTGCTAAAGGATATAAAACTAGAACTCCTAAAAAAGCTTCTAATAAATATATTGTAGAAAAACGAAAGAAATAAAATAGTTTGCTATGAGTCGATCACTTAAAAAAGGCCCATTTATTGATTTTAAACTTGAAAAACGAGTTCAAGATTTGAACCAGTCAAGTAAGAAATCTGTAGTAAAGACTTGGTCACGTAGATCAATGATCTCACCAGATTTTGTTGGGCATACTATTGCCGTTCATAATGGGAATAAATTTATCCCGGTATATGTTACCGAAAATATGGTTGGTCATAAGTTAGGTGAGTTTTCACCAACAAGAACCTACAGAGGTCATGCCGGAAATAAAAAAGGTTAATAACCAACGATAGTTTTACAAACAAAAAATATAGACTATAATGGGTGCTAGAAAAAGAATAAGAGCAAGTCAAATCAAAGAAAGCAAAAAGGAAAAGTATTTTGCTGTTTTACGAAATTGCCCTACATCGCCACGAAAGATGAGATTAGTTGCTGACATGGTTAGAGGGATGGACGTAAACAAAGCTCTGGATATGTTGAAATTTAATTCGAAAGAAGCCTCTGGCCGTGTTGAAAAATTACTTATGTCAGCTATTTCAAACTGGCAAATTAAAAATGAAGGCGTTCGAATAGAAGATAGCAAGTTAATTGTGAAAGAGATTTTTGTTGATCAAGGTAGAACTTTAAAAAGAGTTCAGCCAGCTCCTCAAGGGAGAGCTCACAGAATCAGAAAAAGATCAAATCACGTTACAATAGTGCTTGATAATTTAAGTAACAACGATACTCAAACAGAATAATAGATGGGACAAAAAGTTAATCCAATTTCAAATCGATTAGGAATCATTAAAGGTTGGGATTCAAATTGGTACGGTGGAAGAAAATATGCCGATAAACTGGTTGAGGATACAAAGATCAGAAAGTATCTTGAGGCTCGATTAGCTAAAGCAAGTATTTCGAAAATTATTATCGAAAGAACTTTAAAGCTTATTACAGTAACTGTTAACACTGCTCGTCCGGGAATTATCATCGGAAAAGGTGGTCAAGAAGTTGATAAGCTTAAAGAAGAATTGAAGAAAATTACAAAGAAAGAAGTTCAGATCAATATTTTTGAAGTAAAAAGACCTGAGTTAGATGCTACTATCGTTGGAAATGGCGTTGCTCGTCAGATCGAAGGTAAGATTTCTTATCGTCGTGCAATAAAGATGGCTATTGCTTCAACTATGAGAATGGGTGCTGAAGGTATTAAAATTCAGATATCTGGACGTTTAGGTGGAGCTGAAATGGCAAGAACAGAAGTTTATAAAGAAGGACGTACTCCATTACATACTTTCCGTGCAGATATTGACTATGCATTAAGTGAAGCCTTAACAAAGGTTGGTTTAATGGGTGTTAAAGTATGGATTTGTAGAGGAGAGATCTATGGAAAACCAGATTTAGCGCCAAATTTAACAGCAGCTCTTGCAGCACCTAAAGGTGGCGGCGGTGGACAAAAACCTGCTAAAGGAAACTTCGGTAGAAAGAAAAGAGATAATAAGAAATTTTAACGAGTAATTGAAATGTTACAGCCAAAGAAAACAAAATACAGAAGAGTCCAGAAGGGCAAGATGAAAGGAAATGCCCAAAGAGGAAATCAATTAGCTTTTGGTTCTTTCGGGATCAAAGCTCTTGAAGAGTGCTGGATTACTGGACGTCAAATTGAAGCAGCTCGTCAAGCTGTGACAAGATATATGAAACGTGAAGGACAAATTTGGATTCGAATATTTCCAGATAAACCCATCACTAAGAAACCCGCCGAAGTACGTATGGGTAAAGGTAGAGGAGCTCCAGAAGGATTTGTTGCTCCGGTAAAGCCAGGTAGAATATTAATCGAAGCTGAAGGAGTTCCATTCGATGTTGCTCAAGAAGCTTTACGATTAGCTGCTCAAAAGCTACCTATTATTACCAAATTCGTAGTTAGACGTGATTATGTGGAAAAAACAAATTAGTGCGAAATGAAAAGTTCTGAAATTAAAGAGTTAACAACAAAGGAGTTAGAAGAAAGAATCGATACAGAAAGTTCTCATCTGACTCGTCTAAAGCTTAATCATGCTGTGTCTCCTTTAGACAATCCTTTGAAAATTAAGAAAACCCGCAAAGATATTGCAAGGTTAAAAACTGAGTTGCGAAAAAGAGAATTAAACGAGAGTTCAAACAGTTAATTTTGAAAAATGGAAACAGCAAGAAATTTGAGAAAAGAACGTATAGGGATTGTTGTTAGCAACAAAATGGATAAAACCATTATAATTGCTGTAGAACGAAAAGTAAAACACCCAAAGTACGGGAAATTCATTAAACGCAGTACGAAATTTACTGCTCATGATGAAGAAAATACTTGCAATATAGGGGATACTGTAAAAGTTATGGAAACTAGACCCTTGAGCAAAAATAAATGTTGGAGATTAGTTGAAATTATTGAAAGAGTAAAATAGCCATGATACAACAAGAAAGTAGACTAACAGTAGCTGATAATAGCGGAGCCAAAGAAGTATTGTGTATTAGAGTACTTGGTGGTACAGGCAAAAGATATGCATCCATTGGTGATACAATAGTTGTTGCTGTTAAAAGCGCTTTACCATCTGGAGAAGTGAAAAAAGGAACAGTATCGAAAGCTGTTGTTGTTCGAACTAAAAAAGAAGTTCGACGTCCTGATGGTTCTTATATACGTTTCGATAACAATGCCGTTGTTTTGTTAAATAATGCTGGTGAAATCAGAGGTACACGTATTTTTGGTCCAATTCCAAGAGAATTGAGAGATAAATACATGAAGATTATTTCATTAGCTCCAGAAGTTTTATAATAAAAAAATTATAGCTGCATGCGAAGGAAATTACACATTAAGAAAGGCGATACTGTTTACGTAAATGCAGGAGAGTCGAAAGGTCAACAAGGCAAGGTACTCGAAGTGATTTACGAAAAAGAAAAAGCCATTGTTGAAGGCGTAAATATGGTTTCAAAACATACTAAACCGAATGCTAAAAGTCCACAAGGTGGAATTGTTAAACAAGAAGCACCAATTCACATCTCAAATTTGATGGTAGTTGACCCTTCAACAGGTAAACCTACTAGAATTGGACGTCGGTTAAATGATAAAAGCAAACTAGTGCGCTTTTCAAAAAAATCAGGGGAGGAGATTAAGTAATGGAATACACGCCAACTTTAAAGACCAAATATAGGAAAGAAATTGTTCCTGCCCTTAAAGAGGAATTCAGTTACTCTTCAGTAATGCAAGTGCCTCGATTAGAAAAAATTATTATTAATCAGGGTGTTGGTCAGGCAGTTGCAGATAAGAAGCTTATCGAAGCTGCTCAAGATGAGTTAACCATTATAGCTGGACAAAAAGCTATTAAAACATTTTCGAAGAAAGATATTTCGAATTTTAAATTACGTAAAGGAATGCCTATTGGTATTAAAGTTACTCTACGTAAGGATAGAATGTACGAATTTATGGAACGATTGATTTCCATTTCGCTACCTAGAATTCGTGATTTTAACGGAGTAAATGCAAAATTCGACGGAAGAGGAAATTATACTCTTGGTATTCAGGAACAAATTATTTTCCCAGAAATTGACCTTGATAAAATTAACAGGATCTTGGGTATGGAAATAACATTTGTTACTACAGCTAAGACCGATGAAGAAGGATTAGCTTTGTTACGCGAATTTGGTATTCCATTTAAAAATATTAAAAAGAAATAGATAATATGGCTAAAGAATCAATGAAAGCCCGCGAGAGAAAACGCCAAAGATTAGTAGAAAAGTTTGCTGCTAAAAGAGCACAACTTAAAGCTGAAGGCGATTATGTTGGGTTAAGCAGATTACCTAAAAACTCTAATCCAATCAGGTTGCATAATAGATGTATGCTTACAGGTAGACCTAAAGGATATATCCGACAATTCGGAATAAGTAGAATTACGTTCAGAGAAATGGCTTCAAAAGGTTTAATACCTGGTGTAAGGAAAGCAAGTTGGTAGATTGAAATAATAAATTGAAGAGATTATGATTACAGATCCGATAGCAGATTATCTTACTCGTTTAAGAAATGCTGTAATGGCAAAACATAGAGTAGTTGAAATTCCGGCTTCAAGTCTAAAAAAGGATATTACAAAAATACTTTTTGACAAAGGATATATACTTTCATATAAATTTGAAGACGACGATAAACAGGGGATTATTAAAATTGCATTAAAATATCACCCTGAAACCAAAGTGCCAGCTATTCGCTCAATAAGACGAGTAAGTAAGCCTGGTTTACGTAAATATGTTGGTACAGACGAAATACCAAGAGTACTCAACGGATTAGGTATAGCTATATTATCAACATCGAAGGGTGTTATTACTGATAAAGAAGCTCGTACATTAAGCGTGGGTGGCGAAGTTATTTGTTATGTACATTAATAAGGAGGATAACTAAATGTCACGAATAGGAATATTACCAATAGATTTGCCAATAGGCGTGAGTGTGACTATTAGCGATAAGAATGAGGTTAAAGTTAAAGGACCAAAAGGTGAAATATCGCAATTAGTTCATCAAGATATTAAGGTTGAAGTTAAAGATAATCAAGTTATTGTAACCAGACCAAGTGAAGAAATTAACCATAAATCAATGCATGGACTTTACAGATCATTAATCAACAATATGGTTGTTGGTGTTTCTGAAGGTTTTACAATTCAGCAAGAATTAGTTGGTGTTGGTTACAGAGCTGAAGCAAAAGGACAAGTTTTAGAATTAAGTTTAGGCTTTTCACACGATATTCATTTCCTTATTCCAAACGAAGTGAAAGTAGAAGCTAAACAAGAAAGAAGAAGCAACCCAATCATTACCCTAACTAGTATTGATAAACATCTTATTGGTGAAGTTGCAGCTAAAATTCGTTCTCTAAGACCACCAGAGCCTTATAAAGGTAAAGGTATTAAATTTGTCGGCGAAGTATTACGTAGAAAAGCTGGTAAATCTGCTAGTGTATAACATATTTAAAAAATATAGTCATGGCTTTAACTAAGCAAGAGAGAAGAATAAGAATAAAAAGGCGAATTAGAAAGCAGTTAAAAGGTACTGCAACAAAGCCAAGGATGTCTGTTTTTAGAAGTAATAAACAGATATATGTTCAATTTATCGATGATTTAGCTGGAAAAACCCTCCTTTCGGTTTGCTCAAGAAATAAGGATGTTGCTGAAAAGGGTAGTTTGCCAAAAATTGAACAAGCAAAACTTGTAGGTCAATTAGCATCTAAAAAAGCTATAGAGCAAGGTATTACTGATGTTGTTTTCGACAGAAACGGCTCTTTATACCATGGTAGAGTTAAATCATTAGCAGAAGCTGCCAGAGAAGGTGGACTTAAATTTTAAGAAAAAGAAATTATGTCAACAAGTATAAGAAAAGTAAAAACCAGCGATTTAGAATTAAAGGATCGACTTGTTAGTATTCAAAGAGTAACAAAGGTAACTAAAGGGGGTCGTAATTTTGGATTTACTGCTATAGTTGTAGTTGGTAACGAAGACGGTATTGTTGGATATGGTCTTGGAAAGGCAAAAGAAGTTACAACTGCTATAGCAAAAGGTGTTGAAGCTGCAAAGAAAAACCTTGTGAAAGTTCCAATTTATAAAGGAACAATACCTCATGAACAAATTTCAAGATTTGGTGGTGCTGAAGTGTTTTTAAAACCTGCATCTCATGGTACAGGAGTAAAAGCTGGTGGTGCTATGCGTGCAGTACTTGAAAGTGTTGGTGTTACTGACGTATTAGCTAAATCAAAAGGATCAAGTAATCCTCACAACTTGGTAAAAGCAACAATTGAAGCATTACTTCAACTGAGAGATGCAAGATCTATTGCTGACCAAAGAGGAGTATCTATGGATAAAGTGTTTAACGGATAATGACATTAAATTGAAATTTTATGGCGACGATAAAAGTTATACAAGTTAGAAGCGAGATTGGAAGTACCAAGCGCCAAAAAAGAACATTAGAAGCTCTTGGTATTAAGAAAATGCATAATCCCGTTGAACTTGAAGCTACACCACAAATTCTAGGAATGATTACAAAAGTGAATCATTTAGTAAAGGTTGAGAAATAGTAACGATTTAAAGAATTAAAATAAATATGGATTTAAGTAATTTAAAACCAGCTGAAAAATCGGTTAAGAATAGTAAAAGAGTAGGTCGAGGACAAGGATCTGGTAAAGGTGGCACCTCAACTAGAGGTCACAAAGGTGCAAAGTCAAGATCTGGTTATTCTAAGAAAATAGGTTTTGAAGGAGGACAAATGCCTTTACAAAGACGTGTTCCAAAATTTGGATTTACTAATTTTACTCGTAAAGAATTTAAGGCAGTTAATATCGAAACATTAGAAAAATTAGCAGAAAAAAAGGGGTTAACCACAATTGATATTGATACCTTAATTGAAGCTGGTCTTATTAAAAAGAATAGCTTAGTTAAAATTCTTGGTGATGGTAAGTTAACTAAAAAGCTTGAGGTAAAAGCTCATGCTTTTTCAAAATCAGCCATTGCTGCAATTGAATCAGTTGAAGGAACCGTTGTAAAATTATAATTGAATGAGAGCTCTAATACAGACCATTAAGAATATAGCTAAAATCGAAGATCTTCGGTATCGAATTTTATATACGCTATTTATACTTTTAATCTATCGCTTGGGTAGTTTTATTGTGTTACCCGGAATTGATCCAAGTCAGCTAGCTGCACTTAAAAATCAAACATCCGATGGCGTATTAGGTCTTTTGAATATGTTTTCAGGAGGAGCATTTGCTAATGCATCAATTTTTGCGTTAGGTATTATGCCTTATATTTCTGCATCAATTGTTATTCAATTATTAGGAATAGCAATACCTTATTTCCAAAGGATGCAACGCGAAGGTGAAAGCGGAAGACGCAAAATCAATCAATTAACAAGATATTTGACTGTTGCAATTTTATTAATGCAGGCACCTGCATATCTTAAAAACCTACAAGTACAATTACCTTCTTCTGCATTTATATTTCAGGGATCTTTTTTCTGGTTTTCATCTGTAGTTATATTAACAGCAGGAACCATGTTTATTATGTGGTTAGGCGAGAAAATTACTGATAAAGGTATTGGTAACGGCATTTCGCTTATAATTATGATTGGTATTATTGCAAGATTACCTCAATCATTATTATTTGAATTTGCAAACCGATTAGAAACTCAGGGTGGAGGTTTGGTTGCATTCTTGCTCGAAATGGTGGTACTGTTCTTTGTGTTTATATTTACCATTCTCTTGGTTCAAGGAACACGAAAGATACCTGTGCAATATGCAAAACGTATTGTAGGAAATAAACAATATGGTGGTGTTCGTCAATATATCCCAGTAAAAGTTAATTCGGCTGGTGTTATGCCTATAATCTTTGCTCAAGCATTAATGTTTATACCATTAACACTTGCAGGTTTTGCTAATTCTGAGACTTTGACTGGATTTGCTGCTGCATTTTCAAATATTACTGGTTTCTGGTATAATTTTACATTTGCTTTAATGATTATTCTTTTCACATATTTTTATACAGCGATTACTATTAATCCATCGCAAATGGCTGAGGATATGAAGAAGAATGGCGGATTTATTCCAGGAGTTAAACCAGGTCGAAAAACAGTTGAATTCCTAGATACAATTATGTCTAGAATAACATTACCAGGATCAATATTTTTGGCAGCCATAGCTATTTTACCTGCTTTTGCACAAATTGCAGGAATGGATAGTCAATGGGCCCAATTTTACGGTGGTACATCATTATTAATTCTAGTTGGTGTAGTTTTAGATACATTACAACAAATTGAAAGTCACCTTTTAATGAGACATTACGATGGATTAATGAAGTCGGGTCGAATAAAAGGAAGAACCGGCAGTGCGTCCGGGATGTAATTGAAAAGAACGTTCTTTGATGCTAATTTATAAAACAGAAGAAGAGATTGAAATAATCAGACGGAACAATTTGCTTGTTTCAATGACTCTTGCTGAGGTAGCAAAATTGATTAAACCAGGCGTAACAACCCTGCAACTTGATAAGATTGCGGAGGAATTTATTCGCGATCATGGTGCAGTACCAGGATTTCTAGGGTATGGAGGTTATCCTAATACATTATGTACTTCGGTTAATGATGAAGTAGTTCATGGTATTCCTTCGGAAAGAATTTTAAAAGAAGGCGATATTATTTCAGTAGACTGTGGTACATATATGGAAGGTTTTTATGGAGATACAGCTTATACTTTTATGGTAGGTAATGTAAAACCTGAAATAGTAAATCTTTTAGAAACAACAAAAGAATCACTCTTTAAAGGAATAGAAAATGCCATTGAAGGAAAGCGTACAGGAGATATTGGTTATGCAGTTCAATTTCACGCTGAGCAAGCCGGTTATTCTGTAGTTCGCGAAATGGTTGGTCATGGATTGGGAAAAGATATGCACGAAGCTCCTGAAGTGCCGAATTATGGAAAAAGAGGCAGAGGAGTTAAGTTAGCCGAGGGCTTAGTGCTGTGTATTGAACCCATGATAAATTTAGGAAGTAAGTTTATCAAGCAAGATTCAGATGGATGGACGATAAGAACATTAGATGGGAAACCATCAGCACATTATGAATTAGCAGTTGTAATAAGAAAAGATAAGGCAGAGATATTATCGACATTTAAATATATAGAAGAAGTTTTAAACGGTTAGACACATTTTATGGCAAAGCAAGCATCAATTGAACAAGATGGAACTATTATTGAAGCATTGTCAAATGCAATGTTTCGGGTCGAACTCGAGAATGGCCATGTGATAACTGCACATATATCTGGTAAAATGAGAATGCATTATATAAAAATTTTACCAGGAGATAAAGTAAAGGTAGAAATGTCACCTTACGACTTAACAAAGGGAAGAATTAGTTACAGGTATAAATAAAACGATAAAAAAATGAAAGTTAGAGCATCCGTAAAGAAACGTAGCGCCGACTGTAAGATTGTAAGACGAAAAGGCCGACTATATGTAATTAACAAAAAAAATCCTAAGTTTAAACAGCGACAGGGATAAATTATTAAATTTGCACTTTAATTAATTGAGATTTATGGCAAGAATTGTTGGAGTAGATTTACCAAAGAACAAAAGAGGAGTAATAGGTTTAACCTATATCTACGGAATCGGTCGAAACGCTGCTGAAAGCATTTTAAAAGAAGCAGATATAGACCAGAGTATAAAAGTAAAAGACTGGGATGATGATCAAATTACGAAAATTCGTGAGATCATTAATGAGAAATACAAAGTAGAAGGTGCTTTGCGTTCGGAATTTCAGCTAAATATCAAGCGTTTAATGGATATTGGATGCTACAGAGGAATCAGACATAGAATTGGTTTACCTGTACGTGGACAAAGTACAAAAAATAACGCGAGAACCAGAAAAGGGAAAAGAAAAACAATTGCTAACAAGAAGAAAGCAACTAAATAGGTAAAGAGAAATGGCAAAAAAGACTGGAACATCTAAAAAGAGAGTTGTTAAGGTTGAAGCTACTGGTCAAGCACACATCCATGCTTCTTTTAATAATATTATTATTTCGATGACGAATAGTAATGGGCAGGTAATTTCCTGGTCATCATCAGGCAAAAAGGGATTCAGAGGTTCAAAGAAGAATACTCCTTATGCAGCTCAGATGGCTGCAGAAGATTGTGCAAAAGTAGCTTATGATCTTGGATTAAGAAAGGTGAAAGTGTATGTTAAAGGACCAGGTTCAGGAAGAGAATCTGCAATTCGTACCATTCATAATGTAGGAATTGAAGTTACCGAAATAGTTGACGTAACTCCACTACCACATAATGGTTGTCGTCCACCTGCTCGTCGTAGAGTATAATAGTAAAGAAACAGTAGAATAATTTAGAATAATATTAAGATTCATGGCAAGATATATTGGACCAAAATCAAAAATTGCGAGGAAATTAGGCGAACCTATTTATGGGCCTGATAAACATTTTGAAAAAAAGAATTTTCCTCCTGGCCAACACGGTATGAACAAAAGAAGACGTAAACAATCAGAATACGGTGTTCAATTAATGGAAAAACAAAAGGCTAAATATACCTATGGTGTATTAGAAAAGCAGTTTTATAATTTATTTGAACGTGCTTCGAGCTCACATGGTATTACTGGTGAAAACCTTTTAAAACTGCTCGAATCGAGATTAGATAACGTTGTTTACCGATTGGGCATTGCTCCTACAAGAAACGGTGCACGTCAATTAGTGTCTCATAAGCATATCACAGTAAATGGAAATGTTGTTAATATACCATCATATTCCTTAAGATCTGGTGATATTGTTAGCGTTAGAGAAAAATCAAAATCGTTAGAAGTTGTAGTTAATAGTTTAACTTCAGCACGTCATAACAAGTATTCATGGCTTGAATGGGATAGCGAACAAATGGCAGGAAGATTTTTAAATTCTCCCGAAAGAGCCGAAATTCCTGAAAACATAAAGGAACAGTTAATTGTAGAATTATATTCGAAATAATAATTATTACTCATTATTTATGGCAATATTAGCATTTCAAAAGCCCGACAAGGTGATCATGGTCGAAGCAAACGAAACGTATGGCAAGTTTGAGTTTCGTCCACTCGAACCAGGATATGGTATCACTGTTGGCAATTCTTTAAGAAGAGTTTTACTTTCATCATTGGAAGGATATGCCATTACATCAGTAAAATTTGATGGTGTAGAACATGAGTTTTCTACAATTGCTGGTGTTGTTCAAGATGTAAGCGAAATCATTTTGAACATGAAGCAAGTTAGGTTTAAGTGTCATGTAGAAGGAACTGAAGATGAAAAAATCAATGTAACTCTCTCTGGTCAGAAAGAGTTTAAAGCAGGTGATTTGAATAACTTTTTAACCAACTTTAAGGTGCTTAATCCTGAGTTAGTAATTTGCGAAATGGAACCTGATGTAAAGTTACATTTAGAAATTACAATCCACAAAGGTAGAGGATATGTTCCTGCAGAAGAGAATAAAGCAATTGATTCTGAATTTGGAGTAATAGCAATTGATACTATTTATACTCCTATCAGAAATGTAAAATATTCGATTGAAAATTATCGTGTTGAACAAAAAACTGACTTCGAGAAGTTGATATTTGAGATTGAGTCTGACGGTTCAATTCATCCAAAAGATGCATTGAAAGAAGCCGCTAAGATCTTGATCTATCACTTAATGTTATTTTCTGATGAGAAAATTACACTTGATTCAGATGAAAAATATGCTAATGAAGAGTTCGACGAAGAAGTACTTCATATGCGTCAACTTTTAAAAACCAGATTGGTTGATCTAGATTTATCAGTTCGCGCTTTAAATTGCTTAAAAGCAGCTGAAGTTGATACATTAGGAGATTTAGTAAGATACAATAAGAATGATTTATTAAAGTTTAGAAACTTTGGTAAAAAATCGTTAACTGAATTAGAAGATTTACTTAGCCAAATGAATTTGACATTTGGAATGGATATTTCTAAGTATAAATTAGATAAGGAGTAAAAGGATAAAAGGATGAGACATAGAAAATCAATTAATCACTTAGGTAGAAAAAGTGCGCACAGAAAAGCGATGTTGGCTAACATGGCGGCATCACTAATATTACACAAGAAAATTTCAACCACATTAGCTAAAGCAAAAGCTTTACGTACATACGTTGAACCACTTATTACAAAAGCAAAAGATGACTCAACACACGCCAGACGTGAAGTTTTTAGTCATTTACAAAGCAAAGAAGCGGTTACTGAGTTATTCAGAGAAATCAGTGTAAAGGTTGCTGATAGACCAGGAGGATATACTAGAATATTAAAAACTGGTTTCCGTTTGGGTGATAATGCAGATATGTGTATTATCGAATTAGTTGACTTTAACGAGAACTTATTAGCTGCAAAATCTGACACCAAAACAAAATCATCAACTCGTAGAAGAAGAAGTGTTCCTAAAAAAACGGATAAAGTAAAAGCTACTGAAACTGCGAAAGAAGTTATTGAAGAGGCAAAGGTTGTAAATGAAATTGAAAATAAAATTGAAGATACTCAAGAAGAAAATAAAGCAGAAGAATAGATTACAATATTTTCAGAATATTATAAATGAAGCGGGTTATACCCGCTTTTTTTAGTTTAAAGTGGACATGGATTATTATATATCTCAAGAATTCATTAATTTTGATATTTACATTTTATTGATAAACTAAAAATTTTAATTATGGGACAAATAGCAGGTATTCATGCAAGACAGATTCTTGACTCACGAGGAAATCCTACTGTTGAGGTTGAGGTTGTAACTAGTGATGGAGTAATTGGAAGAGCTGCGGTACCATCAGGTGCGTCTACTGGAATTCATGAAGCGGTTGAACTGAGAGATGGTGATAAAAGCCAATATATGGGTAAGGGCGTAACTAAAGCAGTTGAAAACGTTAATACTATTATTAATGACGAACTTCAAGGTTTCTTTGTAGATGAACAAGGCTCAATAGATAAAGCCCTTATCGAACTTGATGGAACAGAAAATAAATCAAACTTAGGTGCAAATGCAATTTTGGGAGTTTCATTAGCTGCTGCACGAGCTGCTTCAATTGAATATGGTATGTCGTTATATAGATATATTGGTGGAGTAAATGCTAACACTTTGCCTATTCCGATGATGAATATTCTAAATGGTGGTCAGCATGCTGATAATAAGATTGATATACAGGAATTTATGATTATGCCTGTTGGAGCTGATCGATTTAGCGATGCACTAAGAATGGGAACTGAAGTATTTCATACCTTAAAAACAGTGCTTAAATCAAAAGGACATTCTACAAATGTTGGTGATGAAGGTGGATTTGCACCAAACTTATCATCAAATGAAGAAGCCATAGAGGTAGTTTTAGAAGCAATTAATAAAGCAGGATACAAAGCAGGCAAGGATATTTATATTGCCTTGGATGCAGCTGCTTCTGAATTTTATAGCAAGGAAAAAAAGATATATCATTTTGAATCTACCAATAAGGATATGACACCATCTGAAATGGTAAAATACTGGAAGTCATGGGTTGAAAAGTATCCAATTCTTTCTATTGAAGATGGTATGGATGAAGATGATTGGGATGGATGGAGTGAACTTACCAAGACTATTGGAAATAAGATACAACTTGTAGGAGATGATCTTTTCGTTACTAATGTTAAAAGACTATCAAAAGGTATAACTGAAAATATTGCCAACTCAATTCTTATTAAGGTTAATCAAATTGGAACTTTAACTGAAACTATAAACGCTGTTCGAATGGCTTCAGAAAATGCATATACATCAATTATTAGTCATCGTTCTGGTGAAACGGAAGACACTACTATTGCTGATTTAGCAGTTGCTTTAAATACTGGACTGATAAAAACCGGATCGGCATCGCGTTCTGATAGGATCGCAAAATATAATCAATTACTTAGAATAGAATCAACGTTGGGTGATTCTGCTAAGTATCTTGGTCGTAGCTTCAAATTTTTAAAGTAGAATATATTTTTAGATAATAGAAAAGGCTGGCAATTTGCCAGCCTTTTACATAATCAGTGTAAAAAACTACCTTATTATGCCATATAAATCCTTACAACATTTTATTAAAACTCTTGAAGCAAATAATGAGCTTATAAGAGTTAAAGAATACGTAAATCCCGAATTAGAAATAACTGAAATTGTTGACAGATATTCTAAAAGTCCAGATGGAGGTAAAGCTCTTTTGTTTGAAAATAATGGAACAGATTTTCCTGTTTTAATAAATGCTTACGGATCGGAAAAAAGAATGTGTCTGGCACTTGGAATAGACAATCTTGATACGATAGGTGCAAATATCAATAATATTTTTGCTGAATTTACAGAGCCCAAAAAAGGATTGTTAGATAAGCTTAGAATTTTACCAACATTGTCTAATGTAGCATCATGGATGCCTAAAATTGTTAAGGGAAAGGGTCAATGTCAAGAGATTATTAAAAAACAACCTGATGTTGGAATTCTTCCTGTTTTAAAATGCTGGCCAGAAGATGGAGGCAAATTCATAACTCTGCCCATGGTTATTACAAAGGATCCACATACTGGTTTAAGGAATGTTGGAATGTATAGAATGCAGTTATTTGACAAAGCACTCACCGGAATGCATTGGCATATGCACAAAGTGGGAGCACGTCATTTTTCGGAGTATAAAAAGTTAGGAAAAAAAATGCCAATTGCGATAGCTTTGGGTGGTGATCCGGCTTATACATATTCAGCAACAGCACCCTTGCCCGATAATGTGGATGAGTACTTATTTGCAGGCTTTTTGAGAAAAAAAAGGGTTCAGCTTGTTAAATGTATTACTCAGGATATTGAGGTTCCATCAGATGCTGATATTATAATCGAAGGGTTTGTTGATACTGAAGAAGAGTTTATTTTAGAAGGTCCATTTGGAGATCATACAGGGTTTTATTCATTGGCCGATATGTTTCCAAAGTTCCATATAACTTGTATAACACATCGAAAAAATGCAGTTTATCCAGCTACTATCGTTGGCATACCTCCAATGGAGGATGCATGGATTGGAAAAGCAACAGAACGGATTTTTCTTACACCTATAAAAATATCGATGTTACCCGAAATTATTGACTTCGATCTTCCATTTGTGGGTGTAGCACATAATTTGGCAATTGTTAAGATTAAAAAGACATATCCGGGACAAGCTATAAAAGTAATGAACTCTCTTTGGGGTGCAGGACAAATGATGTTTAATAAGGTTCTAATTATAGTTGATCAGGATGTTGATATTCATAATTATAATGAGATTGGAAAGATTATAAATAAAAATGTTGATATACCAACAGATTTGCATTTTAGCATGGGTCCACTAGATATACTCGATCATTCATCATCAAAGTATGCTTTTGGAAGTAAATTAGGTATTGATGCCACAACAAAGTTTCGGGAAGAAATTACTGAACATAAGAATATAACCACAAATCCAAATGATATTCTTGATAAAGAAATGCTTATTAAAGAGTTTCCTGAAATTACTGATTTTAATTATTTTGGAGATTTATTAAAGCTATCTATAATTTCAATAGATAAGAAAAAAACCAGCAATCTTGCTGAATTGTCTCAAAGGTTGGTTGTGAATAAATCATTTATTGATAATGTATCTATTTCGATATTTGTTGACCAAGAAACAGATATAAATGATTTTAATATGGTAGCCTGGCTAACACTCGGGAATATTGATCCTAAACGCGATTCTTTTTTAATTCCTGATGAAAAAGGTATGGCTTTATTTATTGATGGAACAAGGAAAGCACTTAAAACAGATAAATTTGATAGAGATTGGCCAAATATCATTGTTTCTGATGACACCACTATAGCTAGCATAGATAAAAAATGGGAAATGCTTGGATTAGGTGATTTTATTCAATCACCATCGATAAAATATAAAAAGATGCATTTTAAAGGAGGAGCAAAAGTAGCAGAATAAAACACCTTATTAATCCTTTTAATCTTTTTGAAATACTTTGGATTAAAGCCAAGAAATAGTAAATTAGCATTATCTGATGAAGCTAAAAAAACACATATTGATCCTCGTCTGGATAAACATTTTATTTTCAGGCTCTTTGATTTTTGGTCAAGGTCGGATTATTAATGCAGATCTTTTTACTATAAACGATGGATTGTCGCAAACAAGTATTCATTGTTTATTGCAGGATAGCAAAGGATTTCTCTGGATTGGAACACAGGATGGATTAAACAGATACGATGGCTATTCATTTAAAAGTTTTAAAAATGATCCTCACGATACAACCACAATTTCAAATAATTATATACATTGTTTTTTTGAAGATTCGCAAGGAAATATTTGGATCGGGACTAATTTGGGACTAAATAAATATGATAGGTACGAAAATAAATTTATTCATTATTTAGCAGATCCGACTGATCCTGATAAACTAAAAGAAAATGAAATTTACGCTATTTACGAAGATTCTAAAGGTTTAATTTGGATTAAAACAATAAACTTTTTAACACGTCTTAATCCTAAAACTTTAAAGTTTAGACATTACAGCCATTATAATGATGTTTTTAATTTCGTTGCCGTTAATACCAAGTTCTCGATTTTAGAAGATAATGATGGAAACCTCTGGGTGGGTACAAAAGATGGATTAAATTTCTTTGATCAGAAGTTAGAGATTTTTAAGCGATTTAATCATGATCCAATGAATAACCAAAGCTTAAGCGATGATAAAGTTAAGGTGATTTATCAAGACTCTAAAGATAATTTTTGGATTGGAACCGAATACGGATTAAACAAATTTGATAAAAAAACCGAAAAATTTATTCGGCTTTATAGTGATACTGATCAGCCGCGGAGCAACAATAATATAAATACAATTTTTGAAGATAAAACAGGTAATTTATGGGTTGGTACCGATGATGGTCTGAATAAATTTGATGTAAGTAAGGGAACGTTTGATACTTATGCTACATTGAATTTTCAGAATCAAACAAAACAAATAACATCAATTACATCAATAATTCAAGATAGATCAGAGATACTATGGATAGGTTCATTACAGGGATTAATAAAAATTGAACAAAGGAAGAAGAGTTTCTTGCTTTACGATAATGGAGTAGACCATTTACCTTTATTCTCCAATAATTATATTTCATCTGTATTGAAAGATAAAAATAACATTGTTTGGGTTGGAACCTGGGGAACAGGATTGCATCGTTTTAATAGAAGCAATAATCAGGTAGAGTATTATAATTCAACCAATAGTAATATTAAGAATGATTATATTCATAAGATATTTAAAGACAAAGACAATAAAATTTGGGTAGGGACTCAGAATGGAATCTATTTTTATAACGAAGAACAAAACAACTTCTATACATTTACCAACCAACGAATCTTAAATACATTTAGAACCAATCGTGTTTATGACATCTACCAGGATAAAATAGGAAATATATGGGTGGGCTGTAGAAATGGATTACATAAGTTAAGTGGCGATTCTATTACTAGCTATTATAATAGTTCAAATAATCCAAATTCTTTAAGCTCGAACCTTGTATATAGTGTTATTGAAGATCAGGAAGGAATAATATGGGTTGGTTGTGAATATGGTTTTAACAGGCTCGATCCATCAACAAATAATATAAAGCGTTTTATTAGACAAGAATATGCCTGCACCAATTGTATTAGTAGTAATGAGGTGTTAAATATATTTGAAGATACTAAGAATTCGTGCATCTGGATAGGAACCGTTAATGGTCTTAATCAATTTAATCCTTCAACAGAATCTTTTAAAATTTATACTGAAAAAGACGGACTGCCAAATAATATAATTTATGCTATTCTGCAAGATATTTCAGCTAATTTATGGATGAGTACTAATAGAGGTATCTCTAAATTTGATCCAAATAAAAAAGAGTTTTATAATTTTGGTTTATCTGATGGTCTTCAGAATCACGAATTTAATATCGGGGCTTATTATGAGGCCAACGATGGAGAAATGTTTTTTGGCGGAATATCAGGGTTGAATGCATTTTATCCAGATTCGATTAAGAAGAGACAATATGTTCCAAATATTGAGATAACAACAATTGAGCTATTAAGTAATAAAACAAATCAGATTTTAGAAATAGGAAAAGATAAAACAGTAGAAATTCCTTATAAAAATAATTTAGTTACAATTGAATTTGCAGCACTTGATTTTTTAGAACCTTCTAAAAACAATTATGCATATAAGCTTGAGGGTGTTGAAGAGGAATGGATTAATCTTGGGAATAGGAGGTATGCAACATTCTCGAATTTGCCATCAGGCAAATATACCTTCCGCGTAAAGGGATCTAATAGTGATTACGTTTGGAATGAAGAAGGTGCAACTCTCCAGATTATTGTAGAGACCCCTTTCTGGAAGCATCCATTATCCAATTTATTTTTTATCGTTATGGCCATTTTATTGGTTTTCATAATTATTCAGTATAGAACAAGAAATTTACGTAAATCGAATATAGAATTAAAGGAAAAGGAACTGATTGCTGTACAAATAGTTAAGCAAAAAGAAGAGCTTACATTAAAAAATAAAAATATAACTGATAGTATTATCTATGCCAAAAGAATTCAGGAAGCATTAATGCCTTCGATGAATTTGTTTTTCAGGCTTCTTCCTGACTCGTTTTTACTTCATAAAGCAAAAGATATTGTGAGTGGTGATTTTTATTGGGTAAATGAAAAAAATAATAAGGTTTTTTTAGCTATTGTTGATTGTACTGGTCACGGTGTTCCTGGAGCATTTATGTCAATCATTGGATTTGAGCTTTTAAGAAAGATTACTGATGATCAGGGCGTTGAAAGCGCCGATCAGATTTTAAGTGATTTAAATAAGGGAATTGCTATTACTTTCGGAAAGGATAGCAGTAATGTTCGATTGAAAGATGGTATGGATATAGCTCTTTGTGTTATCGACAGAGAAAAAAGAGAAATGGAGTATGCTGGTGCTTTTCGTCCTATGTATTTTATTCGCGATAATAAAATAGAGGAGATTCGTGGAGATCGCTTTTCTGTTGGTTTACTTGAGGAATCGGATGGGATTGAAATTACGAAAACAATTATTAAGCTTGAGGAGAATGATATTTTTTATTTGTTTTCTGATGGATATGCAGATCAATTTGGAGGTCCCGAAGGGAAAAAATTTAAATATCGTCGTTTCCGCCACTTATTACTTACAATTCATAAACTTCCATTAGATCAGCAAAAACTGATTCTAGAAAGGAGTTTTGATGAGTGGATTGGAGATTTCGAACAAGTTGATGATGTCCTTATCGTTGGAGTTAAGCCATTGCCTTAGTTTATTTCATTTCAAATCAGGACTTGCCTAATTGTTGTTCCATCTTTCTGATCAAGGTGTCAATCTGGAAAGGTTTACTTATATAATCATCCATTCCTGCAGCAATACATTCTTCTTTGTCTCCCAATAGAGCGTTTGCAGTAATAGCAATTATCGGAGTATGAGTATTTGTGCTTTTTTCAATACTTCTTATTTTCTTTGTAGTAACTATTCCATTCATAATTGGCATTTGAATATCCATTAAAATCAGGTCGTATTTTACTAGCCCAAATTTATCAAGAGCCTCTTTACCATTATTTGCTATATCAACATTCTTAACCGATTTTTTAAGGCTCAAAAGCACGATTTTCTGATTAATCAAATTGTCTTCAACTAACAAGATATTGGCATCTTTAAGATCTAATTTGGGTCCTATACTTTCAGGGGAGATAGATATTTCTGCTTCAGAAATTTCAATAATATCTTTTATTTCTTCACCTTTCTTAAAACTAATAGTGAAAACAAATTCAATTTTTTCTGCTGAATATTCAATGTCAATAGAACCTCCTATTGATTCAATTATTCGGTGCGCGATATTTAAATCGAGTAACTTAATGTAAGCTCCATTTCGAAGTTTCTTATTTTTTTCAATGCCCTGTATTCTAGATGCTTCAGGGATATGAACAAAGTCTTTTGTTGTTACTTTAAAAGCTATATCGACAGTTTCGTTTGATTCTTCAAGCTTTTTAATTTCTATTGATATAGTTTTCTTCCCACTTTTTGAGTTTTTAAGTATGTTTTCAATAAGATTGAGGAATATCTGTTTAATCTTAACAGGATCGCCATAAAGTTGATATTGTAAGTCATCCTTAATTTCAATTGGGAATGCAATATCATTGGCTTCTTCACCTGCAAATAAGTTTATTGTATTACGAACTGTTGAGTTTAGGTTAAAATTTTGATTGAAATCCTGACTTTGCATTATATCAACCTTTGATAATTCAGAAATATTATTTACTAAATTAACAAGGTTGTTGGTTGATGCTTGAATAGTATCAATAAAATCTTTTTGTTTTTCATCAAGTTGTGAATTACTAATCATATTAGTAACAACCACAATATTGTTAAGGGGTGTTCTTATCTGATGAGAAATTTTTGAAATAAATTCTTCTTTTGACTGTATCTCTGTTTCAGCTTGTTTGAGTTCTGTTTCATAAATGGAATTTTTATTATTTCTTAATTTCTCAAAGATGTTTATAAAAAGATAAAATCCTAAGTACAAGAAAATAAACAGAATCTGATCATTAAGAGAATACGATGATTTTAATCCTATGCTTTTGAAGAAAAATATTGGTATAACAATTAAAACAAAGAATATTAGAGAGGCTAAATTCCCTTTTTCTATACCAAGTAAAAGTATAAGTAATGCAGGATAAGCTGAAAACAGCAATATACCCTGATTTGTAATTGTTCCTGAAAAAATAAGATATAGAAGGAATAAAGAAAACAACGTAATTAAAACAATTGATGCTCGATTAAAATCACCTTTCATCCTAAGTAGCATATAATTTGTGAAAATAAGAATGGCTAGAACAAATAAGATGGATGAGATTATTATTTGTGAATCAATTAGTTCTATAATTGAAAAAAGCAATAATACTATAATTGAAAAAATGCTTTGAAAACTAAGTATTATAACTTTTGAGTAAAACTTATTTTTAAGTTCAATTTTTTCTGCACTTATTGAGCAACTTGCTATGATTTTATCAATAAAATTCATAATTATTCAAGATTTAGGTTGATTGAATAAAAATGGGAATAATGCCATTTACTTTGTAAATTTACTAAATATAAAGCTTTAATCATTATATTGAATTAAAAATACACATTTTTTTGTAATTAAATTGCTCATTATATATAAGAAAACTGTAAAACGAAATTTTACTTAGAAAAAACCGTTTATTACATAATCAAAAAGGATTTATTATCTTAGATAAAAATTTAAAATAACTTAAAACAAACAATAATGAAGAAAAATCTAATTACACTTATACTTGGTTGCTTAATAAGCACCAGCTATGCACAGGATTATATCCCAAGCGAATCGGATCTTAATCAATTTTTAAATTCTAAACTTTACGTAGTTTTAGAATCAAATCCAATTGCTGAATATAATTTTAAAATTCAAGAATCAATTAAGAATGAATGGACACTTACTCCCTATGAGTTTATATCTGTAAAAGATTTTGAAACCATGTTTACAGATCCAGGTAAATCATTTTTAATGATGACTCAGGTTGTGTTTGAGAATGATCAAACAAAAGTACGATATAATTTTCTAAGCATGTTTCTTGGTAAAAAAGATGCCAAACTAATAAGAGAATTAAATGATATCGCTGCTATTCCATTGTCGTATACTGAGGTTGATGAAGAGTTCTGGGTATACAAAATGGATGCTTTGGTTCGTTTTATGCAAAACCACATTATTAATATGAGGGATAATCCAAATATGATTAAAAAGAATATCCTTCAGTATTATAATGAAAACATGAAAGACATTAAACAGAAAACACTTTATTTAATTAAAGAAGAGGTATCTCCTTCGTTAAATACCGAAGATAAACTTAAGAAAATATATCCATTTAGTGTAAAGTTTGTAACATCGGCAGAGGTTGAGCAGGCAATAAATGATCGTGATCCTAATATAGTATTTTTACATAAGGTTGGTCCACAGGGAACCAGACTAAAGGCACGTTGCTATAAAATGATTGTTGGTGCTGCCGATGCCAATTTCTATTATTTCGATTATCATTGGGTTGAAAAAGGCAAAAAAGATGACGGACTATTAGATAAGGATTTTAAGAAGATGGCTAAAAAGAAATAGTAAAATACTTTTTAATAAAGAATGGATGGCTAAAAGTCATCCATTTTTGTTTTAAAACATTTTTAAATGTCCCTTTGTTTTTTGTTCTATATTTGCAAAAACAAATTTAGCTTTATAGAATGGCAGCACAAAAACCATCTGTTCCTAAGGGTACCCGGGATTTTTCTCCAGTAGAAATGGTGAAACGGAATTTTATTTTCGATACCATTAAAGATGTGTTTAAACGATATGGGTTTTTGCCAATAGAAACACCATCAATGGAGAATTTATCTACTTTGCTTGGGAAATATGGAGACGAAGGAGATAAGTTGATTTTTAGAATATTAGATTCGGGAGATTTTATTAAAGAAAAAGGTGAAATTCTTATTAATAGGGTTTTAGAAAAGAGCAGCTCTGTTTCAGGTTCTTCAAGTTGCAGTGGTGATATTTCAGATGGATTACGGAGTGAAATTTCGGAAAAAGGCCTTAGATATGATCTTACAGTTCCCTTTGCACGTTTTGTGGTTCAACATCTGAACGAAATAACTTTCCCATTTAAACGATACCAGATTCAGCCAGTTTGGCGTGCCGATAGGCCTCAGAAAGGTAGATATAGAGAGTTTTATCAGTGTGATGTAGATGTTATTGGAAGCAATTCGCTTTTAAATGAAGTAGAACTTATTCAAATTATTGATGATGTATTTCAGAAATTAAATATCAATGCTGTAATAAAGCTCAATAATCGTAAAATTTTAGCTGGAATAGCAGAGATTATTGGCGAACCCGATAAAATAATGGATATTACCATTGCTATAGATAAACTTGAGAAAATTGGTAAAAAAGGCGTTTATGACGAACTTTTAGGTAGGGGAGTAGATTCAGGATCAGTTTCTTTATTAAATCCTATTTTAGAGCTAAGGGGCGATAATTTTGCTAAGCTTTCAAGCCTTAAGGAAATATTGAAAGGTTCAGAAATTGGTTTAAAAGGAGTAATTGAAGTTGAAACTGTTTTAAACTATTTTAATACACTTACCTTAAAAACAGAGCTTGAACTTGACTTAACCTTGGCTCGTGGGTTAAATTATTATACAGGAGCAATAATTGAAGTAAAAGCTCAAGATGTTGAGATTGGTAGTATATGTGGAGGAGGCCGCTACGATGACTTAACCGGAGTTTTTGGATTAAAAGATGTTTCAGGTGTTGGTGTTTCTTTTGGTGCTGATCGTATTTATGATGTAATGCAACAACTCGATATTTTCCCAAAGGAGATTATTACATCAACAAAGGTATTGTTTGTCAACTTTGGCGAGAAAGAAGAACTATACTGTTTGCCTTTAATTAAAATACTTCGTGATAGAGATATTTCTGCTGAGATTTATCCTGATTCTTCCAAAATGAAAAAGCAAATGACCTATGCCGATAATAAGAATATTCCTTATGTAATTCTTGTTGGTGAGGATGAAATGCAGAAGAAACTAATTACTGTAAAGAATATGATTAGTGGTACTCAGGAAACTGTTTTGTTCGAAGATTTTTTAAAAATGATATCGCAGTAGATGGAATACAGAAAAAGGATTCTTAAAAAATTTGGACGCCGCAGGCCAGTTCTTGTTGCAGGGGGAGATATTCGTTTTCCTTGAAATCATTGTTAAAAACTTTTATATCTACCTCATACTTTATCCGTAGCTATTACTTTGGATATCAATCAAAATAATTTATTTCATTATAAAATTTAAATTTTTCATGGAAAAGATACATTATATATCAAATGATCAGCTAACATTCAATCGTATTGACCAGATTTTAAAGCAAGGATTTAAACTTGCATTATCTGAACAGTCGAAAAATAATATTATAAAATGTCGTGAATATCTTGATGAGAAAATGAAAAATCAGGATGAACCTATTTACGGTATAAATACTGGTTTTGGTGCCTTGTATGATAAGCGTATTTCGCGCGAGGATTTGGGTAGCTTGCAGCGTAATCTTGTTATGTCGCATGCATGTGGAACAGGTGATGAAGTGCCTCAGGAGATTGTTAAAATAATGATTCTCCTTAAAATACAGTCTCTTTCGTATGGTCATTCTGGTGTTCAATTGACTACAGTTGAGCGGCTTATTGATTTTTTTAATCACGATGTTTTACCCGTAATATATCAATTTGGTTCATTAGGTGCCTCAGGCGATTTAGCACCACTTGCTCATATGTGTTTACCTATGTTGGGTATGGGTGAAGTGTTCGTAGAAGGAGAGCGAATGTCAGGCGAAAAAATGCTTAAAAAGATGAACTGGAAACCTGTTGATTTGCGATCTAAAGAAGGACTTGCTTTATTAAATGGTACTCAATTTATGAGTGCATATGGTGTTTTTTTAACACTTAAAGTTTGGAAACTTTCTCAATTAGCAGATGTAATTAGCGCAGTTTCTCTTGATGCATTCGATGGTAGAATAGAACCTTTTCATGATTCTGTTCATCAAATTCGACATCATTTAGGTCAGATAAAAACTGCCCGAAGAATAAGATTCTTATTGGAAGGAAGTGAGCTTGTAAATCGACCTAAAATTCATGTTCAGGATCCATACTCATTCAGATGTATTCCTCAGGTACATGGAGCATCAAAGGATTCAATAAACTATGTCTCGTATGTATTTAATAACGAAATAAATGCAGTGACCGATAATCCAACAATTTTTCCAGATGAAGATTTGATAATATCTGCAGGAAATTTTCATGGACAACCATTGGCATTGGCTTTTGATAATCTTTGTATTGCTATGGCTGAGCTTGGAAGTATTTCCGAACGCAGGACATATCAATTGCTTGCAGGAAAGCGCGGATTACCACATTTTCTTGTAGCTAATCCTGGATTAAATAGCGGATTTATGATTCCTCAATATACAGCAGCATCTATTGTTAGCAGAAATAAACAATTATGTACGCCGGCTTCGGTCGATACCATTGAGTCTTCTCAAGGTCAGGAGGATCATGTAAGTATGGGTGCTAATGCAGCTACAAAAGCATATCAGGTAGCCTTAAATCTGGAACGTATTTTAGCCATTGAGTTATTTAATGCCGCACAAGCTTTAGAATTTCAACGACCCGCAAAATCATCTCCATTTATTGAGAAATTTGTGGCTGGTTACCGTAAAAAAGTAAAGTTTATTCTGAATGATAAAACTATGTATGATGATATGGCTGCATCAGTTGAGTATTTGAGAGAAGTGAAATTGGAATTGCCCGAAAGATAAATAGAATTATAAAATTTAGTACAAAGCATCCAGAAATGGGTGCTTTTTTGTTTGTTAAAATATTGCAAGCTATAGGAAGTTTAAATCGCTTTTCATAAATTGGGAATTCAAATAGACTAAATATGTATACCTGGATTCTTGATTTTCTTATAAAAATTAACCGTACTGCACTGTGCTTATTAATACTCTAACTACATTTTTATTTATTTTAACAAACCCTATTTTTATATTTTTTAATAAACGAAATAATTATGAATACCCTAATAATTACAGGTAATGACCTGAAAATTGAAGATGTTGTAAATGTCGCTCGTAATGGACAAAAAGTTGAATTACATCCCGATGCAATAATCCGAATAAATAAATGCCGTGCAATGCTTGAGAAAAAGGTAGAAGCACGCGAAATAATGTATGGTGTAAATACTGGAATTGGTGAATTTTCAGAAGTGGTTCTTAATGACGATCAGGTTCAGGATTTTCAGAAATATTTAATTTATAATCATGCTGCAGGTATTGGCGATCCAGCTCCAATTGAATATGTTCGTGGAGCTATGCTGGGACGCATAAATGTTCATGCCCATGGTAACTCAGGTTGTCGTCTTGAGATTACTCAAACTTTTGTTGAGATGCTCAACAAGGGAGTTACACCATTTGTTTGTCAGAAAGGATCGGTTGGTGCAAGTGGCGATTTGGCACCAATGTCGCAAATTGCTCTTTTGCTAATGGGCGAAGGGCATGCTTATTATAAAGGAGAATTGCTCGAAGGTAAAACCGCGATGGATAAAGCAGGAATTCCAATACCCGGTTTAAAAGCCCGCGATGGATTAGCAGCAATTAATGGTTCTAATGTTTTAACTGCCATGAGTGCAATAATGCTTTTCGATGGTAATAATTTTTTAAAACAAGCCGAAATAGCTGCTGCTATGTCTCTTGAAGCATTAAAAGCAAATATGAGACCTTATGATGTTCGATTACACAAAGTAAGAGGATTTAGTGGTGCTATCAGAAGTGCTGCTGCTATTAATAAACTGGTTTCAGGAGGCGATTTAAAAGAAGGTAAAGTAAAATGCAAAGTTCAGGATGCTTATTCAATGCGATCAACACCTCAGGTAATTGGTGCGGCTCATGATAGTCTTGCATGGGCACGTTCACAGGTTGAAATAGAATTAAACGGTGTTGGTGATAATCCAATTTTCTTTCCAGATGAAAATATTCAACTTACTGGAGCAAATTTCCAGGGAACTCCGGTTTCATTGCCTATGGATATGGTAGGTGTAGCTATAACTATGGTTTGTGTAATGTCAGAAAGAAGGATGAACCGTTTAAATAACCCAGCACTTAGTGTTGGCTTGCCAGCATTCTTAACTAAAGGAGCTGGTATGTTCTCGGGACTTATGCTAAGTCAGTATACTGCAGATATGCAGATTGTTGAACAACGAATACTTTCTATGCCGGCATCTATTCAATCGATACCTGCAGCTGCAGATCAGGAAGATTTTGTTTCAATGGGCATGAATACTGCAATAAAGAATTTCCAGATTATGGATAATGCTTATGGTGTTTTAGGAATTGAAATTATGGCCGCTGCACAGGCTCTTGATTTTCGTGAGTTTAAATTTGGTACAGGTGTTACAAAAGCAAGGGAAATTGTAAGAAAGCATGTTGCTTTTCTTGACATTGACCGACCATTATATCCAGATCATACCAAGATGAAAGAATTAGTAAAATCTTGTGAAATACTTCATGAAGTAGAAAAAACTATTGGTAGTCTCGAGTAAGAGATATACATAAAAAGAAAAAAGTTCCGGAATTTTCCGGAACTTTTTTCTTTTATTCGTTTTCTTTACCACTATCCTTTATTTTCTTTAAAAGGTATGTTTTAAATTCGTAATCGGCTTGGTATATTCTCATTACTTTCTCGATAGGTAAAATCATTTTGAATTTAATGTGATATTCATTTAGCAATTCAGCCAACTGTCCTTCGTATTTAATGTATTTATCAGCATACTCGGTCAATTCGGCTTGCGACATTTTATTGCTGTTCTCAGCAAAATAACTCATTTTTTCTTTGCGTTCGGCAATGATATTATTCTTAATTGCCCAGTAATCGTTGTATACAGGCCAAAATTTTTCGGCTTCGGCAGGGGTAAGTCCAATTTTCTCAGTAAAAAAGGCAATTTTCTGAGATTTTATTTGTTGCTCTTTATCTGTTTTGTTTTCTTGTGCCTTTGTAGCTCCTGATATTGAAGCAAAAACGATAATTGCAATAAATATTTTACATATTTTATTCATAACTGTATTCTAAAGTTCGTCAATTAAAGTTGTATAATCAATATCCTCATCAATTAAATAGTTAATATAATGCTCTGTACTTTTTTTCTTTTCGTTAGGTTTCTTTTCCTCATCGAGCAAAACATCTATAAAATGTTGTTCAGAGTATTCTGAGGCATCAACTTCAATAATACGAGTGTAAATGCCTGTTGATACCGGTATTTTTGGCTGTTTGTCTAGAACATACTCAATAGTAGTAACCGTAATAAAAGCAAAAACTACAAATGCAAAGGCAAGAGCTAGTTGCGGTTTCACGATTAAAAGAAATCGTGAAAAGATACTGTGTTCTTTCTGATTACTCGAAATTCTTTCCTGTATTCTGGAAGGAAGTGAATCGAAGTATCCGTCCGGAACCTTAAAAGGGTTTGTTTTATTTCCCTTTAATTCTTCTAATTTGTTTAAAAATTCATCCATAATTATAATTATCCCCTTGTGTTTCCCCAATTTTTTGACACTAAAATGAGCTAAAAGTTTAATTTTCGTTAAAATATTTTTCTATTTTTTTTACTGCATGATGAAATGAGGCCTTTAAAGCACCAACTGATGTATCAAGAATCTTTGACATATCTTCATATTTTATTTCATCGAAATACTTCATATTGAATACGATGCGTTGCTTTTCAGGTAATTCAAGTATTGCTTTTTGAAGCTTAAGTTGAATTTCGTCACCATTAAAATCTATATCGCTTTCAAGAGTTTCTTTTAGCTGATTTTCATAATCGGCTATAGGTAAAAGGTACTTTGTTTTCTGTTGTTTTAAAAAAGTAAGTGATTCGTTTGTGGCAATTCGATAAAGCCAGGTATATAATTTAGAATCTTCACGAAATCCATCAAGGCCTTTCCATACTTTAATAAAGGTATTCTGCAGTATGTCATCAGCATCGTCATGCTTAATAACCATTTTCCTAATATGCCAATACAATTTTTGCTGATATTTACGAACTATCAGGTTGAAAGCGAAATTCTTCCTTTCTTCATCCCTGAAAAGGGTTAATAATTCTTTATCGCTGTATTCAAACATGTTTTAGATTATGCAGATAGATTAATTTTACTTACGTTTAAGTACTTTTTCTGCAGCCTCAACAATGTTTATGGTGTCAATTCCATATTTTGCCAGCAGATCTTCGGGTTTGCCACTTTCGCCAAACTTATCATTAACTGCTACCATCTCGATTGGAGTGGGAAGTTTTCTCCCAAGAAGCTGAGCAACTGAATCACAAAGTCCTCCATTAAGAAGATGTTCCTCGGCTGTAACTACAGCTTTAGTTTTTCTTACAGAGGTTAAAATCGCTTCTTCGTCGAGTGGCTTAATTGTATGAATGTTTATTATTTCTACAGATATTCCTTTCTGCTCAAGAATTTCTGCAGCCTCAATTGATTTCCATACCAGATGACCTGTTGCAATTATAGTTACATCAGTTCCTTCATTTAAAATCAAAGCTTTTCCTATCTCAAATTTTTGATCGGCAGGTGTAAAATTTGGAACTGAGGGCCTTCCAAAACGCAAATAAACTGGTCCAAAATGATCGGCGATTGCAATAGTTGCCGCCTTTGTTTGATTATAATCACATGGATTAATAACCACCATTCCGGGTAACATTTTCATTAAACCAATGTCTTCCATAATCTGATGTGTAGCCCCATCTTCACCAAGTGTTAGTCCGGCATGTGATGCACAAATCTTTACATTTTTATTCGAATAGGCTACAGATTGTCTTATCTGATCATACACTCGTCCTGTTGCAAAATTTGCAAATGTTCCGGCAAATGGTATTTTACCTCCAATAGTCAACCCAGCTGCAACACCAATCATATTTGCTTCGGCAATACCACACTGGATAAAACGATCAGGGAATTCCTTAATAAAGGCATCCATTTTAAGTGAGCCTACTAAATCGGCACACAAGGCAACTACATTTTTATTTTTTCTGCCAAGTTCCAGTAAGCCTGCACCAAAACCTGAACGGGTATCTTTCTTTTCTGTATATTCGAATTTTTTCATTGTATGTGTTATAATAATATTATTGTATGCGATGATCCTGATTTAATTGAAAATTGTTTTTTTATAGTATAAATAGATTCTTTTATATTTTTTGGACGATAAATTACACGATAGTCTCCAGGTTGCAAAATTAGTGATGGACGAGTACTTTGCTGTTCAAAATTGTATATCCACTTTAAGGTATCACTTGTCTCTTGGTACAAACTTGCAAAACCAGTCGAAGGAATAGAGAAATTAGCTATTCCCGGTTTTGGGATATCCACTTTTGTGGTTGAGCTCTGATCAATTTTAACATTTTCGACAATTATTCTTGGTAATGAAAGTATTTCCAGATCGTAATTACCAACAATGTATCTCTCGCTCAACCCACAATTTTGGATATTTACAATTTCTGATTTACCTGATTCTCTTACAAGAATCTTGAGATCTTTATAAAGATTTGATCCGGAACAAATAATATTTAGTGAACCCTGAGGAGCATCAATGCCAATTATGTTATGATTTCCTTCATTAAGTTTTACATCTGATTTCTTTACAGCGGGCAAGGTTTGTACTACTAAGTTATATGTTACTAAAGGATCAACAAATAAGGTGTCGGGATTACCTTTATAGTTCATGCTATGTACAAAATTATACCTTACCTTACCTGAGAAACTATCGAAAAAAGTAATATTAACATCTGTTTCGGTTGGTTTTCCATAAATATCAAGCAAGTTTACCTGGGCAGTAGTAGAATTTAAAGCTTTTGAGATAACTACTTCCAGCACTTCGCTAAATTTCTTTTCATTGGGGGTATTATAAAACTGACCAACACATTCGAATGTTTTTTCGAAGTTAGGATCTATTCCAATTCCAATAATAAATGGTTTTAATACAATTCCTTTCTTTTGTAGGCTCATTGAAGCCTGACAAGGGTCGCCATCGCATGCCTCGACACCGTCGGTAATTAAAATAATTATATTACGACAATTAGAACAAGGAGGGAAATCACCCTCGGCTAAAATCAAGGAGTTGGCTATTGGTGTTGTTCCTCGCGGAGTTAGGTACCTAAGCTTCTGTCTTATCTCAGGCGCATTATTGTCTTTAAACGGTACTTCGAGTTTTGTATCATTGCAATCTTGAGGTGGTACATCGCTTTGATGCCCAAAAACGCGTAAGGCCATTTTAACATTGTCAACGTTTTCAAGGCTGTCAATTAACTGCGTCAGATATTTGCGTGCGATATTAATTTTCTTGTCACTTTCCCAATTACCATGCATGCTTTGTGATGCATCGAAAATAAAAAGTATACGATTCTCAGGAGGAACTGGTTTCTCAATTTTTTGCGATAAAACCTGAAATCCTAAAAGCTGAACGAAAATGATAACTATTATTAAGGTTTTGAATATTCTCAACTAGCTTATGTTTTTTGGATTAATTAGTAAATAAAACAATCAAATAAAATTTATTCCATTGTTTTTCTTCTTTCGTAATCTTCTTTTTTAATTAATCCGAGAATAACTAATTCTGCAGTCGCATAATTTGTAGCTAAAGGAATATTATATAGGTTACATGATTCAAGCAATGTTTGAATATCTTCATGATGTCCTTGCTTAATAAGAGGATCTCGAAGGAAAATTACAATATCAACTTCTTTTCGTTTTATCATCTCAGTAATTTCAAGGTATCCTCCCGATTTTCCAGGACTTAGGTGATGTACTCTAATACCTTGCGATTCCACAAATTCTGCTGTTCTTCCTGTGGCAATTAGATTAACCCCGTAAATCCATTCTCTCCTGTCGTTAAGAAACTGAACCATTTCAGGTTTCTTAATATCATGTGCTATAATTACAATATTTTTCATTTCCTTAAAAATAAATTGATTCTATTTTATTTTAATAATCGCCTAGCGTTTCTTGTAATTGGCCTAATGCTTTCTGAAGCTGTTCGTTATTAGGTGCTGAACCATGCCATTTATGAGTACCCATCATAAAATCGACCCCCATGCCCATTTCCGTTTTCATTAGAATAACAATAGGCTTCTGTTTCCCTATTAACGATTTTGCATGGGTTATTGTTGTAATAATATCATCCATATTATTGCCGTTCATTTCTAGTACATGCCATCCAAAGCTTTCCCATTTAGCTGCCAGATTGCCTAAAGACATTACTTCATCTACAGGACCATCAATTTGCTTGCCATTATAATCAACTGTTGCAATTATATTGTCTATTTTATGATGAGCAGCAAACATAGCAGCTTCCCATATCTGGCCTTCTTGAAGTTCTCCATCACCATGCAAGCTATACACAATTTTAGGGTCTTTATTTAGTTTTTTCGATAAAGCAGCTCCACAAGCTACAGACAGACCTTGTCCTAATGAGCCCGATGCAATTCTTACCCCTGGTATACCTTCTTTTGTTGTTGGATGTCCTTGCAATCGTGAGTTTAAAACCCTAAATGTTTTTAATTCGTCAATACCAAAATATCCTGATCGGGCCAACACACTATACCATAAAGCTGAGAGATGTCCATTTGACAAAAAGAATAGATCCTGATTGGTTCCATCCATCTCGAATTTTTTTTGGTTATGATCCAAAATCTCGAAATATAAAGCAGTTAAAAAATCGGCGCAACCAAGCGATCCTCCTGGATGACCTGAATTTTGAGCATGAACCATTCGAACTATATCACGTCGAACTTGGGAAGCAATTGTATTAAGTTTTTGAATATCTGCCATTTTAAAATTTGTATAATTGTTTTTAAATCAATACTTTCTTTAACTAAAAACCGGACGTAAAATTAACGATTTTACTGAGAAAGAAGGGAAAGAAATACAAATTCTTTTAAACAAATTATAAATAAATTTTAAGTATAAGGTGCTTGGAGTGCAATGAAAACGCAAATAGTACTATTTATTCTTTGATTTACACAAAAAGCTTTTTCATACTATTTTAGTTATTGTCTTTTTAAAAACCTTAAAAAGTGTAATTTTGATGCTTTGAAAAACAAATTAAACCTTACAATTTATGGGATTACAGTGTGGGATTATTGGAATAACAAATGTTGGTAAATCGACATTGTTTAATTGTATGTCGAATACAAAAGTAGAAACCACTACTTTTGCTTTTAGCTCAAGTAAATCGAATATTGGAATTATTAATGTACCCGATAGCAGACTTTATGAGCTAGAAAAGTTTCAACCTACCGAGAAAGTTGTTCCTGCAACCGTTGAGATAGTAGACATCCCTGGATTAACAAAAGGTGCAAATCAGGGAGAGGGTGTAGGCAATAAGTTTCTTGCTGATATTCGAAATACTGATGCGCTGATTCATGTATTACGTTGTTTCGATGATATAAATCTACCTCATGTTGATGGTTCTGTGAATCCGGTTCGCGATATAGAAACCATTGATCTTGAATTGCAAGTTAAGGATTTGGAATCGGTTGATAAAAAGATTTCGCGTCTTGAAAAGATGGTTAAAATTGGTGATAAGGACGCAAAACAAGGTGTTGATTTTTTAAATGGTTTAAAAGATCATTTAGAACAAATGAGAAATGTCCGCGACTATAAGATATCAGAATATGATAAAAAATATCTGGAGGATATGTTTTTATTAACTGCTAAACCCATTATTTATGTATGCAATGTTGATGATAAATCAGCCATTGCGGGGAATAAATATGTTGAGAATGTTAAGGAAGCATTGAAGAATCAGGAAACAGAAATACTTGTAATTGCTGGCAAGCTCGAAGCAGAGATTGCTGATCTGGAAGATTTAAATGACAGAAAAGTTTTTCTTGAAGATGCAGGACTTGTTGAACCAGGAGTAAATAAACTTATAAGAAGTGCTTATTCGTTGTTAAACCTTTTGTCGTTTTTTACGGTAGGTCCAAAGGAGATAAAAGCATGGACAATTAAAAAAGGAATGACCGCACCACAGGCTTCAGGAACAATACACAGCGACCTTGAGCGTGGGTTTATTCGTGCCGAAGTTATGAAATATACTGATTTTATATCACTTGGCTCAGAGCAAAAAGTAAAAGAAGCTGGCAAGTTTCATGTTGAAGGGAAGAATTATATTGTAGATGATGGAGATATTTTACATATCCGATTTAATGTTTAGTAAAGAAAAGTATATCAAGACATTACGTAGATTAAACTACTTATTTAATTATGCCTAGAATCTCAACCAGAATTATTTTCGGATTTTTTTTAGTTATTTCTGTATTATCATATCAATTTAATTTTGCTCAGGATAAGCCCGAAAGTTTTCGGAATAAAACTCCAAAGCTGGTTGTAGGTATTGTAATTGAAGAAATGCGTTACGAGATGATGCTTCGTTATTGGGATTCGTTTGGTGATAATGGATTTAAGAAAATTATCGATAATGGTAGTTTTTGTACTAATGCAAAATATAATTACTTAATAACACAAAACAGTGTAGGCCAAGCTACTATTGTAACAGGTACAAATCCATCTTCCCACGGAATAATTTCCGATACCTGGTACAATCGCCTTGCCGATAGAGTAGTTCACTGTGCCGATGATAGTAAATTTAATTATGTAAACGGCAATATATCACTTGGAAACTATTCTCCTCAAAACATGCTGGTATCAGCTATTGGCGATGAGATTAAAATTGCCTACAATGAAAAATCAAAGGTTATATCCCTGGCATTAAATCCTGTTTCTTCAGTTATTTCGGGTGGTAGACTTGCCGATTATGCTTTTTGGTTTAACGATGAGTCTGGTGCTTGGAATACTGGAATCTATTATTCCGACTCAATGCCTCAATGGGCAAGAGAGTTTAATGAGAAGAGGTTTCAGGATATTTATATGAAAAAATCATGGTCAACTTTGCACTCACTTTCTGATAACTATACATCAAGTTTGCCTGATAATAGTTCGTTCGAAATAGGATTTAGAAATTATCGATTTACTTTTCCATATGAATTATCATTCCTTAAATCAAGATCGGGGAATTATAAATATTTAAAATACACTCCATTTGGAAATACCTACACAAAAGATTTTGCTACCTCTGCAATAATAGGTGAACAGCTGGGTAAAGATGATTATCCTGATTTTCTATCTGTAAGTTTTTCGGTTACCAATTATGTTGGAGAACTTTTTGGTCCACGCTCAGTTGAGATGGAAGATACATATTTACGATTAGACAATGATTTATCTCATTTTATTGAATTTCTTGACAATGAAATTGGTATTGAGAATGTACTAATTTATATTACTTCCGATAGAGGTGTTTCTGATGTTCCTGAATATCTTGTTTCAAAAAAACAAAATGCAGGTGTTTTCGATGGGCAGCAATGTATCACATTACTTAATAGTTATTTAGGTATTTTATATCGAGAAGGGGATTGGATAAAAATGTATTATTCACGACAATTTTATATTAATCAGAAGCTTCTTGATCAATCTGGTGTTTTGGTTAGCGAAGTTCAATCTAGAATAGCTGATTTTGTTGTTCAATATAATGGTGTAGCTAATGCTATTCCTGCAAGTGTTCTTTTATCCACAAATTTTGAATCAGGTATTAATAAAAAAATACAAAATAGCTTCAATCAAAAAAGATCAGGCGATGTACTGGTTAATCTTGAACCTGGATGGATAGAAAAAAATGGGAATGTAACCGCATCGGGATCAGCTTATAATTACGATACGCATGTACCTTTAATATGGTATGGTTGGAAGGTGAAAAAATCAAAGATTGATTCGGATGTAGATATTATTGATGTTGCACCAACAATTTCATGGGTTCTTAAGATCAATTCGCCAAATTCATCGATAGGCAAACCAATTGTAGGTATTGCCCAATAAGAGAATAAGTAATCTCAAAAACTCTTTCCAATGTCTCTGAAAATCTTTGGTGGTCTAATTTATTAGTAATAAAAAAATATAAAAAACGCACAGAAACTTTTTAGATTTTCTGTGCGTTTTGAAAAAAACTATTTTCTTTTATTCTATTTTGCTACAAATTAGAAGTCGGCTTTCACGGCTTAAGGTAATTGAGTTTTCTTTAATAATACATGGTGCATCAATTGAAACATCATTTTGTTTTATTGCTTTTCCAGCAATCAATATCCCTATTTTATTCTCAAGATCAATATTTCTAACTTTTTTAGTAGAAATAAGTTCCCCTTTTGAAAGCCATCTTCTTAGCTCGCTTTGTTGTATTGATTTAAACTCTTTTGCTTCATGAATAATGTTTTCACAAAGTCGAGGAGCTGCAATTTGCCATAATTTATCTTCGAGCGTATTATTTTCATGAACCACCTGTTGCATACTTACAGCCGTTAAACGTAAAACGGTAACTGGCGATTCTGCAGTTACTGTAGCAGTTCTTGGAACATTGGTTAAAACAGATATTTCTCCAATTACACTGCCTTTTCCTAAAATATCTATCAGTTTATTGTTTATTGTAACTTTTACCGAACCTCTTGCAATCACATATAAACCATCTACTTGACCGTGTTCTTTTATAATCTTCTCTCCAACAGCATAAATACGTTCCTGGAATAAGTTGACTATTTTATTAAATGTTGATTTATCTAATTCGGCCAACCATGCAATTTCTTGGAGCAAAATTGCTTTTTCGAGAGGTTTAGCTTCTGGAGGAGAGTCGATTAATCTTTTCATTCTCTCTTCAATGCTTTCAATCATCTTTTCAGCTTCATCCTCACCGATTTGTCCTTTCTTAAGTAAACGCTCAACAATTTTTAATTCGCTATTTAGTGTTGATCTAATAGCTTGACGGGTAGAAATTGCATCATAAATTTCAGGGTATGTATTCTTCAGGTTACGAAGAAATGTTAAGCCATGAATACGATTTTCATTAATTTCGGCTTCGATAGTTGCTAAATCCTGATCGAGGGTTAATTCATCCGATGATGAGCTTAAAACCATTCCTTCAATTAGTTTTAATGATTCGTATTGAGCTTCGACAAATCCTCTTGCAGCATCGTAACTTGTAGTAAGTCGGTCGAAGAAAAAGCGGTGCGCGATTTTCCCAATTATTGGAATCGATTGTAGTTTACCCATAAATTTGGGTGTTTGCCATAATTGTTCAAGGTCTTTTCTTTCTGATAGAGATATTTGCCCGTCCTGATCAATAATTTCGTTAATAGCATCGGTAAGGTTTTTAACGGCCATTGGTCCTAACAAGCCTTCTTTAAACTGATTCCAGTAGCTACTCTTCTCTTTTTCAAGTACTCTTCTTCGTGTTTCGAAAAGGTTCGCATTTTTACCTTCGTTAAGTGTAATATCTGGTTCTCCAATTTCCTCAGGTAGATATTGCCTTACACTGTTCCAGTTAGCGCGGTTTAAAAAGCGATCTTCTTTAAGTTTCTCAATTGAATTTTCTGTTGCCTGATATAAATAACTCTTGGCACTTAATATCATTTTTTGTTTGGCAGGAGGCACAGCCATTAAACCTAATTTATTAAGAAGTAATTTAATTGTTGTAGCATTTATTAATAAGGTCATGGTTACAAGACCTGCAGTGTAAAATAAGAATTGTTGTCTTATATTGCTGTCAATTGAGGGTTCTCCGGCAACAATTAACGCAAGAGCAAGAGCAATGGCACCTCTTAAGGCCCCCCACCACAACACATAAGAGTCTTTTACACTTAAACCATAACCTGCTTTACGCATAATTGGAAATAGTGCTGCAATTACAATAACTCTGGCGATGTGAACGCCAACGTAAATAATTATTAATATGATAAAATCCTGTAGGGTAAACACAACTTTATTTGCAATAACTACACCAACGATTAAGAAAATAAGGGTATTTGCAATAAAAGCAAAAAGTTCCCAAAATTCATGTAAAAAATGTTCCACTTCAGGACTTAATCGTGTTTTTCCTACACCAGCCATCATAAGTCCGAATGTTACCAGTCCGAGTACGCCAGAAACATGGAAAAAATGTTCTGCAATATAAAAGGTGATGTAAGCAGCAGCTATAAGAACTGTAATTTCAACAAGTGCATCATTAAATACTTTTTTTACCCAAGATATGGTAATCCATGCAATAACTAATCCGACTAAAATGCCACCTGCAGAAACTCTGAAAAATTCATAAATAGGAGAGTTTCCTTCACCCATTCCTGTAAAGCTTACAAAGAAAACCATAAAAAAGACGATAGCTGTTCCATCGTTTAACATAGATTCTCCTTCAATTAATGTTCCTAGCTTTTTGCTGGCACCCAAATCCTTCAAAAGCGAAACAACTGCAACAGGGTCAGTAGCACTTACAACAGCTCCAAACATTAGGGCCATTGTCCATGTCCAGTCTGACAGTCCAATTCCTAAGAATTTTATTAGTACAACAATAAGAGCAGTAATAAACAAAGCTATCATAATGCCCGGAACAGCTAAAAGTGTGGCATTGGCAAATGATTTTTTAAATGTATGTACATCGAGAGCAAATGCTGCTTCAAAAATTAAGGTAGGTAGAAATATATATAAAATAAGATGCGGATCGAAATTGCCGGCCCAACCAACTGAGCTACTTAAAAAACTTACATTTAATTTAAAAAGTCCAAAATTCCAGATATCTAAATAGCCTACACGAGTGAGTACGCCTAAAACTAAACCAATTACTAAGAGCGAAACAGTATATGGGAGAGGACTCTTTTTTAGGAAATGCCGGGTTGCAGCTCCAATAATTAATGCAAGGATTAAAAAGAAAAGAGGACTCATATCACCAGAGTGACTTTCTTCTGCTTGTTGCGCTACATGTTCAACTTCGGCTCCTGCATTATGAAGTTCTACAGAATCTTTACTGTGCAAGAGTTCCTTCCCATAAAGGCTAGTTGGAATGCTTTGAACTAAGAATATAATGAAAAGGAAAATAAGAAAGCGGGAAATTGAGCGAATTGGATTTTTAGTCATAACCTTGATTTAAAATTTAAAACCAAGTTACAAAAAATTAGTTTATTAATTTAATTCCCTAACTAAAAATATTTTAGCTCAAATAAAAATAATATAATCAAAGAATTACATTTGAGTTAATCAATCTTAACATGACCCCAGTTTTCGCCACTTCTGATTCGGTTTAATTGAGTATGTGTTATTCCAAACTCTTTAGCCAACTTATATAATTTAAACTTTCCTCTTTTTAGCTTTAATTTTAAGCGAATAACTTCTGTTTCGGTGAGTTTTGAATAATTTATTGTACCTCTTTTATAATTTGGATTGATTTTTTGATGAGCAAACATGGTGGTTCGAGTTACCCATTTTAAATTCTCAACATGGTTGTTGCTTTTGTCAAAGTCAAGATGAATAACATATATCTGTAGATCATTTTCTTTTGGGATAAAATTCTCAGCTACAAGTTTGTGTACATATTTTGTTGATCTGCCATTTGAATCTTTTAAATTTAAAATCTTATACCCTTTTAGAATTGAACCATTAATTATCGCACCTGCTTCTTTATTTGTTTTAAAACTCTTTACTCTTCCATAATTAGATATGTCATAATCTTTATTGTCAGGCATATCTTTAATAATCATGGGTTTCCATATTTCCCCTGTTAATTTTTGATGTATATTCTCCATTTTTCAGAAAATTAGTAATCATATTTTGCTATTTGACAAACCAAACATAGCTAGGTTTAAGCTAGTTTTATGTAATTGCAAAAAATAGAATTAAATGGATCTGCCTGGTTGGTTAATAAGAATGAGTTTTTTCAACCATCTCTTGAAGTACTTCTGAGTTTTGTTCTATAGCAGTTCCAACCACAATAATATCGGCTCCTGCTTTTATGGTTTTCTCAACTGCTTCTTTTGTTTTTATTCCTCCACCAACAATTAATGGAATAGATATATTTTTCTTTACACCGCTTATTAGATCATAAGTAACAGGATTGTTAGCACCACTTCCTGCCTCAAGGTAGATGAGCTTAAGTCCAAGCATTTCTCCCGCCATAGCTGTAGCAATAGCAATATCTATTTTTTCGGCCGGAATAGGCCTCGTATTGCTCATGTATTCTACTGATGTTGACTTGCCTCCTTCAATCAAAATATAGCCAGTTGGGAGTACCTCGAGCCCGCTTCTCTTTATATAAGCTGATGCAATTACATGATTTCCAATTAAAAGATCTGGATTACGTCCTGATATTAATGACAAGAGTAAGATTCCATCAGCATTGGAAGTTATTTGTAATGGGCTACCTGGAAATAGAACCATTGGTATTTTTGTATTTCTTCTTATTAAGTCAGCAGCATGATCAATATGATTATTTAGCAAACTACCACCAATTAAAATAAGGTCAACTTTAGCCGAATTAGCTTTATCTATTATGTTTATTAATGACTGATCAGAATGATTGTCAGGATCAATTAATAGTCCAAAAAGCTTTTTCTTATTCTCAATACTTTTAATTATATGGTTGTAAATCATCGCCAATAACTTATAATTTAAAATAGTTTATTTATAGCACCAAACAATAGCATAGTTTTTAAGTGTAAAATAATTTAGTGTAAATTTCTCATTCATATAGCTATTATTTACTACGCCAATAATTAATCCTTTTTCTTTTGGTTTAAATGGTTCAATTTTAAGGTTTGTAACAAAATTGATATCTACTTTGTCACAAATCTTGTAGAGAGCTTCTTTTGCACACCAATGCAAGTAGAGATGATAGATTTCCTGACTTTTATCAATTGAATCGAGTTCTTCTGGACGCAAAAACTTTTCAGCAATCCGTAAAACTTTATTCGACATAAATTCAAGATCAAGTCCAACCCTACGTTTTTTGTTTAAAAGTAAAGCAGTAAAATCTTTTGAGTGTGAAATACTTATGTTATGAGAGTTATTATGAAGATAAGGTTTTCTCTCGGGTCCGTAAACAATTCTAGAGTCTTTATCGGTAAGGGAGTTTAATAAAACACGAACACTTAACCACTCAAGTTTTCTCTGGTGATTTTTAAAGCTATCGAGTCGTTCAATATCCTTGTCATCAAGATTTACCATTGATCGAAGAGTATCATAATCTTCGACAATTTCCCATATTCCTAAAATTCCGTCTTCGTTAAAAGGTTCATTTAATAGTATGGCCATAATTAAACTTTATTATTTCCATTCAAATGTTTCAATCATTACAATAATATCTTCTTTAATGAATCGGATTACCGGAGCCAACGAATCCTTATTAGGCTCAACATTGAAATAAAGAGCTCCTCTAACATAATGACTTATGCTATCGGTAATAAAAAACTGAACAGAAGAAGCTGCATTTCCATCAATCTCGTATAGGATTCCAAAAACCCTTTTATCAGGTTTAATAAATACTTGTTCATGAATAGCATCTGCTTTAATTGAGTGCTTATATGCTAGCTTTCTGGAATCTTCTAAGATCTGCCCAATATTATTATTTACGTCTTTATAGCTAATATGTAAACGTCCACCAATTCTATTGAAATCCATATTTATCCAGCAAGGCTCCGCATTTTTGCTCGAGTCAATATTGATTGAGGCATAAGTTGGATAATCAAAAGAATAGGGACAATCTGAATGAAATTTTTGATAATCTTTTTCTGGCAGATCAATTCTAAAGTAACCCCTTGGTTTGGGTGTGTAATTCTTTTTGCAACTGATTAGGCCAATAAACAATGTAATCAGAACAATAACGATAAGATATTGCAGGAAACTCTTTTTATGCATAGTACGATTTTCTGATTTATTGGTTGATTGTTACCTTTATTTGTTTAACTCGCCTTTTATCAACAGCCTCAATAGTAAAAGTAAGGTTTTTATAATTTATAATCTTGTTTTTTTCTGGTATTTCACCTGTAAACCCAAGAATTATTCCTGCAATAGTGTCTGCATCTTTATTAATATCCTCAAAGAAGTTATCCTCTATCTCAAGGATTTTATAAAAATCATTCAAAAGGGTTTTTCCCTCAAAAATATAAGTTGAATCGTTTACTTTAATATAGCTTCTTTCATCTTCATCCGACTCATCAGCTATTTCGCCAACAATCTCCTCCAGTACATCTTCGAGTGTTACAATTCCATTTGTGCCGCCATACTCATCAATAACAATGGCCATATGAATTTTGTTCTTTTGAAAATCTTTTAAAAGATTGTTGATTTTTTTAAATTCCGAAACAAAATATGGTGGACGCAATAATGCCTGCCAGTTGAAATCATCACCACTATTAAAGTGTTCAAGCAAATCCTTGATGTATAGGATGCCTTTAATATTGTCGAATGTTTCAGAATAAACAGGAACTCTAGAATGTCCAGATTCAATTATAAGAGGAAGAAGTTTTCCAAAACTGGTATTGTATTCTACTGAAAATACATCAACCCTTGATTTCATAATCTCGCCCACATCTATATTCCCAAATTTCACAATCCCTTTTAAAATGTTTTCATCTTCATTAATCTGGCTCGATGATAGATTTAATGCTTCCGAAAGATCATCAATAGTAATATTATGTTTAATCTTTGTGAGTTTATTAGAAATTAATGAAGAGTTCTTCGCAATTAAATAGCTTATTGGGTAGAAAATTGTATCAAAAACAGCTATAACAATTGAAGCAAAGTTGGTGAATTTCTCAGGGTGTTTATGAGCCAGATGCTTTGGTAGAATTTCAATAAATAAAATAAACAAAATGCCAAAAATTGATAATTGATATAAAAATCCCCAAATGGGTTCTGTAGCAAAATCAAAGATTTGATTTAGAAATATTGTTTGAAAAATTAAATAACAAATAATTAAAAATGCTTTTGAAACAATAAGAGCTGCCAAGAGTTTTTTTGGATCTTTTAATCGTTTATTAATTAATTGACTTCGAAAATCAGATTTGGTTTCTAATTCAGCGATAGCCGAAGATTTAAGTGCGAAAAATGATATTTCAGCCCCTGAAACAAGGGCTGAAATAAATAGTATAAATAGCGATATAAATATCCCAATGATAGTATAGCTAGCATATCCCTTAAATAATATGCCCATTATAATTATTGATATCGACGGGAGTGGTTCTATAATTTCCAATTTAATTAAGTTTTAGTATGTTCAATTAAAATGGCAAATCATCTTCTTCAGCGGGCATATCAGGTTCTGAAATATTTAAAGGTTCGTCCTTTTCTGAAGCATGCTCATCACCTGATTGTTTTTGACCGAGTAATTGCATTGTGTCGACTACTATTTCAGTAGTATAGCGTTTATTGCCATCTTTATCGTCCCAGCTTCGACTTCTTATTTTACCTTCTATATATAAAGGAGTACCTTTTTTTACATATTTTTCTGCTACTTCGGCCAATCCTCTCCATACCACGATATTATGCCATTCAGTATTAGTAACTTTTTGATTGTCTTTTTTATATGTTTCGCTAGTAGCTAGCGAAAATCGAGCAACAGAAACGCCTTTGTCAAGATGTTTTACTTCAGGATCTTTTCCAACATTTCCTACTAAAATAACTTTGTTAATTCCCATTTCTTAAATTTTTTATTTGGTTAATAATTGTAAAGTTATAAATTTTTAATTCAATGGCAAGAGGTAATAAATTAATGAAAAGGATTGTTAAGGTACTTGTCAATTAACCTTGGTATGCCATATTTGCTTATTTCCGAATTAGTAACCATAATAAAATCTGACTTTAAAAATGGATTGATTTTGTCTATCTGCACTTTATAAAAGTGTGCATTTATTTGTTGATGAGATAGCTGATGTTTTATGTTATTCGAAATATGAATAATTTTTGCATTTGTATTCTCAAACAACTTAGTCCATAATGGATGTTTAATAACTTCTTCGGTTGAGATTTTGTTTTTTGTTTCAATCAAAGGCATTTGATACAATAATTGCCAGATATCGTTTTTAATTCGTTGTTCAATAAAAACATTCTCCTTATATATTATATGTATATAATGAAAATATCTTTTTGTGATTTTTATTTTTTTCTTTTTAAGGGGCAATTCATCAACAAGATCATTATTAAGTGCTATACATTGCTTATTTAGTGGGCATTGCATGCAATTTGGATTTTGTGGAGTACAAATTAATGCTCCGAACTCCATTATTGCCTGATTATGAATGCCAGGCATTGTAGGATCAATAATTTCTTCGGCCAAATTTTTAAAGATTTGTTTTCCACTTGCCGTAGCTGTTAATTCTTTAATTCCAAAGAACCTGGATAGAAATCGGTATACATTTCCATCTATTACCGGAACAGACTCATTAAAACAGAACGAAGCAATGGCAGCAGCAGTATATTCACCAATACCCTTGAGTTTTATTATTTCTGAATAGTGATTTGGGAATTTGCCATTGTATTCATGAATAATTGTTTTGGCAGTATGATGCATATTTCTTGCACGCGAATAATATCCAAGACCTTGCCAAAGTTTTAAAACATCATCGATTGGAGCATTGGCCAAACTTTTTATATCAGGATATTGCTCAATAAATCTATAATAATAATTTATTCCTTGGTTTACTCGGGTTTGTTGAAGAATTATTTCCGATACCCAAATAATATATGGATCATTAATTTCGCGCCAAGGCAAATCTCTTTTATTTTGATTATACCAATTTATTAGTATATTGCTAAGGATCATATTATATGTAAATTGTTTTTTTTTAAAGATTTAACAAAATTAGTTGTTTTGTATTTTATTAATCAAAAGAAATCTTTTATATTTGCAGTTCAAAAATAATGAATGATCTAAAATATTGATAATTAAAGTTTTTAAAAAATGACAAAAGCAGATATCGTTAACGAAATTTCCAAAAACACTGGAATTGAAAAAGTAACTGTTCAGAAAGCAGTAGAAGCCTTTATGGAAACCATTAAGGATTCTTTAGTAAGTGAAAAAAATGTTTACCTAAGAGGTTTTGGTAGTTTTATCGTTAAAAAACGTGCAGAAAAGACTGCAAGAAACATTTCAAAAAATACAACTATTATTATTCCTGAGCATTTTATACCTTCATTCAAGCCTTCAAAAAGATTTGTGAACAAGGTTAAGAATAATGTTAAAAAAGGTAAGTAAAAATATTTAAATCTGATTTATTATGCCAAGCGGAAAGAAGAGAAAAAGGCACAAAATGGCTACTCATAAACGTAAAAAACGTTTAAGAAAAAATCGTCATAAAAAGAGAAAATAGGATAGTATTAATATCCTTACTATACAATTGAACCTATTGAAGTAATTCTTCTTTAGGTTTAAATTGTTTTATATAAGAGTTGATTTACCAAATTTTGGAGAAGGAATTGTGAGTACCGAACTTGTTATTGACGTAACTCCCTCAGAAATAGCCATAGCATTACTTGAAAGCAAGCAACTTGTTGAGCTAAACAAAGAAAAAAGAAATTTACAGTTTACTGTAGGCGAAATTTACCTGGGAAAGGTAAAAAGGATAATGCCAGGGCTTAACGCAGCATTTGTTGATGTAGGCTATGAGAAAGATGCATTTTTACACTATCTCGATCTGGGTCCTCAGTTTCAAACTTTAAATAGATATCTTAAAGATTCGCTTAATCGAAAAGGGAAAGTATTTTCAATTCCCCGATTAAAGCTTGAGAAAGATATTGACAAAAATGGGAAAATTTCTGATGTACTAAAAACCGGTCAGTTGGTAATGGTGCAAATAGCCAAAGAGCCTATATCAACAAAAGGTCCTCGGTTGAGCTCAGAATTGTCGATTGCTGGAAGAAATCTTGTACTTATCCCATTTGCCGATAAAGTATCGGTATCTCAAAAAATAGAATCGGCTGATGAAAAAAAGCGATTAAAGAAACTAGTCGAAAGTATAAAACCTAAAAACTACGGTGTTATCGTTAGAACAGTTGCCGAAGGCAAAAAAGTTGCTGTTCTTGATGGTGAGCTTCGAGGATTAGTTAAAAAATGGGAGAGTGCTTTTGATAAAATTAATATATCAAATATTCCTAAGCTTGCTATTGGTGAGTTAACCAGAACTTCAGTTATTCTAAGGGATATTTTAAATGGTTCTTTCAATAATATTTTTGTAAACGACGAACCTACCTATCAGGAAATAAAAGATTATATCGATACGATTGCTCCTGAAAAAGGCAAGATTGTTAAATTATATGATGGACCGAATCCAATATTCGATCATTTTGGTGTTGACAAGCAAATTAAAGCTGCTTTTGGTAAAACGGTTTCATTTAAAAATGGAGCATATCTTATAATTGAGCATACCGAAGCGCTTCATGTTATTGATGTGAATAGCGGAAACCGTTCGAAGCTTGGCGAAGATCAGGAATCGAATGCATTAGAAGTTAATCTGGCTGCAGCTGAAGAAATTGCTCGTCAGTTGCGTTTGCGCGATATGGGAGGCATTATTGTTGTCGATTTTATCGATATGCATAGTAACGAGAATAAGCAAAAGGTATTCGATAAGATGAGAGATGCAATGGACTCGGATAGAACAAAGCATAATATACTACCATTAAGTAAATTTGGGTTAATGCAGATAACACGGCAGCGTGTTCGCCCAGAACTGAACATTCAAACTCTTGAGAAGTGCCCTGTATGTAAAGGATCTGGCGAAATTGCTCCAACAGTTTTGTTTATTGATGATATCGAAAATCACATTAATTTTCTTATTAACGAAACTCATTACAAACAACTTACTTTAAAAGTGCATCCTTATATCGAAGGATTTATAAAAAATGGATTTTACTCACTTCAATGGAAATGGTTTTTCCGATTTAAAAAATTCATTAGAGTTCGATCAGTTAGCTCATATCAGTTACTTGAGTTTCATTTTTTCGATAAGAATGGTGAAATTATAAAGGACTAGTTTTTTCATTTTTTTAAACATCTTACATTTTTTTTTGTTGTAATAAATCAGTCTGTCTATAGTTATATAGATTTAGATTGGTATATGTTTATTTTTTATTTAATACATATTGTTTACATTTGAAATCTTGTAATTAAAATAAAATATAATGAAACAAAGAGTAATACTATCAGCGGTTTTAGTGCTTTTCTCATTGAGTCTTTCGGCTCAACTATTTAATCCGGTAAAATGGAATTTTAAAAGTGTTAAAACCGGAGAAAATACTGCCGATTTAATTTTCGAAGCCAATATTGATATGAAATGGCATCTGTATTCGCAGTATTTCGAGGATGGTGGTCCAGTTCGTACATCGTTTATGTTTGACGAGTCGAATAAGTTTGAATTAATTGGAAAACCTTTAGAAAGTCCTGAACCAGAAGAGGTAATGGATGAGGTTTTTAAAATCAAAGTAAAATATTTTAGTAATAAGGCCACTTTTGTTCAAAAGATAAAAGTTAACTCATCAGAAGCATTTACTATTATTGGCTCAATCGAATACCAGGTATGTCAGGATGATAAGTGTGTATATTTCAATCCCGATTTTTCATTTAAGGTTGAGGGATCAACTTTAGCAGCAGCATCTGTAACCGAAGAACAGCCGAAAGTAGATGTGACGGAGGAATCTGCCGAACAGACTATTAAACCTCTTGTAAGTATTGAAACAACAGAGTTGACAAATGAATCAGAGCCAGAACAAAGTAAATCGATATGGGGATTTTTCTTCGTTGCATTTTTACTTGGATTAGCTGGTGTTCTTACTCCTTGTGTTTTTCCTATGATTCCTATGACAGTTTCGTTTTTTATGCAAGGACAGACTTCAAAATTCAACTCAATAGTAAAGGCTTTAGTATTTGGTATTTCCATTGTAGTTCTATATACCAGTGTCGGGCTTATTGTATCTTTAACAAGCGCTGGAGCCGATTTTACTACATCTTTAAGCTCTCATTGGATTCCTAATCTAATATTCTTTGTTTTGTTCTTGGTATTTGCAGCTTCATTTTTCGGAATGTTCGAGATAATTCTACCTACAGGATTGGCAAATAAAGCTGATCAGCAGGTTGATAAGGGTGGATATCTGGCCTCTTTTTTTATGGCTTTTACATTGGTAATTGTTTCGTTTAGTTGTACAGGTCCAATTGTTGGAGTATTATTGGTTAAAGCTGCCGCAGGTGATGTATTGGAACCTCTAATTGGAATGTTTGCATTTGGATTAGCTTTTGCTCTTCCATTTACTTTGCTTGCAATTTTCCCTGGAATGATGAAATCATTACCAAAATCTGGAGGATGGATGAACTCGGTGAAAGTGGTTCTAGGATTTATTATACTTGCATTCTCATTAAAGTTTATAGCTAATATTGATCAGGCATATCACTTTGGAATTTTAAGTCGTGATGTCTTCATAGCTATTTGGATTGTATTATTTATACTACTTGGTTTTTATTTACTCGGAAAAATCAAGTTTTCACACGATAGCGATTTAAAACATGTATCTGTATTTCGATTGTTAGTCGCAATTGTTTCATTTACTTTTGCCTTATATTTATTACCAGGGTTGTTTGGTGCCGACTTAAATTCTGTATCATCTCTTATTCCGCCAAAATCAGCGCAGCAGTTTGACCTTTCTAAAAGTCAATCAGGAACAATGCAGACAATACAACCATCAACATTGTGCGAAACTCCAAAGTATAGCGATATATTGCACTTGCCACATGGTTTACAGGGTTATTTTGATTATGAACAAGGAATGGCTTGTGCTAAAAAATTGAATAAGCCTGTTTTGTTAGATTTTAAAGGCCATCAGTGTGCAAATTGTAAAGATATGGAGATGAATGTGTGGTCAGATACTGAAGTTCTAAAAAGATTACAGAATGATTTTGTAATAATTGCTCTTTATGTTGATGACAGAACCACTTTACCCGAAAACGAATGGGTAACATCAGCTATTGATGGAAAAGTTAAAAAGACTATTGGTAAAAAATACGCCGATTTTCAGATTAGCAAATTCAATATTAATAGTCAGCCTTATTATGTTTTAGTTGATCATAATGGAGATAAGTTAAATGATCCAAAAGGACATGATTTGAACATTAAGAATTTCATAAACTTCCTCGACGAAGGAAAGCAAAAATTCGCATCTAAATAGGGATTTTAATAAAAGTAAAAAGGTGTTTCAAAAACTGAAACACCTTTTTTTGTACGTTTTATTTATCTCCTTAGTACCAACTAAGTAATAATCTATCTTCCACTTTGGGAACAATTATAGTTTTTCGTTCTTGTGAATAGGCAAGGAAAAACCCAAGTGCATCATTACTGATATTGCCTACTGGATTTGCTGGTGGTCCCGATAATGGTCCACCATTCCATTCGGTGACCGACATAATCTGGTAATAATATTCGTAATACTCTTCGGTTATGGATTGCATTTCGAGAGTTACTGTATCGCCTGTATTTGCTGCGAGCCACTGAGCCTGATATTCTGATATATACATGCCGTTTACAAATTGGTCGGTTTCAAGCCATTTATCCCTGAGTGTATCAGATTCTAAAACTCCATTTTTATATACATCCCATAAATAGTAATTTCCTTTTATTTCAGGTTCCTGTGCATACAATAAAACAACTGCAAATGTATCTTCTTCCTGAAAATCGCCATAATCATAATACCCTATTTTAATTGAGTCTATTGGAGCAATATAATTCATGTAACAACTCGATTCATAAAGCTCACCTTCAATGAGAGCATTTAATGTGTACGTTTTACCCGAAACTCCGGCTAATGTATCTGTTTCATAAATACCGGGAGCTACTTCTGTGAGTATAAAAGTATCACTACCATCAGATATTGTTACTGTAGCACCTGATATTCTTGGTGTTTGCTCATTTGAGAAATAGTCTGCACTTTTACTCAGAATTACCTTATGAGCTTTTCTTTCGTTGCTAATACTACCTTGAATTATTATACGTTCATAGGTGCTATTTAATTCAACATCAAAATCCTCTACACACGAAGTTATAAGGGTAAAAAGTATTAAATAGGATAAATATTGTTTATACATAGTGCAATTGTTTTAAAAGTAAAAATTCCAGGTTAAAGATGGTATTATAGGAAAAACATAAACTTTTTCAGCTTTCGTTACACTTGGATTTTCAGGATCCTGCGTAAAGGTTATCATCCAGGCATTATGTCTGTTGTAAACATTGTATACAGAAACATTAAGTTCGCTTCTTCTTCGTTTATTTGGTTTTATTTTTCCTTTGAGAGTAATAGACAGATCTAGTCTGTGATAATCGGGCATTCTATAGCTATTGCGATCGGTAAAAATGGGAACTGCCATTCCTTCGTATTCGTATTTCCCGCTTGGGAAGGTTACAGGATTTCCAGTTGAATAAACCCATGTAGCAGAAATATTCCATCGTTTTGTTAAATCATAAATGCCTACAATTGCTAAATTATGTGGTCTATCGTAAGATGAAGGATAAATTTTGCCTAAGTTAATTTCTGGTATTTCTCTTTCTGCTTTCGAAAGGGTATAACTTATCCATCCTGTGAATTTGCCTTGTTGCTTTCGAATCAGAAATTCAGCTCCATATGATCGTGCATCGCCAATTCTGAATTCTCCTTCGAGTTCAGCATTTAGTGTTAAAACAGCATGGTCTTTAAAATCTATCTGGTTATTCATGTCCTTGTAATATAACTCAATAGATGTTTCAAAAAGATTATCAAAGTAATTTCTGAAATAGCCAATGGCAACCTGATTAGCGATTTGTGGATCAATATTAGGACTCGAAGGAACCCAAACATCAAGGGGTGAGCCAGCAGTTGAGTTAGAAGCAAGGTGAACATACTGTTTGGTTCTTGAATAGCTCGCTTTAATTGACGATTTTTCGTTTAATAAATAATTTATGCTTAATCGAGGTTCTAAGCCATAAAAGGTATTGAAAATATCCCATTGCTCATAAACAGTGGAGTCTATTTTTTCATAGTTTTCATTAAAATTATAAGATGTTGCTTCACCCATATTTTGAAATACCGAAGCCCTTAATCCATAGTTTATAGTAAGATTAGATCCCAATTTGTGCTCATTGCTCAGGTAAATGGCATATTCAAGGGCATTAGATTTTGGCATTTCAATTGGATCGCCACTTGGACCAGATGCATATCCTGGGTTGAAATGATGAAATATCCCATCAAATCCAAATTTTATTGTATTGTTTGGATTTAGGAAATAAGTTAAATCTCCTTTAATCTTAAAATCTTCCAGATCGGATACCCATTTAAATCCATACTGATTATCACCGCTTTCCATTTTATAATCGTACTTACTATAAATAAATGAGAAATTAGAAAATAGTCTTTCTGAAAACAAGTGGTTCCAACGAGTTGTTAATGTATAATTACCCCAATCCCAGCTGAACATATCACTAAACTTAAATACATCGCGGCCAAAATACCCCGATACAAAAAGTCTATCTTTTTCACTAATCTTATAGTTGGTTTTTAAGTTTAAATCGTAGAAATATAGTTTATTTGAATTAATCATCTCATCACTTGATAACAATAGAAAGAGATCGGCGTATGTTCTTCGGCCAGCAATTAAGAAAGACCACTTATCTTCAATAATTGGACCTTCAAAAGTTAATCGTGAAGAAATTGTTCCTAATCCACCAGTTCCCTCAAATTTTTTCATGTTTCCTTCTTTCATTCTAATATCAAGCAATGATGATAATCGACCGCCATATTCGGCAGGTATATCTCCTTTATATACTTTAACATCTTTTACTGCATCGTTATTAAATACAGAAAAGAATCCCATGAGATGTGAAGCATTGTATACAGTAGCTTCATCAAATAATATTAGGTTCTGATCGGGACTTCCTCCACGAACATTAAATCCTGAAAACCCTTCGCCTGTAGCCTGAATACCCGGTAATAACTGGAGTGTTTTAATTACATCTACTTCTCCAAAAAGTGCAGGCACTTGTTTTATCTCTTTTGCCTGTAATTTTATGGTACTCATTTCTGTTCTTAAAACATTCTCGTTTTTTCGTTCAGCAGTAATCACAACCTCTTCAATAACTTTCTCAACCTCGTTAAGTTGTATATTAATTGTTGTATTTTGATCTAATTTTATCGATTTCACTTGCGAAAGCATTCCCAGATAAGCAAACTCGAACTCATATTCTCCTTCAGGCAGGGTTAATGAATAGAATCCGTAGGTATTGGTAGCTGTTCCTGTTCTTAAAGTTTTTGCATATACAGTAGCTCCGATTAGTTCCTCGCCCGAGTGATCAGTAATATGACCGCTAATAGTATATTTCTTTTGACCGTTAAGATTTAAGGAAATAAGAAAAAATAAAAAGGGTATTAAGATATTTTTCATTAAAATAAAATTTTGTTCTTGGCTGAAAACAATAATTGTACAATTATATTGTGCTAATCTATAGTTTATTTTCTAATTAATTTTCTACTTAATAGAATTTGAACAAGGGTATAAAGCAAAGCTAGAATACCAAAAAAAGATGCTATTCGACCAATATAATCACCATAACGAACATAGAAGGTTAATTCGTTGTTTGATTTAATTGTATTTTTAATTACATCCCGAACCCACCAGTCGGTTTTGTTTAGGATTTCTCCTTTTTGGTTTATAAAAGCAGATATTCCCGTATTTGCTGAACGGGCAACACTTCTGCGGGTTTCAATTGCTCGTAATTGAGAATAGTTTAAGTGTTGCCTATATCCAGGAGTATTACCCCACCATCCATCATTTGTTATAACAAAAATAAAATTTGCTCCATTCCTAATGTACTCGGTAACATACTCACCATAAATCGATTCGTAACAAATAACAGGTGCAATTCTTGTTTCGTCAGTTGTGTGTTTAAAAGTACCTCTGTAATCTTGTGTTCCTCTGCTTCCGGTCGTACCCCCAAGATTTAATATTACCTTTTCGAGTAACTTAAATAGTTTTGGGTATGGCATTTTTTCAACACCAACAACTAATTTTGATTTATGGTAAGTTGGCAAGTTATATGCAGTATCAATCTGAATGGATGAGTTATATGCATCGTAATAGATATCTGCATCTCTCATTTTACGAACAGTAGATGATAATTTCTCACCTGGTGAATATTCATAATAGGCATCCATGCCTACTACGAAGTTTACTTTTGGTCTTTTTTTAACAAATTCTTCTATTGCCTGAATAGTATAGTTTTCTTTCAGGTTATTTATCCAAATATAATTGTCGAGTGCAGTTTCGGGTCCTATAACGTAATCGGTATTTTTATCTGTAATGCTATCAGCAAGATGTAAAAGTATATTCAACTGCTCATAATGCGACATTCCTCCAAATTTATCATTGTAAGGGTCTATGTTTGGCTGAATTACAACTATATTGTAGTCTTTTCCTTTTTCTGTATAGTTATTAAAGATGCGTACTGATATAATAATGGGGATTAAAAAGACAAAGACAAAAATTACGATATTAGGTAGTATTGATCGAAACGATTTAAGTTTAAGATATTGTTTTAAGATATTAAATGCCAAAAGGTTTAGCAGTAGAATCCAAAATGTGCCGCCAAGCACACCTGTATATTCGTACCATTGTATTAGCTTGATGTCTTTGGCAAGGCCATTCCCAAGGTTTAACCAAGGCCATGATATTTCGGCATTTAAATATAAGTACTCAAAACCAATCCAGTAAACCAGTATGGCAAAGTTGCCGAATTTCTCATTTGTTTTTCTTTTAGTTAGATGTGCCAACCAAATGGTGGTTGTTAAAACAAATGTATTTACTAAAACTGCAGCAATTACACCTACTAATGCTGCATTATAAACCCAATATGTAGTTAAGATATTCCAGATGCCAATAGTTAATGCAGCATAACCATAAAATAATATTGACTTATTGTTTTGCTTATTTTGGTATAAGTAATCCTCAATAATAAATAAAGGAACAAATGCAATACTCAGGAATAACCCCGAAAATTGCTGATACCATGCAAGAGATAATAAAATACTGCTTATAATAGCAAAAATAAATAGATGTGATCGTTTCATTTTTGTTTTCGAAGATTAACGAGATAAACACCAATAAAAATCAAACTTATCCAGAAAAAATGTAAAATACCAATTTTTTCACCATCAAAAAGGCCCCACATAATTGCAAAAACTGGAATAACATATGTAACAGACGATCCAAAAAGTGCTGATGTATGTTGAATTAATGTGTTAAATATTATTAGAGCCATCATTGTTCCAATAACTGCAAGTATTGCAATATATCCCAGGTTTAATATATAATCATTGGTCGACAAAGCATATGAGAAATCACTAAACAATAAATATACACCAGCAAATGGCCCAACAAACATAAAGGCCATCGATGTTAATTCTAATCCATTTAAATCTTTAATCTTGTATTTTACCTGATTTACATTTATACCATAACAAATAGTTGCCACAACTATTAACAAACCATAATAATTTATATTGCTAAAAAAGTCGCTTGTTCCAGATGTATAGGTTATTAACCCCATAGCTCCAATCAAACCAAGTAATATTCCCAAAGCATTGATTAGGCGAGCAGTACTCTTATAAAATAATAATCCAATAATTAATGTAAACAGGGGTGTCATAGAGTTTAGCATACCTGCCATTCCACTATCTATTCTTGTTTGTGCCTTTGTAAATAAAAAAGCTGGAATTACTGAACCAATAAATCCGACTAACAATAAAGAAAAAACATTATCTTTTGTAACCTTCTTAAGGTTTTTTATACCATATGGCAAGAATGCCAAAAACGTAATGAACATTCGTAAAGCAGCAACCTGATCGGATGAATAAGAACGAAGACCCTTTTTCATTAAAATAAAACTGCTACCCCATATAAAAGCAAGAAAGAGTAGGATCATCCATTGCCAGATCTTATTTTTATAGTTAAATACCGTCATGATTTATTGAAATTAAGGCTCAAAGATAATCTATTCTTAACAATTCAGTATTTTCCTTGTTTTAACTTTTTAGTAAATTGATCTTTATTAGAGTAGGATTATTTTTTAAAAACGCTATTTTTGCCTTACTTAATTGTTTAACCAATAAAGATTATGGAATCGCACCAAATTTATGTTGGAGGAAAATTTTGCAAAACAGAAGCCGTTCTTAAGGTATTTAACCCTTTTGACTATTCTCTGGTTGGTGAAACATTTATTGCAGGTAAGCAAGAACTTGAGTTGTCTATTGAAAAAGCGATATCGGTAAAAAAAGAACTACAGAATTTCCCATCATTTAAGCGATATTCAGTGCTTATGAAAATTGCTGATGGTATTAGAAGCAATCGAACTCATTTGGGAAATATTCTGGCTGCCGAAGCTGGAAAACCAATAAAGTATGCTTTAGGAGAGATTGATAGAGCAATACAGGTTTTTATAATTGCCGCCGAAGAATCAAAAAGACTCCCTAAAGAATACATATCTATCGATTGGACTCCAGCAGGGGAGAACAAAGAAGGACTTTTAAAATATTTCCCTGTTGGTTTAATTGCAGGGATTGCTCCTTTTAATTTTCCATTGAATTTGGCTGTACATAAAATTGCACCGGCGATTGCATCAGGAAATCCAATTATCTTAAAACCTGCCCGAAGCACTCCTTTATCTGTGTTAGAGCTTGCTAAAATTATTGATAATACAGAACTTCCAAAAGGGGCTATCTCTATTTTGCCTATGGATAGAGATACTGGTAACCAATTAGTTACTGACGAAAGATTTAATATGTTATCGTTTACTGGGTCGCCAGCCGTGGGTTGGAAAATGAAACGTGAAGCAGGGAAGAAGAAGGTTGTGCTCGAATTAGGGGGCAATGCAGGTGTTATTGTTACTGAATCTGCAAATGTAAGCATGGCAGCCAAAAAATGCGTTATAGGTGGATATGCATATTCAGGTCAGGTTTGTATTCATGTTCAACGTATCATTGTGCATGAAAATGTGTATGTAGAGTTTCTTAATCAATTCATTGAATTAACTAAAACACTTATAGTTGGTTCTCCTGCTGATGAAGATACTGATATATCCTCAATGATTGACGAAGAAAATGCCATACGAGTTGAGGATTGGGTAAATGAAGCAATTGCTGATGGAGCAAAAATTTTGCATGGAGGAAAGCGAAGTGGTACCTTTTTTGAACCAACAATAATTACAAAAACAAAAAGTGATATGAAGGTTTGTGCATTGGAGGTTTTTGGCCCGGTAGTTACGATAGAAAAATATAGCGATTTTGATGATGCAATAAACTATTTAAATAACTCTGAATTTGGTTTGCAGGCTGGTGTTTTTACAAACAGTATAGGTGAGATGAATAAGGCTCAAAACGAACTAGAGGTTGGTGGTGTAATAATTAATGATGTACCCACGTTTAGAGTTGATCATATGCCTTATGGCGGAATAAAAAATTCGGGTTTTGGCAGAGAGGGCATAAAATATGCAATACATGAGATGCTTGAACCCCGATTGATGATAAAAAATATAAATTACTAAAGTTTTATAAATGGAAATAGTATTCTTTTTAAAAGGGATTGTTGTAGGGTTATTAGGGTCTATACCTTTAGGTCCAGTGGGTGTCGTTTGTATTCAGCGCACATTAAACAAAGGCAGAATGTCTGGATTTATATCAGGCATGGGAGCCGCTTCTGTGGATGCAATCTTTGCACTAATTGCAGCTTTAGGTCTTACATTTATTCTCAATTTTATTGAACAACAGCGTTTCTATATCCAACTTGTTGGTGGTATTATCTTAATTATTATGGGATTAAACATTTTCTATAAAAACCCTGTAAAACAGATGAGAAGACATAAACAAGGTAAAAGCAAGCTTATTAACGATTTCGTTTCAGTGTTTTTACTTACTATATCTAACCCGGTTGCTGTATTTTTATTTGTTGCAGCTCTTGCAAGCATAAATGTTGTATCTGTTGAATCGCCTATTATTTCGGCTCTTTTAGTTATTGCTGGAGTATTTGGTGGAGCCCTTTTATGGTGGGTTATATTAATTTCTTTTGTTGATTTATTTCGAAAAAAATTCCGCTTAAAGCAATTGTGGTGGATTAACAAAATAGCAGGTGTACTTATTGCTGGTTTTGGTATATTTGCCATTTTTGCAATTTTCTATATGTATTTTAAATAACTTTTTCTGTAGCTTTTTTATCCTTATATTTGCCGAATTATCAATTATTTACAATACTAAAGCATTGCCACGTGAAAGTTGTTAGTTCTGAATTTTTAGCTAGTTATCCAAGTTTCGATAAATGCCCTGAGCCCAAATTGCCTGAGTATGCGTTTGTTGGAAGATCAAATGTAGGTAAATCATCACTTATTAATATGCTTTTAGATAAAAAGCAGTTAGCGAAAACTTCACAGACCCCCGGTAAAACGCAATTAATAAATCATTTTTTAATTAATGGGAAATGGTACCTCGTTGATCTCCCCGGCTATGGTTACGCGAAAATCGCGAAAACAAAAAGAAAAGACTTTCAGAGGCTTATTAAAGATTATATAGAATTTCGTTTGAATCTGGTATGCTTATTTGTACTTGTTGATTCGAGACATAAACCACAAAATAATGATTTATTGTTTATGCAGTGGCTTGGTGAAAAACAGGTTCCTTTTAGTATTGTTTTTACCAAAACCGACAAACTCCCTAAAATGAAACTTGCCGAAAATATTGAACTCTATAAAACAACGATGCTGGATAAATGGGAATCGTTACCTGAAATTTTTACAACTTCATCAGAAACAAAATTGGGACAAGAAGAAATTCTTAACTATATAGAGAAATTGAATAGGTCAGTTGATTTTTAATTTTATAGATATTTTTGACTCAGAACTAAGTAAAAATAGAATGATATTTTTAACTTTGCAATGCAAAAAAAAGAAATTAATATTTCAACAAAATGAGTCAACCTCCAATTAAAATTTTCTCTGGTACAAAATCACGCTATATAGCTGAAAAAATTGCAAAAGAATATGGCATAGAATTAGGAAATACATCCTTTATAGAGTTTAGCGATGGTGAGTTCCAAGTAGCTTTCGAAGAAACTGTTAGAGGATCTTACGTATTTATTGTTCAGTCTACATTTCCACCATCCGATAATTTAATGGAGCTCTTGCTGATGATTGATGCAGCAAAAAGAGCCTCTGCATATAAAGTAGCGGCTGTGATTCCTTATTTTGGATTTGCGCGTCAGGACAGAAAAGACAAGCCAAGAGTCTCTATTGGAGCCAAATTGGTCGCTAATTTACTAAGTGCTGCTGGTGTAGATAGAGTTATGACACTCGATTTGCATGCCGATCAAATACAAGGATTCTTTGATGTTCCGGTTGATCATTTATATGCATCATCTATTTTTGTTCCTTATATAAAAAGTTTAAATCTTGATAATTTGGTTATTGCAGCTCCAGATATGGGTGGTACAAAAAGAGCAAATGCATATTCTAAATTTCTAGAGACACCATTGGTTATTTGCCATAAATCAAGAAAAAAAGCAAATGTAATTGATGAGTTAACTGTTATTGGCGATGTTGAAGGCAAAAATATAATTATTCTTGATGATATGATTGATACTGCTGGAACAATTACAAAAGCAGCAGATATGATGATGGAAAGAGGGGCTCTTAGTGTTAGAGCAATTGCTACACACGCTGTTCTGTCGGGACCTGCATATGAAAGAATTAACGAATCAAAAATTTTGGAAATTGTTGTTACCGATTCATTACCTATAAAACCAATATCCGATAAGATTAAAGTACTTTCTATTGGAGGTGTTTTTGCAGATGTAATTAATAAAGTACATAATTATCAGTCAATAAGTTCTAATTTTATTGTTTAATAGTATATATTTGCACACTAAAATAAAAAGCGTATTGTATAAAAGTGTGATGGGGAATAAGAAGCTTTTGAGATATTTTTAGTATTATTCTGAGTAACACGTAAATAAAGAAAAAATGAAATCAATTGAAGTAAAAGGTAACTTGCGAGAAGCTGTTGGAAAGACAAATGCAAAAGAAATCAGAAAAAACGAAGAGGTTCCATGTGTTTTATATGGAAAAGGAGAAAATGTTCATTTTAAACTAACTGAAAAATCGTTTAAAGAATTAATTTTTTCACCAAATTCTTACCTGGTAAATCTTGATATTGAAGGTAAAAAATATAATGCAGTTTTGCGTGATCGTCAATTTCATCCAATAAGTGATAAAATTATTCATGCAGATTTTTATCAAATCGATGAGAAAAGCCCTATCTGGATTGAAGTACCTGTAGTTCTTGAAGGTGTATCTGAGGGAGTATTAAAAGGGGGTAAGTTAGAGCAGAAATTGAGAAAACTAAAAATTAAAGCTCTGGTTAAAAATATTCCAGATGATTTAAAGGTTGATATTACTAACCTTGAAATTGGAAAAACAATAAAAGTAAGCGAATTGTCATATAACAACATCGAATTGCTTGATCCTAAGAATACAGTTGTTGTGCGAGTTAAGAGTGCTCGTGGTGTCGTAGCTGAAGAAACAGCTGCTCCTGGTGAAGCAAAAACAGAAACTGCTGAAAAATAATAATCTTATACAAACAGATAATTGGTGAAATACCTTATTGTCGGTTTAGGAAATATTGGTGACGAATACGTCAACACACGACATAATGTTGGGTTTCAGATATTGGATGCTTTTGCCAAAGCATCCAATATTTCTTTTCAGGACAATAGGTTGGCTTTTAGAGCTGAGTATAAACTGAAAGGACGTACATTTATTCTAATTAAGCCAACTACTTATATGAACCTTAGTGGAAGGTCTGTTAATTATTGGCTTCAGAAAGAAAAAATTCCTGTCGAAAAATTATTGGTGCTGGTTGATGATATCGCAATCCCTTTTGGTACAATGCGATTACGCCCAAAGGGTGGTGATGCAGGGCACAACGGATTGGCTAATATAAATTTAACCCTTGGACATCAAAATTATACACGCCTTCGATTCGGATTAGGTGATAATTTCCCAAAGGGATTTCAAGTACAATATGTGCTTGGTGAATGGACTGATGAAGAGAAGAAACTTTTGCCTCAGAAATTCGAAATAGCTGCCGAAATAATAAAAAGTTTTGGTTTAGTTGGACTAGAAAACACAATGAATCAGTTCAATAAAAAGTAGTAACTGATTCTTTATTCCTAACTTTGTATTCAAATTAGTATTCATGGAAAAAGATCACGAAATTCGTATTGACAAGTGGCTTTGGGCTGTGCGAATATTTAAGACTCGCAGTCAGGCTTCTGAAGCTTGCAGAAAGGGCCGTATAATTATAAATGATGTTCAGGTTAAGCCGTCACGGGTTATAAAAGTAGGAGAAATTGTAATTGTAAGAAAACCACCTGTAAACCATCAATTTAAGATTATTGGTCTTCTGGAAAATAGACAATCGGCTAAATTAGTTGTTAATTACGTCGAAGACCTTACATCAGATGAAGAAAAAGCGATAATAGAAATTAAGAACCACATTGGTTTTGAGATTCGTGATCGGGGCATTGGTCGACCAACAAAAAAAGAACGCAGGCTTATCGACGAATTAAAGAAAATTCAATAAATCATTTATATGATAATTGCAAAGGCTAAGAAAAAAGAAAATATTGCTGAGTATATTTTATATATGTGGCAAGTTGAAAACTTAATACGACTCCTTAATCTTGATATTGAAAAGATTAATACGGAGATTATTATGAAGTTTGATCAACCTGATGAGGTTAAAAATGAAATGAAGGATTGGTATTTAGGTCTAATCAATATGATGAAAGATGAAAATAAAGTTGAAAATGGACATCTTCAATTTATTCAAAATACCATAAACGATTTAAATGACCTGCATTTGAGAATGATTGAATCACCTACAGAATACGACTATAAAGCCTTCTATGCTTTAGCAAAACCAGGGATAACCGATTTAGTTGAAAAGTCAAATCAAAAAGAAATTAGCGAGATCGAAGCTTGTTTTAATGCTTTATATGGTTTGCTGCTTTTTAGAATGCAAAATAAAACAATAAGTATTGAAACGGCTCAGGCTATGCAACATATAAGTAAACTAATTGCAGAATTGAGTAAGCGGAACAAGCAAATTGAGCTTGGTGAAATCGAATTTTAATTAATAAACTTGTGCTTTAGGTTATCTGTAGGAATCACGCATTTATTTTTTTTGCCAAACAGTTTGTAACGATATTTGGCTATTAGGTCGTATAAAAAGTCTCGTATAGGTTTCGGAATTATTCGTAATCCAGGTAAAATAGAACAGGTTCCTCCCAATTTTGCAGCAATTTTCAAAACCGCATCCGATTTAAAAAAGATTTTATCATCGATAATAAGAATAATTGATTCGGAATAATTACTAGGTAAATTAAAGGGTAACGTAATATGCTTGATTGATTCAGATTGCAGAGCAACGAATCTAAAAAAATCCTTCTTATCTTTTCTTATAATAAAATGAACTAAACTGGAACATAAATTACAATATCCATCAAAAATAATTAATCCTTTGTTCTCAAATATCTGTTGGCTCATCTGCATTTTCAGGTAGAAATATTTCAAGTACTCTACTCTGATTAACAGGTTTTAGTATTATTTGTTCAATAACTGCAGGAATCAAAATCGTTTCACCTTTTTTTACATGAATACGTTCATTATCATAATATATTAGATCAAAATCACCATCAATACACATTAAAATCACAAATGAATCGAGGGTAATGTAATCTTTCTCAATTGTTTTATCAAAATCAATTATATTGGTCTGAAAGTATTTGTTTGAGATAATCTTTGATGATTGATTCTTAACTAAAGAATAGTCAATTTTATAATTAGTATATTTTTTAAAATCTATTGCATCAGTTGCTAAATCAGTATGTAATTCGCGTGAATTTCCATTTTCATCTGTTCTGTCCCAATCATATATTCTATAAGTTATATCAGATGTTTGTTGAATTTCGGTAAGCAAAATGCCTGCTCCAATTGCATGAACTCTACCTGAAGGTAAATAATAAACTTCGTTAGGCTTTGCTTTAAAATCATTTAGGATTTGAACAAATTCCTTATTTTCTAAATGATGTAAGTAATGATCTTTATCCATTTCATTATTAAACCCAGAATAAATCAATGCATTTTTTTCTGCATTAATAATATACCACATTTCGGTTTTGCCAAATCCACCATGCCTTTTGCTAGCTAATTCATCATTTGGATGCACCTGAACTGATAATGGCTCATTTGAATCAATAAATTTTATAAGTAATGGAAAATCTAGTCCGAATTGGTCATAAACTCTTTCTCCCACCAAATCGCCCATGTAAATTTCAATTAATTCCTGTAGGTCATTGTTGGCAAGAAAACCATTTTCGACAACCGAGATATTATCGTCTATTCCCGATATTTCCCAGCTTTCACCAATTTTTAGATCCTCAGAAACAGGTTTGTTTAATACTTTATTTAATCGATTACCTCCCCACACCTTTTCCTTATAAATTGGTTTGAATTTTAATGGATATAATTGATTCATTTTATTGATTTTTAATCTATTTATAATAATTTCGAAAACTGTTAATCGTTGGTTAATGATTTTTCCTATTTATTTTTTATCTTCAACCACGATAAAAATAATGTGTTAAAGGTATTAAAAAATATTTATATGTCTTTTATTATAGGAATAGCAGGAGGAACCGGATCGGGTAAAACAACGGTTGTAAAAAAAATTATTGAACGATTACCCAAAGATGAAGTTGCCATAATACCGCAAGATTCATATTATAGAGATAATAGCAATTTGCCGCTTGAAGAGCGTCAGGAAATGAACTTTGACCATCCTCGCTCGTTAGAGTTTAGTCTGCTTGTAGAACATATAAAACAACTAAAGGCGGGGAACTCTATTCCGCAACCGATTTATTCATATTTAACTTGCACACGATCAAAGGAGACTATTTTAGTTGAGCCTAAGAAAGTAGTTATAGTTGAAGGAATCCTTATTCTTGCAAATGCACAATTAAGAAATTTAATGGATATAAAGGTTTTTGTTGATGCCGATAACGACGATCGCCTGATGCGTGTTATTATGCGAGATATTGTTGAAAGAGGCCGTTCAGTTAATAAAGTACTTGAACGCTATGAAAAAACTGTAAAGCCAATGCACCTGCAGTTTATTGAACCAACCAAAAGGTATGCTGATATAATTATTCCTCAGGGAGGAGACAATAAAGTTGGAATCGATATTTTAGCCTCAATAATTGAGAAAAAGTTAAATCTTGAATATAAACAAAAATAGTAATATGCTTGATGCTATAAAGGTTGAGAATGTTCTGTTTATTGATATTGAAACTATTCCTCAATATCCTGATTTTAATGAAGCTCCGGAACAAACTAAAAATTTTTGGGAGAAAAAATCATCGCATTTTAGAGACCCAGATAAATCGGCAGCAGATGTTTACCAAAGAGCAGGCATTTATTCTGAGTTTGGTAGAATTATTTGTATTTCTGCAGGCATTATTATTAAACGGAATGATGAAAAAACATTGCGTATCAAATCTTTTTTTGGTGATGACGAAAAGCAGGTATTAGTCGAATTTGCCGAAATGCTTAAGAAATACCATTCTTCGAATAAGGACCTTCAGCTATGTGCTCATAATGGAAAAGAATTTGATTTCCCTTATATTGCCCGTCGTATGATTATAAATGATGTTAAAATACCTCAGATACTTGATGTGGCAGGGAAAAAACCTTGGGAAGTTCAATTTTTGGATACTATGGAACTTTGGAAATTTGGTGATTATAAAAATTATACTTCGTTGAATTTGTTAACATATATTTTTAATATTCCAACACCGAAAGATGATATCGATGGCAGCATGGTTGCCGATGTTTATTGGAAAGAGAAAAATTTGGAACGTATCGTTATTTATTGCGAAAAGGATGTGTTGGCTATAGCACAGGTTTTTCTAAAATATAAAGGGGATACTTTTATCAAACCCGAAAATATTGAATCAGCTTCAACACAGTCATAATTATTCCAATAGAAATTTTAGCAAGATTTGTAAAAAAAGTTCTGGCTGTTCAGCATGTAGCCAATGACCTGCATTAGGAATAGTTTCAATTTCGGCAAATGGGTAAATCTTTTTTATTGCGGTAATGTCTTTTTCTAAAATATAATCAGAATTTTCTCCTTTTATAAATAAAACAGGAAACCCGGCAATCGTTCTTCCTCCTTTAAAATCTTCTTCTTTTAAACCATCAATTATTTCTGGTAGTTTCTCATAGAGAACAGGTATGTTTATTCCCCAGTATAACTTGTTATCCTTCGATCGTTTTATGTTTTTTAGAAGAAATTGCCGTATATATTTTTGTGGTATAGAATCAGATAAAATCTCATCAATCCGATTTCTACTTAAGATTTTTGAAAAATCTATTTTATTCATTGAATCCAGAATAGCTGTATGCTGAAGTAGTTGAATCGAATTTGTTGTAAAATATGATAAAGGAGAAATATCAACAACAATAAGATTTGTTATTCGTTCTGGATAATCGCTCGAAAAAAACATAGCTGTTTTCCCCCCCATTGAATGACCTAATATTATTGCTCTTTCTATAGATTGTTGATCCATAAAATCTTTCAGATCTTCCTTTAGTAAAAAATAATTATGGTCTGGTGAATGCGGTGATTGCCCATGGTTTCGCTGATCAATAATGTACACCTCGAACTTATCTGCAAGCTTTTTACCAATGGTTACCCAGTTGTCTGACGATCCATATAAACCATGGATTATAATTAATGGTGGGCCCTGACCTAATTTTCTGAAAAATAAATTCATATTTATTAGATATTAGATTAAAGTATCAAGATTTAAGATGTGATTTATTAAAAAAATGAATAGTTGAAACTAATTATCATTTCTTAAAAAAAGCTTAATACTAATTTCTAGATAATAGCTAGATTCTTGATAATCATATTTGTTTACTTTAATTCTCTTAAATACATTTGGATGGTATTTTCCAATCCAAAATAAATTGAATCGGCAATCAGAGCATGACCAATTGAAACTTCAAGTAATCCCGGTATATTTTGTTTAAAATATTTTAAATTGTCCAGATTTAAATCGTGCCCTGCATTTAAACCTAAGCCAGCCTTATTGGCCGTTTCGGCTGCCTTAATAAAAGGAGTAATTGCCTGTTCTTTATTTGTAGAGAAATTAGCAGCATAAGGTTCTGTATAAAGTTCTATTCGATCAGTTCCTGTTTCTACGGCATTTTTTATTAACTCAGGATCAGTCTCAATAAATATTGATGTTCGGATATTTTTGGAATGAAAAATATCAATAATATTTTTTAGGTATTTTTTATTTTTTATCGTGTCCCATCCAGCATTCGAAGTAAGAGCATCGGGTGGATCAGGAACAAGAGTGACCTGATGAGGCAATACTTTTAACACCAAATCGATAAAGCTTTGTGAAGGATACCCCTCAATGTTAAACTCGGTTTTTATAATGGGTCGAATATCATAAACATCCTGATAACGAATATGTCTTTCGTCTGGTCGAGGATGAACAGTTACTCCTTGTGCGCCGAATCGTTCGCAATTAATTGCTGCATCAAGCACACTGGGAATATTTCCTCCACGTGCATTTCTTAGTGTTGCAATTTTGTTTATATTTACACTTAATCTGGTCATATTTTTGTAATTTGCAATATAGTAAACATTAAAGCGTTTTGATTGTTAAAAAGACAAAAATACAAGTATTTTTGAGATACAAGAACCGATGCTGGCAAAAGATTTAATATCAGACGAAATTCCTGCAATTCGAACATCCGATACTGCTGTTGAAGCACTAAACTGGATGGAGGTTTTTCGTGTATCACATTTACCAATAGTAAATAATGAAGAATTTCTTGGTCTTATTTCCGATGCAGATATTTATGACCTCAATACTCCAGAAGAAGCTATAGGAAATCATCGTCTTTCGCTTTTAAGACCCTATGTTCGATTCGATCAGCATATTTATGAGATAATCGAACTTGCTGCTAGACTTAAGTTAACTGTTGTGCCAGTGCTCGATTATAATAATAAGTTCATGGGCGTAGTGCGAATGAGTGATTTATTGCACTATTTCTCGAAATTAACAGCTATTGAAAAACCAGGAGGGATTATAGTTCTTGAAATGAGCCAAAACGATTATGAATTAACAGAAATTGCTCAAATCGTCGAATCTAATAATGCTAAAATCCTTAGTATGTATGTTAGTTCAGCAACAGACTCCACTAAACTCGAAGTTACTTTAAAACTAAATGCTACAGATCTTACTTCTATAATTCAAACATTCAATAGGTACGAGTATACAATTAAAGCATCGTTCATGGAGTTTGACGAACAAGATGATTTGTATAATACCAGATATGAGCTTTTTATGAAATATTTGAATATATAAAATCGATAACATTTTTATATCATTATGCTAATATTATAAATATGAAAGTTGCTATTTACGGACGTACAGTTGAAAAAGAATTTGAGAAATATGTTAAAGAATTTTTAACTGTTCTAAAGCAACATAATATTGATTTTACAATTGATAAAAAATTCTATGAGTTTCTTGTTCGTGAAATGCAATTGAATCTTAAAAATACTCCACTTTTTGAAACTCACGAGGATATTAAAGATGCTGTTAAAATGATTTTTAGCATTGGAGGAGATGGTACCATTCTCGAAACAGTTACTTTAGTTAAAGATGCTAATATTCCTATTGTTGGTATTAATACAGGCAAGCTCGGTTTTCTTGCCAATATTGCGAAAGACGAAATCCAAACAGCTATAGAGTCAATAATTAACAATAAATATACAATTGACGAAAGAGCACTTCTAAAAGTTGACTCAAAATCAAAAATATTCTCTGATTTTCCTTATAGTCTCAACGAGATTGCTGTTCAAAAGAAAGATTCCACAATGATTACAATTCATGTATTTATTAATAACGAATTTTTAAATACATATTGGGCCGATGGTTTAATTATTTCAACTCCAACCGGATCAACAGCTTATTCTTTAAGTTCCGGAGGTCCAATAATTTTGCCCCATTCAGGTAATTTCATTATAACACCTATTTGTGCACACAATCTTACTGTTCGCCCTATTGTAATTCCCGATTCGTCAATTATTAAACTCAAAGTTGAAAGTCGAAGTATGAATTCATTGGTTTCACTTGATCATAGATATGTGATTAATGATAGTTCTGATGAGATTATTATTTCTAAAGCAGAATTTAAAGTAAAACTATTAAAACTAAATTCAACAGATTATTACGCAACTCTTAGAAATAAACTCATGTGGGGTATCGACAAGCGAAATTAAATCTTAAAAAAAGTTAATTAAATTGATATTTCTTTTTTGATTTGTAAAAATAAATACCTTTGTATCAATGATAAAACATTTACTAAATAGCAGAAATAGGTTTCTAATAATATTTCTGATTTTACCCTTAGTAGGATTTAGTCAGAAATGGAAACTTTCCCGAACCGAAATTTTGGTTGGTGTTGGAACTGTTAGTTTCTTTGGTGATATTGGTGGCGCAGAAAGTGCTGATGCTTTATGGATTTCAGATCTTGATATATTGAATACACGACCAAATATAAATATTGGTCTTCGATATAGAATTGATGAATGGGGTACTATACGAGGGAATTTAACTTATGGCAGGTTTTTAGGTTCTGATGAGAATTCCATAAATGCCGCAAGGAATTATTCTTTTACTACTAACCTTTATGAATTTTCAGGATATTTCGAATATTGGATATTGAAAGAAAAACAGATGGTTCAATATTCATCCATGACTTTGCGAGATGGTTTGCGAAAATTTAATAAATCGCTAAGCTTATATGTCTTTATAGGTATTGGAGCAGCTTATTTTGCACCAGTAGCTGGAGATAGTTTTATTGATAGTCCTCGATTTGTTGGCGATAAAAACTTAGGTATTGTTTTACCTGTAGGTATTGGAATAAAATATCCTCTTTCGCAAAGAAATTTCATCGGATTTGAATTCACTGGCAGATTAACTGGTACTGACTATATTGATGGATTTAAGCCTAAGGGTTCTGAGTACAATGATTCATATTATTTTACTTCGCTTTATATTACTCATAAGTTAAAACCCAAAACAAAAGGATCACGAGTTAAATTTTAACATTATATGAGAACTATTACCTTAATTATTGTTTTTACAGTTACTTTTTTTTTTAGTTTCGCACAAGGCCGTGCAGAATACGGATTGTTTCTAGGTACATCTTATTATAATGGTGATATTAACCATTCACAACAATTTTACTCACCATCACTTGGCGCAGGATTAATCGCAAAATACAATATAAATAAACACATTATAGTTGGCTTAAAAGGATATTACGGAATGTTAAATGGTAATGATGCTGATTTTAATAATCCCGAAAATCAATTACGTATGGCATCCTTCTCGACTAGCGTTATTGATATCTCAGTTAATGTCGAGTTTAATTTCATGTCATTCACAAGCTCTGGGTTTTTAAGAAAAAATGATGAACGGTTTACACCTTTTGTTTTTATTGGCATTGGAGGTAATTATGTGTTTAACTCATCTGGTTTTTCAAATCCTATATCAATTCCTTTTGGATTAGGAATTAAATATAATATCTTTGAGCGCGTTACTCTGGGGTTAGAATGGAGTTTCAGAAAAACTTTTAATGATCAAATTGACGGTGTTATTAATATACAGGATTCTGAAAATACCCCAACCATACACAACGATGATTGGTATTCGTTTTGTGGAATTTTTGTTACCTATAAAGTTTTTAAAGAAGCAATTGATTGTCCGGCATATTTAAAATAGATGTGAGATGAGTTTAAAAGAAAAGGTTGATAGGACAAAACTGCCGAAACATGTTGCAATCATTATGGATGGTAATGGCAGGTGGGCAAAAAAGAAGGGAAATCAAAGAATATTTGGACATAAAAATGGAGTTAAGGCAGTACGCGAAGCTGTTGAAGGAGCTGGTGAAATTGGAGTTGAATATTTAACCCTTTACGCGTTTTCTACTGAGAATTGGAATCGACCTAAACAAGAAGTTGATGCACTAATGTCACTACTTGTTTCAACATTAAATTCTGAATCGGGCACACTAATGGAGAATAACGTTCGTTTAAGAAGTATTGGTGATATTGCGGGTTTACCAAAAAATGTTCAACAGAATTTATCAGAAATTATTAAAAAGACTGAAAAAAATACAGGATTAACATTAATTTTGGCCCTTAATTATAGTGCAAGGTGGGAAATAATAAATGCTGTTCAAAATATTGTAGCAGAAGCAAAACAGGGCGATATAGAATTGGATCAGATTAATAATGATTATTTTGAGAAGCATTTAAATACATGTGGATTCCCTGATCCGGATCTGTTAATCCGGACAAGTGGTGAGTTTAGAATTAGTAATTTCTTAATTTGGCAAATAGCTTATACAGAGTTATATTTTACTGAAGTTTTATGGCCAGATTTTAATAGAGATGAATTATATAAAGCAATTATAGATTACCAAAAAAGAGAACGAAGATTTGGTAAAACAAGTGATCAAATAATAAATAGTTAATTAATAAATAGCACGATTAGAATGACAAGAAGATTTGTATTGAGTATTATTATTCTATTTTTAGGAATTCAATTATTAGCACAGGAACAAACTGATTTTTCATCGTTAAATGTTATAGATTATAAAAAGCCTAACGATTATATTATTAAAGATATAACAATTTCTGGAGTTAAATACCTTGATAAAAATATCCTAATAACATTATCTGGATTAACTATTCAGCGACAGATAACAATTCCTGGAGAAGATATTACCAGGGCAGTTGAGAAATTATGGAAACAAGGATTGTTTTCTGATATCAAAATTACTACTGCCGAAATTCAAGGTGATAGTATAATTTTGGATATATATCTACAAGAAAGACCGCGATTATCTGAATTGGAAATAATTGGTGTTAAAAAAAGCCATGAAAAAGATCTTCGCGAAGCCCTGGAACTAAAAAGGGGAGTCCAGGTTACAGAAAATACGATTAATAAAGCCAAAGGGTCAATTCGAGACTTTCTTTATAATAAAAAGTATCTGAATGCTAAAATTGATATTTATCAATCTGATGATACAATCTCTCGTCAAAACAATGTTAACCTGAAGGTGGTTATTGACCGAGGGAGTAAGGTGAAAATTAAAGAGATAAATTTTGTTGGAAACGAGGTTATTACTGATGCTAAATTGCGACGTAAGATGAAAGAAACCAAACGCCGTGATTTAAATATTTTTAAAGCGTCCAAATTTATCGAAAGTGATTATAAGGATGATAAAGAAAAAGTTATAGCTGCATATAACGAAAAAGGATATCGTGATGCAGAAATTATTAGAGATAGTATTTATAAGATTAGTGATAAAAGGATAGGAATACAAATTGAAATATTTGAAGGAAACCAATATTTCTTCCGAAATATTGATTGGGTTGGAAATACAAAATATTCCGCTTCGCTTCTTGATGTAGCTCTTAAAATTAAAAAAGGAGATCCTTATGATACTGAGATGTTGAATAAACGACTTAATATTGATGAAGATGCAGTAAGTAGTTTATATCTCGATAATGGATATTTATTTTTTAATTGTAATCCAACTATCATGAAAATTGATGGTGACTCAATCGACCTACAAATGCGTATTTACGAAGGTAAAAGAGTTAGATTGAACAATATTATTATTAAAGGCAATGATAAAACGAATGAGCATGTTGTTCGAAGAGAACTGAGAACTAAACCAGGTGAGTTGTTTAGCAAATCAGAAATTATGCGATCTCAACGTGAAATAGCCCAATTAGGACATTTTGATCCGGAACAGTTTGGTATAGAACCTATAAATATTAATCAGGCAGAAGGAACTGTTGATCTAGAATATACCTTAGTCGAAAAATCAAATGATCAGCTCGAAATTGCTGGTGGCTGGGGAGCAAATATGTTTATTGGAACAATAGGATTGCGTTTTAGTAATTTCTCAATAGGCAGAGTGCTAAAAAAAGATGCATGGAAACCAATTCCTTCCGGTGATGGTCAAACATTAAGCTTAAGGGTTCAAACTAATGGTGAATATTACTCAGCGTATAGTTTTAGTTTTGTTGATCCTTGGTTCGGTGGAAGAAAACCAAATTCTTTCTCAGTATCTTTCTATCATACAGTGCGCAAAAACACAAATTATGTTTACGAAGTTAGTGATGAATTTATAAAAGTTACAGGAGCAACAGTTGGACTAGGTCAACGATTAAAATGGCCGGATGATTATTTTACAATTTCAAATTCGATTAATTATCAGCTTTACAGATTGAATGATTGGACAGGATTTATTATGAGTAATGGAAATGCAAATAACCTGAGTATAAGTACTACATTTGCAAGAAACTCAATAGATTGGCCTATTTATCCACGTAGAGGATCTCAATTCTCATTAACTCTTCAGATAACGCCTCCATATTCATTATTTAAAGATGAGAAATGGTGGACACTATCACAAGCACAAATTGATACAATTGTTTCAACTGAGACTGCAGAATATAGAAGTTCAACAGGGTTACCTTTAGAATACTTTGTTAGTGCTGCAATTAAAGATAAGGAAAATCAGAGTAAATATAATTGGATGGAGTATCATAAATGGAAGTACAAAGGTTCTTGGTATATCAAGATTTGGAAAGATATGGTACTTGCAGCAAATACTGAGTTTGGTTACCTTGGTTATTTTAATAAAGATGTTGGTCACGCTCCTTTTGGTAAATTTAAGTTAGGTGGCGATGGTTTATCTGGTTATAATATGTACGATGAAGAATATATCGGATTAAGAGGTTATGAAAATAGCTCATTAACACCACCATACAATAGTAATTATAAGAATGGTAATGTTTATGAGAAAATAAATTTCGAATTACGTTATCCAATTTCACTTAAACCACAGGCTGTAATCTATGTTCTTGGTTTTGTTGAAGCTGGTAATTCTTGGGAAAGCCTCGATAATTTTAATCCATTTAAGGTTAAAAGGTCAGCGGGTATAGGTTTAAGAGCATTCTTACCTATGTTTGGATTGCTTGGTGTTGACTGGGGATATGGTTTCGATGAGATACCAGGTAATGCTGATGCAAATGGTAGTCAGTTCCATTTTGTTATTGGTCAGCAGTTTTAATACTTATAGCTATGAAAAAAAACATCCTTATTTTAGGCCTGATATTTGTATTTAGCTTCTCGTATGGTCAAAAGTTTGCTTATGTTGATTCTGATTATATACTAAGCAAAATACCTGCTTATAAGGCAGCGCAAGATAAGCTTAACCAACTTTCAAAAGAATGGCAAAAGGAAGTTGAAGCAGAAAATGCTGAATTGGAAAAACTGGTTAAAGACTTTCAGACCGAAAAAGTACTATTAACAGATGAAATGAAGAAAGTACGCGAGAAGGAATTAGAAAGCAGGGAGAAAACAGTTAAGGATATCCAACGAAAGTATTTTGGTCAGGAAGGTTTGTTGTTTATTAAAAGACAAGAGCTTATGAAGCCTATACAGGATGAGGTATATGGTGCGATTAAAACACTGGCCGAAACTGGAAATTACTCAATTATTTTTGATACTGCCGGAGGAGCCAATATAATCTATACTGATCCTAAACATGATAAAAGCGATGAAATATTAGAAAAGTTAGGGTATAAAAAATAATTTATTAAATTTGTTAATCATTAAAAAAAAGTAAAATATGAAAAAAATTATTGGATTATTATTTGTTGTTTTATTTGTAACAACAACAGCATTTGCACAAAAAGCAGAATTAAAATTTGGACATATTAACTCAACTGAATTATTAGACTTAATGCCCGAAAGAGAGGTTGCAACCAAACAATTGCAGGATTATAGTCAAATGCTTCAGAAAGAAATGGAAGCTATGCAAACTGAATATCAGACAAAGGTTAGTGCCTACTTAGAAAAACAAGCTACATTTTCTGATTTAGTTAAAAAATCAAAAGAAGCCGAAATTCAAGAAATGCAACGTCGGGTTCAGGAATTCCAATCTACAGCACAGCAGGATTATCAGCAAAAACAAGCTGAATTAATTCAACCAATTATGGATAAAGCTCAAGCTGCTATCGAAAAAGTTGGTAAAGACAATGGTTTTATTTACATTTTCGATCTTGGTGCAGGAGCAGTGGTATATCACTCAGCACTTAGTATTGATATTTTACCTTTAGTTAAAAAGGAATTAGGAATTCAATAATTAATTTTATTATAAAGTGGACCATCTTTTTAAATAGAGATGGTCTTTTTTATACCTTCTAAAATGGGAAACAGACCAATAGGAATATTTGATTCAGGCGTTGGGGGATTAACAGTATGGCGTGAATTTGTAAAGGCGTTACCGAAAGAAGATGTAATTTATTACGCTGATTCTGTAAATTGCCCTTATGGGCCAAAATCACAGCAAGAAATTATAAAAATCGTTGATGAGGTTGTTCAGTTCTTATTAGCAAAAAATGTAAAAATGATTATTGTTGCGTGCAATACTGCAACAGCTGCAGCAATAGACTATCTTAGGTTTACTTACCCTATTCCTTTTATAGGTATGGAGCCTGCTGTAAAACCAGCAGCATTAAATTCAAAAACTAAAAGTATTGCCGTACTAGCTACCGAAGGAACATTTAATGGGAAACTTTATTTAGAAACAAAGAATAAATTTGCTTCCGATGTTGAGGTTCATATTAAGGTTGGCGATAAATTGGTCGATATTGTTGAAAATAACAAAATTTATAACCCAGAAACAGCCTTACATATTGAAGAACTAATGGCTCCTTTGATTAAAAGGAATATTGATCACCTGGTATTAGGGTGTACTCACTATCCCTTTTTATTAGAAATACTTCAGCAGGTACTTCCTCCTGAAGTTAAAATTATTGATCCTGCACCTGCGGTAATTAAACAAGCTGCAAAAGTACTAACCGAAAATAAATTGCTAAGAACAGAGAATGAAAAGCCTGAATATGAGTTTTATTCGTCTGGTAATTCTGAAATTTTGAAATCGTTTGTTTTTAAAATAACTAAAATCAACTATAAAATACAAACTGCTTAATTGGTTATTCTTCGTACCATTTTGCATACATAAGGTAATTGTTGGCAATTCGTTCAATCATTTCGTGAGTTTGCATTGGATCAATTGATTTTAATCGTTTGGCTGGAATACCACCGTAAATACTTCCCGATTCTACAATAGTACCTTCGAGTACCAGAGCTCCAGCTGCAATTATTGAATTTTTACCAATTTCTACATGATCCATTACAATAGCCCCCATACCTACTAATACATTATCGTGTATTTTTGCACCATGAATAATTACGTTATGGCCAATAGAAACATTATTTCCAATTTCAATTGTCGATTTTTCATACAAGCAATGCAGAACTGCTCCATCCTGAATATTTACTTTGTTTCCAATCCGAATTGAATTAACATCACCGCGCACTACTGCATTAAACCATATACTGCAATTTTCACCTATAATTACATCGCCCACGATAGTGCAATTCTCAGACAGATAACTGCTTTTTCCAATTTGAGGTTCAAATCCTCTTACTTTTTTTATTAATGCCATTTTATATAACTTTTTATACAAAAATAATACGATAATTTGGTAAAAAAAGAATGAGAAAAATCATTTTTTAATAGGGGAAAATTAGACCGAAAAGTATTAATAATTAATTTACATTGATTACTTTTGTCAAATTATTTGTAAAAATTCATTGTTGAATAAGACTGATAATAAATAGAAACTAAATAAATGCATATAAGATAGTACTGCTGTTTTGTATGCATTTAAATTTTTTAACCTGTTATTAATTAATTACTAAACTAATTTTGTTATGGATAAAAAAGCAAAAGCCATCGAAAGAGATGACGTTGTTATCCGGTTCTCGGGTGATTCTGGAGATGGTATGCAACTTACTGGAACATTGTTTTCCGATGCATCTGCATTATTCGGAAATAGTGTCAGTACATTTCCAGATTATCCTTCGGAGATACGAGCACCTCAGGGTACTGTTGCTGGTGTTTCCGGCTTTCAGGTAAACATTGGAAGTTCAAAGGTACATACTCCAGGTGACTACTGTGACGTGTTAGTGGCTATGAATCCAGCCGCGCTTAAAGCTAATGTTAAGTGGGTAAAACCTGGAGGAATGATTATTGTTGATAACGACACCTTTAATGAAAAAGGCCTTCTGCGTGCTGGTTTCAAAACCAATAATCCAGTTGAAGAGCTAAAAATTGAAGATTATAAGGTAATTTTTGCAAAAATTACAGAATTAACTAAAGAAAGTCTAAAAGACTCTGGTCTTGATAACAAGAGTGTTTTGAGAAGCAAAAATATGTTTGCTCTTGGTATGGTATATTATATTTTCTCACGCCCATTAAATTTTACTGAGAAGTACTTTGAAACAAAGTTTAAGAAAAAACCAGAGATTGTTGAAGCAAATAAAAAGGTTCTTCGCGATGGTTTTAACTATGCGGGAAATATTCAAGCAATTCCTAATACATATCAGATTTCTCCAGCTTCAAATACCCCAAAAGGGATTTATCGTAATATCAATGGGAATACTGCAGTTGCATGGGGATTAATTGCTGCTTCAGAGAAATCAGGATTGCCTCTTTTCTGTGGCTCATATCCTATAACTCCTGCTACTGAGATTTTAATCGAGCTTGCAAAACGCAAAGATCTTGGTGTAAAAACACTACAGGTTGAAGATGAGATTGCTGGAATTTGTACTGCAATCGGCGCTTCATTTGCAGGAAATTTTGCTGTAACAACTACCTCCGGTCCAGGTCTTTCGCTTAAGAGCGAAGCAATGGGTTTGGCCGTTATTACTGAATTACCTTTAGTTATTGTTGACGTTCAGCGAGGTGGCCCATCAACAGGATTGCCAACTAAAACTGAGCAATCTGATCTTTTTCAGGTTTTATTTGGTCGCAATGGGGAATGTCCAATGATTGTTATTGCTGCAAGCACTCCAAGTAATTGTTTTGATTATGCATTTATTGCTGGTAAACTTACAATGGAACATATGACTCCGGTTGTTTTGCTTACCGATGGTTATATTGCCAATGGAACAGAACCTTGGAAGGTTCCAAGTATGAAGGATTATCCATCAATTAATCCTCCGATTGTTGCTGAAGGAACTACAGGATTTATGTCTTATGCACGTGATGAAAAAAGACTTGCACGTTCATGGGCTTTTCCTGGTAAAAAGGGTATTATGCACCGTGTAGGTGGTCTCGAAAAGGATTTTCTTAAAGGTAGCGTATCACACGATCCGATTAACCACCAGAGAATGACAGATATTCGTGCCGCTAAAGTAGAAAGAGTTCAGGAATTTATTCCTCAACAAGAGGTTTTTGGTGATAATGAAGGCGATTTGCTTGTAATTGGATGGGGTGGTACATATGGACATCTTCTAACAGCTGTTCAAGAGATGAGAGATAATGGTAAAAGTGTTACGTTATGTCAATTTAATTATCTTAATCCACTTCCAAAGAACGTAAAAGAAATCTTAGGAAGCTATAAAAAGATTGTTGTATGCGAACTAAATATGGGTCAATTTGCTAATTACCTACGAATGAACTTTCAAGAGTACAACTATTTGCAGTTTAATAAGGTACAGGGTCTTCCATTCACAGTAGTTGAATTAGTTGAAAAATTTAATCAAATTTTGGAGAGCAAATAATCATGGCAGAAAATTTTAAATATACTCCGCAAGATTTTAAGAGTGATCAGGAAGTACGATGGTGCCCAGGTTGTGGTGACCACGCAGTTCTTAGTGCAGTGCAAAGAGCACTTCCAGAGATATCGGATGCTCTTAACTACGATATAGAGCGTTATGTATTTGTTTCAGGTATTGGCTGTTCAAGTCGTTTCCCGTACTACGTAAATACCTTTGGATTTCATGGAATACATGGTCGGGCATCAGCAATTTCTACAGGTGTGAAAGTTGCCAATCCAAAATTAAGTGTATGGCAAATAACAGGCGATGGAGATGCTTTAGCAATTGGTGGTAATCATTTTATTCACGCCGTTCGTCGTAATATTGATATCAATATTCTCCTTTTTAATAATGAGATTTATGGTTTAACTAAAGGTCAATATTCTCCAACCTCAAAGCTCGGTTCCATTACAAAAACATCACCATTCGGAACAGTTGAGCATCCTTTCCGTCCGGGCGAATTGGTTATTGGAGCTCAGGGTAAATTCTTTGCCCGTTCAATTGATGTTGATGTTAAATTAACATCGGAGATAATGATAGAGGCTGCAAAGCATGATGGCACTTCGGTTGTTGAAATACTGCAAAACTGTGTTATTTACAATGATAAAACACATTCATTAGTTATCGATAAGGAGTACCGTGAAGACAGAACAATAGTTCTTCGTCATGGCGAAAAAATGATATTTGGGAAGAATCGTGACAAAGGGCTTATCCTTAGTGGAATTAGCCTAAAAGTTGTTACTATTGGGCAAGGAGGATTCTCGATGGATGATATTCTTACACATGATGCTTTTGAGGCAAATCCTGGAGTTCATATGATGCTTGCAAACATGGCATATCCAGAATTTCCAGTTGCATTAGGTGTTATCCGTAATGTGAAAGATTCAACTTATGATGATAATGTTCGTGATCAGGTACTGGAAGTAATGAAAACTGCTAAAATAAAATCAGTTGACGATTTACTCAATAGTGGTGAAACTTGGGAGATAAAATAGCATTAATGTTATAACAGAAAAGGGGCAATAAGTTGCCCCTTTTTTTATGCTAATTTCAAAGTAATTTGATTTAAAAATTCTTTCATCTGCACTAAATTTCATTTATATTTATAGGATATGGATTATTAAAATCATCCTTAAGATTGAGTTCTTATTTACCATTTTATTTGATAGAATATGATTGACTCTATGGATCCTAAAGAATTGAGCAGATTACTTGCCGAGAACAAAGAACGCCTTAAGGAACTTTCGTGCATAAATCAAACATCTACGATTATTAAAGAAGGCAAGTCCATTGAAGAAACTTTACAAAAGGTAGTACTTATAATGCCAAAAGCATGGCAATATCCTGATTATACTGTTGCCAGAATACAATTTGGAGGAATAAACTATTTAAGTCCAGGTTTTTTAGAAACAGATTGGAGTCAAAAACAAACCTTTCAGGCAATTGATGGAGAAGAAGGAACTGTTGAGGTTTTTTATACCAAAGATTTTTCCAAAGTCTTCGAGGGGCCTTTTTTAAAGGAAGAAAGAGATCTTATTAATAATCTAGCAAATTTATTTGTCGGTTATATAAATAGCCTTAAAGCAAAAAACATAATTCGGAAACAAGAAATCTCCAAACCTAAATCTGGTGTTGTAGGGCAATCGCAGGAAAAGGTGCTTAATAGTAGACAACTGTTACAAAAATTTTTAAATAAGCACAATTCAGATAGGGACCAGTTACATGATTTAATGCCATTTAAGGTAAAGGAGATTCTCCTTATTGCAAATCTTTACGATGCATACAGCATTGAAAAAGAAGGGCGGTTTACAGATCATATTTTGGGTGAATATCACCAATTGAATCTTACTTCACTTCCACGGGTTACAGGTGTTTCAACCGAGGATGAAGCAATAGAAGCACTTGAATACAAACATTTTGATCTGGTTATTTTAATGATGGGAGTTGATAAAAAAACCCCGCTTAAAATTAGTCATACTCTCAAATCAAAGTACAAGTATATTCCTATGTTCTTGTTGCTCAATAATAATAGTGATTTATCTATACTTGAAGAGCAGAAAAAAGATCTTTCATCTATTGATAAAGTTTTTATCTGGAATGGCGACTCGAAAGTATTTTTTGCCATGGTCAAACTCATCGAAGATCAGGTAAATGTTGAAAATGATACACAGGGAGGACTTACTAGAGTGATTCTACTTGTGGAAGATTCGGCCAAATATTATTCACGGTATCTTCCAATGCTCTATAAGATTATAATGGAACAAACGCGCCGACTTATTGAAGATGTAAATACTGACGATTTATACAAGGTACTTAAAATGCGTGCCAGACCTAAGATACTTCTTGCAAGTAATTATGAAGAGGCAATGTTGATTTTTAACCAGTATAAAGATTATTTTCTGTGTGTTATTTCTGATGTTAGTTTTCCTCGCGAAGGGAAAATGGACGAGGATGCCGGATTTGAACTTATCAAATTTGTTCGGGAGAATGTGCCTAACTTACCTACGGTTTTGCAATCATCAAACCCTGATAATGCAAAGAAATCATACGAATTAAAAACGAATTTTATAAATAAAAACTCTGAAAGTTTATTGCAAGACTTGAAAAGTTTTATTACTTATCATCTTGGTTTTGGCCATTTCGTTTATCGCGATAATCAAGGAAGGCAAATTGCAGTTGCAAAATCCATGGCTGAGTTTGAATCATATCTTAAAACGGTCCCCGATGATTCGCTTATTTATCATGCTGTTAAGAACCAGTTTTCGCTTTGGTTAATGGCGCGAGGTGAAATACAAATTGCAAAAATAATAAATCCTCTTCGTATTAGTGATTTTGAAAGCACTCAGCAGCTTCGAGATTTTTTAATCAATATTCTCAAACTATACAGAAATGAGCAGGAGAAAGGGAAAATTGTTAATTTTAGTGAAACAGCAATTCTCGAGGAAAATAATATTGTAAGTCTGGCAACAGGATCTTTAGGCGGAAAAGGCCGTGGTTTGGCATTTATTAATACCCTTATCTATAATTTTAAATTTCAGGAGCTTCTGCCACTTATTAATGTGCGAACGCCCAGAACAAGCATTCTTGGAACTGATGAGTTTGATATGTTTATTGAAGCAAATAAGCTTGAAGAGACAATTTTTAACGAAACAGATTATTCTGAATTAAGAAAGGCTTTTTTAAAGGGTGAATTATCTTATACATTAAAAAAACGATTAAAAATTTATCTAAAATTAATTACAAAACCACTTGCTATTAGATCATCAAGTTTGTTTGAAGACAGTATTAATCAGCCTTTTTCAGGTATATTTGAAACATATATACTCCCAAATAATAATCCGGATTTTGATATACGCTTACAGGAAACCATGGATGCAATAAAATTGGTTTATGCATCAATATATTCAAAGCATGCACGTAACTATTTTAAGGCAATCGATAATAAAGTTGAAGAGGAGAAAATGGCGATTATTATTCAGGAGGTAGTTGGTAATCATTTTGATGGATGCTATTATCCACATATTAGCGGAACAGCTCAGTCTCATAATTTTTACCCGGTGGCACATATGAAGCCCGACGAAGGCTTTGCCGTTGCTGCATTGGGATTAGGTCAGTATGTTGTTGAAGGAGAAAAAGCTTTTCGATTTTCTCCGGCATATCCTGAGCTCGAGATTATTTCGTCTAAAGATTTATTTAAAAGTTCACAAGTTTATTTTTATGCTGTTGACCTGAAAAAGGAAAACCTGAATCTTCTGGAAGGCGAAGATGCCGGATTAATAAAACTAGATGTTAGCGATGCAGAAAAACACAATACCTTAAAACATTTAGCTTCGGTTTATGATGCAGAAAATGATCGTATTAACCCAGGTATTGAAACCTATGGCCCTCGAATAATAAATTTTGCAAATATTTTGAAATTTGGACATATACCATTAGCGAAAACCATTAGTATCATTCTCGATGTTGTTAAAGAAGCATTAGGATCACCTGTTGAAATCGAGTTTGCAGTCGATTTGAATAAGGATAAAAATGGATTGGCATCATTCTATTTGTTACAGATCAAACCATTGGTATGTAACGAGGACGATTATGTTATTGATCTTGACGAAATTAAAAATAAAAAAACCATTCTTTATTCCGAAAAAACAATGGGAAATGGGCGGGTTCAAAGTATAACAGATATAATTTTTGCAATACCTGAGAAGTTTGAAAATACACAAACGAACGAAATGGCTTCCGAAATAGAGATGTTGAATACAAAAATGAGAGATGAGGGGAAGCAATATGTTTTAATTGGACCTGGAAGATGGGGAACAAGAGATCGCTTTATAGGAATTCCAGTAGTTTGGCCTCAAATATCAAATGCAAAGATAATTGTTGAAATTAGTCTTGAGGATTTTCCTCTGGACGCTTCGCTTGGTTCTCACTTTTTTCATAACGTAACTTCTATGAATGTTGGATATTTTTCAATAAATCATCAAAACATAAATGATTTTATTAGCTGGGATATTCTAAATAAGCAGAAAATAATTCAAGAAACAAAATATTTTAAACACATTCGATTTGTAAAGCCGATTATTATTACCATGGATGGTCGTAAGCGAATATCGGCAATTACAGTTGATGAATAAATGAACATTGAAAATCTACTATTATGAGTTTTTATACAAATCAACAAGATGGTTTAAAAATAGATTTTGGTGATACATCTTTTAACCTTTTAATGCAGCGTAGAATTCATAAAGTGCTATTAATTGCTAGCAGTTACGATTCGTTTATGCTCGAAGAAGATGGTCGTATTGATGAGCAGATCTTTAATGAGTATGTGCTTTTAAACCTGCGATATCCACCAATTTTTATATTGGCCAATACAGCTGAAAAGGCGTTTGAGATAATGAAAGCTGAAAATATCGATTTGGTAATTAGTATGTTGCGAATTGGTAGCTCAGATACATTCAGTTTTGCTCGCGAAATGAAACAGTTATATCCGAATATACCAATAGTTGTGTTAACACATTTTTCGCGTGAAGTTACTGTTCGCCTCGAGAAGGAAGATTTAAGTGCTATCGACTATGTTTTTTGCTGGTTAGGAAATGCCGATTTGTTAGTGGCAATAATAAAGCTTATTGAAGATCGTATGAACGTGAACTATGATGTTGAAGTGGTTGGTGTTCAAACCATTTTGCTTATAGAAGATTCAATTCGATATATTTCAGCCTATCTCCCAAATATTTACAAGATTATATTAAAGCAATCGAAAGAATATATACGCGAAGCATTAAATGAACATCAGCAAATGCTGAGAATGCGTGGAAGACCAAAAATCTTGCTAGCCACAAATTACGAACAGGCAATAGAACTTTATGAAAAGTACCGGTTTAATATGCTTGGCATTATTTCGGATATTACTTATAAACGAAAAGGTGTAAAAGACAAGCTGGCAGGTATTAAATTATGCCAAAAAGTTCGCGAAGATGATGAGTTTATGCCATTCTTGCTGCAGTCATCTGATATGGAAAACAAGAAATATTCCGATGAATTAAATGTTGGATTTATTCACAAATACTCAAAAACTTTATCCATTGAATTAAGAAATTATATTATAAAACAATTTGCTTTTGGCGAGTTTGTTTTTCGGGATCCAGATACAATGAAACCTATTGGTCATGCTTCTGATTTACAAGCATTACAGAATCTGATACTTACAATTCCAGATAATTCTCTCGAGTATCATGCAAGCCGAAATGATTTATCAAAATGGCTTAATGCAAGAGCTATTTTTCCAATTGCTCAATTATTTAAATATTTAACTCTTGGTGATTTTAAAAGCCTTAAAGAAGCAAGGACATATATATACCGCGCAATTTCGAGTTATAGAATTAGCAAAGGCCGAGGTATTATAGCTAAATTTGATAAAAATAGTTTCGATGAGTATCTTATTTTTTCGCGAATAGGCGATGGGTCTATCGGTGGTAAAGCCAGAGGATTAGCATTTGTTAATTCAATTATTAAAAAAAATCAAATTTTTAATAGATTTCCAGGTGTTATTATTACAATTCCGAGAACGGTTGTGCTTAGCACAGATATTTTCGATGAGTTTATGGAAGAAAATGATTTGTACAAAATCGGAATGTCAGATAGATCAGATGAAGAAATACTCGATTATTTTGTTCAAGCAAAATTACCCAGTAGGGTTTATCAAGACTTATATGCTTTTATATCTGTGGTTCAAAATCCATTAGCAATCCGATCGTCATCGAAACTTGAGGATTCACATTATCAGCCATTTGCCGGAATATATTCAACCTATATGATTCCAAAAACAGAAAATGGCACATTAATGATAAAAATGCTTTCCGATGCAATAAAATCAGTATATGCCTCGGTATACTTTAAAAGTAGTAAAGCATATATGGCTGCAACATCCAATGTTATTGATGAAGAAAAAATGGGAATTGTTTTGCAGGAAGTTTGTGGTAAGCAATTTGGAAATAAATTCTATCCAACAATCTCAGGTGTTGCACGATCTATAAATTTTTACCCTATTGATCCCGAGAAACACGAAGATGGAATTGCGAATATTGCCTATGGATTAGGAAAACAAATAGTTGATGGAGGTGTGTCATTAAGATTTTCACCTAAGCATCCTAAAAAAATATTACAGCTTTCATCTCCCGAATTTGCATTAAAAGATTCGCAAAAAACATTTTATGCATTAGACATGTGTCCTACTAAGTTTATTCCATCACCCGACGATGGCATTAATCTTAATAAATATGATATTAAAGATGCTGAAAATGATTCCTCATTGCGATTTGCTGCATCAACATATGATTTTCAGAACAACATTCTACGAGATGGAACAATCTATGAAGGTAAACGGATTATTACGTTTGCCAATATATTAAAGCACGAAACTTTTCCCCTAGCCGAAATATTGCGAACCTTGCTTGAAATAGGGCAAAGAGAAATGAGTAATCCTATTGAAATTGAATTTGCTGTCGATCTAAATGTAGAAAAAGGAGAACCTGTTGTTTTCAATTTCTTGCAAATACGGCCAATAGTTGATAATGATCAGATTACTAATCTTAACCTGAACGAGACAAAAAAAGAAGAAACTATTATATATTGCGAATCTGCACTTGGAAATGGTCGAATAGATGATATTTTCGATTTTGTTTACGTAAAACCAGATGCTTTTAAATCGCTCGAGAGTGATAAAATAGCTATCGAGTTAGGTTTATTAAACGAAATGTTTGTAAAAGAAAAAAAGAATTATGTTTTAGTCGGACCGGGTAGATGGGGGTCAAGTGATCCAAATTTGGGAATTCCGGTTAAATGGGCTCACATATCTCAGGCAAGGGTTATTGTTGAGTCGGGTTTAGAGAACTTTCGAATTGATCCTAGTCAAGGTACTCATTTCTTTCAAAACTTGACATCATTCAGAGTTGGTTATTTTACAATAAATCCATATCTAAATGATGGTTTCTATGATCTCGAATTCCTTACAAACCATAAGGCATACTCAGAAAACAAATATCTGAGACATATAAGGTTCGAGAATCCTATTATGGTGCAGATTGATGGCAAAAACAAAAAAGGGGTAATTTTTAAACCCAATAAATAAAGTTCCTTGCATGATTATTTAAATAAGATTTGGAGAATTATTATTTAACTCATTATAGGGTAAAATCTTAATTGTTCATCTTATACTAATTATTAACCTAAAAATTGCTCTTATGAAAAAATCTATCCTTGTAAACAGTGTATTATTTGTTTTTATATTATTAATAGGCTTTATAGCTAATGCTCAGGAATCTAATGAATGCAAAGTGTTACTCGAATCCATTTCTGGATCGTATAATGGTGATTGTAAAAATGGTCTTGCTCATGGCAAAGGTATAGCACAAGGTATTGATAAATACGAAGGAAAGTTTAAAGAGGGATTTCCTAATGGGAATGGTAAATATTTTTGGGCTAATGGCGACTACTATGAAGGTAATTGGAAAGCAGGAAAGAAGAATGGGAGGGGTACTCTTTATGTAGCAAGTACAGATAAAAAGTTAAATGGTATTTGGAAAGACGATAACTTTGAAAGAGAAATAGTTGAGTTACCATATAAAGTTATACAAATGCTTAATGTTACAAGTGTTACTATTATGGAAAAGCAGGGAGGTATTCCTGGATCTATTGAAGTCGTTTTTAACAGAGATGGTAGAGAAGTTAGGGACTTTAATGATCTATTGTTGTCAAATAATAGTGGTGTATCAACTAAGTCTATAACTTATTCTGGGTTCGAAGGTGTAACTTTTCCTTTTGAAGGATCGTTGCAGTTTACTGCATTAAACCGATTAAATACTTTTGAAGTTAAATGTAATGTGAAATTTATCATTATTAAAGAAGGATCATGGAAAGTTATAGTTAAGTATTAGATTGATTGTTCTTCAAATAATTTACTAAATTTTTTGTTCTGCTGATTGTTAATTCAAACATGAGCAAAATCATATTCTACTGTGTTTAATAATATGTTTTCTCTTGCCGGGAAAACTTATTTTTGCATTGTTATTTTATTAACAATAAAACAAATAACAAACTAAAAAATCCATCACTAAAAATTTAAAATTATGAATGTAGATAAATTAATGGTTCAGCTTGAAAGAAAGCATCCGGGTGAAGCAGAATATCTTCAGGCCGTTAGAGAAGTATTAGAGTCAATTGAGGATGTTTATAATCAAAATCCACAATTTGAGAGTGCTGGTATAATTGAAAGAATGGTAGAGCCTGATCGAATTTTGACTTTTAAAGTGCCATGGGTTGATGATAATGGTAAAGTTCAGGTAAATCTTGGTTATAGAATTCAGTTTAATAATGCTATTGGCCCATATAAAGGCGGTCTTCGTTTTCACCCAAGTGTAAATTTAAGTATTCTTAAATTCCTTGGTTTTGAACAAATCTTCAAAAATTCATTAACAACATTACCTATGGGTGGAGGTAAGGGTGGATCCGACTTTGACCCAAAAGGAAAATCAGAAGCTGAAGTTATGCGTTTTTGCCAATCTCTAATGCTAGAGTTATGGAAAATTATTGGTCCTGAAACTGATGTTCCTGCTGGTGATATTGGTGTTGGTGGTCGCGAAATAGGGTATTTGTTTGGAATGTATAGAAAACTGGCAAGAGAAAATACTGGTGTATTAACAGGAAAAGGACTTAACTGGGGCGGAAGTTTAGTTCGTCCGGAAGCTACTGGATTTGGTAATGTGTATTTTGCAAAAGAAATGTTAGCAACCAAAGGATCATCGTTCGAAGGCAAAACTGTTGCTGTTTCAGGTTTTGGAAACGTTGCTTGGGGTGCAGTTACCAAAGCAACTGAGTTAGGAGCTAAAGTTGTTACTATTTCTGGTCCAGATGGTTATATTTACGATCCAGAAGGAATATCTGGAGAAAAAATAAATTTTATGCTTGAACTAAGAGCATCAAATGAAGATATTGTTAAACCTTACTCGTATCAGTTCCAGAGTGGACAGTTCTATGAAGGAAAACGTCCTTGGGAGCAAAAAGTTGATATCGCTCTTCCTTGCGCTACACAAAACGAATTAGGAAAAGAAGATGCCGAAATGTTAGTTAAAAATGGAGTAGTTTGCGTTTCAGAAGGAGCAAATATGCCATGTACTCCTGAAGCAGTTGAGGTATTTTTGAAAAACAAAATATTATTCGGACCAGGTAAAGCCGCTAATGCTGGTGGTGTTGCTACTTCAGGTTTAGAAATGTCACAAAACTCAATGAAACTTAGCTGGACAAGTGAAGAAGTGGATGCTCGATTACATCAAATTATGATAAGTATTCACGAGGCTTGTGTTAAAAATGGCAAAGATTCAACAGGTTATGTTAACTACGTTAAAGGTGCAAATATTGCTGGATTTCTTAAAGTCGCAAACGCCATGCTCGATCAAGGTGTTATCTAAAAAGTAACATTTATATATTCTAAAAGGGAGCCAAAGCTCCCTTTTTTTATGACGTATTGTCAGAAAATAATATATCTATTTCTATTGTTTTAATGAAAATATAAACATATTGACAGATATGAATATATTGGTATGTTTGTTGCAATAGTTTTCAAAAAATATGAATATGAAAGAATTTATTAATAAACACAAATTTAGTTTACTGTTTCTTGTGCCCGGTATTATTGCAGGTTATTTATACTGGCGCTATGTAGGTTGCCTAAGTGGTACGTGTCCCATAACATCAAATTGGCATTCAATGGTACTTTTTGGTGGTTTAATAGGTTATTTTGTCGGGGATATTATTGATGATTATTTAAAAAAGAAAAATACCAAGAAAGATGAACTTCAGCGAGATAATTAATGATACAAAACCTGTTCTGGTTGATTTTTATGCCGACTGGTGTCAACCATGCAAAATGGTTGCTCCAATTTTAAAGCAAGTAAAAGATCAAATGGGTGATAATGTTAAAGTTATTAAAATTAATGTTGATAACAATCCTGTTGTTTCAGCAAAATATAATATCCGAAGTATTCCTACCTTAATATTATTCAAAAATGGTCAAATTATGTGGAATAAAGTAGGAGTTGCATCTGCGAACGAAATAATTCAAAAAGTAAGTGAAACAATAAAAACTGTATAAAATGAAAAAACTATTTCTAATCATACTGATAACATCAGTTGGAATCTCAAATGCATGCAATGGTAAAGACAAAAATGGCAAAACTGAGGGTGCTACGATTGTTGAAAGTAGTGAAAAAAGTAGCGAAAAGGCCATGATTACTTTAACAAAAGAGGAATTTAAGAAAAAAGTAATGAACTACGAAATCAATAAGGAGTGGAAGTTCGAAGGTGATTTACCATGTATTGTTGATTTTTATGCCGATTGGTGTGGTCCATGTCGTATTGCAAGTCCAATTCTTGAAGAAATTGCACAAGAATATAAAGGTAGAATAAATGTTTATAAAGTAGATATACAAAAGGATCAAGAGCTAGCATCTATTTTTGGTGTTCAGGGCATACCCGCATTTTTGTATTGCCCGAAAGAGGGCGGACCAAGAATGAGTTCTGGAATTGGCCAATCGAAAGAGGAAACCAAGCAGATGTTTGTAAAAGCTATTGAAGAAATTCTACTTAAGAAGTTGTAATCTAACAATATTAGGTGTTATTAAGCGGCTAGAATTTTTTTAGCCGCATTTTTTATGCGATTTTGGAAACCTAAATTTGATTACATTTGTTTAGATATAAAAATAATTTTTATGGAAACAATCAGAACAACTTATACCGGGCAATTAAGAACCGAAGCAATTCATGTTCAATCGGGCAATAAATTAATTACCGATGCACCAACCGATAATCATGGAAAAGGTGAAACGTTTTCACCAACCGATTTATTAGCAACATCATTGGCTAGTTGTATTTTTACAATTATGGGAATAAAAGCCGAGGCAAGTGGCTTTAATATTGATGGGGCAACAGCTAAAACATGGAAGATTATGTCAGAAAATCCAAGGCGCGTAGCCGAAGTAAAAATTGAATTTGATTTTTCAATGTGTGAATTAAATGATAAACACAAGAAAATCTTACAGGGTTTGGTTAAGGTTTCGCCAGTGCCATTAAGTTTGCATCCTGAAACAATCCAGAATGTATCAATTAAATTTTAAAACAAAAAGAGCTGAATTTAACAGCTCTTTTTGTTTTAAATAATTGGTTAACTGATGAACATCTTTTTCTGATGTGGTTTAAAATACTACTTTTGTGACGAAAAACTATTGTTATTAATTTTTGGTTATCTTTTGATTATCAAACCTCAATTTTGCTAACAACAAAGAAAAAATTGATTTATGAAAAAACATTTATTTGTTTTAATTTGCTTTTTTACCTTTATAATTGTTTCACAATCAAGAGCTCAAGAATGGTTGGAAATTACAAAAGCGCTACCTGTTCCATATGATAATTATCATACGTATAATTTTGGGTCATCCATATGTGTAGATGGAGATTATGCAATAGTAGGTGCATATAAATATAAGGATTTTAAGGGTTGTGCATTTATTTTACATTATAATGGAACCGATTGGGAAACTCAAGCAAAACTTACATTTTCTGATAAAACTGAATGGTTTGGATATTCAGTAAGCATTTTAGGCGATGTTGCAGTAGTTGGAGCTCCATATGACAAAGGTGAAATAGAAGGTGAGTATAGATATAGAATTGGTGCTGCATATGTTTACGAAAAACCGGCAATGGGTTGGCAGGATATGACTGAAACAGCAAAGCTTGTTGCCTCAGATGGTGAAAGTGACGATTTATTTGGCAATTCTGTAACAATTGAATCTGACTATATTGCCATTGGTGTTCCAAATGATGATAAAAATGGTTGGAACAGTGGTTCTGTTTACGTTTTTGAAAAACCATTTGATGGATGGCAAGATACCACAGAAACGGCCATCCTTAAAGCTTCTGATGGAGAAAGTGAAAGTTCTTTTGGCTTTTCAATCGACAGTTATATGGATCATATTGTAATTGGTGCATATAATCATAATGATACTGGAGCTGTATATGTTTTTCAAAAACCCATAGGTGGATGGAAAGATACAACTGAAACTGCTTCTCTTTTTGCTTCTGATATTAATCGTGGTGATTTTGGATGTTTTGTAAGTATTTCAGAAAATCTGATTGTGGCTGGTGCAGCTCATGCAAATGGAGTCGTTAACAATAGTGGTGCGGCTTATCTTTATAAGAAACCATCAACCGGGTGGACTAACATGTCAGAAACTGCTAAATTAATATCTTCGGATGGACTTAATAATGACAACTTTGGGAATGCTGGTGATGTTTCAGGTAATACGGTTATTATAGGTGCAAGTTATGATGATATACTTGCAACTTATAATAATGAAGGTTCTGTTTATATTTTTGAAATGCCCGCTACCGATTGGTCAAATATGACAGAAACAGCAAAGTTTACAGCGTCTAATGCCAGTGTTAGTGGAGGTTTTGGAAGGGTTGTAAGTATTTCAGGAGATAATATTCTTATTGATGAACAAAAAGGCATATTTGATAATGGGATATATTATTTTAAAAAACCTGCCACAGGATGGATAAATGGTTCTGAAGACTTTACAGTTTTACCTAATGATCCCAATACCGATGACGATAACTATGGTTTTTCAGTTTCAATAGATGGTAATTATGCTGTTGTAGGTGCAACACATTATCATAATAAAACTGGGTGTGCATATGTCTTGCATTTTAATGGTCGTGAATGGATTACTTTAGGAAGATTAACAGCATCAGATGGAGATTATTATGATGAGCTTGGATATTCTGTAAGCATTTCAGCAAATGAGATTGTAATTGGTTCTATTAATGCTAAAAATAAATTTGGAGAACGAGGCGGAGCTGCCTATATTTTTTCAAAACCAGTAGATGGTTGGCACGATATGAATGAAACAGCAAAGATAGTATCAAATGATGGAAGAAGTAATGATGCATATGGAGCTTCCGTAGATATCTCTAATGATCAGGTGGTTGTTGGAGCACCTGGTCATTATTATTATAACCAGTATTCAGGCTCTGTATATGTTTACACAAAACCAGTTATTGGTTGGAAAGATACAACAGAAACAGCAAGACTTATTACTACAGATATTAACGATGGTATAGGAGGTACTGTAAGTATTTCAGGTAACTTGATAATTACAGGAGCTGTTGATGATGATGATAATGGGGCACGAAGTGGCTCTGCATACTTGTTCGAGAGACCTGCAGGTGGCTGGGTAGACACAACACAAACAGCAGAACTTCTTCCTTCTGATGGAAAATCTAGTGCATATTTTGGAAAATCAGTAAGTTGTTTTGAGAATTGTGTTGTTGTCGGAGCGAATGGATTAAGTGAATCAGTTGGGAATGGTATATATATAGGTTCCGCTTACGTTTTTGAAAAACCAAATAGTGGATGGAAAGATACAACTGAAATCGCGAAGCTAATACCTTCAACTCATGTGTTCGAAGAAAATTTTGGTTCATCAGTGGATATATCAGAAAATAGGATCGTAATTGGAACTAATCCATATAATTACCACAATGTAAAAATAGGTTCTGTATACATTTATTTGAAAGAAAATGGCAAGAAGTGGATCTCTGGAACTGAATCTGTAAAAATTAATTCTCCAAATGGAGTAACTGATGATAAATTTGGAACTGCTATTAGCCTTTCACATGATAATTTACTTGTTGGGGCATATATGGATGATTTTAGTACTAATGAAAATAGCGGTTCTGTCTTTTTTTATAAACAAGATAAACTGGTAAAGGTTAAAGATAAAGTTTGTGAGGGAGACGAAGCTATTTTAGCAGTTGTCAATTACGATGAGGGAAGCACTATTCAATGGCAAGAAAACAAAGGTGTTTTATGGCAAAATCTTGATGGCGAAAACAATGATACCTTAATTATTCCAAACGTAAATATTGAAATGAATGGTGTACGGTATCGTGGAATAATTTCCGGAACATTGACTGATACAACAGGAGTTGCTACATTAACTGTTTATGAAAACTATTTAATCACTGAAACTGTTTTTGCATGCACTGGAGATTCTTATACATTTCCTGATGGTAATGTAGTGGAAAACTTAGCTTCTCCGATTGTATATAATAGTTATTTGCAATCTATTACAGGTTGTGATAGTATTATTGAAACTACAGTTCAATTAAATCCAATATATAATTCATCAGAAGTTATCAGTATTAATTTTGGTGAAAGTTATACTTTCCCGGATGGAACTTCTCAAGACAATATTATGGAATCTGTAACCTACAATAGCTACTTACAAACGTATTTAGGCTGTGATAGTATAATTGAAACCACTTTAAATATTCAAAATGATTACCATTATTATGTTGACACTGTAGGTGTTTGTTATGGTTCCGACTTTACTTTTATTGATGGTACAACTGATACAAATATTACTTCTGAGATTTACCACGAATTTATCATTCCTTCGGATTATGGTTTTGATACGGTTTATGTAACACTTATTTATATTAATCCAATTTTTGAAATTGATGAAACTTTTATAATAAATAGTGGTGAAAGTTATACCTTTCCTGATGGCACTGTTCAAAATAACATTACTCATCAGGTAGTTTATACGAGCAATTTACAAACTGTTTTTGGTTGTGATAGTATCATTATAACTACCCTTAATGTAAGTGATTGCGATCAAGTATATAATCATTCTGAGAGTGTGTCTATTTGTGAAAGATCAAATTATACCTTCCCAGATGGGAGTATTCGATATAATATTACAGAAACAATTGTTCATACTAGTAATTTTGTTGCTGTTAATGGTTGCGATAGTATTATAGAAACAACTTTAAGTATAATTCCTATTGCACTGCCTGATTTTAGCTATGAGTGTGATAGTGTTAAAGTGTTTTTTACAAATACCTCGGCAAACAGTAATAATTACTTTTGGGATTTTGGTGATGGGGGATTTTCATTCCTTAATAACCCAATTCATGTTTATCCCAAGTTAGGAACATATAATGTTCGGTTAAAGGCATTAAATAATTGTGGATCAGTTTCTCTTTATGATACTATAGAAGTAATTTATATCCCAACTGGAATGGCAGATATTGATAGTTCAAATATTGTTATTTATCCAAATCCAGCAAATGAAAATATACGAATTGATTATGATAAAGAGTTATTTGTTGAGTTTTTTAATCTTTCAGGAACAAAAGTTTTGGAATCAACAGAAAATTCAATAAATATTTCAGAGCTTACCAAAGGAACTTATATTGTTTTGATAAAAAACAGAGAAAAGAAATTAATTCAGAAAGCTAAAATTATAAAAGAATAGTTAATAAAAAACGTCGGGAAAACCCGACGTTTTTGTTTTATGCGCTTTGAGTAGGCATATCTTTGCTTACTTTTTTAATTAATCCTTGCAACACATTGCCTGGACCAACTTCGGTAAGTGATGACATACCGTCAGTAATCATATTTTGCATTATTTGAGTCCATTTAACAGGAGAGGTTAATTGTTTAATTAAATTCTCTTTAATCTGTGCTGGATCAATATATGGCTTTGCATCAACATTCTGATAAACAGGGCATATGGGTTTTGAGAATGTTGTAGAATTAATTGCATCAGCCAATTCAACACGTGCTGGCTCCATAAGGGGTGAGTGAAATGCACCACCAACTTTTAATGGTAATGCTCTTTTTGCACCTGCTTCAGTTAGTTTCTTACATGCTATTTCGATACCTTTCATCGAACCAGAAATAACTAATTGCCCAGGACAGTTATAATTTGCAGGAACAACTACTTCCTCAATCTCAGAACAGATTCTTTCTACCGAATCATCATCAATTCCAATAATAGCTGCCATAGTCGAAGGTTCTTTTTCGCATGCTTTTTGCATTGCCAGAGCACGTTTCGAAACAAGAGTTAATCCATCTTCGAACGATAATGCACCATTTGCAACTAGAGCCGAAAACTCACCTAATGAATGACCAGCAACCATGTCGGGTTTAAAATTTTCTAACGTTTTGGCTAAAATTACTGAATGTAAAAAAATAGCAGGTTGTGTTACTTTTGTTTGTTTCAGATCTTCCTCTGTTCCATTAAACATAAGGTCAGTGATTCTGAATCCTAAAATCTGGTTCGCTTTTTCAAATAGTTCTTTAGCAACGGGGAATTTCTCATATAAATCTTTGCCCATTCCAACAAATTGCGCTCCCTGTCCGGGGAATACATATGCTTTCATATAAATCGATTAGTTAGTTTTTATTTTAATAGTCGACAAAAATAAGAAATTACCACGAAATGGCAAATGTTTTTAATAAATGGTTAATAAATTGATAATTAACACTTTTATTTTGAAGCGTACTAATTCGGCGAAACGTTATAATTAGTAGTTATTCATCACATTTTAATGAAGTCTTGATCCAATTAAATGAATAAACTCTTCACGGGTTTTAGTATCACGTAAGAATGATCCTGTAAAAGCAGAAGTTGTTGTAACTGAATTTTGTTTCTGTACACCTCGCATTTGCATACACATGTGCGATGCTTCAATAACAACAGCAACTCCATAAGGATTTAAAGTATCCTGAATACAATCACGAATTTGCATGGTTAAGCGCTCCTGAACCTGTAATCTTCTTGCATACGCTTCAACAACATGAGCAATTTTGCTTAATCCGGTAATATATTTATTTGGAATGTATGCTACATGGGCTTTCCCGTAGAATGGAATCATGTGGTGCTCGCACATTGAATAAAGCTCAATATCTTTGACAATAACCATTTGCTTGTAATCCTCGCGAAAGGTTGCTGATTTAAGAATATCTTTTGGGTCAATATTGTAACCTTTTGTTAAGAATTGCATTGCTTTTGCTACTCTTATAGGCGTATCCAGCAATCCTTCGCGATTTGAATCTTCGCCAATTAATTCAAGAATTGCTTTGTAATGCTCAGCTAGCTTAGCTGTTTTTTCTTTGTCCCACTTATCTATTCTGGTATAACCACTATCTTCGAAAGTTTTTACTCCATTATTTATAATTTCCATAGCTATTTATTTCCGTAATATTCAATATAATTATTCTCTGTTTCCATAAGTTTGATACAGTGTAACTCTATATCCAAAACTTTAATTAAAGGCTCGAGCTGATCCCAAATACCTATTGCAAGGTTTTCTGTTGAGGCAAGCTTTCCTTTCATAAAATCAACATCAATATTAATATTTCTATGATCAATTTTAGAAATAATATTCTCTTTAATTATTTTACTTAATAGTTTGATGTTAACCACAAAACCAGTCTCAGGGTTTATTTCTCCCTTTACGGTTACAAATAAATTGTAATTATGTCCATGCCAGTTGGGATTTGAACAATTTCCAAACGTATCAAGATTTTTCTGATCATCCCAATTGTCTCTGAAAAGTCTATGTGCAGCACTAAAATGTTCGCGTCGTGTAATTAAAATCATTTTACTTTTTTTGTGAATTTAACAGGATTTTTCTAATCACAATTTTAAATAAACAAAAATTTTGCCATAAAAACAATATCTTTGAGATTATAAAATTACGAAAAGACGTGAAGATTTTAATTGTTTCGGCAACAGAAAAAGAAATAATTCCGTTAATTAATTCCTTAAAGGCAATTAATCAATTAGATGAGTCTGGGGAATTTCTATATAAAAGTATTATAATTGATATTTTAGTTACAGGGGTAGGTTCCGTATTTACAACATATTCTTTACTACAAAAGCTTACTACAACAAAATATGATCTGGTTATAAATGCAGGAATTGCTGGGAGTTTTGATTCAGATCTCAATGTTGGAGATGTTGTTATTGTTAAACAAGACCAGTTTGCCGATTTAGGTATTGAAGATGAGAACTCATTTTCTACACTTTTCGAAAAAGGATTTATTTCAAAATCATTGTTCCCATTTGAAAATGGAGTTTTGATAAATACAACAATTTTTAGCAAATTGCTTATTAAAGAAATTACCCCGGTTACTGCAATAACAGTAAATACAACTCATGGAAGAGAAGAATCCATATACCAATTTAAAGAAAAATTTTGTGCTGATATAGAAACTATGGAAGGAGCTGCTTTTTTTTATGTTTGTTTACAGCAAAAAGTTCCTTTTATACAATTAAGAGCGATCTCAAATTACGTAAAACCAAGAAAGTTTGCTAAATGGGATATTGCTAAAGCAATTGAAAACTTAAATGCAAAACTTTTTGAGATTTTGGTTGTATTAGAAAAAGACCAAACAATAAAATGAAAATGAAAAAGATAAGTTTAGGTTTTTCAAGTTGCCCCAACGATACATTTATTTTTGATGCAATGGTTCATCATAAAATAGATACCGAGGGTTTGGAGTTTGATATAATTATGGCTGATGTTGAGGAGCTAAATAAGAGAGCTCTGAATCAGGAGCTGGATGTTACAAAAATTAGTTATCATGCCTTTGCTTATATTTCTGATAATTACTGTTTGCTCGATTCAGGTAGCGCTTTGGGAAAAAATAATGGACCCTTGTTAATTAGCAAACGAAAAATTTATCCAGACGAAATAAATGATTTGAAAATTGCAATACCTGGTAAACATACTACTGCAAATCTTCTTTTTAGTGTTGCTTACCCAAGGGCTACCAATAAAACTGAATATGTTTTTTCCAAAATTGAAGATGTTGTTTTAAGCGACGAGGTTGATGCCGGACTTATAATTCATGAAAATCGTTTTACCTATGAAAAGAAAGGATTGCGAAAAATAATCGATCTTGGAGAGTATTGGGAAAATGAAACACATTTACCAATCCCTTTAGGTGGAATAGCAGTCAAAAGAAATTTGGATTCTAATATCCAGTTAAAAATTAATAGAATCTTAAAAAGTAGCGTTGAGTTTGCTTTTAAAAATCCGAAAACAGGATATTTATACATTAAGAAAAATGCTCAGGAGCTAGATGAAGAAGTGATATATAAGCATATAAATCTGTATGTTAATAACTTTAGCCTTGACCTTGGAAAAGAGGGTCGTGAGGCTATTCAGGTTTTATATAAAAAAGCAATTTCTTTAGGTATAATTCATGAAATAAATAAACAAATCTTTTTAACTTAGCCAAAGCATAAATCATAAAGCATATGATAATAGTTACCGGAGCAGCAGGTTTTATCGGAAGTAATTTAGTTCGAAAACTAAATGACGAAGGATTTAAAGATATTGTTTTAGTTGATGATTTTTCGAACGACGAAAAAAACAAGAATTTTAAGGGGAAGCAATTTAGTCAAAAGGTTCATCGCGATGAGTTGTTTAAATGGATAAACCTGAATCAGAAGTTTATTCAGTTTGTTTTTCATATTGGAGCCAGAACCGATACTGCCGAATTTGATATGGCTATTTTCGATAAATTAAATTACGGATATTCGCAGAAACTATGGAAGAAATGTATTGAATTTGGACTTCCTATGGTGTATGCTTCATCCGCGGCAACTTACGGTGGAGGGGAATTTGGATATGATGATGATCATGAGCTTATCGAGCAATTAAAGCCATTGAATCCATATGGCGAGTCGAAAAACAATTTCGATAAATGGGCAATAAACCAGGTACAACAGCCTTATTTCTGGGCTGGTCTTAAGTTTTTTAACGTTTACGGACCCAACGAATATCACAAAAAGAGAATGGCCTCAGTAATATACCATTCCTTTAATCAAATTAGCTCAAGCGGGAAAATGAAGCTTTTTAAATCGCATAAACCAGCATTCAAAGATGGGGAGCAGTTACGCGATTTTATATATGTAAAAGATTTGGTTGATGTACTATTCTTCTTTATGCATCATCGCGAAGATTCTGGAATTTACAACTTGGGAACAGGAAAGGCACGTACATTTTTAGATCTTACCAAAAGCACCTTCAAGGCTATGTCTGTAAATGAAAATATTGAATTTATAGATACTCCAATTGATATACGCGATAAATACCAGTATTTTACCGAAGCAAACATGAAAAAACTCCGATCAATTGGATACGAAAAACCGTTTACCAGTTTAGAAGCTGGAGTTGATGATTATGTTAAAAACTACCTAATGAATCACAAGTATAATTAATGAGTTAGTGATTATATACATTATTTACGTGAAACTTTTTTATAAAGTGAAACGAAAATTTATAGGATGGAAAAATATTTCATAAAATTTATTGGGATTATATTCTTTCTCATTTCTTATAATTCATATGTTTCAGCGCAAAGCTCTCTCTATTTATACTTTGAGTGGCCAAAAGCAGGAAGCAAAATGGTGATGCAGATTTCATTTAATGAAAAACAAGTATATCAAATCCAGAGCAACCAGAAAATTAAATGTAATTTCTATTCAAAAGGAGAATTAACTATTTCTCTAAATGGTGAATTTGGTTCATACATCTATAGTGAAATGACGCAAATAAATCTTCAGCAAGGCAAGTCATATTATATTAAAATTAAGTCAGCTAATTTTGCTGGTTCTAAATTATCTTTTTTACAGATGAGCGAAGAAGAAGGGAAAAACGAATTTGCTGACAGACGTTATAAATCATTGCCTGATTATAATGAGGATAATAATCAATCTATAATTGTGCATAGATTGGTAGAGAATAGGGTGATAAATAGTTCTAACGAAAACAATGAGTCAATTACTGAAATATCTCGAAATTCAGATGTAGATATTGAGATTCCAACTGTTAATAAAATATATGAGAACAGATTTGCTTTAATAGTCGGGAATGAGGATTATAGCACATATCAAAATGGTTTAGGTAGTGAAGTAAATGTAATATATGCAGCGAATGATGCGAGAGCATTTAAAGAATACTGCATCAAAACTCTTGGAGTGCCAGAAGAGAATGTTGTTATGCTAATTAATGCAAGAGCTATAGAATTCAACCGGGAAATTTCAAAGCTAAACCTTTATGCTAAGAATAGTAAAGGTAGAGCAGAACTGATTTTCTATTATGCAGGACATGGCCTCCCAGATGAAACAACTAAAGAATCATATTTAATCCCAGTTGATGTTACCGGTTCAGATCTTAAATTTGGGGTAAAACTTTCAGATTTATATGCCAATCTTACTGAGTATCCTGCCGAAAGAATAATAGTATTTATTGATGCTTGTTTTAGCGGAGGTGCCAGAAATCAAGGATTAATGGCTGCCCGGGGCGTTAAGATAAAACCAAAGGAGAACCTACTAAGCGGTAACATAGTTGTATTTTCTGCAAGTAGTAGCGACCAATCATCTTTACCCTATAAAGAAAAAGGTCATGGCATATTTACATATTATCTTTTAAAGAAATTACAAGATACAAAAGGACAACTAACCTTTAAAGAACTTTCAGATTATATTTCAGAAAAGGTAAGCATTAGTTCATTGAGGGTAAATAGTAAAGAACAAAATCCTCAAATAAATGTAAGCGTAGAAGCACAAAAAAGTTGGGAGCAATGGAGATTCAATAAATAATATTTATAGCTAGAGCTCCATGTAAAAGCGTGTTTATTTTAGAAGAAGTAGGTTTGAACATATTTTCTCATATTAATTGGTTTATGATGAAGGATAACAGTGTGGTTCAAAATCCCTGATGAGCCATAAATATAATTAAGGGGATATTGAAAATATACTTTAGTTATATACAATATTTGTAATTTTCATTTTAAACAAGTAAGTTTTTTATGATAGACATTAAAGCCAAAGAAGTTTTTAGATTATATCTTAAGCAATTCTCGCCGTTATCTGAGCAGGAATTCGAAGATATTTTTATTTATTTCAAAGAGCTAAAGTTAAAGAAAAACGAATACTTTATCAAGGAAGGACAAATTTGCAAAAATGTTGGGTTTATTGTTAAAGGTATCTTGCGAGTATACTACATAAATGATAAAGGCGATGACATAACCTCATGTTTTTGTCCCGAAAACAGTTTAACAACTTCTTACAAAAGCTTGATCACTAAAACATTTTCTACTTTAAATATTCAAGCTTTAAACAGTGTTGAATTATTAATTATAAGTCATGATGACTTCAATAAAATTCTAATTAGCAGTCCTGCCTGGCAGCATGTTATGCGGATTATATTGCAGAATGAATATTTTAATATGGAAAAATATGTTTCTGTCTTAAGTAACGAGACTGCAATAGAAAAATATAAGCGACTATTAGAAGAACAACCTCAGATAATTCAAATTGCTCCAATTCAGCACATAGCATCATATCTCGGCGTTACAAGAAGAACCCTAACCAGAATTCGTGGAGATGTTGCTAAAAAAAATAGTAACATTTAATTTGAGGACATTTGTCCTTTAGGAAATTTATTCCTCAATCTAGTTTTGCATCATTATTAATTTAAAAAAATGATGCAAGATGGAAAATGATAAAATTAAAGAGCATGTAAAGAAAGGTTACGGGAAAATTGCAAAATTCAGCAATTTAAGTAATTCAATTTCTTTTAAATCAGGTTGCTGTAATCCTGATGCAATTGTAAACAGTGTAAGCAAAAAAAGTGGGTATTCTCAAAAAGAACTTACCAGTGCCCCATCAGGCTCCAATTTAGGGCTTGGTTGTGGCAATCCAACAGCGTTAGCTAGCATTAAAAAAGGTGAAACGATTTTGGATTTAGGTTCCGGTGCTGGTTTCGACAGCTTTCTGGCTGCAAAAGAAACTGGTGAAACAGGTAAAGTAATTGGAGTAGACATCACTCCCGAGATGATAGAAAAAGCAAAGCTAAATGCTCAAAAAGGCAACTATAAAAATGTTGAATTTATAGAGGGAGATATAGAAAACCTACCAATTGCCGATAATTCAATTGACCTAGTAATATCAAATTGTGTTATCAATTTATCGAACCAAAAAGAACAAGTCTTTAAAGAAATCTATAGAGTTCTGAAGCCTGGTGGACGAATGATGATTTCTGATATAGTTCGGTCAAAAGAATTGCCAAAAACTATAACTGAATCTGTTGTGGGTCACATAGCCTGTTTAGCTGGTTCAATACAAAAAGACATCTATATTGATATAATTAAAAAGGCAGGATTTGTAGATATAAATATTGAGAATGAGTCAACTTTCCCAATTGGGCTATTACTTACAGACCCTATTGCTGCCAGTTTTATAAATATCAGCAATACTACCCATGAAAAAGTGAAAAATATTTCAAATTCAATTGCAAGCGTTTCGATTAGAGCATATAAGAAATAAAATTTAAAGGTGTTTTCTAAATGCCTTTAAATATTTCTTTTCTTGTATGAACAGTTACTTAATTTTTGTTTGATTTAAAATGGAGGATTTTAAGATGAAATATTTACTTGTTTCATTATTGTGGATAGGATATTGTGTACTTCATAGTTTTTTGATAAGTATTAGATTCACAAATCTGATGGATCGATTATTAAAGAAGTATTATGCATTCTATCGATTGTTTTATGTATTGGTTTCAGTGTTCACACTAATTCCTATAATTAAATATACAGCACTGGATAATAATGTAATTATCGTTTATGGGCAATACTTGAACATTTTAAGGTACATCCTTATGTCCGGTTCATTACTTATGTTTTTTTGGGCTTTTTTCATTGACCATGACTCCTTACATTTTTTTGGAGTTCGCCAAATGTTAACGTTTGGAAAAACAAAAGAGACAAAGCCGTCTAATGAAATTAAAAGAAGTGGCTTCTTAGGAATAGTGCGTCATCCAATGTATTTTGCTGTAACCATTTATTTATTGTGTCGAATACATACGATGGCAGATTTAATTATGAGCTTGGTGTTGATTGTATATATTGTTATTGGAACCCTGCTTGAGGAGAAAAAGCTTGTTTTAGAATTTGGTGAAACATATATTAAATATCAAAAGGAAGTACCGATGTTAATTCCCTTTACTAAAGCAAAAAATACTAATTAATAAATGATTGGTAAGATATTAATAGCTGCACAGCAGCTTGTTCTACTCATACTCTGTTTGGAGGAATCCTAACAACTTACATTAATATCTCCACCAGGTTTATCTCAGTAGGCTTTGCCTAAATATTTGCATAGCCTTTCAAATTGATAAATGCGTAGTCTGGAGACTTTGTTTAGATGGGGGTAGACTACCTGTATAAGCTAAATTCAATTGTTTAATTGATAAAGAAGACATTATAAAAGTTAGCAATTTAACTCTTGATTCGAATTTACAAAATTTTTAATAAAATTTAAATAATAAAATGAAAATGATAAAAAAAATTACAATGGCTTTAAGTATGTTATTAGCCTATAGTCAAATGAATGCACAGGGAATTACATACGGATTTCAAACTAGTGCAAATATTGCTGTTCAATCACCAATTGGTGATATTTATAACAATGATGACTTTAAAGCAGGGTTTAATGTTGGTGTTTTTGGGAACTATAATTTTAACAAAGCTTTTGGTTTGCAAACCGAATTGAATTATATGCAAAATGGAAGTCAAACCGAAATTGTAAAAAACAGTTATAATTACATTTCAGTTCCGGTTTTAGTAAGCTATAATTTGCTTCAAAAAGCAAACGAAAACTGGCGGATTAATCTATATGTTGGACCCTATGTTTCATTCCTGCTAAATGCTGAACGAAAATATAGCGATAACGAAACTAGTAACATGGATTTAGTAGACAACACCAATATAACAGAATTGGGAGTTGTTTACGGTTTTTCAGTTAAACACCCTATTCAAAATCACTATGTTGTTTTAAATTTAAGGTTTGGTCTAGGTTTAACTCCTTATGATGTTGAAAATTCGGATCCTAAAAATAAACATATAGGGATTGGTATTGGATACGAGTTCTAAACTCTTGAAGCAAAAGAATTCACTCCTTATATTGTTTACACATAATGAGTGGACTCTTTTTGTATTGTAATAATTTATTTAACCATGTTTTTAGTTAAGTGTAGAAATTAAATAGTCTTAATACCCAAAATTTTGAAAATCTTTTCACATTTTTTTCTGATTTGTATCCATGATGAAGGAATATTATTCCATTTTTGTCATTTTTAAGTTTTATTATCGATTATTATTGATGATGAGATCCCAATAATTATAGAGATACGAACTCAACAAACCACCAATCGCTATAATCTTTCAATTTCAATAACCATCTCATCAACATCAATATCTCTTAATCCTTTTTGTTTAGCCAGTTCCTCAAGCGTTCCCCATACAGGTTCGCCACAAGCAATGCAATGAATTCCTTTTTGGGCTAAAAAGCCAACTGCTTTGGGAGTCATTTCAATTAGTTCGTCAATTCGAATTTCCTTTGTGATTCTCATTTTTTCTTTTTTCTACTAAACAATTTTAGAATGTCTTTGTTATATAATTTAGAAAGATTCTAAATAAATTAATGTTAAACAATTAAAAATTATATATTATGTCATTTGAATTACCAAAACTAAAGTATGCTTATGATGCACTTGAGCCAAACATTGATGCGCGAACAATGGAAATACATCATACCAAGCATCATGCCGCATATACAAATAATCTAAACAATGCTATTAAAGACACCGATTTGGCAAATAAAAGCATTGAAGAAATTTTAAAAAACATTTCAAAACATCCTGTTGCTATTCGTAACAATGGAGGTGGATTTTATAATCATAATCTTTTTTGGGATATTATGTCTCCTAAAGGTGGAGGATTGCCAAAAGGAGATTTATTGGATGCAATAAACAGGGATTTTGGTTCGTTCGAAAAATTCAAGGAATTGTTTAATAATGCTGCTGCCACACGTTTTGGTTCTGGTTGGGCATGGCTTGTTAAGAATGAAGGAAAGCTTTTTGTTTCGTCAACACCCAATCAGGATAATCCTTTAATGGATATTGCCGAAGTAAAGGGTACTCCTATAATTGGATTGGATGTTTGGGAGCATGCATATTATTTAAAATATCAGAATCGCAGACCTGAATATATTGATGCATTCTGGAACGTTATTGATTGGGATCAGGTAACTAAACTATTTATGTAGTTGGTTTTCTCAATCATAATTTTGGGTTAAATTGTAATTGTTAGGTTTCGAAAGAGTCGGGGAGTTTTCACCGGCTTTTTTGTTTTAATAAAAGTTTTTTATACAAATTGACTTATATTTTATACATTTGTTTAAATAAACTAAAAACTTAAATATTTACGATTATGCCTTTCGAATTGCCAAAATTACCATATGCTTACGAAGCGCTAGAACCTGTAATCAGCAAAAAAACTCTTGAGTTCCATCACGATAAACATCATGCAGCTTATGTTAATAATTTAAACAATTTAGTTAAGGGAACCAAGTTTGAAAATGCTACACTTGAAACCATAATTAAGGAAGCAGATGGCGGTATTTTTAATAATGGAGCACAAGTATGGAATCATACTTTTTATTTTGAGCAGTTTGGTAAAGATAAATATGATGTATTAAAAGTTAGTTCATTTTCTGAAGTTGTTTACCGAGATTATGGTTCATTAGATATTTTAAAAGATAAGTTTTCGACCGCAGCAAAAACACTTTTTGGATCCGGTTGGGTTTGGCTGGTTGAGAAAAAAGATGGGAAATTAGATATTATTCAAACTTCGAATGCAGGCAACCCTCTTCGCGATGGATTAAAACCAATATTAACCTGCGATGTTTGGGAACATGCCTATTATATTGACTACCAAAACCGACGTCCTGATTACATTGAAAGCTTCTGGAAAATTATCGACTGGGAAGTAATTGCAAATAGATACTAATTCATATTTAAAATCATTTTAAATAAGTTAATCAGGTAAGCTTTTACCTGATTTTTTATTTTGGATTTTATATCTTCGGGATTGAAATTTAGACAGTATTAACTAATCAAAAAAAGATATTATGAGCACGTTAAAAGGTACACGTACAGAGCAAAATTTACTTAAAGCATTTGCCGGTGAATCGCAAGCGAAAAACAGGTATGAGTTTTTTGCAAAACAAGCAAAACAAGATGGTTATGAACAAATAGCCGCTTTTTTTAACGAAACTGCTTTACAGGAGCAACAACATGCAAAAACTTTTTTTAAGTTTTTAGAAGGTGGAATGGTTGAAATCACAGCCATGTATCCTGCTGGTGTTATAGCTGATACAGCAGAAAATTTAAAAGCCGCTGCCGCTGGTGAAAATGAAGAATGGACAGAGCTTTATCCTGAGTTTGCCAAAATTGCCGAAGAAGAAGGGTTTAAACAAATAGCTACGGCTTTTAAGCTAATAGCAAAAGTAGAAGCAGAACACGAAAAACGATACCTGAAATTGCTAAAAAACATTGAAGATGGTAAGGTATTTGAACGCGATGAAAAAGTACGCTGGGTTTGCCGTAAATGCGGATATGTTCATGAGAGCTTGAAAGCACTTAAGAATTGTCCTGTTTGTAATCACCCCGAAGCATATTTCGAGCTGGAACAAACGAATTACTAAAAAACAGGAATTATTAAATAGTTTAGTATTCTTCGACAGGCTCAGGATGACTAAACAATTTATTTAAATTGATAAAAAAGTTGTCATGTTGAGCTTGTCGAAACACAGACAACTTTTTTTATATCTTTTCAAAATTAAATGATATGATAAAAGATTTAGTTTCTAAAAACCGCAGTTATAGAAGATTCTATCAGGATCATAAAATATCGTACGACTTTTTAAAGGAGCTGGTAAATCTTGCCAGATTATCACCTTCGGGCAGAAATTTGCAACCGTTGAAGTACTTTTTGTCAGCCGACAAGGAAACAAATGAAAAGGTTTTTTCAACATTGAGCTGGGCTGCTTATTTAAAAGACTGGGACGGACCAGAAGAAGGGGAGAAACCGTCTGCATATATAGTTATTTTGGGTGATACCCGATTAACTACCAACTTTATGTGCGACCATGGGATTGTTTCCCAAAGTATGCTTTTAGGAGCAGTAGAGAATGGCTTGGGTGGATGCATTTTTGCAAGTATAAACAAACCAAAATTAAAAGTGCTTTTGAACCTCGAAGAGCATTTTGAAATATTGTTAGTTATTGCACTGGGTAAACCAAAAGAAATAGTAGTAATTGAAGATGTAAGAGACAAAGACATTAAATACTACCGGGACGAAAATCAGATACATCATGTACCGAAAAGATCAATTGAAGAGCTGATAGTAAATAAGAAATAAACTGATACAATGGTTTGAAGATTGTATCAGTTTAAATGTTAGGTTATTAGAATCTATAACCAAGCTTTACAGTAAATTCTATACCTCCCGTTGGATAAGGAGCTTCTGCCGATTCAAAATCACCATAAGGTTGAATGATTTGGTAATTCTGATCTAAAATATTATAAATACCTATTCCTAAATCGAGATTTTTAAATGCAAGATTCTTATAAAGGATAAATGCATTTAAAAGTAAAGCAGGGTCAAATTTTGACTGACTTTGATCATCAAAAATATAACCATACCTTTCGCCAAGGTATGCCATTGATGGAGCTACAGATATATTTTCGTTAAAGTTGTAAGTACCCTTTAATGTAAATTTATGCTGAGGACTTCCTTTAAGCAAATTTTCATTTAGGTCACCATCGATCTCAACAGAATAGGGAATAACTTCATTTAAATTCTTTGCACTATAGTATGAATAACTTAAATCTAGCGACCATTTTGAATATTTTGCAAGATATTGTACTTCAACTCCTTGAGTTCCGGTTTTTTTATAGTTCTCATAGTTTTCAGTATCGTTTTCAACATCCAGCGTATACACAATTGGGTCGTTAATCAGGATATAGAATAAATTTGAAGTAAGAAACATATTTTCGTTCAGTTTATACCCTAATTCTAGTTCAACTACATTCGTTTTTTCTGGTTTAATATCCAGGTTAAGATTTATATTTTCTATTGAAGGAGTCCTGAAAGCATTGCTATATAGTAATTTATAATGAAATTTCTTGTAAGCTTTAGTTAATCCTATCCTAGGAGAGATATTATTTCCTGCTTCAGAATGACTATCGTATCTTGCACCTATAAATAAATTTGCAAATTTGGATTTATATGTTCCCTGAAAATAAACCGAAACAGTATTAAATGAAATATCCTTTTTGCCATTATAGAAAGTTTCATCAGGATCACTTAGTTTATCTTTTGCTAATTCATATTTATAAATTACACCCCCAATAATATCAAGTTTTTCAGTAGGTTGGTAAACCAAATCAAGAGAGCCATTGTATTGCTCATATGACCTTTTATAAGGCCAATCTAAATTATTAAACCAGAATGGAACTTGATTTTTATAACTGATGGTTGGCTGAATTTTTAATTTGCTGCTAGCATTAATGTTATATTTTAGGAGTCCGTATATACCATGAAAGCGATTTCGCTCCGGAGCATCGTATCCTGTTGCATTAGGAATATAATCATCAAAAATAAAGCGAGACTCAAGGTCTTTGTATTTAAGACCTAAATTAATATTTACTGTTTGGTAATCAAAATAATCATCACCAGGTGTATATAAATCACCATAAAAATCTACAAATCTTTGGTTCGTGCGTTTTCCACTTCCATAAAAACCTTTTAAGTCAACAACAAAGTTTTTATATGCTTTACCAAAATTTAATCCCCCCGATGATCTACTATGAATATCAGAAAAAGTACCTGCAGTAGCGTAAATTTCAGCACCATCAATTGTATAAGCTGATTTGGTAATAATATTAATTACACCTAGCTCGGCATAACCTCCGTAAAGCGATGAGCCTGGCCCACGAATAACTTCAATGCGTTCAATCTGATCAACAGGAAAATGATTTCCAAACTGATAAGTTGTATATAAACCTTCGTTCATCTCTAGCCCATCAACTAAAACTAAAATTTTACCTTCGTGCCCCCAGTTTCCTCTTGCTGACAAACCAATTATTCCATCAACATCATAACCAAAATTGAATCCGGGCAATGTCTGAAAAATATCAATTAAATCTCTGGCTCCACTAGTTTTAATATCTTCGGATGTTATTATACTTACAATTCCAGGTGTTTCTCTTGTTTTTAAGCTTGTTTTTGACGAAACAGTTAAGCTCATTTCGAGTAACTCATCTATTGAGATACCCATTTTATTTGCAATAAACATTAAGTCTTCAAAAGGTAAAGCTAATAGCTGATTATAATCTAGTTTTACTATTTCTGATCTGGAAAGATTTTTAACATTTATGCTATCTGTTTGAGCATTAGTTTTTAGTGAAAATGAAAGAGCGAACAAGATTGTTACAATGATAATCGTATTTTTCATTTATGTAAATTTTAACAATTGAGGTTCAAATATAATATTGTAATTGGAGCTTTAAAACTAAACCGTTATTTTCTTAAACACATTTTGTATGTTAAGATTTATTCTTTTCCAGCAATACCTCCAATCTGTTAGAAACCATTTCCCAGTTAATTGTTTGAATAAAATGATCGATATATTCACCTCGTTTGCTCTGATATCGAAGGTAATAAGCATGTTCCCAAACATCGCATACTAATATAGGAATACTCATCCATTGCGATAAATCCTGATGTTTTTCTGCCTGTAAAACTACCAGTTTATCGGCGAGTGGTTGAAAAGCAAGAATTCCCCAACCCGATGCTTCGACTGACGCGGTAGCGGCGACAAAATATTTTAAAAACTTATCGTACGAACCAAATGATTTGTTTATATATTTTTCAAGAGTTGTAGATGGTTTTGAAGCAATGGGACTCATACTATTCCAATACATAGTATGTAAAAAATGACCTGCTCCATTAAAAGCAAGCTGTTTTTCCCAATGTTTTATTTCAGAAAAATTTTCTGTTGTAAGCAACTCATTAATTTTATCGGTGGCTGCATTTAATCCGTTAACATAACCTGCATGATGTTTTCCATGGTGAATAACCAATGTCATATGGTCAATATGGGGCTCAAGAGCATCGAATGCATAAGGTAATGGATGAAGGAAATATCTTCCGTTGTTATCAATAATTTTATCGAGCGAAGAAAATGGATTTGAAGCCAATGGGCTTGCCGAAAGGTTTTTAATGCTTAATAAACCGCCTGCTCCTGCAAGGGCTGTTGTTTTTAGGAAAGTACGCTTATCCATAACATCTTTTTTTGGTTTATATCAAATTTAGTTAAAAGCAATGAGAAAAGAAAAATCATTGACTTAAAAAAAAACAGTAGATTTGAAATCTCGTAATTATAAGTTTTTATGTATTTATTTTGGCTGATTCTAGTATCAATTGTTTGGGGCACAACCTTTTTTATAGTTAAAGATACTGTAAGTTCAGTAAATGAATATTTTCTTGTTTTTGCAAGAAGTTTTTTGGCGTTTGCATTTATTTTTGTTTATCAGCTTTTTAAATCTAAAAAGCAATTAATTAATAAAAGAGCATTTTTAAATGGGTCAATACTTGGCATATTGCTGGCCACAGCTTATTCGTCACAAACAATTGGACTAAAATACACGAGTACCGGGCATAGTGCTTTTATTACCAGTTCTGCGGTGATTATTGTACCCTTTATTCTTTTCTTCTTTTATAAAACAAGAATTCTAAAAATAGATTGGGTTGCAGTATTAATGGTAATTACAGGATTGTTTTTACTAACATACGATATTGAAACATCGATAAATATTGGCGATATTATTACCATTACTACAGCTGTTGCGGGAGCTATTCATTTGGTTTTAGCTGGCCGATTCATAACAAAATCAGAGGCTTTGCCATTAGTTACGTATCAGTTTTTGGGTGCTTCGGTAGTAAGTTTATTGGCCTGGTTAATTACAGGAGCGGCACCTGTTGTAATAAGTTTAAAATCAGGCATCTCCTTACTATATCTTGGGGTTATTGGTACACTATTCTGTTACTTTGTAGCAGTGTGGGTACAAAAATATGTATCATCGCTCAAAGTAGCCATTATCTTTTCGCTCGAACCTGTTTTTGCTGCAATTATCGGGTATTTTTTATTGCATGAAATGCTAAACCTGAAAGAATTTGCTGGCACTATCATGATTTTGTCTGGAGTTATTTTTCATTCAGTTGCCAGGAACTATATTGATAGAAGAAAAACTGAAAATATAAAAACTGAAATTTAAACGAGTTGTTATTAATTAAGTCAAATACAGAAACCTAAAAAAAAATATCATGAAAAAAGCTGGAATAATTATCACCCTTGTTTTACTTAGCTATTTTGGAATAGCACAAGATGTTGTTAACATGAACCAATGGCTTGTTGCAGGACCAGAAAAATTAAGCATGCCTGTTTTCTATGCAGAAGAGGATGTTGATGGAAATACATTTAAAGAATCGGATTTACTTAAAAAATACCAGGTAACACTTGCAGGAACCTATCCAAAAGCAAACGATGCCATTGCTCTTGGTAAAAATATGTTTAGCTGGAAAGTAACAGAGATTCCTGCCGATAGTGTTTTATTTTCCGGCATTGAAAAGAATAATATGGTTTTATTAACTAGTTATATTAATGTTGATCGTTGGACAAAAGGAACTATAAACTTCACAGCAAATGGTTTGTTCGAGTTTTATGTTGATGATGAATTGGTTAAAACAAAAAGTACAGATGATCTAAAAAGTACAAAAGTTGATGTTAAACTAAATATAGGAAAACACAAAGTACTTGTAAAACTTATTACTTCAGACCAAACCTTAAAAGTTAATTCTACTTTTGAGTTTGCCGACGAATTTGCCGGATGCAATGCATCAGTTACCACTGATCCAAAACGTATGCTTACAATAAATGATGTATTGGAAGGTCAGCGAGTATCATCGGCATCTATTTCTCCATCAGGCAAATATGTTATTATAGATTATTCCGATGTAGTTACTGGAAGTGGCAAAAGCAAACGCTACTCAGTAATTTATGACCTTGTAGCTAAAAAGAATTTACTGGTTTTGCGAAATAAGAATATTGATAATGTTTCGTGGTTACCAAGAACAGATAAGATTTCCTACTCATCGGAGTTCGAAGGAAAAACAGAAATTTTTGTGTATGATTTTATAAATGGAGTCGAAACATTAATCGCAAAAGATATTAAAGATATTTCCTATTTTGTATGGTCGCCAACCGAAGATTATCTTATATATTCAGTTCGTATACCTGGCGAAAAGTCTGGCGATTTAAAACGAGTTTACGAAGTTGATGACCGCTTGCCTTATTTTCGCGATCGTTCGTATTTATATAAAATAGAAACTAAATCGGGAAATACAATTCAACTAACTGCAGGGAAACAGAGTACTTACCTTAACGATATCCGTTTTGATGGGACAAAAATTCTGTTTTCATCAAGCAAAATTGATTATACCGAAGTACCTTTTAGTAAACAAACCCTTTTCGAGCTTGATGTTACGACAGGTAAGCTGGATACTATCTGGAGCGATAAATTAAATGGAGGTAGTGCAGGTTATTCTCCCGATGGAAAAAAACTACTGGTTCAAGGTGGCCCTGAATGTTTTGGTAAGCTTGGAGTAAAAGTTAGCGAAGGTCGTATCCCAAATAGCTACGATGGACAGTTATATATTTATGATTTAGCAACAAAGAATATTGAACCAATAACAAAGGATTTTGATCCTGCAGTTGGATCAGTATACTGGAATAACACAAATGAGATCTATATGTCAGTAACTGAGCGGGATTATGAGAATTTGTACCGTTACGATTTAAAAACAAAGAAATTTACTAAAATAAATAGTAATGTTGATGTGTTGGGCAATATTGATTATTGTTATAGTCAACCTCTTGCAGTTTATAATGGAACTAGCATTAATACACCGAACAAACTTTTCTTAATTGACCTAAAAAAGGGAATAAGTACATTGCTTTCTTTCCCAGATCAGGAGCGATACTCAGTTATTGATTTTGGAAAAACGCAAGATTGGAATTTTGTAAATAAAAATGGAACAACCATTTACGGTAGAATTTACTATCCAAACAACTACGATCCTTCGAAGAAATATCCTGTTATCGTAAATTATTACGGAGGCACATCACCAATTGAACGTTCTTTTGGTGGAAGATATCCTCTACATACATGGGCTGCAAATGGATATATAGTTTATGTTTTGCAACCCAGTGGAGCAACTGGTTTTGGTCAGGATTTCTCCGCATTGCATGTGAATGGCTGGGGTTTCGATGCTATTGATGATATTATTGACGGAACAAAGAAATTTCTTGCTGAGAATACATCAGCCGATGCTTCGAATGTTGGATGTATTGGTGCATCGTATGGTGGATATACAACCATGCTGCTGCAAACCAGAACTAATATTTTTAAAACAGCTATTTCGCATGCTGGAATTAGTTCAATAACTAGCTATTGGGGAGAAGGCTATTGGGGTTATTCATACAATACCGGAGCTGCAAAATATAGTTATCCATGGAACAGAAAAGATATTTTTGTTGAGAATAGCCCTATTTATAATGCAGACAAATTCCAGAATTCAATTTTATTGTTACATGGAGCCGATGATACCAATGTTCCTGTAGGTGAAAGTTTGCAGTTTTATGCAGCTTTAAAACTCCTGGGCAAAGATGTTGAAATGGTACTCGTGGATGGACAAAACCACTGGATATTGGATTATAAGAAACGTATCCAATGGCATTATACTATTACATCATGGTTCGATAAGAAACTGAAAGACCAGCCACAGCAATGGAATGATATGTTTCCTGATAAGAAATTCTAATAAAAATAAACCCTACGAGAGTTTTAAACTCTCGTAGGGTTTATTAATATTATTTAACTACAGAACTAATCTCTTTTACCCCAATTAACCGATCATAATTTCCACGGTAATCATAATAGTAAACAAGTATCGTATAGGTGTTTTCGGTTTGTGCATGGTTACCTTCTAAATAAGTATAATCGGGTTTGTTATTTTCCATTAAAACATATTGGTAATTATAAAATCCCTGCTTTAATAACATTCGGCATTCATAGGTTTTTTGTTCGAAGTTATAAACCATTTTACTTTCATTCGAGAATCCATAATTCGTTAATGCACCGAAAATATAAATATCGCCATTTTGAACAGGAACGTCCATTAGTAAAGTAAAATATACATAAACATAATCAGCTTCAGTAGCAGGATCAGATGCATTATCAACATCAATTTTAAACTTTCCGTTAATATCGGGTTCGTATATATAGTCTTTAAAAGTTCTATCGGTATTCGGATACAATTGAAAATGATACATGTTATCAATAAAATCAATATTCATTATGCTGCCAATAGCTGTTCTAATATGCTTTGTATTAAATGAATAATACTCGTTGCCGCCTTTAAATTTCAGAAATTGGTAGTTGTTATAGGTTATTTCCTGATCGCTTATTTTGTCAGGTTTAGTAACTAAAATCTGCTCATTCCAATTGTGGTTTTTCAGAACAACTAGTTTGGTATTTTGGCTTGGATTATAAAGATCCGATCCCGAAAAATCGAGTTTGATCTCTAGTTCCTGATCGTTAAAGAAATACCCGGGTTGGCTTAAGCTTTTTACATTTGCATCAACATTTGCATGATACTCAGTAATTAGGAATCGTTTTGTAATAATTGGTTTTCCGGGTGAGTTTGAATCAAAAATTTGAATAATGTAATTGCCCGAAAGTTTTGGTTTTAAATACTCATTGGGAATTGTAATGGTGTAATGGGTATAGTTTATAAGCGTGTTAAACGAAGATTGATACTCGTTAACACGCTCGTCATAATATCCATCTATATAATCGGTCTGAAATAAGTTCGAGATAGTCCAATCTGAATTGCAATGTGTTATTGTGTAAGTATATGATTTAATATCAGCATCAAGATCGTCGAAAGTAAAATTGAGTTTTCTATTACCTTGTAAATCAATTGAGGGGAATGAAATTTCATTATCTTCAACATATATAATCGCTGTTTTAATATTATCCTGATAGGTTCTGTCATGAATAATTTCTTGTGCAGAGATTACGCCAAAAACAAGTACCATTACTAAACCGATAGCTAATCTTTTCATCGCAATTTTTAAATATCCACAAATATAACGAATCTGCCGGCAAATAATTTGCCAGCTATGTAAATTGATGTTATAGTTTTAAACCTAACACCATAAAAACATTCTAAATTGATAGTCGAATCGAAAAAGAATTATACTTAAATAACAGAGAGTTTAAGTTTAATCAAATTTAATTATTGAGCATAATCAATTGAAAATCATTTGTTATATTTATAATCTCTTATTTTATATTTAATCATCAACCCTAAATTTTTATGAAAAAATACACGTTCTTATTAATTGCTTTACTTTTACTTAAGTTAAGTGTTTTTGCAGGTGCAAACGACCTGATCAAAAAAGCTGGTACATCCAAAGAGTATCCTCAAGCCGATTACCTTGTGGTGCTTGACGAAACATTTGTAGATGTTCAGGAAACAGGATTGAGTTACAATAACATTCACAAGATTTACAAGGTTTTAACTACTAATGGAGCTAAAGAACTTAGTAAATTAGTTTTCGATTACGAGCCACTTTCGGCATTTATCGAAATAAAAGAAATTAAAATTTACCGTCATACTGGTGCTGTTGATATTCTCAATCAGGATCATGTGTACGATTACCCTGCACCTGCACGCGCTATTTATTGGGGTGCCCGACAGAAAATGATCGATATTGGCCGGTTGGAACCCGGCGATGGAATAGAGATTTCTCTATTTAAGAAAGGGTTTACATATGCTTTGCTATATCAGGATAATCAGCCCGATGATTCAAAATATATACCTCCAATGCGTGGTCAGTTTTACGATATTATTGAATATTGGTATTCGCAACCTGTACTTAAAAAAGTATATGAAGTAAATGTTCCAAATACCAAAGAAGTTATTTACAAAGTTTTTCATGGAGAGATGGATGTTAAAACAAAGGTTCTGGGTGAGAAAAAACAATACCGTTTTACCAAAGAAAATATGATGCCAAGTAAGAGACAGCCAGGAATGGTCGCTCTTTCGGATGTAGCTTTAAAATTATTAATTACAACAACTGCTGAGTGGGAAGAAAAATCACGTTGGTTTTATGGTGTAAACGAAGATTATGGCAGTTTCGAATCGACTCCTGCAATCGATAAAAAAGTGAAGGAGATTTTAAAAGGAGCAAAGAATGAGATGGATAGTATTTCGAAATTAAATCATTGGGTAGCTGATAATATTCGTTATTCAGGAATTTCGATGGGTGAGGGTGAAGGTTTTACCTTACATAAGGGAGAAATGACTTTTACCGATCGATGTGGTGTTTGTAAAGATAAAGCAGGAATGCTTATTACCATGCTTCGTGCTGCTGGATTTGAATCGTATGCTGCAATGACTATGGCCGGATCAAGAATTGAAAATATTCCAGCCGACCAGTTTAATCATAGCGTAACTATTGTTAAGCGCAGCAGTGGTGAGTATATGTTGCTCGATCCAACCTGGGTGCCATTTGTTCGCGAAGAATGGTCAAGTGCCGAACAGCAACAAAACTACCTGATGGGAATACCCGAAGGTGCTGATTTAATGATTACTCCAATCTCCGAACCAGAAAATCATCCGTTAAAAATATTTGGGAATTCAACCCTATTGGAGAATGGAACACTCGAAGGATCTTTCTCGCTTACTGCAGATGGACAAACGGATGCCGCTTTACGTGGAATGTTTATCCGAGGGGCAAAAATGGATTGGAAAAGAAATCTCGAAATAGAACTTCGTTCAATTTCGCAGGATATAGAAATACTGGAGATGAATTTCAGCGATCCTTACGGTCATATGGAAGGACCAATAAATATCTCGGTACGTTATAGAATACCTAATTATGCTGTTGTTACAGGTAGTGAAATAATCTTTAAACCTGTAGTTTCGTCCAACATTTTTATGAGAGCCCAAGCACATTTGTATACAAATACCAGCCGGGATGAAAGTATTTATTCATTTACTGATCGTTGCAGCAGACTTGTTGAGTTGAACGAAACAATTACTTTGCCTGCATTTAAAAATGCAATATATATTCCTTCAGAAAATGATATTGATGGCACTGCTGCATCATTCTCTGGTGGTTACGTAATTGGTACAAACGAGGTTAAAATAAATGAGAAGATAGTGATTAAAAAACGAGTTTTCGAAGCCAATGAGTGGATCAATTATAAATCGGTTGTTGATGCTCAACATAAGTTTGCAAAAGAGAACATTATTTTATCACGATAATAAAAACGAATTAATACCTATCGAAAATGAAATCAAAAAACATAATTATATTTATTCTTTTAGTTCTTTTAATGGGATCATGTCAGCCCAATAAATGGGAACAGGAAAACGATGCTGTTTTTAAATCTATAAAAAAAGAATACCAGTTAAATATTGATGGATCGGTTAATTATCAATATCAGCATAAATTGAAATACATTACCCATTACTCTTTTAACAGAGCGTTTGGTGAGTCTTTTATTATTTACGATCCCCGATTCCAGCAATTGAAAATAAATAAGGCTGAAACTAAAATGGTCGACGGACAACTTATTGCTTCACCAGAAAACGCATTTAATGAGGTGTTACCACGCTTTGCTGCAGGAGCACCCGCTTTTAATCATTTGCGCGAGATGGTTGTTACGCATACCGGACTAGAGCTTGGATGTGTAGTTGATTTTGATTATGAGCTAAACTCAAATGCAGGATATTTGCCCTATCTGAACGACAATATCATTATTCAACAAACAACTCCTATCGAAAAAATGGAGATCCTTGTTAAAGTTCCTGAGGGTAAAGTACTAAATTATAAATTATTGAATTCTGATGTGAAACCAACAATTAGTTCAAAAAATGGATTTACATCTTATAGCTGGAAGTTTAAAAATATTGAAGCATATGCAAATGAATCAAATCAGCCTAATGATAATTCATTCTTACCACGGCTTATTTTTAGCACCACTGATATAAAAGAGGCTGTTTCGAGCACAATTAATAATGCCGATTTAAATCTTACAGATGAAATAAAAAGTTTTGTTCAAAAAAGAGTTTCTGATAAGAAAAAGGGTATTCAATATATTAAAGAGCTACAACAAATTGTGGGTAATGAGATAAATACATTTAATATTCCTTTTGAGTTTACAGGCTACTCAATTCGCCCGTTAGCTGAAGTTTGGTCATCGAATGGAGCAACATCTATCGAGAAAATAATTCTTTTTAATGAGTTAGCTAAGTTCTTAGGATTAGAAAGCAAGTTGATTTTTTCTTTTCCAACACAAACATATGATCCTGCAATAGGCAACCTAAAGGATTTTGGCAATGTATTTACCTATACAAAAGTTGATGAGCAAAATTTAGTTTTACAATGCAATCCATCTCAAAAAAATAACCTGGCATTTGATATTATTAATGATAAAGTAATTGATGTGAATGGAGACGAGGTTACTATGCCAGATTATATTAAAGAAACCATGAATATGATTTCTGCTATTGGAAATATCGATATTATGGAAAATGGTAACTACGATGGTAAATTGTTACTTAAAATTTCAGGAGCCCAATATCCATATTTTGATATTTTAATGGATGTTAAAAATGCTAAAAAGGTAGCTGAATCTATTATCCCTTCAAGTTCAATAGGAAATGTTGAGCTAATTAATTTCGACCAAGCCAGTTGCGAAATACAGGTAAATATTAATGGAAAAGAGATTTGGAAAAACCAGGGAGGTTATTATTTTGCAACATTGTTTACATCATCTTTAGGTATTGAAGCATCTCATTTACGAACATTAACCGAAAAAAGAGAGACTCCATTAAACTTAGGTTTTCCGGTTTATGAGAATTACGAAATTACATATTCTGTTCCAGCAGGATTTTCGTTTGTAGTTTCTAATATGAAAGACGAAATAATTAATTCTGTAGGTGAATTTAAATTCGAAGTAAATAAAAATGAGAATACAATTCAGGTCAATAAACTACTAAGAATTAATAATAAAAAGATTTTATCTGAAGATTATTCTTTCTTTAAAGCATTGCATGATGGTTGGAGTAAAGAAAAATCAAAGTTAATTATTGTTAAGAAAGCTGCAAGCATAGATTAGGTTTAGAAAAGTAATAGAGACTTTCAAGAATGGTTGTTTTGGATGAAACTAAATGATATTCTTGAAAGTCTCTTTCTATTTTCCTATTTATTGTCTGAGAAGTACTTCATAAACTGAGCCCTTTCATACATCATCGGGTTACTTATTTTTTTGAAACTAAGTTTTCCGATGACTTCATTGAGCGAATTATATCCTTTGCCAATCATCCAGTTTTCCATTTGTTGAAGCATTACAGGAATATGATTTGCTGTATTTTTATAAAGTGTAGAAGCAACTTGTACTGCTTTTGCTCCAACTAATAAATTCTTAAGAACATCATATCCATCATAAATTCCTGAGGAAGCTGCTAAATCACACTGTACTTTATCAGAAACCATACCAATCCAGCGTATACACATTGAGTTTTCTTCAGGTAAACTAAATACTCGCGATGAAACAATTTGTTCCTTTTCCAGATCAACTGTTGGACTATAGAAATGATTAAATAAAACCATAGCAGAAATATCTTCTTTCGACATTTTTATTAAACTATCGGCCATACCCGAAAAGTAAGTACTAAGTTTAACTGCCACAGGTAGTTTTGTATTTTTACGAACACCTCGAATAATATCAAGGTAAATTTCTTCAATCTCCTGACCACTAAATTTTTGATCACCCGGAAGAATAAATAAATTTAGTTCTATTCCATCGGCACCAGCAGATTCAATACGTTCTGCAAAATTTACCCACTGGCCAATTGAAAAAGAGTTTAAACTCGCAATTACGGGTATTTTAACTTCTTTTTTTGAGTTTTCAATCAATCGCAAATATTCATCAAGATTATGTTTTCGGGTATAATACGAAACATAGTTTTCGGCTTCGCTATTGTTGTTATATAAGTTACTGGCAGAAATTGAATCAATTTCCATCATTATTTGTTCCTCGAATAATGATTTTAGCACAACAGCTCCTGCTCCTTTAATCTCAAGGTTTTTTATCTTGTCAGATGTATCTGTTAAACCTGAACTGGCTGCGATTATTGGATTCCTTAGTTCGAATCCCATGTATTTTGTAGATAAGTCGATCATAATAGTTTGTTTAATTTGCAATTTTAATTACTTAACAATTTATAGATAATAAATGTTTAAGCCAAATGATGAGAAATAAAAAAATCCTGCAGGTAACAGGATTTTTTTAGGAAACTATAGTAATTAGTCTTTTTTTATCAGCTCTGCAGCATACTTAATATTCTCTTTAAGCTTTTCAGCAAATCCTTCGTTGCTATCATCGTTCTCTGGATTTATTTCAATTATTCCATCATGATCCTCATCTAGAGCCAGCGTTAAGTCAATACTATAGTAAGAATTCAGAAATTGTGAAATATTAAAATCAACTTGATAATTAAAATTGTTATCATCAATATTTAGCCCTGAGATGAAATCAAAATCAAATTCAACATCTGTATCATGCCACATTTCAAATGGAACTCCATTAACCCAACCCTTTATAATAATAGACTTATCAAACATTTCATCTGATTCAAGTACTTTTTCTGCTTTATGTAATTTTAACCTTAGTTTATCATAAACTCCATTTGGCAAATCAATTAAACCAACGGTTTCAGAATAAGTGGTAAGGCTATCCAGTAAATCAACTATAAATGGACCTCTAAATTGCACTTCACTTGTATCAAATTCCAAATCATCATTATTTTTAAAAATGATGTCACGAATACAAATCTTAAAATCAGTAATTACAACTGATCCGGCTTGTACACTTTTAGCAGGACTGTTTATTGAACTACTTATGCTCAATTTTACTCCAGGATCAATAATCTTTTCATCATCAGAACAACTCCATATAAATAGGGTGCCCATGATTAAAATTGCGAAAAAAACAAATCTCTTTTTCATAGTTTTATAGTTTTGATTTATATTACATTAACAACGATTTTCTGTTATGGTTCAATTAAGTACAAAAATACCAGAAATGTTATTTGTATATAAAATTGGAAGAAGATCAAGAAAAGGAGCTTTTTGAATAGCCAAGATTTAAAGAATAAGCATTATTGGATTCAAAAAGAATAACAAGGAACTTTTACTAAAAAGAACTAATTGAATCAAAGTTTATATTTCTATAGAATCCTAGCAATTGGCTTCAGATTAATTCAAGGATAATTGCAATTTATTGAGAATAATTCGTCGATCCTTTTCTTGAAAGTTTGGTTTGAAAAATTCTTAAAAATACAATAAAATTCATGTGCTGTTTCAACTCTCTTTTGATGTAAAAGACCGATTAGTATTCCAATTGCCATTAACGAATCATGTAAATTTTTGTTTTTTAATGAAAATCTGTTACTGATATTTATTAAATACTTGTGTTGCACAAACAAATCGTTATAATCACCCAGGTTATTCTGCAATATTTTAAGTTGTTTAATTAAAATGTCAATTTTCTTTGCAGGGAAAAGGCTTTTATATATATCCATTAGATATCTTAGTTTTTTGCATTGAATTCTTAATTCGTGTATCTTCTTTGTGTTTTTTGTTTTAAGAATTAGTTTACCAGTTCTAAGTATTTGGTTGTAATTTTTATATACTTCTTTTCTTGCCAGATCTTTAATTTCTATAGTACTTACTTTGGTATTTGCTATTTTTTCTGGATTTTGATTTAAGATGGATTCCCATTTCATTAAAAAAACACCAATTTTCTCAACGAAAGAATCTCTTTCCAGTTTTTTTAAAATAATACTTCTTCTACGTTTTAAATAGGTGAAAAGGAAATTGATTTTCTTATTGAAATCCTTTGGTAATATTGATTTGTAATAGTCGGTATTAAGTAAATAAACATCCAGATCACGGAGCTCATTAGTTGTTTTAAGTAAATTGGTTATATCCTTTTTAAACTCTTTCGTGATAATCGGATCCATGATATTCTGAGAGCCAAGCAAGCTCTTGATACGTCGGCAGGCAACCCTAAAATCATGAAGAAACTCAGGATCGATTTTTTTAATAATATATTCTTGGTTTGCTTTAATAATAGTAAGAAGATATATTATTATTTCTATTAAAGCTTTACCAGCGGGCATTTCTGGTAGTAGTTTTATTTTGAGCTTTGAACTATAATCTCCGGGAGATATTTCTGTATTAGAAAAAAGCTGAAGGAATACATCTGCTTTCTTTTGCCTGGCAAATCCCTTTGATATAAGCCATTCATCTACCTCATTAAACGAATTTGCATAATCAGTTATCGATTCTAATTGTAAAAATGAATATTTACCAAATGCCTCAGAATCTGACTTGTAATCGAAAAGCTTAATAATTGCAGTTACTTTTTGTTCATTATTGAAGAGATTTATGGTTACTACTTTTTCATTCACTTGTGCAATTGGGAAAAGAGCTCTGGCACCAATAATTCTTGTTAGTGTATTTTTTAATTTGCCTTTAGGTAGTTCCGACGAATATGATATTTTCTTCCTATATCTGCATTTGTCCAAAATCGTATTTCTAAATAATTTGCGAATAAAGAGTTCTTTTTCTATAGTAAACAATACAAAGGATCCAGAGAATAATCGCCAATCAAAAGTGTCATAAAAAATGAGGTTTGCATTTTGTTGAGGTGTCAAATTGAAAGAATACAATTCGTTTAATTGATTTAGAAAATCCTGAAATGAAAATTCAGTAGAAAATGAATATGTAGATACTTTTTTAATCATATCAAAAATAAAATTTGATTCTCTATCAGATTCTGTTTCTTAAAGGATTGATATAAATATAAGAAAATAGCTAAGTAAAAGCAAATGAATAAATTGTGTAGCAATTGTTGAATATGTCAGCTTCTTTTTATAGACATCAATTAATATCAGAATAGGAGCGTAATCAGGTAGTTATAATTGATTGGTAATAAATTTTAATATTAATTTAACAGGACATATGCTGTTTTTTTCTTACTTTAACAGTTTATTTGCAAATGACTTAAGTAAGATAATTTAGTTTAAGTGAAATGGCGATTGTAAGGGAGTATAAATATTTTGATCGTGAGCTTAGCTGGTTAAACTTTAATTACCGGGTATTACAGGAAGCGCTTGATAAAACTAATCCGGTAATTGAGCGTATACGATTTCTTGGTATTTTTTCGAATAATCAGGATGAGTTCTTTCGGGTTCGTGTTGCTACTTTACGTAGGTTAGTGCAATTAAATTTTGACAATAACAATCTTGAGGAGGGTAAATTATTTCAGAACAATCTTAACAAAATTCTTAAAGAAGTAAAAAAACAACGCGATATTTTTGAAAAGACTTATCAGGAGCTTATTAAAGAATTAAAAAAGAAAAATATATATAAATTAAGCGAAAAAGAACTTTCTAAAGAACAAGGCCAGATTGTAAGACAATATTTTAAAGATAAAGTACAAACGCATTTGTTCCCAATTATGCTAAAAAACTTTAAGGGAGCAAATACTCTGGCCGATAAGTCTATTTATCTTGCAGTTGAATTATTACGTGCCGACAAACCAGAAAAGAACACATATGCTATAATGGAAATTCCTACAAGCAGTGTAAATCGGTTTTTAATTCTTCCTGAAAATGACGGTCATAAGTATTATATTATGCTTGATGATATTATTCGCTATTGTCTGGACGATATTTTTCTCCGATTTAAATTTACAGCTTTTACTGCTTATACATTTAAATTTACCCGCGATGCTGAGCTTGATATTGATAACGATGTTTCGAAAAGCTTCCTCGAAATTATGGCCGATAGTCTCGAGCAAAGAAAAACAGCCTCTGCTTTGCGCTTCGTTTATGATAAAAGCATGCCCAAAGATATTTTAAAGGTTGTTATTAATAAGCTCAAAATAACTGATTATGATCAACTTGTAGAGGGTGGTAGATATCATAATTTTAAAGATTTTATGAATTTTCCTAATTTCGGCGAAGAATTGCTTGAATATCCAAAGGTTAATCCTATTCCGCACAAGGATTTTTCCGAAGGAGCCAGTGTAATAAAGGCTTTTCGCGAAAAAGATTTAATGTTACATTATCCATATCAGAGTTTCCAATATGTTGTCGAATTGCTACGCGAGGCAAGTATCGATCCAAAAGTGATTTCTATAAAGATGACTCTTTATAGGGTTTCTAAGCCTTCAAATGTGATTAATGCATTGATTAATGCTGCTCGAAATGGTAAGAAGGTAACTGTTTTTCTCGAGCTTCAAGCCCGGTTTGATGAGGAAGCAAACATCTATTATTCTGAAGAATTACAAAAGAATGGAGTAAATGTACTAACTAGTATTCCCGGATTAAAAGTCCACTGTAAGTTATTACTTATTAAAAGACAGGAAGTTGACGGAATAAGATACTATGCGAATATAGGAACAGGTAACTTTCACGAAAAAACATGCACCGTATATAGCGATTGCTCATTGTTAACTTCAAACACTGAAATAACAAATGAGGTGGATAAGGTTTTCGGGCTTTTCGCCATGAGTTTCAGACCTTCCAGATTCAGAACATTAGTAGTTAGCCCTTTTAGTAACCGAAGTTTTTTTATTAAATTAATTGAAAGCGAAATAGAAAATGCAAAGCTAAAACGAGAAGCTTGGTGTATTATTAAATTGAATAGCCTTGCTGATGAAAAGCTTATTAATAAATTATACCAAGCCAGTAACGCTGGTGTTAAGGTATATTGCATTATTCGTGGTATTTGTAAACTGGTACCTGGTATTAAAGGTATGAGTGAAAATATTGAAGTGATTAGCATAGTCGATAAATATCTTGAACATTCGCGTATTTTAGTTTTCTTCAATGGTGGCGACGAAAGATACTTAATATCTTCAGCCGACTGGATGGTTCGTAATCTTGATAACCGAATTGAAGTTACAGTTCCTGTTTTTGACAAAGATATTCAAAATGAACTTAAGGAAATGCTTATGATTCAGCTAAAGGACAATACCAAAGCCCGAATTATTGACAAGGAAATGAAAAATAACTATGTTAGAAAAATTGGTAATGAATATCGCGCTCAAATAGATTTTTACGATTTTATTAAAAATAAACATACCAAGTAATATAAGGACTTCGAAGTTTTATTTTTTGCCAGGATATATTATTACTGCACTTTCAGAATATTCTATTTATAATCCTTTTCTATCATTTAAAAATTAATCAAGTTTTTATGGTTTGATTATTTTCTTATATTTGGCTAAATAGTACAAACTAAAAAAAATGGAGGTCGCATGCTTCACGAATCAACAGTAATGAAAGAAACAGACAATGCAGCTGAAAGAAAAGCTAAGTTGGGTGTTAAGTTATTTTTTATTTATACCATTATTTACACCGGTTTTGTGTTAATAGGGTTATTTAAGCCCGAATTAATGGGCTTAGAATTGATGGCAGGTCAAAATATTGCCATTATTTATGGATTTGGATTAATAGTATTGGCAATAGTTATGGGTTTTATATATAACTATGCTTGTACCAGGTTAGAAAACAAATTAAATAAAAACTAATTAACACATAACAACTATGATATACGAAGTTTCAAATCTCGCCGTTATAATTTTCCTTTTTATTGTTGGTTTGGTATTAGGACTATCCTTTTATTTTGCCCGAAAAACAAAATCTGCTGCCAGCTATTATGCTGCAGGGGGAAAAATTCATTGGGCTGTTAATGGTATTGCTTTTGCCGGCGATTACCTTTCGGCTGCATCCTTCTTAGGTATTTGTGGAATGATCGCTTATTCCGGATACGATGGTTTCCTGTATTCAATTGGTTACCTTGCAGGATGGGTTGTTGCTCTTTTTCTAGTTGCTGAACCTCTAAGAAGACTTGGTAAATATACTTTTACAGATGCTTTAGATTCAAGATTTAATGCAAAATCAATTAAACTGGCTGCATCAATTAGTACGCTTATTGTTTCTGTTTTTTACCTAATTCCACAAATGGTTGGTGCTGGCGATCTGGTTGTTCCTTTACTCGGATTACCTCATTGGATGGGAGTTGTTATTGTTGGCTCTATAGTAATTTTTATTGTAGCAACTGCCGGTATGACATCAACTACCTATGTTCAATTTATTAAGGGTGCCTTATTAGTTGTTTTTTCAACCATACTTACTTTTTATATCCTTAAAAATGGATTAAACTTAAATCCAAGTAACGATTATCATCAGTTTAATAAAATTGGTGCAGTAGTTGAACCCGACAATACTATAAAGGTTTCTGATTCAACCTATGTAATTGCATCAACCCAGTTGGTTGGTAATCTAACTTTTGTTAAGCTTGAGAAAGATGGAACTGGGATTTGGTATAAATTAGGTACAAATGGTGATGAAGCTTTTCTTGAAGAGGCTCAATTTATTACTGTTACAGCAGATGGAGAAAAATTATATAATGGAGCACCAAAATCTGAACGTAAGTTTTATCAGGTTGGGCACCTTAGCAAAATCATTGTTGATGGAGTAGAAGTCGATAAAACTGGCCCAGTAGGTCCGTTTGAATTTATTCAGGCTATTGAAAAAAGCGAAATAGTGCGTTTTACTAAAAAAGCATTTAACGATGGAGATGATAAGGTTACTGTTTATTTTCAGACCAAAACATTAGGGAAAGATATTATGAAACCGGGTCTTTTATATAAACTTTCAAAAGCCTCAGGTGCTACTTTCTGGAACAGATTAAACTTTTTGTCACTAATGTTAGCATTGTTTCTTGGAACATCTGCATTACCGCATATTCTAATACGATATTATACCGTTCCTAGTCAGCGTGCTGCCAGAAAATCAACTATTGTAGCTATTTCAGCTATTGGTTTTTTCTATATTCTGACGCTTTATATGGGATTAGGTGCCATGATTAATGGAGTGCTTGATGTAGAAAGCAGCAATATGTCTGCGCCACTTTTAGCTAAGTACTTTGGTGTTGGTATATTCTCAATTATTTCGGCGATTGCTTTCGCAACAGTACTTGGTACTGTAAGCGGACTTATAGTTGCTTCATCTGGTGCTATTGCTCACGACTTTATCGATAATTACCTAAAAGTTGAAATGACCGATAACGAAAAAGTTAAGGCAGGCAAGATATCAGCAATTTGTGTGGGGGTTGTTGCAATTATTCTGGGTATCTTATTCAAAGGAATGAATGTGTCATTTCTTGTAGGACTTGCATTTGCAGTAGCTGCATCAGCAAACCTTCCTGCAATTTTGTTCTTGCTATTCTGGAAAAAAACCACTGCAAGAGGTATTGCATGGTCAATAATTGTGGGTATTGTAACATCAATTGGTATTATTCTTTTCTCTCCTACAATGTGGGAAAGATATGGACTTATTCCTAAAGACGCTCCTATTCCTTTAGATAATCCTGGAATTATTTCTATACCATTGTCTGTAATTACTTTAGTTGTGGTTTCTTTATTAACACAAAAGTATAACGCAACAAAAGATTTTTCAAAATAGATTTGTATACTAATTAGTATCATTATAAGATCAAAGTAATTTAATACAGAAGCCTCTGATGTTTTTAATGCATCAGAGGTTTTTTTTATTTAAAGGATTTAGTAAGTTAGCTAAATAATTTTCTAATAAATCTTTAATCATTTAGTATGAACAGATTTTATTTTAAAATAATTATCCCGTCAATTATTTCTATTTTGCTGTTTATTCTTACCATTTTTCTGATCATTATCCCCAGATATCAGGAAAATATAATGAATGGTAAACGCGAAATGATTAAAGAGCTAACCAATGCAGCAGTAAGTATTTTATCAAAATACGAAAATGATGAGCGCAATGGATTGCTCTCTCGTGATGAAGCCCAAAAAACAGCTATTTCAAGAATTCAGTATTTGCGTTATGGAGAAGAAAATAAAGATTATTTCTGGATAACCGATATGTATCCTGTTATGATTGTACACCCATATAGGCCTGATCTAAATGGGAAAGACTTAAACGATTTCAGCGATCCACATGGCAAGAAATTGTTTGTTGAGTTTGTTAAAACTGTTGAGCAATCGGATCATGGTTATGTTGATTATATGTGGCAATGGAAAGATGACTCAACACATATTGTTCCCAAACTATCGTATGTGAGTATTTTTAAACCATGGAACTGGGTTATAGGAACGGGTGTCTATATCGAAGATGTTAAGAAAGAAATTAAGGCCCTGACTCAACGATTGCTCTGGATATCAACAGGGATTTCTGGCTTGATAGCCTTAATGTTATTTTTTATTACTCAGCAAAGCCTGGCATCTGAGAAGAAGAGAATAGAAGCCGAAAATGAGTTGTTCGAGTCAAAAGAAAAATATAAGACCCTGGTTGAGGCAGCTACTGAAGGGCTTATTATGATTATTGATGGTAAAATAAGTTTTTCGAATAGTGTAATTAGCAGATTAATAGAATATGATCAGAGTGAGCTTATTAATATCGACTTAAAGCAAATTATTAGTGATAATAATAATAAAGGTCTTATAGAGCTTTTTTTTCAAGAAGTTATTAAAGAAGGACAGTACGAAATAAATCTTAAAAAGAAAAACGGCGGTTTTATTAGCGTTTTGATTACTTCGTCAACAGCAAAATTTTATCAGAAGGATGTAACAATACTTATTGTTAAAGATATTAGTTTCGATAAGGATGCCGCTCTGCCTGCACTTGATTATCAGAAATTGTTAAGTGTAATTGATATTGGGTTTTTCAGGGCTCGAATTGATACAAAAGGCAAGTTTTTGTATGCTAACGAAACTGCAATAAGGATTTTGGGATATGATAATTTTTCCGAACTAGCGGATACATATATTCTTAAAATGCTTGTTAGTATTGAGGATAGGAAAAATCTCAGAAAAATTCTTTTAAAAGAAGGTTTTATTAAAACTAAGATTTTAGAAATTAACAAAAAAAATAATGAACCTGCTGTTGTGGCAGTTACCCTTGTTGCAATTAACAATGATAATCCGGACGATTTAATCTGTGAAGGAATTATTGAAGACATTACATTACTTGAAAAAGAAAAAAATGAAACGAATAATCTTATTACTCAGTTAAAAGCAACATCTTTTTTAATGGAGCAATCTGTTAGGGAGTTCTTAACTCCAGTTTTTTCAATTGATTCGGAGAAAACTATTACCGACGCTATTAAAACAATGGCAATTCGCAAAGTCGATTGTTTGCTGGTTACCAAAAACGAAAAGGCAACAATAGGCATTATTACCAACACAGATATTCAGAAGCGAGTGCTGGCAATGAAATTAAGTCTCGATAATCCAGTATATTTAATTATGAGTTCTCCAGTAATTGGAGTCGATATTAATACTTCTGTTTTTGATGCAGTTAAAACCTGCACAGAAAAAAATATAAATCACCTAGTTATAAAAAATGAAACCGATGATATCGAAGGTTTATTAAATATGGCTGATATTAATCTGCTTTTAAAACAATCCCTTTCGTTTCTTATTACCGAAATAAATAAAGCACATACTGTTGATGAGTTGAAACAAGCTTATAAGAAATTGCAGTTGTTTATTAAGCCAGTTATTGGTAGTGACATATCGGTAAGGTACATAATCAATATTACATCTTCTTTTTCTGATGCTATAATAAAACGTTTAATTGAAATTACGACAGATGAGATTGGTAAACCCCCGGTAGATTTTACTTTTATTTGCATGGGTAGCGAAGGACGCAAAGAAGAAACCTTGTATACCGATCAGGATAATGCAATTATTTACGAAAATGTAGCTGCAGAAAATGCTCAATCTGTGAATACCTATTTTAATAAATTGGGAGAGAAAGTTTGTAATGCATTGAACGATATAGGATATTCTTTTTGTAAAGGAAACATCATGGCTAAAAATCCTCAATGGTGCCAGCCTATTAGTGTATGGGAGAATCAGTTTGCAAGGTGGATAACTACACCTGAACCTCAAAATTTGCTTGATGCAACCATATTTTTCGATTTTCGAGAAGTATACGGCAACGAAGAACTAACCTTACGATTAAAAAACCATATAGGCAATCTTGTCAATATTAACCCTTTGTTCATATATCATCTTGCATATAACACTTACTATACAAAGCCAGAGCAGGTTTCGTCCGGTAAAAATGCTGAAACCATTGATCTGAAAAATGCAGTAAATTTTATTATTATGTTTATTCGGGCTTATGCATTTAAGAATAATATCTTGACAACAAATACGCTTGATAGATTAAGCAGCATTAAGGCAAAGCAGTTAATTAACTCAAATACTGCTACTGAAATTGAATATGCCTATAATCTGTTAATGAAACTCCGGTTTAAGATTCAGGCTGATTGTATTGATACCAAATCTCCATTAACGAATACCTTAAAAACAAAAGACCTTCTCGAAATTGAATTGTCGGTTTTAAAGAAAGTTTTATCGCTAATCCCTGTTTATCAGAATAAAATTGGAATGGATTTTAGAATAGCTACCTAAGATTAGATAGAAAAGAAAGCTTTTGGATTAAAACTCTTATGTTCGTTAAGATGTACATATCCCAACTGGTTTGTTATTAATAGTGTGTTCCCTATAAAAAGTGGTTTCTGATTAAAATGACTGTGCCCATAAATCCAGAAATTGGCATCACAGGTTTCTATAAAATCAGTTAAGTTAACACAGAAAGCTTCATTAATAGGACTTTTTTTATGAGCTTTCGCATTGCAAAGATCAGAAGGTAAATGATGGGTTATAACAACTGTTTTATCAGTTTTTTGATGTAACGATTGTTTCACAAAATCTAAACTTGAAGTATGAAGTTTATTGTAATCGACAGCTCTAAATTTTCGATCCTTTTTTGCAATACAACTAAAATCCGAAACCCCCTGTTCAATTATACGTTCATTAGAAGGGCTTATTTTTGTCCACAAAGTGCTAAAAATAAATCTGATATTATTAAATTCAAGTTCAATGTTATGCAAAATATGTATGTTGCTTCTAAGCTTTATATGAAATGATTTACTAAATTCATTCATATCCTTATGATAGAATTCGTGGTTACCCGGAATCCAGAAAACATGGTTGTAATTATCTGCAATAAAACTAAAGAATGGATGTCTGAAGTTTTCATCATGTAGAGGAACAATATCTCCGGCTAGAATTAAAATATCACCATTAACAGGTATTGGATTTTTCCCCAGATATTTACTGTTATGATCAAACTCTAAATGCAAATCGGAGCAATATTGAATTCTCATGATGAAATTATTTGAGCTTACAGAACAATTGTTCCTAACTAATTGGTTGTATTAATAGTTGTAAGTTTATCAAATATAAACAAAAATAGATTTCTTTAAATCCAATCTATTAATTTGAAAAAAATAAATTTATATTTGCAGCTTAATTAATATAAAAATAAATATATATTGATTTGTTTATATGTTAAAATGTAATGAATTTAATTATTTCAGTAGTTAAATTCTTATTTTTGCAATTGGGGTTAATTTTGTAAGAAAAATGTTAAACAAATTAATTATTTAATGGTTTAATAGCTGATATTACAAATAGTAATATTCATTTTTTCTTTAAATTTGTTTGAATATCAATAGAAATAAATAGAACAAAATATTACGAAATGCCAGAAGTTATTCGAATTAAAAAAGGATTAAACATAAGCTTAGAAGGTGCTGCCGAGAAAGTAATAAAGAGAGCTTTGCCATCTGAGTTTTATGCTATTAAGCCAAACGATTTCAAAGGTATTAGACCTAAGTTAACGGTAAATATTGGCGATAAGGTTAAAGCAGGTACATCTCTGTTTTACGATAAGTTTCAACCTGAAATTCAGTTTACATCACCGGTAAGTGGAGAGGTTACTGCTATCAATCGTGGTGAACGACGCATGATTCTTGAAGTAGTTGTTCGGGCAGATGCTAAAATCGAGTACAAGGAATTTAAACATGGCGATCCAAAATCAATGTCGCGCGAAGAAATAATTTTAATTTTACAGGAAAGCGGATTGTGGCCAGCTTTAAGACAACGACCCTATTCTACAATTGCAAATCCAAAAGATAATCCAAAAGCGATATTTATTTCAGCATTCGATACTTCTCCCTTAGCTCCCGACATGGATTTTATGGTTAAGGATGAAGCAGCTATGTTTCAAAAGGGAATAGATGTATTATCAAGACTTACAGCAGGGATTATTCATTTAAACCTAAACTCAGATTATCCCCCTGCCGAAACATATACGTCAGCAAAAGGTGTTCAAATAAATTATTTTGCTGGTCCTCATCCTGCCGGAAATGTTGGTGTTCAAATTCACAAAATTGATCCAATTAATAAAGGAGATATTGTTTGGTATACATATCCACAGGAAATAATTTCAATTGGACGATTATTTGAAAAAGGTATTTATGATGCTTCAAAAAATATTGCTATAACAGGCTCTGAGGTAGTGCATCCATCATATTTAAAAATTATAAATGGGGCATGTGTGAGAAATATTTTAAAAGAAAATATTAAACCTGGAGATAACCGTATTATTAGCGGAAATGTTTTAACAGGTAGTAAATTGATGAGTGAAGGATTTGTTGGTTATTATGATAATCAGATAACTGTTATTCCTGAAGGTAAATATTTTGAGTTTTTTGGCTGGGCTTTGCCTGGTATTAAAAAATATAGTGCATCACGTACTTTTTTCTCCGGACTTATGCCAGGTAAAAGGTACAAGCTAGATACTAATATGCATGGTGGACACAGATCTTTTGTAATGTCGGGCGAATACGAAAAAGTATTTCCGTTCGATATTTATCCTGTGCATCTGATTAAAGCAATTCTGGCCGAAGATATTGATCAAATGGAGAGGTTGGGTATATACGAAGTGGATGAGGAGGATTTTGCATTGTGCGAATTCGTTTGTACTTCAAAAACAGATGTTCAGTCGATAGTTCGCAAGGGTCTTGATTTAATAAGATCCGAAATGAGCTAAATCATGGCTATTGGCAATTTTTTATTGAGAACTTAGAAAACAAAACTTAAATATATCGATTAATGAAATTTTTACGAGGATATTTAGACAAGATAAAACCAAAGTTTGAAAAGGGTGGAAAATTTGAAAAGCTCCATTCTACATTCGAAGCATTTGAGTCATTTATGTTTGTTCCAGATACAGTTACTACTAAAGGAACACATATTCGTGATGCTAACGATATGAAACGAACAATGACTGTTGTTGTGCTGGCACTAATTCCTTCCCTTTTATTTGGTATGTGGAATGTTGGTCATCAGCATTTTGTAGCTACAGGGCAGGTGGGCACATTCTGGGAATTATTCTTTATGGGTTTTCTAAGAGTTTTCCCAATTGTTGTAGTTTCATACGTGGTTGGGTTAGGCATTGAGTTCGCATTTGCTCAATATCGTGGTCATGAAGTAAACGAAGGGTTTCTTGTTACAGGAATGCTAATTCCATTGGTTTTGCCTGTCGATATACCTCTCTGGATGGTTGCGTTGGCTACTGCATTTGCTGTTATTATTGGAAAAGAGGTTTTTGGAGGAACCGGGATGAATATTTTAAACCCTGCACTTACTGCTCGGGCATTTTTGTTCTTTGCATATCCATCGTATATGTCTGGTAATGCTGTTTGGACACATGGCATGATGAAAGGTGATGTTATTGTTGATTCGTATACCGGAGCTACTCCTCTGGCTGATGCAGCTGCTGGTCAGATTGATAAATTACCAAGTGTTGCAGATATGTTTTTTGGATTTATTCCTGGTTCTATTGGAGAGACATCAACTCTGGCAATATTAATTGGGGCGGCAATTTTATTGATTACAGGAATCGGAAGTGCCAGAATTATTTTCTCCACTTTTATTGGGGGATTGGTTATGGGTTTACTACTTAATGCTTTTGCTGTAAATCCATATATGTCTGTTCCCGCATATCAGCATTTATTGCTTGGCGGATTTGCATTCGGGGCTGTATTTATGGCCACCGATCCGGTTTCTGCCGCTCAAACTGCACGAGGTAAAATTATCTATGGGTTTTTAATAGGATTCCTTGCAATACTTATTCGAGTGCTGAATCCGGCTTATCCAGAAGGAATGATGTTGGCAATTCTACTGATGAATGTATTTGCACCACTTATTGATCATTATGTAATTGAAGCCAATATTTCAAAACGTTTAAAAAGAGCTAAAGTAAAAGCATAAAAACTAGTAAGATTATGAAGTCATTTAGTAATACATATATTTTTATTTTCTCATCTGTAATGGTTATTGTTGTTGCGGCTGTTTTGTCAGTTGCCGCAATAACTCTTCAACCTTTTCAAAAAAGAAATGTGGAAATAAATAAGAAACAAAACATTCTTGCTTCTCTTAATATTGAAAGCACTGCTAAAAATGCCGAAGAAATGTATAATAAATACATCACCGAAAGCTATGTGGTAAGCTCTAATGGTGTAGTTATCGATGGGGTTAATGCTTTTAATATTGATATGAAAAAGGAACTAGCCAAACCTTTAACTGAAAGAAATCTCCCAATTTATGTTGGTTCAATCGATAACCAAACCAAACAATATATTATACCTGTTTATGGTAAAGGTTTATGGGGTCCAATTTGGGGATATGTTTCTCTAAAGGAAGATTTGTCGACTATTTTTGGAACAAACTTCGCACATAAAGGCGAAACACCTGGATTAGGTGCCGAGATCGAAACAAAATGGTTTCAACTAGAATTTGTAGATAAACAGATTTTTAATGAATCCGGGAAATTTGTTTCAGTTAGTGTAGTTAAAGGTGGAACTGCCGATAAAGAATCAAAACATGAGGTAGATGGTATTTCAGGAGGTACAATTACAAGTGTTGGCGTTGACCAAATGCTCAAAGATTGTTTGAGTAGCTACGAACCATATTTTAAAAATATTAAAAAATAGCATATCATGAGTTCAGAAAAAGAACCCTTATTTTCGAGTAAGAATATCAAATTATTAACCGAACCATTAGGGAATAGTAATCCAATTACAGTTCAGGTTTTGGGTATCTGCTCAGCTTTAGCTGTTACAGTAAAGATGAAACCAGCATTTGTAATGGCATTATCTGTTATGGTAGTATTAGCCGTTTCGAATGTTGTAATATCTTTTTTGCGAAGTTCAATTCCTCCACGAATTAGAATAATTGTTCAATTAGTGGTTGTGGCGGCAATGGTAATTCTGGTTGACCAAATTCTAAAAGCTTTTGTTTATGACATTAGTAAACAGCTTTCGGTTTTTGTTGGACTTATTATTACAAATTGTATTATCATGGGTCGTCTCGAAGCTTTTGCCATGGGTAATAAACCATGGGTCTCTTTTCTCGATGGAATAGGTAACTCGGCTGGTTATGGTATAATCCTGATCATAGTTGCATTTTTTAGAGAATTATTAGGATCGGGTACTGTTTGGGGCTATCAGGTTGTCCCAGAGGGATTCTATAAATTTGGATATCAGAATAACGGACTGATGATTCTTCCACCAATGGCTCTTATTGTTGTAGGAATAATTATCTGGGTGCAACGGGCAAGAAACAAAAAACTTATAGAATCTAAATAGTTTGAATATCAAATCATTATAGAAAAATGGAAAATCTAATCAATATATTTGTTAAATCAGTTTTTATCGATAATATGATTTTTGCATACTTTCTTGGTATGTGTTCATATCTTGCTGTATCAAAAACTGTAAAGACATCAACAGGACTTGGAATAGCCGTAATATTTGTTTTAGGAATTACAGTCCCGGTCGATTATCTGATTGAAAATTATCTTTTAAGGGAAGGCGCTTTGGCATGGCTAAGTCCCGAATTTGCTGATGTTGATTTAAGCTTTTTAAGCTTTATAATCTTTATCGCTGTTATTGCATCAATGACCCAATTAGTGGAAATGATTGTTGAAAAGTTTTCACCTGCTTTATATAATTCATTAGGGATATTTTTACCCCTTATAGCTGTTAACTGTGCTATTTTAGGTGGATCATTATTTATGCAGGAAAGGGCTTATAATACCTTAGCTGAGGCAACTGTATTTGGATTAGGATCAGGATTTGGATGGTTTATTGCTATTGTTGGTCTAGCCGCCATTCGCGAAAAAATCAGGTATTCGAACGTTCCCGATCCACTAAAAGGCTTAGGAATAACTTTTATAATAACGGGGCTAATGGGTATTGCTTTTATGGGTTTTATGGGAATAAAATTATAGATCCATAAATTAAATTTTATAAAATACTAAATATTATAAACATGCTATTATTAACATCAAGTTTTGCAATCATCCTTCTTGGTATAGCCATATTTCTTATTATTATACTATTATTGGTTATAGTATTATTATATGCTCGTCAGAAACTTACACCACAGGGAGATGTTAAATTAACTATTAATGAAGAAAAGGAAATTATTGTAAATCCAGGAAGTACAATTTTAACTACTCTTTCGAACAATGGTATTTTTCTACCATCGGCGTGTGGTGGAGGTGGTACATGTGGAATGTGTAAATGTCAGGTACTCGATGGAGGTGGTAGCATATTGCCAACAGAAACAGGGTTTTTTACCCGACGCGAGCAGCAAAATTATTGGCGCCTTGGTTGTCAGGTTAAAATCAGGAGCGACATGCAAATTAAAGTTCCTGAAGAAGTTTTAGGTATTAAGAAATGGGAATGCGAAGTTATATCAAACAGAAATGTGGCAACCTTTATTAAGGAGTTTGTTGTTAAATTACCCGAGGGCGAAACACTTAACTTTAAATCTGGAGGATATATTCAGATTGATGTTCCTAAAATCGAAGTAGATTTTAAGAAGTTTGATATCGATGAGCAGTTCCGCGAAGAGTGGGATCAGTTTAAGATGTGGGATTTAAAAATGAAAAATCCTGAAGAGACATACAGGGCTTATTCTATGGCCAATTTCCCAAAAGAAGGAAATATTGTAAAACTAAATATACGTATTGCTACTCCACCATGGGATAGATCAAAAGGTACCTTTATGAATGTAAATCCTGGTATTTGCTCATCCTTTATTTTTTCTCGAAAACCAGGTGACAAAGTAATGATTTCTGGTCCATATGGCGAATTCCATATAAAAGAAACTGATCGCGAAATGATGTATATTGGTGGTGGTGCGGGTATGGCTCCGTTGCGGTCACATATTTTCCATTTATTTCATACTTTAAAAACCAACAGGAAAGTTACGTTTTGGTATGGAGCACGATCAAAACGGGAGGTTTTCTACGAAGATGAATTTAGACAAATAGAAAAGGAATTCCCAAATTTTAAGTTTTACATAGCCCTTTCTGAACCTAAGAAAGAAGATAACTGGACTGGACTTACAGGATTTATTCATCAGGTTGTTTATAACGAATACTTGAGTAGCCATTCTGAGCCCGAAGAGATTGAATATTATCTTTGTGGTCCGCCCGTAATGAACGATGCCGTTCAAAAAATGATATATGATTTAGGAATCCCTGACGAAATGCTTGCATTCGACGATTTTGGAGGATAAATAAATTATTATTTAATAATTACCGGAGTGCATTTGTTCTCCGGTTTTTTTGTTATTAATAATTTTTCTATTTAATTTGAATACACCTAATTTATAGACCTAATGAGAAAAATAATCGTTATTTTGGCCATACTACTTTTTCTATTTTCGTGCACTCCATCCAATGATTATATTAATATTAGTGGATTTACTCAAGGTACTACCTTTAGTATCACCTATTTGAATAAAGAAAAGAAAAACTTTCAAATGGAGATAGAGAACCTGCTTGCCGAATTTGATACCTCTCTTTCAACTTATAATAAGTTTTCTATTATAACAGGGATTAATAATAATACTTCAAATTTGGTTGATGAATATTTAAAAACGGTTTTTATAAGAGCTCAAGAAATATCGAAACTTACTGATGGCGCCTTTGATATTACCGTTGGCCCTTTAGTAAATGCGTGGGGATTTGGTTTAAATAAACGGGAAGAAATTAATGAGTCCAAAATTGATAGTATACTTGACTTTGTTGGCTACAAAAAGGTTTGGATAGTAAATGATATGGTAATTAAGGCAGATCCACGTATTAAAATTGATATGAATGCCATTGCACAAGGATATGCTGTAGATGTGGTAGCTCAATTTCTTGAAGAAAAGAAAACGGAAAATTACTTGGTCGAAATTGGTGGCGAAGTTAGAACCAAAGGGTTAAATCATAAGAATGAAGCATGGAAGATTGGAATTGATAAACCTATTGATAATAATAATATACCAGGCGAAAACATGCAGGCTATTGTGCATTTAAGTAATAAATCATTAGCTACTTCAGGCAATTATAGAAAGTTTTACGAACAAGATGGGATAAAATATTCACATACCATTGATCCCAAAACTGGGTATCCGGTAAATCATCCGCTATTGAGTGTAACAGTAATTGCCAACGATTGCATGACTGCCGATGCTTTTGCAACAGCATTTATGGTTTTGGGTTTAGAAAAATCACTTGATCTAATTGAAAATCACCCCGAACTCGAAGCTTACTTTATATATAATGATAATGAAGGTAACTACAGGGTAAAAACTACATCGGGAATTGACGAAATAATTGAGGAGCTTTAATAAAAGCTATTTCGTTACCGTTTTAAATATTTAACCAATAAATCTATAGCAATTATTCTGCAATACAACCAGTACTTCCACAACCACAACCGATATCTCTATCCTTAAGATCTTGTGAATAACTGTTGCATGAAGATCCTCTAAATTCGCCCTTGCTTTTAAAAATTAACCGTACTGATAAACCAAGCATGGCAAAAAATACAAGCATTATTGTAATGAGTAATAACTTTAAAATAGCCATCTATATTCCTTTTTCTATACTAACAAATTTTAATACGGAGTGTTTAACTTGAACAATTAATTTTTTGTAGTTTTTCATGTAAATAAAGGTTATAAATTTGATTATCAGTAAAGTATTTTCTAATTTTATTTATAAATTATTCTTTTTACCACATGAATTAAAGTTTCTCAAACCAATATTAACCTAATTTTTATAACATGAGAAGACTAATTACAATCAATCTAATTGTTTTGTTTCTTTTTATCAATCATTGTTCAGTTGCATTTGCTGAGAACAATCAAGAAAAAGAAGATGAAATTAAAAATCAAAATGTAACAGTTGCTGATTACTCATTTTTACTTAATGAATCGACGAATCTCACTCTCTTGCCTCAATCTGACGATGTAAGGCTGGCATTAATGAATATACAGATAGATGTGCTGGGTGTTTTATTTTTCGGACCACAGGTATCATTAGATTTTCAGATTGCTAATTTTTTAGCCATTGGCCCAGACTTTAGCTGGCATTATGCTGGTTTTTTATATCAGGGTTTTATGACTGAATTTTTTTCAGATGGTACAACGCTTGGTATAGGAACTTATGGAATTGGGGGTCATATGAAATTCCTTATCCCTGTGGGTTCTGGTAGTAATAGGCCATACGTTGGATTTGGATATGAAAAGTTTTATGGTGAAGAAACCTATGATGATTGGGACCTGGGAATGAAATATTCTGATTATAAATCAAATGTATTGCATTTCGATTTGGGCTATAAACGTCTAACCGAAGGGAGTTTTAATTTCTCAATTGGTTTGTCAATAGCTGTTTCAAAAGTTGCTGAATCGCGCTATTATTATGAATCTGACCCAAACGAAATAAATTACTATGAACCAGGAGAGACAATGGTATTCCCATTGTTGCAAATGGCTTTAGGTTGGCAGATTGGGCCTCACTAGTTAAATAGTTTTATAAATTAATCTCTATATTTTTTAGAAAATATAGAGATTTTTTATGATCGTCAAAAAAATGATAATTCTTCTTTTTTTTCGCTGAAAATAGTGCTAATTATGCAGAATTAATTTAAGTAAAAAACCAAAAAGTAATAACTTTAAAATAAAGAATATGTTTAATAAATTTATTGCATCCATTCTTCCATACTTCCCAAAAAGTTTCGTATGGTTGTTTTCTAAAAGATATATTGCAGGAAAAAATGTAGAAGATGCTATTCGCGTATCTAAAGAGTTGAATAGTCAAGGTATTATGGTAACCATCGATATTTTAGGTGAGTTTATTAAAAATCTCGATGAAGCTGAGAATAATAGAAAAGAATATATCGAACTTATAGAAAGAGCTGAAAAGGAAAAAATCAATGGAAACTACTCCGTAAAACCAACCATGTTTGGTTTATTACTAGACAAGGAAGTTTGTTATAATCACATTCGCGAAATAGTTGCCAAAGCAGCATCTTATAAAAATTTTATCCGTATTGATATGGAAGACTCTCCATGTACCGATATGGAAATTGAAATTTACAGAAGATTAAAGGCAGAATTTCCTAAAAATGTAGGATTGGTTCTTCAGGCATATATGAGAAGAACATTAACCGATATTCAAAATTTAATGGATGTTCATACCTCTGAATCTCCCCTAAACTTCAGATTATGTAAAGGTATTTATGTTGAGCCAGCAAAAATTGCTTACAAAGGGTACGATGAAATAAACCAACATTTTATTGAAGATATCGATTTCTGTTTAAAGAATGGAATTTATCCTGGAATTGCGACACACGACAAGCCAGTTGTTGAAGGTGCCTATAAGCTGATCGAAAAATATAACGTACCTCGTGAGAAATATGAATTCCAAATGCTTTATGGTGTTACTCCGGAATTGCGCAAATCAATTCTTGATAAAGGCCATCGCATGAGAGTATATGTTCCCTTTGGCGAACAATGGTTTGGATACTCAACTCGTCGTTTAAAAGAAAATCCAAAAATGGCATGGTTAATTATTAAAGCTATTTTTGTTAGAGGATAAAATAAGAACACAATAATATAAAAAGCACAAATCGCAAGGTTTGTGCTTTTTTGTTTTCTGGTATACTTTGCTAACCATAATAATAACATAAATTTAGTTTAACAATTACTTAACATTAGTTAAGCAACTTTGCATCAGAATCAAATATCGAAACTTTAAAATTTACTATATGAAAAAACTATTCTTTTTAATCATGACGATTATTTTATCTTCATCATTATTAATAGCACAAGAGCAAACTGAAGAATTTAAGCCGAGTGGTAAGCCAATCGTTACAATTTTTAGTAATGCTCACACAACATTTGTGGATGGAATAAATACTTCAGCTTTTGAAGTGCTTCGTGGTTATCTTGGTTATGAGTACTATTTTAGCCCCGAATTTTCAACTAAAATCATTTTTGATGTTGCCGATCCAGAAAATGGAAGTAAACTACAAATGACCGCAATTCTTAAAAATGCATTTTTAAATTATAAAAGGGGAAATCTGAATGTGAATTTTGGCCTTATCGGGCTAAATCTTTTTGCTACACAAGAAAAAAATTGGGGATATCGTTATATGATGAAACCTTTTCTCGATGAATATGGATTTGGCACAAGTGCCGACTTAGGTGCCAATATGGATTATAAATTTGCTGATTTCATCAGTGTTGATTTCACTATAATGAATGGTGAAGGATATAAAAACCTGCAATCAGACGATACATATAAAGCAGGTTTTGGAGTAACAATTACTCCTGTTAAAAATCTTGATATTCGTTTTTACACTGATTATATGAAACAGGACTTTGCTCAACAAAGCTATGCCTTCTTTGCTGGTTATAAGGCTGATAAATTCAGAGTTGGTGCCGAATATAATATGCAGATGAATAATAAGATGATAGAAAATAATGACCTTTTAGGTACTTCAATTTATTCTACATTTTTTATCAGTAAGAAAGTTGGCATTTTTGGCCGATTTGATTACTTAACTTCTTCAACATTAAAAGGACAAAGTGATCCATGGAATCTTTCAAAAAATGGTCAGGCTTATGTAATTGGATTTGAGTATAGTCCTGTTAAAGGTGTAAAATTAGCTCCAAATTTCCGCGGATGGAATCCGGCAGATAACTCCAAAGGATTTGTATCAAATATCTATTTAAATTGTGAAATAAAATTTTAACTAATTAATAAAAACTAAAATGAAAAAGTTATTTTTTCTATTGATCTCAGTTGCTATTCTAGTTTCATGTGGTCAGCAAAAATCCGAATCATCAGGTGATGGTTCAAAAAAAGTAACCATAACAGCTGCGGGAGCAACATTCCCTATGCCATTCTATAATCTTGCATTTAAAAAATATACCGAAGAAACAGGTTTGTTGTTAACTTACGGAGGTATTGGTTCTGGTGGTGGTATCCGTAGTTTAAAGGATAAAGTTGTCGATTTTGGCGCAACTGATGCATATCTGTCAGATGAAGAACTAGCCGAAATTCCTATGAAAGTGGTACATATCCCTACCTGTATTGGTGCTGTGGTTATTGCTTATAATCTTCCCGAAATGGGCGATTTAAAACTTTCTGATAAGTTGCTCGAAGGAATTTTTTTGGGTGAAATAACAAAATGGAACGACGAAAAGATTAAACTTGAAAATCCAGCTTCAAAATTACCCGATATGAACATTACTGTGGTTTATCGTTCTGATGGAAGCGGTACTACTCATATTTTTAGTGATTACATGACTAAAATAAGCAAGCCTTGGGCAGCAAAAGTTGGAACAGGGAAATCTTTGAATTGGCCTGTTGGGATCGGCGCAAAAGGTAATCCAGGTGTTGCGGGAACTATTTCGCAGTCAGTAGGCTCGATCGGATATATTGGCTCTGAATATGCTTTTGCACAAAACTTAAGCTATGCAATGGTTCAAAATGCTGCTGGCAAGTATATAAAACCATCAAACGAATCCATTAGCGCATCAGCTAAAGGCGAAATACCAGCCGATACCAGAGTTATGATTACAAATTCAACTAATCCAGAAGCTTATCCAATTAGCGGTTTTACATGGATTATTTTGTATCGTGAACAGGCATATGGTGGTCGATCTTTAACACAAGCTACCGAAACAGTTAAGTTTCTTGAATGGCTAACTGGGCCAAATGCTCAAACAATTGCCGAAAGTGTTCATTATGCTCCTCTCCCTGAAAAAGCAATTGAGTTATCAAAAGAAATTTTACAAAGTATTACATATGAAGGCAAACCTCTACTAAAATAGGCATTAAGGAGTTAAATGAAAAGTGAAAAAATTACAAGATATGTTTTATTTGCTGTATCATTTATAATATTATTGATATTTGCAGGTATGGTGTTTTCTCTTGCAGGAGGTGCCATACCTGTTTTTAAAGAATATGGATTAAAGTTTATTTTCTCTTCTGATTGGAATCCAACACAGGGAAGAGAATTCTACGGAGCATTACCATTTATTGCAGGTACTTTATTAACGTCTTTTGTCGCACTTCTTATTTGTCTTCCATTATCCTTTTCAACATCGTTATTTATTGCCGAGTATTACCATAAAACACGCGTAGCAAAATTTCTAGGCACAATGGTTGACCTTTTGGCAGGAGTACCTTCTATAGTTTATGGATTATGGGGATTTTATGCTTTGCGTCCTGTGATTATTTCATTAGGACTAAGTGATCAGGGATTTGGTGTATTTACTTCCGCTGTTATCTTGGCTATAATGATTATTCCGTATGCTACATCGTTAAGTAACGAGATTATTACGATGGTTCCTAATGAGCTTAAAGAAGCTGCGTATTCGCTCGGAGCTACTCGTTTCGAAGTTATTTTTAGTGTTATTTTTCCAAATGCCCGCTCGGGAATTGTTGCTAGTTATATTTTAGCATTGGGGCGTGCATTAGGCGAAACAATGGCTGTAACCATGCTTATTGGTAATGCCAATATTATTCCAAAAGGTTTATTTAGTACAGGAAATACCATGGCAAGTCTTATTGCAAATCAGTTTGGCGAAGCCGATGGATTAAAGTTAAGTGCTCTTATAGCAATTGGATTATTGCTTTTTTTAATTACCGGCATTGTTAATGCTATTGGAAAGTATATAATAAGAAAAATGTCATAGAGAGATATTTTATAATGAGTGTAAGATCAGAAATATTATATGTTGATAATACCAGGCAACGAAAAATACGAAACAGTATTTTTAAAATAGCTGTAATCCTGTTGTCCGTAATTACAATATCTCCAATAATTTTAATTATTTCGAAATTGATTATTGAAGGTATTGGCCAGATTAATTTTGATTTTTTTACCCAGCTTGCCCCTGATACTTTTCAGGCTATGTCAGCCAAAATAAATGGAGAAAAAATACCAGGTGGGATTGTTAATGGAATTACCGGAACATTGTTTATTGTTATTTTGGCTTCCGTAATGGCCATTCCAATTGGCATAATTACTGGAATTTATTTATACGAAAATAAAAATAAATGGTATGCCAACTTTATACGCAATATAACAGATATACTGCAGGGCGTTCCATCTATAGTTTTAGGCATAATTGGTTATTTATGGATTGTTAAAAATATCACTTATGGGTTTTCTGCTTTAGCTGGAAGTGCAGCTCTTGCTATTATGATGCTTCCTTTAATTATAAGATCAACTGAAGAAACCATGAAAATGGTCCCGGAAAGTATAAAGGAAGCTGGTGCAGCATTAGGCGTGCCTTATCACCGGATTATTTTAAAAGTAATGATTCCGTCAAGTTTTAGTGGATTAATGACAGGTATTTTATTAGCTGTATCAAGAATTATTGGCGAAACAGCACCTTTACTTTTAACAACTCTTGGAAGTCCGGTAATAAATTTCGAAATTGATAAGCCAACTAGTGCAGTACCTCTTTTAATATGGAATTTTTATAATGATCCTAATATGATTGATTTAATTTGGAGCTCATCATTATTTTTAATGGGATTTGTGCTAATCCTAAACCTAATCTCCAAACGTATTATTGCACACAAAGAAAAAAACTAGTTTGACTATGATAGAAAATAATATAGATATACAAAATCCTGTTTTATCCATTCGCAATCTTTCCATTGCCTACGATGAAAAAAAGTTCGCCGTAAAAGATGTTAATGCCGAGATCGAACATAATGCTATTACTGCGATTATGGGCCCATCGGGTTGTGGGAAAAGTACACTTCTTCGGGCAATAAACAGGATGCACGAGTTATATCCGAGTATTATTACAAAAGGCGATATATTGCTAAATGGTGATAGTATTTATCAAATGCAGACAATACAAGTGCGTCGTAAAATTGGAATGGTATTTCAGCGCCCCAATCCATTTCCAACAATGAGTATTTACGACAATGTAATTGCAGGTTATAAGCTAAACGGAATAAAACTAAATAAGAATCAACGCGATGAAATTGTTGAGAAATCATTAATTGATGTTACACTTTGGGATGAGGTTAAAGACTCTCTTTTTAAAAAAGGCACTTTTTTATCCGGTGGGCAACAACAACGATTATGCATTGCAAGAACACTCGCTTTTAATCCTGATGTAATTTTATTAGACGAACCTACTTCGGCACTCGATCCTATTGCTACAGCAAAAGTTGAAGAACTACTAGTTGATTTAAAGAAAAAATATACAATCGTTCTGGTTACACACAACATGTCGCAGGCAGCAAGAATCTCTGATTATAGTATGTTTATGTATCTCGGTGAGTTAATCGAATATGGTAAAACAAACAGCATGTTCACCAATCCAAAGAATCCTAAAACAGAAGAGTACTTAACAGGAAAATTCGGGTAAATAAATATGTGAAGGTTTTTGTAAATTAGTAAACTATTAATGTGATAAAAAAATGAATGTTAAAAATAATGCAATACAGGATGTTCAATCTTCTTTTGTTGAGTTTGCCAATCTAATACTAAAGCAACTCAAGCTGCTCGAAAAACAAATGAATTGCAAGGAGACCGATATTTGTATCGAAACGGTCGAACTGATAAAAAAAAATGAAGAAAGAATTGATCAGTTTGAAATAGAAATCAGCGATAAATTTATAAATGCAATAGTTTTATATCACCCTGTTGCATCCGAATTACGTAAAATAATTGCCATTTACAGAATGTCTATAAATCTAGAGCGTATTGGCGATTTGGTTGTAAATATTACAAACGCAGTTCGTAAAATGAAGAATACTGAGATATACAATGATTTGGCAGATGTTGTGTTTAATATGCTAATGCAAAGTATACAAATGGTGGAGAAATCGCTTCTTTCATTTATTAATATGGATAGGGAAGGTGCAATATGGACAATACAAAATGATTCTATTGTCGACAAGATGAATCATAAACTATTGGCAAAAGCAATCGATAAAAGCGATATAACTGATCAAACAAAACAAATGCTAGTAAGTTTTACTAATCTACGTAGTATTATTTCGAATATTGAAAGAATAGCCGACCATGCCACAAATATTGCCGAAGCTTCAATATATTCTCTAGATGGAACAGATATTAGGCATACAAAAATTAAAGATGATAAAAAGAAAGAATAAAAAGAATAATGTTCTTGAGTTATTTATGATGAATAGAAAATAAAACAAATTGATATGATACAAAGATTCTCATTCCGACGAAAATTATTTATTTATTTCTTTACACTGTTTTTGCTTTTTGCTTTAATAATTGTGGCGTTTCAGTATTCTCGTGAAAAAAGATATCGAATAAATCAGCTAAATAATTCATTACAAAACATTTCGGAACTAACCAATAATTTTATTAATGTAAATAATATTTATAAAACAAAAAATTATTATCTGATTGATTCACTTATACAAATATTTCCACAACAAGATGTTAGATTAACAATTATTGATAATGAAGGAACAGTACTTTATGATAATTATGTCTCGGATATTAGTAAAATGGAGAATCACAAAAACCGTCCGGAGGTTTTAAAATCGTTATATTCCGATTTTGGATCAAATATTCGAAAATCGGCTACTACAGGTATTGAATATTACTATTATTCAAAATTTTATGAGAAACATTATGTTCGTACCGCTGTTGTGTATAACATTCAGGTAATTAAGTTTTTAAAAGCAGATACCTTGTTTTGGGTATTTATTGCATTCATTTTTGGTCTTAGTTGGATAATAATAAACATGGTAACACGTAAGTTTGGAGAATCTGTTACTAAACTTAAAGATTTTGCATCTCGTGTAATCAATGATAAAAATTTCGAACCCAATATCCGATTTCCTAAAGATGAACTTGGAGTTATTAGTAACAAGATAGTTGAAATTTACCAAAATATGAAAAAGGCTATTGATGAAGCCGATTTGGAAAAGGAAAAATTATTTAGTCATCTATTTGTTTTAAATGAAGGGGTTGCCTTTTTTAACACGAATAGAAATAGCACTCTGTTTAATAATCAATTTATTCAATACATTAACAGTATTTCTAACCAGCTGTCAATAAGCTCCGATGATTTTTTTAGAATAAAAGAATTAAAAGGCATTCATGATTTTATTGATGAAAGAATAAATAATAACAAACCAATTGTTGCTCAGGAGCTTCCACGATATGAGCAGTTAGTTGCAAAAAGCGGGAAATATTTTAGTATTCAATGTATTATTTTTCAGGATAAAAGTTTTGAGATTGTAATAACCGATATTACAAAAAGGGAAAAAAACAGGATTATTAAACAACAGATGACAGCTAATATTGCTCATGAGCTTAAAACGCCAGTAACATCGGTTAAAGGATATCTAGAAACGATATTAAACAATCCTGATATGGATGCTGAAAAAAAGAAACACTTTCTGGAGCGTGCAGATTTTCAGGCTAATAGACTCACTGACCTTATTAATGACATTGTAATTCTTAATAAAATTGAAGAAGCAGGAGATCATTTTGCATTACAAAAACTAAATGTGTTTGAATTGGTTTCAGAGATTATCGATGAGTTTCAAAAGGAGCTAAAAGACCGAAAAATGATTATTGAAACAAACTTGGATGCGAATATCGATATTAAAGGGAATAGGGCACTTATTTTATCCATTTTCAGGAACCTTATGGGGAATTCAATAAATTATGCCGGCGAAAGCTCAAAAATATTTATTAATGCTTATCATCAGGATAGCAAGTTCTACTATTTTTCATTCTCCGATAATGGTGTTGGTATTCCGGATGAGCATTTACCTCGAATTTTCGAACGTTTTTATAGAATAGATTCTGGACGATCCCGAAAATTGGGAGGAACAGGTTTAGGCCTTGCAATTGTTAAAAATGCAATTCTCTTGCATAAATGCGAAATATCTGTTCGCAACAAGCAGGAGGGGGGAATAGAATTTTTATTTACCCTCCCTAAGTTTGCCGAATAATACGATGGTTATAAAAAGTGCTAATTCAGATTAGGCAATGTTTGTAAATACTGCCTGGATATCTTCGTCATCTTCAATACGATCGAGCATTTTCTCTATATCAACCAGCTGTTCTTCGGTAAATTCAACAGGAGTAGTTGGTATACGTTTTAATGATGCTTTTTTTATTTCAATTCCTTTTTCTTCAAATGCTTTTGATAAGGAGCCAAAATTAGTATAATCGCCATAAGCATAAATCATATCATCTTCAGTGTCGATTTCTTCTAACCCTGCATCAATAAGCTCGAACTCAAGTTCTTCAATATTAATATTATCTGATTTCTCAAATTCAAAAACTGCTTTTCGCGAAAACATGAATTCAAGCGAACCTGTTGGAACAACTGATCCACCTGCTTTATTAAAATATGATTTTACATTGGCCACCGTTCGGGTTGTATTATCGGTAGCGCATTCAACAAATACAAGTACCCCATGTGGGCCTTTGCCTTCGTAGTTTACTTCAACAAATGTTTCAGCATCTTTTCCAGCTGCTCTTTTTATGGCAGCATCAATATTGTCTTTAGGCATATTTTGTGCCTTGGCATTTAAAATTGCTGTGCGTAGCTTGGCATTCAGTTCCGGATCGGAACCCCCTTCTTTTGCTGCAACAGTTATCGACTTTCCAAGTTTTGGAAATATCCTCGACATTTTGTCCCATCGTTTCTCTTTCGACGCACGGCGATATTCAAATGCTCTTCCCATAATAATTATTTTAATTTGGGCCTAAAATTACAATTTTGAAGCGATTTGGGAATCTTTTTTACTAAAAAAATCTATTGGATTACAAGAATTGATTGCTAAGGTGATTAATTACTGGTTAATCTGATTATAAGTTTCTATTATATTCTCCAGACTTTTATTCTTAAGGTAATTAATTATTAGATCATTAAGTTCGTGCCAGATTAATTGAGCGGCACATGATAAATTGCGCTCACAGTGTTGGTTAGTTGAAAGACAATCTACAATTCTCATTTCAGATTCGAAAGCCCTATAAATATCGTAAAGGCTAATGTCAGATGGTTTGCGTGTAAGTATATATCCGCTTTTTTTACCTTTTAATGTACTAATTAAACCTGCTGCTTTAAGTGAAGCTATTATATGATCTAGATATCTGTTGGAAATATCCTGATTCTTAGCAATATCTTTTTGAAATACACCATTTGGCGAATCATTCAACGCAATTTCTTGCATTGCCCTTACACCATATCTTACTTTTGTATTAAACTTCAATTGATCTAGGAATTTAAAGTTGAGATAATAATATCAAATTTAATAAATATTAAATCTTTAACTTGTAAAACACCTAACATTTTTTTTGGTGGTACAATGGAGAAGTCAGTTAGTTTTACATTTGTTGTACCTTGTAAAACAAATTCGTCCTTATTGCATAGATTAATTAAGTAATCACCGCTAATAAGCCTGGTTACTCCAGCAATAGTCAAGTAAAAATTGATTTTTGTATTTTCTGAGTTGGCAACAATAGAACGCAACTTGCTTTTTTCAATTCCAACCTTTACCACTGGATATGTGTTTGCTTTTAGTAATTCCTGAAAATCCCCTTCCATAAGATAATTACTTCCACGGAATGCACGTACAGGAATATAAAACTCAATAATCTCATTGTTCTGAGAAGCTATATTTAGGTTCTCGGAAGTTGGATTGAGATTAATTTTTGAATTATTAAATGAAAATGCAAACCCATTAATATTTGTTTCACCTTCAATTAGAATATTGCTTAATTGGTAGTGGTTCTCAGTCTTGTCTCGTGTTATTATGGGTTGAGCAAATAAAGTAAAATGCATTAAAAGCAAACAATATAAAACTGCATTTTTCATTTCCTTGTTTTTGTTAATTACTATTTATCCAAAAATATAGAGTGTTTTTTAATTTGATAATTATTGAAATATAACCGTCTCTATGCAATTCGAGACGGTTATATAATTCAAAAAAACTAACATTTAGAACGATATCGCTGCTTCTAGCATAACACCGTGAAATTCTGCGCCTTTGTATGCTGCACCTAATTTTGATGTTACACCGTCACCAGTATATTTTTGAGTAACATATTCTGCTTTAACAACAACATTCTTGGTAAGAAACCAACCTCCACCTAAATTAATTCTATCAATTTTTAAGTTATCAGAATCTTCTGTTTGGTTTCCTGAAACTGAATTATATCTTCCACCAAGATAATATTGCTCTCTTGAACCAAATCTGTAAAGAAGTTCAGCTGCAATCTGGGTATAATCACCATTGTCATCTTTGTTTCCACCCATAGCTTTTTCATATATACCAAATAGTTCAAGTCCTTTGTACTTAATAAATGGGTTAAACTGAATAGCTGTTATTTGAGTGAATCCAGGATTAAATCGGCCACTTGCAAAATTGTCGGCTTTACCTTCAACTACTAATACTGAATAATATCTAGATCCGGTACGATCACCACTATATAAGTAAGTACCTGTAGATGTTCCCCAGTTTAAGTACCATGAACCGGTAAGTCTTCCTCTAAAATCATCGGTAAATTGTTTATCATAACCAAATTTACCATAAAATGAAATAGCATTATTTCCATTATATCTGGTAGTTACAGTAACATTCTGGTTTAATTTACCATTAGACAAACCTATTAAACCTATAAATCCTGACGATTGTATTAAAACTTCACCAAATGCTTCAGTAGTAAAAGCATCCATTATATAGTTTCCTACAAAAGGATTATTTATTGCTTTTGCATTATCGGTTCTTCTAAAATGAGCATCACCGTAATTAATTTCATCAAGACCAACTTTCAAGGTTGTTACATTCATAATTCCTGATAAGAAACCTTGGCTAATAAAATCAAGTTTATCAATCTCAACATATCCACCTTTTACCCATGCTTCGTTATGGTGACGAGATGATAAATATGTTCTTAAATGCATTTTCAGACCATCAGCAAGAATTACATCTAAATTTAAGTTTGCAGTTGGAAGATTGAAATTTGAAACTAACTCATAATATTCAATTGTGTCGTTGGTATTGCTGTGATTTAGACCTTGGTACTGAATTGCAAAATCGCCTCCAACTTTAACTTTTAATCCATCAAATACTGGTATATCAGCTTTTTGATTCTCAAACTGTTGACTAAATACACTTGTAACTAAAGTCAACATCATAAATAAAATTAAAATTCTCTTCATAATTTTTAATGTTTAATTGTTATTAATTGATTGTTTTATTGGTTTATAAACTGAAAATCATAGTTTATCTTTATATCATCACCTGTTTTAAGTGCACCTAACATTGCAGTAGGTGGATTGACACCAAAGTCAGTCATTTTAAGAGGAACAACACCTTTAACATTTACCGCTCCAGATGGATGCACTTTGCCACTAAATGACAATGTTATGTTCTTCGATTTTCCTGCAATAGAAAGTATTCCTGTTATTTCACCAGAAAAAGCATCTTTAAGTTTTTTATATGATTTAACCGACTTAAAAATGAACGTTATATCCGGATGAGTTTCGGCTTTTAGCGCTTTATGGGTTTTGCTATCCATTATACTATTATCACTTAGTATTTTATCTGCTTTGCTACTAAATTTAATATCCAGAATGCTTGTTGGAATGTTTTCTTCTGTTTCAAAAAGAACTGTACCTGAAAAGATGGTCGAGTTCATTGACCAATCATGTACCGAAGAAGTTCCTTCTATTGTTAGTTTGCTATTTGCTTCATCTAAACTGTATTTTTTCTGAGCAATAACTGCAGATGCAATTAATATCATTGCAGTTAAAAGAATTAATTTGTTTTTCATATTAGTTAAATTTATTAAAACTACAAATCCTATCGAAATAGTAGTGCAAATATATACGAATAATTCAATAATGTGTTACCGAATTACTATATTTTAAAACATATATTTATATAACTATCAGTAAATCAAGTTAAAAATTTAAAATACAATGTTTTTTTTGTTTTGTTATGGAAGGTTCTTAATAAATTTATCTTTACATACCTTTTAATAAAAACGTATCCTTATGAAAAAGTATTTAATTATAATTATATCTATTCTTTTTTACCAATTCTCTGGACTTGGCCAAGAGATACCAGCGATCTTTACACCAATTAAGATTGCAGAGAATCTGTATGCGATTGAAAATGCCAAAGGAGGAAATATTGCCTTTTTAGTTACAACTGAAGGAATCGTTGTTGTTGATGCGGGAAGCAGGCCGAGTAATGGAAAAGATATTATTGAGTCAATTCGCTCAGTTTCTGATAAACCAATTAAATTTGTTATCTATACTCATTTACATGGGGATCATATTTTTGGAATTTCAGCATTTCCATCCGAAGCAAAAATTATTGCATATGAAAAACTTGATGCTAATATTAAGAGCATAACCGAACCAATTCTTAAAAAATCTATTGAAATTGATTTTCCTGATTTTATTTATGGTTTGGGAGAAGAGCTTGCTGCTATTGAAAACGAGGAGAGCGATGAATATAAAACCTTAAAAGGCCAATTAGATCAATATTCTGCTTATCTGCAAGATCTTAAACAAATTAAGATTCGCTATCCTGACACTCTGTTCATTGATAAGTATGAATTATTGTTTGGTGGCGAAAGAATAATTCTTGAATTTCCAGGTAGTGGCCATACAAACGATAATATAATTGTTCGATTTCCAAAACAAAATACTATTCATACGGGTGATCTGATTTTTAATGGTAGATTTCCATATGTTCTGGCAACTCATGGTGCTACTGTAAAAGGTTGGATTGCAGTTATGGATAAATTGTCTGCGGAGAAAATTCAAAATGTAATACCTGGTCATGGAAAAATAACAAATAGCGATGTATTTAAAACTCAAGCTACCTATTTTAAGAAACTAACCGAAAAGGTTCTTGCACTTAAAAATCAGGGTAAAAATATCGAGGAAATTAAGAGCTTAATTGATATAAAAGAGTTCGAATTAAAAGGAAACGAAGATCAATTTCCAATTCATATTGAAGTTATTTATTCTGAGTTATAATCTTGTAAGGTAATTATAAGATAGCAAGTAAACCTCTTGCACAAATTGACTCCTATTTAAAATTTTATTATACCTTTTTACTTTTATGAATATTATCAAAAAAAATGCTTTTGATATATTTAAAAATATTTGATTAAAATATAAAGCAATCTATCATATACTAAGGTATACTTTACTTGTACTATCACTGCTTCGTTACAGACCTTTTTGACTTTCAGTCAATTATGCTTTAACTTTGTAGATTATATTGTGCCTTATGAAAAAGAAAATAATTTGGACTATTCTTTTTTTAACTCTTGTAAGCCTAAGCTGGTCGCAAAGCAAACAAATTACTTTTAAAAGACTCACCATTGATGATGGTTTATCACTTAGTTCTGTATACTTTATTTACCAAGACAATAAAGGTTTCATGTGGTTTGGTACCGAAGATGGTTTAAATCGCTATGATGGAAAAAATTTCAAGATCTTTAGGCCTGACTCACAAAATCCGAATAGCATTTCGCATAAGTGGATTGACCAGATTTGCGAAGATAAGTCTGGTATTCTTTGGTTTGGTTCTCGAGGAGGCTTAACTCGTTTCGATCCCAGAAAAGAAATATTTACACAATACAAAAGTTCGTCAGCAATATCAAATAAAATAACAAACGATACAATTATCTGCATACTCGAAGATAACAATAATCAGCTTTGGATAGGAACTCTTAATGGGATTAACAGAATAGATCTTGAATCAAAAAGAAATACCAGATTAATTTTGCCATTTAAAGCTATTTCAGGATTATCAATACAAATAAATGATATTGTTTTAGACAAAACCGGTAATATATGGATTGGCACCAATATAGGGTTGGTCGTTTATAATTATGAATCAAAAAACTTTAACGAAATTGATTTAGGTATTACTCATAAAAACTTACGCATTCTTTCAATGGTTTTTGAAGGAGAAAAACTCTGGATTGGTACTGATAATGGATTAATTGGATATTATCCTAAAACCAAATCAATAGATCATTATACTATACCAGAAAGCATACTTAATGTTAATGCTAATCAAGTTATTGAAAATATATTCTTGGATACTCGACAGAGATTATGGATTGGACAAGTTCATGGACTATATAATTTTAATCAAACTGAAAGGGTTTTTAAATCATATGTTCCAGCACCAGATGTGTCAAACAGTCAGTCAATTAATCCTGTAAAACCTATAATGGAGGATAACTATGGGAATATTTGGTATGGGACATTCGGTACAGGTCTTTATAAAATTGACACTAATGATTTTGTTAGTAATTACTTTAATAATCCTGGCGATCAAAAAAGTCTTTCTGCAAATGCAATTCATAGTATATATGAAGACCGTGCAGGTGTTCTTTGGTTTGGCTCGTTTGGTGCAGGAGTAAATATCTACAATCCACAATCACACAAGTTTGATTTAATAACGAATAATCCAAACGATGTAAATAGCCTTTCCTCAAACTTTGTATGGTCAATATTGGAGGCCAATGATGGTTCTGTTTGGATTGGAACAAATCAGAATGGGATTAGCAGATTTTTGCCAAAAACAGAAAAATTTGTACATTATACTTATAAGCCTGCCGATCCTACTTCATTATCAAATCCAACTGTTAGATATATGTTTCAAGACAGTAAAGGAAATATATGGATCGCTACCGATGGTGGTGGATTAAATAAATTTATATCGAAAACGGGCAGATTTAAGCATTATGTGTTTTCAGAATATGATGCAAACTCTATTTCAAACAATTATGTCAGAGGTATTTATGAAGACAAGGATGGTTTTTTATGGATTGGAACTCAACGTGGATTAAATCGATTTGATCCGATTACAGAAAAGTTTAAAAGATATCTGAATTCACCTAACCAAAAAAACAGTATATCACATAACTATATATACACTGGCATTTGTCAGGATAAAAATGGTGATCTCTGGATTGGAACTATTGGTGGAGGTCTTAATAAAATGGATATACACGAAGGAACCTTTAAATCGTATCTAAACAATCTTAATGATATTGAAAGTATATCAGACAATATGGTATTTTGGATATATGAAGATAAAAATGGATTTCTTTGGTTAGGTACTAATTCTGGATTAAACCGCTTTAATCCATTAACGGAAAAATTTAAACGTTTTGGAATTAAAGAAGGACTTCCAAGTGAGGTTATATATGGAATATTGCCCGATGAAGAAAACAATATCTGGTTAAGTACTAATTATGGGATATCAAAATTTAATACTTCTAGTTATAAAACAAAGAATTTCGATATAAATGATGGATTACAGAGTAACGAGTTTAATGGAGGATCAGTTCATCTTGGCAAAAGTGGAAATATGTATTTTGGTGGAGTATACGGACTAAATACTTTTAATCCTAAAAAATTAAGTATTAGTGAAAATAAATCTGAAATAGCTATTACAAAATTCGAGATTTTTGGGAAGGAAATAAAAGTGATGGAAACAGATCGTGTTAAACGTACAAAGAATAAAAAAAATAAAATATTTGAATACGAAGGACATTATTACTTTCACGAAAGTATTTCTTACACTAAAGAAATCGTTCTTGATTATTCAAGCAACTTCTTTTCACTTGAGTTTGCAGCTTTAAATAATCCATTTCCATATAAAGTACAATATGCTTATAAAATGGAGAATTTGGATAAAGACTGGAATTATTCAGGAAATAGAAACTATGTTTCGTATGTGAGATTAAAACCCGGCAAATACTTATTTAAAGTAAAAGCTAAAAATCCTGACGATTTATGGAGTAGCAATACAGCTGAAATAAGCATTCATATTTTACCACCATTTTGGCAAACCTGGTGGTTTATTCTAGTAGAAGTTTTTATTGTATTCAATCTATTCATGCTTATTTACAGGTACTTATTAAAAACAAGAACAAACAAACTACTCAAAACTCAGAATGAAAAAATAATCTCAGTAAATAAACAATTATCTGAATCAGAATTAAGTTTAAAAGAACTTAATAACACTAAAGACAAGTTTTTTTCAATTATTTCTCATGATTTAAAGAACCCATTCTCAAGCTTACTATCATTGAGTGAGTCAATTAAAGAAGAATTTCATCACCTAAGTGATGAAGATAAATTAAAAATATTCAATAAAATTCATGATTCCGCTAGTCAAATTTATAATTTACTAAACAACCTGCTAACCTGGTCGAGTGCGCAAAGAAATCGTATTAGTTTTGAACCTGTAGAATTTAACTTATCGAAACTAATAGATATTAATATTAACCTACATCGATCGGCAGCTGAAAGGAAAGGGATTAATTTAATCTCAAACATTCAGGAATGTACTATGGCTTATGCAGACAGAGAAATGATAAATACTGTAATAAGAAACCTTATTAGTAATGCTGTAAAATTCTCAGGTAAAGGAAGCAATATTGAAATTGAAACAAAACAAGAAAAATCATTTATTGAAGTTAAAATTAAAGATCAAGGGACAGGGATTTCAGAAGAAGATCTTCAAAAACTTTTTCGTATCGATGTTAAATTTAAATCAACAGGTACTTCTGGTGAAAAAGGTACTGGTTTAGGGCTTATTTTATGTAAGGAGTTTGTAGAAAAGAATAAAGGTAAGATAAAAGTTGAAAGCATTTTGAGAAAAGGGAGTGTCTTCAGCTTTACTTTACCATTAAGTTCAAATTAAAAAAGGCTGACTCCAGAATCATCCGGATGTCAGCCTTCTTATAAGTAATAACTATTATTGTTTGTCTTTTACAACATCAATTACTTCTGGAAGATCCATTCCTAAATCTTTAAGATGTTGGATAGTTGGAACACCATTTGCTGTCCATCCTCTGCGTTTGTATACTGCATCAAGTAATTGCTCGTAACGATCTTCACGATATTTACGTGTAATTGCAACTTTCTCAGCGCTTGTTTTCCCAACAGGATCGATACCGATAATTTCTTTCATCTGCTTATCGTAACGTTCTGCTCTTGATTCGTATTCTTCAATTGTAACAGGACCTGCAGCTCTATAAGGTTGAGCATCATGTTTACGTAAACCAAAACCACGACGGATATTGAATATACGTTGGAAATTATAAACACGTTCCGACATGCGGATTAGTTCTTCTTTATCGAAATCGTTACCTGTTACTGCTTTATATATAGCTACATAATTATCAACATGTTCTGGAACTTTAGCTGGTTCGCTGGTTTTTGCATTATCAACTGGCTCAACATCGTTCCATGGAAGTTTACATAAACCCATTAAACCAAACCAGGTACGGAACATAGGGAAATAATGCAATGCTTCGGCTTTCTTCTCGAAAGTTGGAATCTGGTTATTTACCATATCCATAAAAATAAGCCAAGCTTCGTCGTGTTGTGGTCCTTTGTTTGTCATTGCATAACCACCTTGCTGAGCCAACGATTCTTTTGAAACATATTGTGAATATTCCAAACCTTTATTTTCCATACCAATATCCTGCATAAATTGAGCATCACCCCAACCCTGAGCAGCAAAATATTCTTTCATTTTACGAACACCCATACCGGCAATTTTACCAAATCCTTCGCCACGAGCCATTTGATGTAATACTTCCATTGCACCATCGGCATTACCAAAGTTTAATTTTAATCCGCCAGTGCGTTCTTCGTTCAGAATTCCGTTTTCATAACATTCCATAACAAAACCCATAATTGTACCAAATGTAATAGTGCAAATACCATAAGTATCACAATAAAAATTTGTTTCAATAGTAAAGTCAGGATTAAAGATTCCCATTATAGAACCGTTCGATGATGTTGTTTCATATTCTGGTCCGTCAACAATTACAGATTGTCCGGCATATGGTCCTGTTCTTACAAGGTAGTTGTCAACACCTTTAGCACACGACATGTTACAACCAATCCAGCAACCATCAGGAATATTTTGTGTAAATCTTGATTTCCAAACGTTAGCATGAATCTTATCAGCATCTTTATGGCTACCAAACTTGAAATTATTTGTAGGCAATAAATCATAATCGTTCATTATGTTTGTAAGGTGAGCTGTTCCGATTGCTTTCATCTGGCATTGTGAATCATCCAGTTCGCGCATTTCTTTATTGAAACGTTTACCACGTTCCATAATCGCTTCCAAATCAACAACATTATTTAAGTTTCCTTTTACTCCAGGAACTTTAGCAACCAAAGCTTTAATTTTTTTATTTCTGAAAACAGTTCCAATTCCACCACGACCAGCTTGTTTCAAACGAACAAGTTTACGTTTTGGATCCCAGAATGTAAAATTTAACATTCCTATTAAACTATGATCAGCAGCTGTACCAGCAGAAACAACAGAAACATTTTTACGATCTTTTTCGTCATCAGAAAACATTTCGTGCAACACTTCACCTAATACATGGCTATCGATTGGTTCTTCAGGAGCCTCAAAAATTTCTACTTTACCATTAACACCATCGATAAAAACAATAATTTCTTTTTCTGATTTTCCCTGAATTTCAATAGCGTCGAAACCTGCAAATTTTGAGAAAGGGCCAAAGTGTCCACCTACGTTTGAATCCATAATGGAATCGGTTTGTGGAGAAATAGAAACAACAATTGCTTTACCAGTACCTGAGTATTGTGTAATACCACAAATTGGACCTCCTGCAATTATAATTTCATTTTCTGGATCATCCCATTTTGTAGTTGGTTTTGTACCATCCCACAATAATTTTAAACCAAAACCTTTACCACCAACAAACTTGTCTTTCATTAGTTTGCTAACAGGCTTTTCTTTGATTTCATGAGTTCCAACATTTATGTACAATGTACGATTGTTGTAACCTCTTTCGATTTCGCGCAAGTCATATTTCCACTCTTTGAGTTGTTTATGAGCTGCTTTCATTTTTTGAATGTCCATATATTTTTCTCCTTATTATGTTTCTATTGTTACAGTTTTCAAAAGTATAAAATTAATGTATCTAAGTAAAGTATAAAATGACTTAAATCAATATGTTATATCATACATATCGACTATATAATCCGTATTTTTATAAACATATGTGAATATGAGCATTTTATCAAATAAAAAACTAATAGATAAATGATTTCAGATTTAATAAATTTACTTTATTCTTGTAAAATAAAATTTTAATAATGCAGGAACCTCTCGAATTTTTATTTAAAAAATACGGAATTGATCTTCAAAACATAAAACATATTGTTTGTGGTGAGAAATATGTTGCTGTAATGTTGAAGAATGGCAATATTGGAGTTTGTGCTACATTAAATAATTTTGTTAATCTTGAAATAAGGGATTTGAGGTTTCCTGAATTGAAAAATATACAACACAGAATAATACTTAATGCATATTACAATGCGTTGTTTAATTATGAAAATACATACGATACAACTGTAGATATTTTTGAAAAAATTAATTTCAGTCAATATAGAAACATAGTAATGATAGGTTTTTTCCGATCATTATCGGAGAAATTCAGAAACGAAGGTATTCAACTCACAATTTTCGATAAATCACTTCAGGATAGCACTTTAACTGATATGAAAGAACAAATTATGAAGGTTTCTCAGGCTGATGCATTAATATTAACATCGACTTCTGTATTTAACAATACCTTTTTAGAACTTGTAAATGCAACAAACGATAAATGTGATATATTTACATTAGGTCCATCAACAATTATGAATAATGAGATGTTTAAATATAGAAATGTAAAATTACTTTTTGGATCTATATTTGAACCAAACGATATACTTACACTTAAAATAATTCAGGGTGGTGGTGGCACAAAACAGTTTATGCCATATATGAAAAAGGTTTTTTTAAAACGACAGTAAGCTAAAGCATACGGTAAAAAATATTAAGCAAAGTCAAATGACTGTTAACTTTAGTCAACTGATAAAAATAAAACAAATTGCAGGGCTTTAATCCGCTCTATTTTACAAGAAGTAATTATTAAATTTATCAGAGAATGACATTCGAAGAAATTAAAGCAAAACTTAAAAACTATACCGTAGGTATTGCAGGAGCAGGCGGACTAGGTTCGAACTGCGCTGTTGCATTGGCACGTATTGGAATAGGAAAAATAATAATTTCCGATTTTGATGTTGTTTCTGAATCTAATTTAAACCGGCAATATTTCTTTAACTTTCAAATCGGGAATAAAAAGGTTGTTGCACTAAAAGAAAACATCAGACGAATTGATCCTGAAATCAATGTTGAAATTCATGATATTAAACTAAATGAATCAAATATTGTTTCTATATACCAGAAGTGTGATGTGATAGTAGAAGCATTCGATTTAGCTGAAATGAAAAAAATGCTTATTGAAACTTGTATTTCAAATTTACCTGATATTCCAATTGTAATTGGTTTAGGAATGGCCGGATGGGGTGATAGCAATTCAATTAAATTTCGCAAATCAGAAAATATTTATATTTGTGGCGATGAAAAATCTGAAATATCAGACCAAAATCCTCCGCTGGCTCCAAGAGTTGGAATGGTAGCGAATATGCAGGCAAATACGGTGCTTGAGATTTTACTAAAATAAGAAATGCTGAAAAATAATGAATATCACTTTAAATAATCGTTCCGAAGTACTCGATCAGAATAACATAACTATAAGCCAGCTTCTAGAAATAAAAAACTACACATTTAAAATGCTGGTAATAAAAGTGAATGGCGAACTGGTTAAAAAAGACCAATATAAATCATTTATTGTAAAAGAGGGAGATGATGTGAACGTGCTACATCTTATTTCAGGTGGTTAAATTCAGATTAGTGAGACATTCGACAATTTGATATTTTCTATTGGTGAAAGTACCTATTGTTAAATAAACTGTTAATACTTTCCATGCTAAATCTTTGATTTGAGTGTTTTTTTTCTTTTAATTTGCGCTAAACGATAAGGCTGTGAGTTCAACTAAAAGCATATTTCTTAGGGTTCTTCCTTTTTTCAGGAATAAGTTTATACTTACCCTTATAATATTCTTTTTCTGGCTGTTGTTTTTTGATCGCAATAATTTGATTGATAGGTATAAAGAAATTAGAAAGCTAAGACAATTTGAAAAGGATCGTGTTTATTATACCGAACGTATCGAGATTGATTCTAAACGTTTAAAGCAGCTAAAAACCAGCAATAGAAACCTCGAGAAATTTGCCCGCGAACAATATTTCATGAAGAAACCCAACGAGGAAATCTTTGTTATTATTGAAGATTAAGTAAGATACAAGGCAAAGGATAGAAATTATTTTGTTTGAGTCTCGTAATTAGAATTTCTTCTCCATCATTCTGAAATAATCCAAATAGGTAAAATAATCTTCCTTAAATGTTGATGTCTCTACTTTCATCTTTCCCAATAACTTTTTACATTCACTAATGAGCTCTTGTTTTTTATAAAACTTTTCGTGAACGAAGTTCAGGTATTTAATAATTTTAAATGCATTGAACCAATCAAAGAATCTTTTTTTAAAGGTTCTAATATTGGAACTATTCTTATTTATTTCTCGGACAGCATTAAAAAAATCATTTTGAGTAAGAAAGTCAGCCAAGGGAAGTGGCAGCTGATATAGATAATCATTTATGTCGCTTAAATCTATTTTGTAGAGATGATCAATAGACTGAAAGAATGTTTTAAGATTAGTAAATGCTTCAAAATTATATGTTAAATAGTACTGTTCGGGGTTTTCAATAATTGATTTTATTACTGGGCCTGTTCCAAAAATAACCCGATCTGAGGGGCGAGGAGAGGGGTACACGCAGGTAGTATTTAGTTCCTCAATATTACCCAAGGAAAATATTTTTTGTAAGAAATAGAAATCCTCACCAGCCTGTTTACGACTCATGCCACCTTGTTTAATATAGGCTTTTACCGAAACAGCAAAGCATGATCCAATGGTGTAATACGGATTTGGAAACCCACAATATTCAAGTGTGTTTTTATAATATCTCAGGTAAAGCTCATATTTAGCAATAGCTTCATAAACAGGCTTTTCGAATTCTACACCTGAGGCTGGATGTTCATAATAAATAACTGCTGCATTTGTGTGTGGCTTTTCATGAAATAGTTTTTCTATCTCAGTCAAATAATTTGGTTCTAAAGTCACATCTGCATCAAGCGAAGCTATTATTCCATCTTCTTTGTTAATCATATCAAAACGGCTTATAGCTTCATCCATTGCAAGCTTACGGGCAAATCCTGCTCCGGCATTCTTCTCGTGAATATCTGCCTGATTAGTTACAAAGAATTTGAAAAGCGGGTCTTGATGGTTTTTAATCCATTCACTTATTTCAATAAAGGACTTTTTGTTTTGATCGATTATATTTTTTGGTGTATTTGTTCTTGAGTTTATTATTATAATTACTTCAACTGCAGATTCTGATCTTTCGCAACACCATAGTGAGTTTAGCGTATTTATAATATGGGGTTCATCATAGCATGGAATAATAATGCTTATTCTAAGTTTGTCAGAAGGTTCTTCGGAGATTAATTGACTTAATTCCTTTTGTTTTTCCAGGTATGTTTTTGCAAATCCCATTTGATTGCTAAAGGTATTTTAAATCAGAACTTTATAAAATAAAAATTGGAATAATAGAATATAGATATTGGTTTAATTATCCACTATTCCATTATTCCAATGGTTTGTCGAAAAAAAATATTACTTCTTACCCTTTTCTTTCGCGTACTTTTCGTTAAGTCCGTTTAATACATCATATGTAATATTAAGTGTATTATCGGCAAATAAAACTTGTCCACCAAACTGGCTGCTAAGAATATAACGATAGTTGTATTGAGTGTTGTATTCTTTTAAATATTCTAATATGCTGTTTAAAATTTGTCGGTTCATAACTCCTTCTTCTTCTGATAATTGCATTGCAAGATTATCTCTTGTAATATACAATTGTTGTTCTTTTTGACCAAGCTCTTGCTGAACCATTTGCGCTTTGGTACGAGTCATTAATCCTTTATTATATTGATTTTGAAAATCCATTGCTTCTTTTTCAAGATCTTGAAGTTTTAATTGCAATTCAGCTTGTTTTTCGTCTCTGGTTTGCATAAACTGATCTCTTTTATCAATAAACATATCGTATTTTGAAATAAGAGTATCAATATTTACATAAGCAATTGGATAATCTCTATCAATAGCTCTACCAGTTTCTTCATTTACAGCTTCATTAGTATGACTTTTTGTTCCTGTAAAATGAAGTATATATAATACTACAACTGCAACAAGTAAGGCAATATTTAACCACAAAGAAATTTTTTTCATGTCCATTATTTTAAGTTTTTCATTTTTTTATCGATAGCAAATATAAATTAATATAATTCAAGCTAAAAAAGTTTTGCTAAAATTTTATACAAGATGGTAGTAATGTTTTTTTTGTTAGAAAGTTGGACAAGGCATAGATCTACGTTTCGAACGTTGTGTAACACCTTGATTAAACAAATAATTAACTGAAATTTCATGAGCTCCACCGGTGTGTCCAACTAATTTCGAAATGGTTAGGTCGTAACTATACCCTATGCTAATCTGGTTTAGTTTTATTCCCAATAAGAAAGCTATTGCATCATTACTTGTAAGTTCTTTAAATACAGGTATTCCACGATACCAGATTCCTACTACAAGAGGCATTTGGTACCAATAAAGTCCAAGATCGAGCTGACTATATTTGTCTTGCATTTTAAATAAAAAAGATGGAGAAATACTTTGGCCACTTAAAAGATTGTATTTTTCGAAAATAGAAATTTTTGCTCCACCAAAAAAAGTATATTTAAAAGGGTCATTACTTACACCACCTGTTAACGATCTATTGGGTTGTAATAAATGATCCATAGTAAATCCAAACCAATAATCTTTATTATACGCTAAAATGGATACTGCAGCATCAATATCTGCTTTTTTCTCAAGGGTAGGTACTTCAATTGAACCTTCGGTGTATTCATTATAAAGATCATCACCAAAAATTAACTTGTTAAAATCAAGATTCCGTTGAGTGAACATAAAGTTTAATCCGGGGCGAACACTCCATTTGTTTCTAAATTTAATATTATAGGAATAAACAATACCAATATTTGTTGTTGATAAAAAGCCAGAACCAGCTTGATCGCGCAAAACTAATAATCCTAATCCGCTTTTAAGTTTTGGGTAATAATGATCGTAAGAAAAAGAGAACGTTTGAAACGAATTAGGGATAGATGGCCATTGATTCCGGTAACTTATAGCTAACCGATCACCATCGGTAGATCCGGCAAACGACGGAGCAAGATACAACGGACTAGCGTAGAATTGCGAAAACTGCGAATCCTGTCCAAATACTGAGTTGATATTTAGGAATATTATTACAAGAAATATGGTGCGATTCAAGGCCAATTTTTTATTTGAAAATAAGGTTAAAAATAAAAATAATTCCTTACAAATTATATAGTTTACGATGATTGTTGCTATTTTGTTTAGAAATCAGTAGGTTAATTGTTAATAAGTTTGGTTTTTTATTCATTTCAGGCTGTTGATAACTTTTTTTTCTATTTTATTGATGGTTTTATTAAACTTCTATAATAAGGCATAATAATAGAAGAGGTCGGTTTTGTATCCAAAACTTTATTGCCAAACACAGATAAAATAGAATAGAAGTAATGAATGCTGTAATTGGAATAAACATGTTACAATACAACCATGTTTAAAAAACGGGTTAATCGTCTTTTTATTACTATAAACAACCAATGCTTTTTAACAGCAAGGTTGTGGTCATTATTTATTAATTGGTATTAGCTAATAAAAAAGGAGTTTCGGATTATCGAAACTCCTTATAATAGTGAAACCAAATGTCATAAAAATAAGTACGATTTTTTGTTTTCGAAATACAGCCAGAGCTAATAACTTATAATTTAAACTGTAACATTTCGCATACTGCTAATTGATACTCTTTTTCTGAAATCAAATAATCATCGTAAATCTGATAAAAGTAGCTTATCTCTGTAAAGTATTCTATTGATGATATTTCGCCAAGTTCAAGTGATTTTTTTAATAATTCGATATTGTTTACTGAACTTAATGTTTGGGAATAATTATCTAGGTTTTTTTTCAGAGATTGTATTTTATCAATCTGTGCTTTTGTTTCGGTTTCAATTTTTGTTTGCATTGATAAGCTGCTAAGCTCCAAATATTGAGATTCGAATTTTGCTTTCTTTACAGCCGAGTTACCACTCCAAAGTGGTACCGATAATCCTATAACAACGCCCCTAAACTTTTCATCAGCTACAGTTTCTCCTGCATAGCCCATGCTAAATTTTGGTAATTGTAAGTTTCTGGTTACTTTAACCATTTTTGCTGACGATTCGATTTGTTTCGAAGCATATAATAACTCCGGATCGTTATTTTGTTTTTCGATTGTAATTTCATCAGCATTAATTTCTAAAATCTGTGGATATTCTGCTAAATCAAAATTCAGTTCTTGTCCTCCATTATAATAAATCAACTGCTTTTGAATTGAATTTAATTCGGTTTGTACTGTCTTTACCTGATTCTGGATATGAAGTAAATACAATTTTGATTTATTTACTTCGAGCAAATTCACATCACCAGTTTCGAGTCTTTTTGTATATGCTTGCAGTAAACTCTCAGCATCGGCTAACCGGGTTTGAAGCAAATAACTCATCTTAGTAAGATAAATCGATTCTATAAGCAGTTTTTTTGCTTCTGCTAGCACTGTTTGTCTAAAATGTTGATAGCTAATTCTCTCTTGCTCTGTTAATAATTTGGATAACGAAGATTGGTTTCTGTAAAAACAGGGCATCTGGAAAGACTGACTAATCTCGAAGGTTTCTTTCGATCCGATATTGGATGAATTATCGGGGAAATAACCATATGAGAATTCGGGTCCCTCAGGTAAAATCATATTTTTATATTCATAGATTTTACTCTCCAGCAATTTCTGTGCTGCTTGTATGTCCTGATTATTCGATTCAATTGTTTTTAGAATCTCGTCGAACGATTGCGATTTAAGTTCGCTAATAAAAACAATAATCATTATCAGTACAAGTGTAATTTTATTTTTCATCATTATTATTTCTTTTTTGAGTTAAATAATAAACCGCTGGGATTACATAAATATTTAATAACGTAGATGTTAGTAGTCCTCCCAAAATAACTTTTGCCATTGGACTTTGAATTTCATTTCCTGATAAATTACCTCTAAGGGCTAATGGAATAAGTGCAAGTGCTGCTGTTAAAGCAGTCATTAATATTGCATTCAATCTATCCGACGAACCTTTTGTTACAGTTTCATAGAGAGAGACACCCTGATGTTGCATTTTCTGATAATTAGAAATGAGCAAAATCCCATTACGAGTGGCAATTCCGAAAAGAGTAATAAAACCAATAATTGCAGGAATACTTAGAATGCTTGAAGTAAACCAGATCGAAAACACACCACCAATTAAAGCCAGGGGTAAATTTAACAAAATGATACCTGCTAATTTGAAATTTTTAAATTCTTGAAATAACAAAAGAAAGATAATGAGTATCGAAAAAATTGAAGTAAGCATTAATGTTCGTGATGCCTTTGCTTCACTCTCGAACTGACCACCATACTCAACCCTGTACCCTTCGGGCAATATTATTTTATCATTAATATTTTTCTGAATATCCTTAACAACACTTCTTAAATCTCGTTCTGCAACATTAGCCGAAATCACAATTTTTCGTTGCACATTTTCTCTGCTAATTGAACTTGGTCCAGAAATGGAAACAATTTCAGCAACTTGTTCCAACGGTACTTTTTTACCATCATGAGTATCAATTAATGCTGAACGAATGCCTTCGATTGTTTCAGTATAATCCTTGTTTAATCTCAACACTAAATCAAAACTCCGTTGACTTTCGTAAATGTCAGCAAGTTTTTCTCCACCAAAAGAAACATCAATAAACTCGTTAAATTGTTCGATGGTAATTCCATATTGAGCCATCATATTTCGATTTGCACGAATCTGAATTTGAGGTATTTCAACTTGTTGGTCAACATTTACATCAACTAATCCTTCAATATCTATAATTGAACTTTTTATCTGATTTCCTACAGAGAACATCTTATTCAAGTCGTTTCCAAAAAGTTTTATTGCAATATTGGCACGAGTACCTGATAACATATGATCAATTCTGTGTCCGAGAGGCTGGCCAACGGTGAAGGCAATACCGGGGATTCGTGACAACGAATTTCGAACATCTGCCAAAAACTCTTGTTGACTTCGTTCTTTAAGCAAGAAATTAATATCTATTTCGGCACTGTTTGTTGTTTGCGAGTGTTCGTCTAATTCGCCTCTGCCAGTTCTTCTTGCTGTACTAGTTATTTCAGGAATTAATAGCATCTCTGATTCTACAAGATTACCTAAACGATTGCTTTCTTCAATTGATACACCTGGTTTTGTAACAACCGATAATGTTAACGAGCCTTCATTAAATTCAGGTAAAAAGCTGCGTCCTAATGTAGAAAATAATAGCAGTGATATTATAAATAATCCAAGAGTTAGAAAAAGTACTATTTTTTTGTATTTTAATGTCCATGAAAGTGATTTTTCATAATAAAAAGATAGTTTACGGACTAGCCATTTTTCATTTTCATTTCTTGCAAGGTACTTATCATCTGTAAGCATCATTTTACACATTAACGGTGTAAGTGTCATTGCAACAACAAGCGATACAAATAATGAAACTACAAATGAAATACCAAGTGGTTGTAACATTCTGCCTTCCATACCTGAAAGAAAAAACAGAGGTAAGAAGGCTACCATTATAATTAATGTTGCATTCAGAATTGATGCTCTTATTTCTTTAGAGGCTTCAAATATTACATCAAATGACGATTGTTTTTGTTCTACTGGTTTTTGTCTATTTTGCCGAAGCCGTTTGTAAACATTTTCAACATCAATTATGGCATCATCAACTAACGAACCAATTGCAATTGCCATACCACCCAAACTCATTGTATTAATTGTAATTCCAAATAATTTCATAACTAAAATTGCACCCAGCAACGACAAGGGAATTGCAATAAGTGAAATAATGGTGGTTCTGAAACTTCCTAGAAAAACAAATAAGATGATGATTACAAAAATACCACCTTCCAATAATGCATTTTTAACATTATTAACTGACGTTTCAATAAAATCAGCCTGACGGAAAATTTTTGTATCTAATCTCACATCCTGAGGGAATGTTTTTTGTAAAACTGCAAGATTTTCTTCAATGCGCTGTGTAACATCAAGTGTATTTGCATTTGGTTGTTTCGAAACAGAAATAATAATTGCTGGTTTTGCATTTTCTGAGGCATAACCCATTTTTGGAGCACTGCCAATTACAACTTCTGCTACATCATTAATTCTTACTGGTTTGTTGTTAATCAATTTAATATACGAATTACCAATTTCTTCTAAATCTGATGTTCGCGCTATACCACGAACTACGTATTCGTTACCATATTCTCTAACAACCCCTCCTGTTGAGTTTTGACTTACTCCTTTGCAGATATCAGCTAATTCGGTCATCGAAACATGATAATATTTCATTTTATGGGGATTTGCCAATACCTGATACTGTTTAAAATCGCCACCAATAATTGTAACCTGCGAAACACCTCCGGTAGCAAGAATCAGTGGTTTAACATTCCATTCTGCAATAGTTCTTAATTCCATCATGCTTGTACTATCGGCCTGCATTCCAATAAAAAATATTTCTCCCATAACGCTTGATTGAGGAGCAAGAACCGGTTGCCCAATACCTATAGGCATTTGAGTAGAGACGCTAATTAGTTTTTCACTTACAATTTGTCTGGCTTTAAAAATATCAGTTCCCCAATCAAACTCAACCCAAACAAATGAAAAGCCTTGAGATGATGAAGATCGAACTCTGCGAACATCAGTAGCCCCATTTACAGCTGTTTCAATAGGAAACGTAACCAATCGTTCCACTTCTTCTGAAGCCATTCCGTGGGCATCAGTCATTACAACTACTGTTGGCGCAGTAAGATCCGGAAATACATCGACATCCATATTTGAAGCAGTTCTCAATCCGAAAACCACTAATAAAACTGAACAAAGTAATACCAGGTATTTATTGTTCAGCGAGAATTTTATAATATTATTTAACACAGTGTGAGATTTTAAATTATGAATTTTAAATTATGAATTTTAAATTATGAATTTTAAATTATGAATTTTAAATTATGAATTATGAATTATGAATTTTAATTCATTGATATTATTAGTTTTAGATAATAGATTTGTGTTTTCTATTTTACTATTTAGTTTGGTATTATTAATTCCCTTGTGAGGTTTTAACAATGGCTGTTAGTATATTAATGATATGCTCAATCTCATCCAGGTATTCTTTTACTTCTATCTTTACCAGATGACTTTTATCAATTAATCTGAGCCAATAACGAGTTTCTCGTGCTTCTTTTGAAGCAATTGACATTTTAGCAGCAAAATCTTTTTTAGAAATTGCCGCTGTTGCTTCTTCAACATTTGCACCAATGCTTGTTGCACTTCGAAGTAGTTGCTTCGATAAAACATATTCATGTTGGGCTGTCATCTGTTTATATAATTCAATGATATGCAAGGCAAAATCAAAAGATTTATCAAGTATTATGTTGTCCTTTTTCATTTTAAACTAATTAACATTCAACATTCAACATTCAACATTTAACATTTAACATTTAACATTTCTATTTAGTGTACATGACCCGAATGAGCATCTAAAGCACCTGAGGATTGAGCTAGTTTTATGAGAATAGCACCTTTGATTACAATTCGATCATTGGTGGATATTCCATTCAGGATTTCTGTTTTTAAGCCATCTGTACCTCCTGTTTTCACTTCTCTTTTTTCAAAAAGTTCCGGAGTTATTTGAACATAAACAAATTTGTTTCCTTGTTCTTCCAAAAACGCAGAGTTTGGAATAGTTAGAGTTTGTTTATTACTCATAGCTTTTAAAAAGATTTCTACAAATTCGCCCATTACCAAACTGCCTTTATTCTCAATCTGAAGATTTACAGGAATTAAGTAATTATTACTATTGGTACTTTTACCATACGATAAAACCTTGCCATTCAATTGTTCTAATGAAAATGTTTGATTATTATTTATAGTACGGATATTTGCTGAATTAATAGTACTCAATATGGAAGCATATTTCTGTTGAACCTCTGCAATAAGTAAAAGTGTTTTATTTTTTGAAATAGTAGCAATTGGATAGCCAGCCTCGACATATTGCCCGTTTTGAACAAATAATTGCTTTATAAAACCAGTTGCTGGACTGGAAACTTTTTGTCCGGATAAACTGAAATTTTTATTTAGGTTGTCGAAAGTTACTTTTGCATTTTCGTATTGATTTTTTGTACTGAGCAACTCTTTTTCCGAAACAATTTTATCTTTAGCAAGTTCTTGTAATCGCTCGTAATCTGCTTTTGCCTTTTCGAAATTGTTTTTCGCTTCGGCAAATCGTACCGATGAATTATCATTGGCTAATTCGTTTCCAGAAATGGTAAACAGGACTTGCCCACTTGAAACATTCATTCCTTCTAATACATTTTCAGTCGATAGAATTACGATACCATTTGTTTTGGCAGAAACAATAATCTCATCCTCTTGAGCTGATTGAACAAGAGCTGTAGTTTTAATTACCTGTCCGAATAGCTCACTAATAGGTGATTCTGTTGAGTAATCAATTTTCCATGATTGTTCTTTTGTAAACACAGTTGTATTTGTTTTTGAAACAACAGATTTTTCAGCTGCCTCATGAGCTTCTTCTTCTTGTGTATAAACAGTTATATTTTGAACAATAACCTGAAAATCACCTTCCTTGTTTTTGATATCAAAAATAATTTTACCTATTCCTGCAATTTCAGGTTTCAAGTCAAAACTGTAAATGCCTTGTTTTACAGGTTCAGTAATTGTTTGACGAATACCTTTTGTTCCAACAATTAAACTCATTGTTATTGAACTTTCAGGGATTGGTTTAAAATCAGAAAGTAAAGTAAAGTGTGCAAGAATATTTGCTGTTTCTCCAATAATAAAAGGATCTGCTTCGGCAAACAGTTCTATTTGATCTGAATATTCTGTTATATAGATTTTTACTTCTTCACCTTCATGATCATGTAATTCGGTCGACTTATTCTTACAGGAAAACCCTGCAAAAAGTAAAATCAACATAAATAATAATTGATTTTTCATATACTGATTAGATTATTAATTTTTTATTCAAAATCTAATAAGCACTATCAGAATCGCTTTTTGTCAAATCTGATAGTGTTATTATAACGATTTTGTCTACTATTGATGATCGTGTGAATGGTCGTGGTCGTGATCATGCGAATGCTCTTCGCTGCTATCGGCTTCTACTTCAAAGCTTTCCTGTTCGGGAGCGGTTTCAGTTGCTTCGGTATGAACACTTCCTTCGTGAACTGTACCATCGGCATGTGAATGTGTTTCTTCTGACTGAGTTGTTTTGTTTCCGCATGAAAATGCAAAAGTTACAAATATTGATAGAACTATAATATAAATTGTCTTTTTCATAATTATTAAATGTATAAATAAATGATTCGATACCTAAAATGGCATCAATAATAAAAAAAATGGAAATTTGAATTATGAAAAAGATGGAGGACCCCGACGTGTAAAGGAATCGAAATAAAAATGTTTTAGTAAAAGATTCTGATTAGTAAAATGAATTGTTTGAATCTTAGTATATACAGGAATAATAATACTTGTAGAATAGAAAAAAATGTTTGGAGAATCAACAAACTTGGTTAGTGTTGTATTTATATTAAAATGGCAATGATTAGAGTCTTCGTTATTATGATCATGGCTGGAATAGAATGTTGCGATACCCGATAAACTGCTACATGAATGTGATTTGCATTCTTCTACTGATTCGTGGTGATGATTATGTGGAATAATACTATGTGCAAAAATAATTGCCCAGGTAACGAATAGAGTAGAGAATTGTATGGTTTTATTTTTTATCACGTGGTAAAGATAAATCTAAAATCAGAAATACAAAAAATGGTTTAGCATTTAATAAAATAACTTTTGTAATAAGACAATGTAAATCCTTTTAGGTTTAATTTATTGAGAATGTGTCAATTGTTCAAAATTTTTTCATCCAATAAAATTCTATGTTATTTCCAATATATTTAAATAGTTAATTTGTAATTTCATATGAAACATAATCAGTAGAAATAGGAACATTACCATATCCTACCCAGCTTGAACCAAAATAAACATTTAATGGAACTATTGGGATATTTGTTGTATGAGTAGCTATTAATAAATCATTCAAGTAAAATTCCACAACACTTGAACTGGCCACTATACGATATGTTCTCATGTAATTAACTGTACTTCCTATACTGTAGCTAGTTTCAGTAGCTATACCATTCATAACTGTTCTTGCAGAAATTGAAGAACCTGTAATGCTAACAAATTCTATAGCGTTATTTCTATCGGTACCATCTACTAAACCTCTGGGTTGGCCATCACCATATGCATAATTAGAATCCTCATAGGGTTGGAATGCACCCTCAAAAACAAGTGTCCCATTAGTTACAGCAAACTTTTTTAAAGATATTACGTTTGCCGAACCCCCACCATATTGGTACACTCCTGTATGAAGAACTAATAATGATTGCTCAGGCAAATAAGCTAAACCTCCTAATCCTGTTGTTGTTGAGAACCACAATGGATTAAGAATATCTGTTTCAAAGTCATCAAATATTTTATTTTCTTCCTCGTAGTAGCCAAGTAGAATGCAAGAACCGTCATCATCATTGGCATCTGGGTCATAATTAGTAGCATCTTTATCAGTACAACCGCTTATTTTCTTTTCACAACTGTTCAATGTTAAAACAACAGCTATCAATAAGAAACTAATAATAATTTTTTTCATAGCCTGAATTTTTAGTAAGTATTTAACAGTTAAAAGTACAGTTTAATATTTAATAAGGATCATTTATATTGAATAATTAATCGTTTCTAGTTTATCCAGGGATGTATTTAAAAAAATTGTAAGTTTATTCAATTCCCTCAATAATATTTTCTATGCCAGGGATTGATTTTACTTAAAAACTCCTTTTTTTATCGCAATAAATATAATATGCTTCGATTTCAGTGTTTTGACTGCAATTTGAGAAAAATGCTAGAAGCCCAAATTTAAAATCATCGAATGGATAACCGATATTTGATTTGCATTCCTCAACTGACTCGCTATGATGATTATACAGAACAATGCTGAGAAGGGAAAAAATAATCAGGAAAGAAATAAAAATGCAAGTAATATGGTTTTATTTTAACCAAGGAATAAAGATAAATCTAAAATCAGAAATACAAAATTATTATTCCAGTTTACGCATCGATGTTGAATAAACCTCATCAAAGTATGCATCCATCTCGTGATTTAAACCTCGAGCACCAGAAACCACCTGTTTTGCCCAATCGAGATAAGCGATTTTACGATCTTCGGACCAGCCTTCAGGAGGATCATCTATTATATCCTGAATATTACAAATTTTATCAGCGATTTTAATTTTTTTCGCTCTGTCGGATAATCTTGGTGTTAATTGAACCTGCATCTTTTTACGCTCTTCAACTGAGAGCGATTTATTATCTGTAACTTCCAACACAGCAAGTAACACATTTTCACCAAACATTTGCAGAATGAGATCCGATAATCCTTTAATTTGTTGTTCGCCTTGAGCTGTATCTTCAACAACATCATGCAATAAGGCCGCAACAATTAAATCAGAATCATCCTCATCAAAATCAATTAATGTCTTGGCAACTCGAATCGGATGATTAATGTATGGAATTTTACCAACACCTTTGCGTGTTTGGTATTTATGTCGGTTTGCAGCAAATTCAAGCGCTTTAAATATTTTATTCAGGTTTTCCATAGCTTACAAAAGCTAAATATAATAAATCTTTTTAAAAGTTGGAAAAGCTTGTGGTTATATACAGATTGTTTAACTCTTACAGGAGTGTAGAAACTGTAATAAAACTATTTTCTATTAATACGAGGTTGGATCAAAAAGAGGGTTGTTGTCTGTTTTTCGACAAGCTCAAAATGACAACCTATACAAAAGGTCATTGCGAACGTAGCCAAATGGCGAAGTGAAGCAATCCATAGACAAAATAATAAGACTGCTTCTTCCGAAAGCTTTCGGATCGCCCTTTCAGTCCTCTTTCGTAGTGACAATTTGTTTGGTTTGTCATATCTGCATTAAGTCCAAACAAATTGAGTTTCCTTTTGCAGGAAAAACATGTTGGCAATACCCATGATATCTTGTACTTTAATACGTATCAGTAATGATTTCGTAGGTTTGTTCGTTTTCTTTAAACCAATTACGTAGTGTTTTCAATGCATTTACATAGTCGTTGGTAATTAGTTCGCCAGTAGAATCAATCTCGAGAGGAAAGTTTTTAATAACTGGTGCCAGATATTCCATTACACGATAACCACACTCAATTTTTTGCGGATTTTCGGGATTTGCCGAATAACAATTTTTTTGTGTACTGTTTAATATGGTTAAAATGTAATCGTAAGCTTTTCGTTGTCGGGTATAAACTAAGTCGGGAATCAATTCATAAATTACATCATCGTTTACTGCTTGGTTCTTTACCTGGTTAACACAATAATCTATTTCTGATTCTACTCCAAAACGTGCTAGTGCCAAATGGGCAGCCCATAAATTTTTGCCTGTTGTAATTGTTTTAGCAGCAATACCCTGTTGCAAATAATTTATCTGGTCGGTTATTCCGGCAAAAGCAACCAATTTAATTATTTTATGAAGGTTCGAAACCGGATTGTGCAATACCGATATTAAACTATCTTTTGAAACAGAAGTAAAATCGATGGTTCTAAAAATAGTCAGCCAATCGGCAACATTACCAACATTCCCTGCATCAGAATCCTTTAAGGCATTAACTAAGCTGTAAACCGCGTCAGTTCTGTTTTTATTATCTGTGCTTTTATACGTTGTTTTATAGGTTAAATAATAAGCCTGCAATCTTACTTTAGCCAATGAATCGTTGTAATACGATTTGAGTAAAGGCAAAAGTTTTTCAGCATTTTTTTCATTCAGCAACTCTTTATCAGGATTTGGATTGTATTGTTCGGTATGAACAGAAATCATGTAACTGTCTAGCTTTTCGGAAATACTTTTATCACTCTGAGCCCAGGCATTCAAATTAAGTAAACCGATACAGATAAGTAATTTAAATTTCATTTTATTATTGTAAATTAACTTTGAATCATTATAGCATATATGGATTTCTGATAAACACTAGCTAAATAATTAAAATGTAACACCTAATTCTCTGAATATTTCCATTGTTTTGATATAACGGATACTAAACTCATTGCATGGTTCAGGAATTTTAATTTTACTTTTCCTGTTTGGTTCACTTGTTTCCTGTGTTACAAGAGTTCTATTATTCTTATCGTTTAAAACATATGCAATAATAAAAGCATCAGCTTCATCAGCAGATAAGAACTCATTAATGGCAGCTGGAAGATAATGTGAACTTTTTGAAACAGCCCAAGAAGTAACTTGACCATATTCAATCATAATACCAGATGTGTCTTTGAAAAAATCTTCTGGTAAATTATTTCTACACCATGCTTCTAATGCGTCATTTTTATCATAAAGTTCATCCTTAACTTTATCAATACTAACTATTTTACCCTCACCAGCAAGTTGTTTAATTTTATTCCAAAAGCTAAATGCAACGTCTAACGGGTAGATGTCTCTATGTGCTTGAATAAAAAAAATACTATCAATTACATATAATCCCATATCGTTTAAATATGCTTAGAGAAAAAGGTTTGAAACGTATCCCCTTTTAAGCTAGTAAGTTTATATGCATCGCGATAAAGTAATTTTCCAGATTTAACTGCATTATTAATATGAGTAGAATAAGCTAAACCAAGTCTTTTTCTGGTAGTTGCATAAAAGTCGCCACCAGAGCTCTGATTTTCTTTTTTTAAATGCTCCCTATTTATGTATTCGTTATAAAATTCAAAAAACTTTTGTTTGGTAATTTTGCCTAAATCCAAAGCCCTTCGGGCAACAACTATTTCACTAACTTTAAAATATCTTGCTGTATTCTTGAAATCTGGATTATTATTCCATACTTTAATAAAAGATTTCTCAGGTACTAAAAACTCAGCAGCTACTTTATCACAGAGTTTTTCAATCGGGTCGTCCGCAGGTTCAAGTTTTCTGAAATCAAACCCAGCGCTATGGCCTGTCCAAATATGAGCTAATTCGTGCACAATAGTAAACATTTGAGCTGCCTTACTATCAGAATTGTTGACAAACATGAATGGAGCCATTTCATCAACTAGGACAAATCCACGACATTCTTCAACATTTATAGTACGATGAGTATTATTTTCTACAATACCATTGAAAACAGTAATGATTCCAATATTTTCAATATGTTGAATTAAAAAATCAAGAGATTCGTGCCAAGTTTTAAATTGATTTGCCCAATTTTCATTTAATCCAAGAGAATTACGAATATCATCAACAATATCTTGAACATTATTTGCATTTTTAAATTTACCAACAAAGGGTAATGTATCGAATTCGCTATCTTTAAGATAATCTCTTAACCAATCCTGACGTTGTTGTAAAAGTATAATTGTATCGTAAATGTTTACACTAACTTTAGTAGCTTGAGAATTATTGGTTCTGAAAAATGGTATAGGTAGTTTCTCTTTGGGTGGTTCTGGCAATAAAAGATAACCAAAAGGCAAGTGTACTTTTTTAGAAAAATCTTCTAATTGCTTTACTGTAGGCTTTTTATCACCTTTGATCCACTCAGTTAAGTTTGGAACTTTGTTAGTAAATTCAAGCAAATCATACCCTGCACGTGCAATTGCCCATGTAAGCATATTCGCATTAATATTTACTTCTGTTCTCATGTTACAAATATAAATATTTTATCTGTACATACTTAAAAACTATTAAAGTCACCAACATCATCCTGCTGCGGTATTCCTTCCTTCGGCAGACAGGCATGTCGGCGCCAGCTGCATTTGCTATTATTTTTACGACCGGACAACATGTCCGCTCGAGCAAGATTAAACACCAGCCTAATATTGTTAAACCTTTATTCTGCTGACAATATGTTAACGATTCTACAATTTTTAATTTATGATTATATCTGGTAAATATATCTATCCATCCAACAACTGTTATGGTTACAAAATAAGCTTTGTCTTTATCATATATTTTATATTTATCTGACATATATAAAATTACTTTTTCATTAACATTTTTGCATACGTTGCTCACTTTCGTTTTTGCTTATAAGCACGCGTTACAAACGCGCGCTAGCTGGGGGTTAAAAAAATATAAAAGTTAAAATTCCAACCGCTACTGCAAACATTGTAAGTTCCGAATAAAGCAAAATTTTGTTAATTAGTTCAAAACAATCACAACAATTCTGTTTCTTCTCAATGTCATCAGGTAGTTGATCAAAGTCAGATTTATTTTCTAACATCCTTCCAATTTTATATTTTAGTTTATAGTTCTCAGATTCAAATATTGCCATTAAAATCCCTGAGATTATTGAACCAAACAATAATCCACAAGTGATTTTTATTGCCAGAATATCAGAACTATCAGTAACACTCTCGTTTATAAGCAATTTTACAGTGAATCCTAATACTGCAGTTGATAGTACAAGTATAAGATTTCTAATGTATCCCAATTGATTTACATGAAATCCTTGCCATGACTTTAAATCATAAATTTTCTGGTAATAATTTTTATCTCTTTTCATTATTACTTTTCATTGTAGTTAACTTGTTTGATAAATTAGTAAATTAACAGATCCGAACAATACAGCCTCAGGCGAACCGAGCTTATTCTAATAGGTAATTATATTTCGGATACTCCTTTACTAATAATTCTATAACTGCTGTATCTTTTTTACTGTCGCTATTATAATATTTTAATTCATTTGAAGGCACTGATGTTTTCCATGTTTCAATTTGTAGTAGTGAATCTACCATTTCTCTTGTACCGGATGCTTCTATCGGGTCATAATATTGAATAGCTTCCCCTTTCAAATTAAAATATACTTTAAAATCGCTCAAAGAAACTCTATTTGGGATTTCCCCATAAGTAACAGACTTGCTTTTATATCGATTCATTATTAACCTATCACCCATTCTTAAATATTCCTCCCAAGTCCATCTATCCATAGGAAATTCTGACATATTATACTTAGTATATTTCATTATATACTTAAATCCTTATTATCAAAACAAAAGACAATGGAATCCCAATCGTAATTTTCATGCTCTACATAAACCACCTCTTTTTTATATTCAGGCAATGCCTTTATTGTAGCCTCATAAATACTGTCAATATTTGCCTCGGTTAAGTCTTCCTGCGCATTTATGGTTTGTGTAAACATGCCAATTAAAATGCAGATATTTAAAATATAATATTTCATAATCTTATTCCTTTATTGGTTGATTTGTTAGGTATTTTACAAATTCAGTTGCTAAACCAAAATGCATAGCATCTATCTTATTATTAAAATTGCCTCCCCATTCTATAGGTAATTCTTTGCCCATTATTCTTTTGCATACCAATTTATGTGCTTTATTAAAAGCCTCATACACTTCTGGCTCTATATCGGCAAAGCCATCCTCAAATAATTTATTCTTATTTCGGTCATTGCTATTTGCCTGTGTCTCAAAATATGTAATAAAGTCATTAATAGAGTTGTTTTTACCTACGGCTGCAATAAAACTGCTTCTTTCAGTAAAAAATGCAGCAATATTAACATCGTTTTTCATTGGTATAGTGTCTCCAGTAACACGATTCAAGTGTGCAACAAGGGAATCTATTCCAGTAATTGATGCAACATCAAATATCGCTCGTGATTTATGACGATTAAGAGCACTGATAATATCAGTACGTTGATTAGAGAAATTTTGTATAACAATAGCACTATCACAGATACCAGATAATGCTGCTACAGTTGTATTATTATCTCTTATTATGCGATAATGTCGCATAATTGATGTTTGGTTTGAAACTGAGGCAGGATAATTATTGCCATGTATGGCTCTCAAAAATTCAAGACTCTTATCCCTTACAATACTATTAGATTTATTACCCTGATTAACTCTAAAATTAATAACACATTCTAAAAGTTTTGCCTCAAATGGAGGATCTCCAACTTCATACTGTGGATTATATTTTACTCTAAAGTCAACCGCAGCACCGAAAGAGTGATTACTTGGAGAAGAACTTCCTGCTATAGATCTCATATGTTGAGTTCCACTATATGAAATACTGTACTTATTTGATTCTAGTATAGAATTATATAATAATTCATGATCCGTTTTAATAATTGAATCTGCTTTATTAATTACTTCGGCAAAGACATCTATTATTCTATCAACCTTTTTCCCTGCAAATGTTGCTGACACTTTTCCAAAACCATTGGATATCATCCAGTTTAATGGTTGAGGAACTACAGAATCACTAAAATCAAATACTGCATTTTCAATTGTAAAACCAACTCCTTCGACTCCTGCAACCTGAAATGCTGGTAAACTTAAACTAACAATTAAATCATTCCAATTAGACATTTCGGTTGTAAAACTGCACCTTACTTTTTTGTCTTTAATAATTTTCCCATTAGCATCTTCAGGAACAATCAATTCCTCAGAAAAGATTATATCGGCTGCTATCCCCATTTTTTTGAATCCATAGCAATCCCAGATAACATATGACCCACCATTTCCTTGTATTTCCAAGGTTATGCCATCACCAAACTTTACAGGAATCTTTGAAACCAACTCTAATCTTACATCGCTTTTTAAACCACCCGAAAAAGAGAATGGAATATTTAATCCTTTAAATGTTAATCTTTTACCACTTTGTGGGATTTCGAATGACATATAAGCATCAAAATAAGCACCATCTGGTTTAAAACTAACCTGATTAATTAAAATAGTATATTCAAGCCCACCCAATTCAGTTTTAATACCAACAGGTAAACTAATTATTGTCGACGAATCTAGTTTATCAATAAAACGGTTTTCGCTTTCAACAAGCGCAAGTAATTCATTTGTTAATGATTCGTAATAAGCAGAGGAATCGGCAAAAGAACCAGGAGAGTTGGCTTGATTATTAGTGTTTTGTATTTGATTATAAGATGATATATCTTCTTTTACAGTCTTGCTAAAATCAAAATCACGAAACTGATTAATTGAATACTTTTCAGATTTGATTTGTATTCCTTTACTATTACCTGATTTACTATTGTTAACTGGGATGGTAGCTAAGATTTTATCATCTGATGGAATAATAATAGTAGAATTATTATCCGCTTGTACATGAGGTAAAAACAATAATAATAACCAGCATACAATGCTTGCGGACAAGAATTGCCTCATTATATTAATAATTCTAAATTAGAGTATTTAGTATATAATATTGAAAAAAATCAATGTGAAAGGTAAAATTGAATTGCGAAAATAACTTGATTTTAAAATAAACTCATTTAAATAAATATGTTAAAAAACATAACAAATTTTATAATAGATTTGATATGTGATATTTAAGATTCGATATTTTATATAAAATCCCTATAAATTGTAATTATTCATGATATTTTTGGTATAGAAATCTTAATTGAAGTAACGTATTACCAATTTGTAATTTAAAAGGAATCTAAATAATTTTTAATCCCCTTGTTCACGTGCGTCTTTAGATGCGTGCGCATTTTCACAACCCAATTAATTTGGTTACTCCAGTTACTTAGCTAATACTAAGTAAATTTAAAAATTTTTTACAACAAGGCGGATTTTTCCGCTGCACGCATCTGAGGATGAGCGCTAACGGGGGCCCCGACAATATGTCGGCACCTGCTGTGGTAATAAAAGAAGCGCGCGTCATCAGACGCGCGCTAACAAATATTTTATTCAGGTTTTCCATAGCTTACAAAAGCTAAATATAATAAATCTTTTTAAAAGTTGGAAAAGCTTGTGGTTATATACAGATTGTTTAACCCCTATGGAGTCGCAGAAAACAATATAAAACAGTTCTCTATTGATATTTGACTCCTACGGGATTTGAAGAAGAATTAGTTATTTGTTAATTAATCAAGACATCCTTGCTGAGCTAGCTGGGAAAAAAGAGCAATTTCAAAATACCCTAAAGTGCTTAAAAATCTTTTTTCTATTGCTAGCTTCTCCAAAACTTGGTTTTAGGATTGCTGATTTTCATATAGGTTTTGAACTCAGTCCAAGTAGCCATTATTCCAAAAGCACCAACTACACAAGATGCAATAAGCCATCCTTGTTTTGCCTTACAAACTGCAAAAATACATGCAATTAAAAACATAACTAAGCTAAATATCAATGGATTCTGCATTGTTTCGCGAAATACTGTTTCTTTATTAATTTTATTAAAGTACTCATTCGATTTATTGGTGTCTTTTAAAATCTCATAACATAGTCCAATATTAAAATTCAAGTTGTTTTGAACAATGTCTTTTTTTACTTTACTGTAGCAAAGTATTGCTTTTTCAGGACTTTGACCAATTAATTCATTTCCTAATGTAAACCACAAATTATCAATGGTTTTTACCTGTTCATAATAAATGTTGGCGTTCTCGATATCCTTATTACCAAACTCTAAGATATAACCCTTTAAAAATAATGCTGAATTATAATTCAGATCTTCCTTTTTTGCCGTTTTAAACCATTCGTCCAAATCAGCAAGAACCTGTTGAAAATCATTTGATTTAAGTGATTTTTTGAAATCCTGATCGAGTTTTTTAAAGTCAATTTTATTCATTTTTATAGCTGTTAGTTTATTTAAGTTGTTTTATGATTTTGATATTACTTACAACCATTTAACCAGACAAAAATCCTGTCGGTGTGGCAAATCTGGATTTTTTGCATACATCCTTATCCCTGCATCAAACACTCCGGGCTCGGTAGGTACAATATCCAACGAATAAGTTACTAATGATCCCTCTACCTTTTTGACTTCAAAATCCTGGGTATGAGTAATTTTTACATTTTCGCTATCGATCGGTTCAGCAACAACCAGTTCAATTCCAATATCATTTACACTTAGTCCATTAAGCTTAACTTCAACTGTTGCGCTATATTTTTTACCTATTACGATAGGTTCTTTTGACACATCAAATTGTTTGATAGAAATAATCTCAATACTTTCCCAGTTTCTTGACACATTCTTTTTCCATGCCGCAAGATCTTTCGCTAATTGAAAATCATCATTAATTATTCGTTTTCCTCGTTCTGCCAGTTTATAATAATACTTATTCTCATAATCAGTAAGCATACGATGTGTAGTAAACTCAGAAGCTATTTTAGCAATTGAATTTTTAATAAATCCAACCCATTTTTCGGGTAATCCGTTTTTATTTCGACTATAATAAGCCGGAATTATTTCGTTTTCGATGATGTTATAAATAGTTTCTACATCGAGTTCGTCCTGATAATCGTTGTTCTCGTATGTTTGCTCTTCTGGTAATGCCCATCCGGCATCTGGTTTATAACCTTCTACCCACCATCCATCGAGAACACTAAAATGCAAAACTCCATTCATAACTGCTTTCATTCCACTAGTGCCTGATGCTTCCAGTGGGCGAGTAGGATTGTTAAGCCAAATATCAACACCCTGAACCATATTTCGGGCAAGCTCCATATCGTAGTTTTGCAAGAAAATAACTTTGCCAATAAATTCGGGACGTTTTGAAACATCAACGATTCGTTTTATCATTTCTTGTCCGGCAAGATCGTTTGGATGTGCTTTACCGGCAAATATAAATTGTACTGGTTTATCAGGATTATTTACTATTTTACTTAAACGTTCAATATTACGGAATAATAGATAAGCTCTTTTATAGGTAGCAAATCGTCGTGCAAATCCTATAGTTAGAATATTCTCTCTTACTTTTTCACGAATTTCGATAATCTGTTTAGGATTATCATATTTCATAGTATCAGGCTCGAGTAAGCGTTCCCGAATAAAGTTGATCAGGTTCTTTTTCTGTAGTTGCCTTATTTCCCAAATCTTACTATCACCTACTTTGTATACTTTGTTCCAGCATTCAGTAGTGTAATTAAAATCTGTAGATTCGTTACTTAACTCAATATTACATAAACTCTTCCATTCGGCCGAAGCCCATGTTGGAAAATGCACTCCATTTGTTACATAATCAATATGTAATTCGTCGGGGAAAAATCCCGGCCACATGTTTTTGAAAATATCACGACTTACTTTTCCATGCAACATACTTACTCCATTTATCTCTTGTGATAAGTTTGCTGCCAGAAAACTCATGGAGAATTTTTCATTAGGATTATTAAAGTTGATTTTACCCAAGTCAATAAATTGTTCCCAAGGAATTTTTAATCTATCTGGATAATGTGCAATATAGGTTCTTAGCAGGTTTTCGGGAAATGCGTCGTGTCCTGCAGGTACTGGAGTATGAGTCGTAAAAAGTGATGTTGAACGAACCACTTCAAGGGATTCGGCAAACGAAAGTTTCTCATTTTTTATGAGGGTGTTTATTCTCTCAATACCAATAAATGCAGCATGCCCTTCGTTACAATGATAAACATCGGGATCTATTCCAAGTGCATTTAGGGCTCTTATTCCACCAACTCCAAGTACAAGTTCTTGTTTAAGTCTGTTTTCGAGATTTCCTCCATATAAATGATGCGTGATAGATCGATCTTCGGGCAGGTTATCTTCAAAATCGGTATCAAGTAAATAAAGTGCATTTCTACCAATCTGAACTTTCCATATTCTGACAAATAGGTCACGGCCAGGGAAAACAATTGTGATAGTAATCCAATTTCCATTTTCGTCGCGAACGGGTATTGCAGGTATTTTAGAGAAATCCTGAGGATCGTAAACCGCTATCTGCATTCCTGTTGTTGATATTTGTTGTGAGAAATATCCATATCGATATAATAAACCAACACCTGTAATATCGGTATTTTTATCGCTGGCTTCCTTTAAATAATCACCGGCCAGAATACCCAAGCCACCCGAATAAATCTTTAAAGAACTATGGATTCCAAATTCCATTGAGAAATATGCAATTTTTGGTCCTTTTTGTTCTTTCTTCTTTTCGAGATATTGTTGAAAATTTTTATGAACACTTTCCAATTGCACTAAAAATGCTTCATCTTTTTCCAATTGTTGGAATTTATTAAACGAAATTTTTTCGAGAAAAAGGAATGCATTATGTCCACTTTCTTTCCACATACCAGGATCAATACCTTCAAAAAGATTTAATGCATCTTGATTCCAACACCACCAATAATTTCGTGATAACTGATCAAGAGCTTCGAGTTTTTTAGGGATATTTTTTTGAATCATCAACCGAATCCAATTGGGTTTATTCACCGGAATCAACTGTTCGATATATGGTAACTGATCCTGTCTGTCCTGATCAAGCAACTTGTCTATTCTCTCATCAACTTTGCTTAGTGCTATGTTATAAGCCTTATAATAATGATCAATTAAGTTCTCCCATAATGCAATTTTAGAAACATCCACAGAATTTTTCTTTAAAGACTCACGGGTATCATTATCTATTTGAGCAAAATTAGTTATATACTTAATCATAGAATTTACTACAAAATCATCATTTGTATCTGTTCGCTCAATGACATCTATTCCAGGATGGTTTCCCTTATAGTATTTATTAACCCATAATCCAAATCCTGCAAGCGTTGTAGTTATTGTTGGAACTTCGAAAGCAAGACTTTCAAGTGGAGTATAACCCCAAGGCTCATAATACGAAGGAAAAACAGTTAAGTCGAGCCCAATTAACATTTGGTAATAGGTTTTGTTTATTATTCCATCGTTGCCATCGAGATAACAAGGAACAAAAAACAGTTTAACTTTATCTGACTCGTTATTGTTTAATCCAAGTTCTTTGGCACGTTTTAGAATAGGATCATTTTCGGGATCGAGTAAATAGTGAGTTATGTGTTTGTTGCTTAGTACGATAACATTTTCGTTATCTTTATCCATTAGGTTATGAAAAACGTCCTTCCGCGGTCCATGATGCCCTGCCGGAACCATAATAAAAGCCAAAACATTCTTTTTTAGTTTATCATCCTTATTAAGTTTGCCCAAAGCATCTAGAAATACATCAATGCCTTTGTTTTTGAATTCGTACCTGCCACCTACACCAATAAAAATACTGTCTTTGGGTACTTCGCAAGTTAAGAGAGCTTCGGCTACTTCGTAAAATTTAATACGAGCTTCAACCCTCTGTAGTTTAAATTCCTCGTCAGTTGGAACAAATGTATTTTCGAACCCATTTGGTGTAACTAAATCTACCTCTTTTGATAAAAATACAGAGCACTCCTTCGATGTTATTTCGCTAACTGTTGTGAAGCAATCAGCATTGGCAGCAGAAAGCTTTTCGAGCGATTGTTTAGATACTACATTGAATTCAAGTGCTTTAATATCAGCATTGTATTTCTCCATATTATCGTAAAGAGGATAGCCATTACCAGCAATTGAGCGACCTAATACAGTAGCATGTGTAGTAAAAACAGTAGCTATTTGAGGAGCAGCATAATCGAGATACAATAAGCCTGAACCAGTCATCCATTCGTGAAAATGGGCTACAATTTTATGACTTCGGCTTAAAAAATAACGGGTATAACTTTCAATAACCTTTCCGGCAGCATAGCCAAATAAAGCCGGCTCAATGTAATCCCATTGTCCTGCAAGCGAATCGAGTTTGTATTTTTCCCAGAAAATCTTAAAAATTTCATCCTTGCTTGAAATGAACGTCGAAAAATCAACTAAAATAGCAATTGGATTTCCAACAATATTCCAATGCCCTATCTTAATTCTTAGCCCTTCAGCAGCCGATTTCTCACGCCAGGTTTTAAGCATTTGGCGATCTTCAACAAATTCAGGATGTTCTGAGGTATGACGTAAGATATCAGGACCAATAAAAATATGATTGTTCTTTAATACCTTTGATATTGATAAGGCCTTTGTAGAAATAACAGTATGTATTCCTCCAACTTTATTGCAAACCTCCCAGCTTACTTCAAAAAGATAATCGGGAACCCTATTTATTTCGTGTTGCATAATTAACTTTATTTTTTCGTTTTGGTTTGTTTCTTTGATATTGCTTTAGGTTTTGCAGATGTAACTTTTTTAGTTTTCTTAACTGCTTTTACCTTTGAGGCTTTATTGGATGTTTTAACTATTGTGTCTTGATCGGACATTTTTGTAATCACTATTTTTTTTGTAGCTGGTTTTTTCTTTACCGAAGTATCTTTTCTTTGAATAACTTTTTTACGATTTCCCTTTTCGGTAAGGTTTTTCAAATCAGCTATTTTGCCTTCGTAGTCAGAAATCATTTTATTAATTTCCTCTGGTAAAAATTGTTTCAGATTGTTTTGCTGCAAATGATTATCGACCCGAAGCATAAAATCACTTAAAGCATTCATAAAGTTTATAAAAGCATCGTATGGCGAATCGTATGGATTAAAATACTTGTGAACATCACCATCCGAGAACCATTTGGTACACATATAATAGAAATGGTCACTTGTTTGAAGATATTTCCAGTCGCGAAGCAAATCGTCATCAGTAACCAGCTTCATTTTTTCCTGCAAGTCATAAAGTTTGTCGAAGGCATCATCCTGAAGGTCATTTCCAAGCCATGCTGTAAGGTCACGTTCTTCGTCGGCCCATGAAATAGGATGTGGAACATGCATCATAGCAACTGGTTGGTGTTTTTCGGCTGCTTCCGAAGGAGTCAGAAACTCAAAGTCGGAATGTGAAAATACCTGACGAGGTAAATGCCGCATAAATTCAAATATTCCTGTTTCTGCCCATTGATGCTCTCCAAAGGTTTCATAATCCATAAACAGGTTAATGATTTCTTCTTTCTTATCGAGAGAATTTAGCCATTCTACATATTTTTCTGTGGTAAGTGGCCATTCGTCCCATGCTGTGTTTGAGAATCGGAATGCTATATCATCACTAAGCTTGAAATTTTTTAATAGCAATTTTAGTTTTGGATCAATTGCATTTGTATAAACAAAGTTAGGGCTTTTCCATCCGAGAATGTGTTTTGCTCCCTCGCACAAAATGGCTTTATATCCCATATCGGAAACCATGGCACCGATTGTATCGGAATAAATTAACTCAGTATTTCTAAATACTTTAGGCGTTTGATTAAAATGTTCTTTTATTTTATCGTCGTGCAATGCAACCTGCTTTTCGAATTCTTCTCTGCTTTTTAATGATGATAATGAGTGGGAGTATGTTTCAGAAAGAAACTCAACACATCCTGTTTCTGCCAATCGCTTAAAGCTTTCTAATACATCAGGCGCATACATCTCGAATTGATCAATTACGGTACCTGAAAGTGAGTAGCTTATTTTAAAACGGCAACCATATTCCTTAATTAAATCAAGAAAGAGTTGGTTGGTAGGAAGGTAGCACTTCTCAGCCACTTTACGCATTATTGATCTGTTTGCATAATCATCAAAATAGTTATGCCGTGCACCTATATCGAAAAACCGGTAGCGTTTTAAACGATAGGGTTGATGAACCTGAAAATAAAAGCAAATCGTTCTCATATATATAAGTTCTTAATTATCAATTAAAAAATGATTGGTAAATATTTTTGACTTGAAGTGCAGCATTTTCCCATTTTAGATGCATAACTTCTTCTTGTCCGTTGCGTCTGAAAAACCTGGACAATGCTTCGTAGTTTATTATTCCGTAAATAGCATCGGCCATGGCATCAATATCCCAGAAGTCAACTTTAATAGCATGCTTAAGCACTTCGGAAACACCCGATTGTTTTGAGATTATAACAGGAACGCTTGCTCTCATAGCCTCAAGGGGTGAAATTCCGAATGGCTCCGATACCGAAGGCATAACATACAAATCGCTTTGCATAAATAAGCGATTAACGTCGTCGCCTTTTAAAAATCCTGTAAAATGAAATTTTTCACTAATACGTAGTTCTGCAGCACGTCTGATCATTCGATTTAACATATCGCCACTACCTGCCATAACAAATCTTACATTCGGATACTTTTTAATAACTTTATTAGCGGCTTCTATAAAATAATCAGGACCTTTTTGGAATGTTACACGCCCCAAAAATGTTACTACTTTTTCGGGAACCGTTTTATGCCAGTCTTTCTCGAAAGTTTCCTTGTCAAACTCAACAGCATTATGCACTGTAAATACTTTCGATTCGTCTATTCCATATCGGTTTATAACAATGTTTCGGGTATAATTACTTACACAAATTATTCTATCAGCAGCAATCATTCCTTTGCGTTCAATTTCGAAAACATTTTGATTGATATTTTCACCAGATCGGTCAAACTCAGTTGCATGTACATGAATAACCAGAGGTTTGCCTGACACTGATTTAGCTGCTATACCAGCAGGATATGTTAACCAGTCGTGTGCATGTATTATATCGAAATTATTTTTTGATGCCAACACAGAAGCAATAATAGCATAACGCGATACTTCTTCCATTAAATCTTTCCCATATTTGCCCGAAAACTGGAATTTGGTTCTAAAAACAGAATGCTCAATATCTGTTTTGTCTAGTAATGTTTGAGCTACAATGCGCCTGAACTCCTCTGGAGAAACATAAGGAATAAGGTTTGAACCAATCTCCATTAATGTTACTTTCTTCCAGAATTCCTCAATTAAAAGAGACTCTTGGTTTACCTCAACATCAGATGCATTAATTATTCGGGCTACACGATTATCTTCATCACCAAATGCTTTTGGAACAACAAACAAAACATCAACACCATTTTTTGCCAGGCCTTTTACCAGGCCATAGCAGGCAGTGCCCAATCCACCTGTAATATGTGGTGGAAACTCCCACCCGAACATGAGTACTCTCATTCGTTTTTAATTTATTAGTAACTAAAAGCCAAATTATAATTTGATAGGCAAATATTTATTTTCTTCCTGTAAGCTCTTTTTCAGCTTTTATCCAGTTTTCTAATTCACTTCCCTGATATCCGCTTTCAACATAAATTTCATAAGCCCTGGCTTTTATTTCTTCATCGGTAGCTTGCGTTTTTTTTGCTTTAGGTTTTGAAGCTACTTTTTTTACTACATCTTTTTTTGCTTCGATTTTCTTGGGAGCAGCTTTTGCTTTTACTTCCTTCTTTGCCATAATTAATAGATTTAATTATTGTTTTATTTTTTTATATTCTTGTAGCATACAATATGTTCTGAGTATTTCTCCAACACTCCATGCTTGCGAAATAGCACCACGACTATGTTGAGGAGGGTCGCCATCGTAAATTTCGGGTATTGTGCTTAAGCCGTATTTTGTCATATCCTCTCTAAAATTATTTATTATGTTTTCTGCAAGAGGTATAGCATCGGTTCCATATACCTTAAAGTTTGCCTCGGCAAAATGACCTAATAACCATGGCCATGCTGTACCTTGGTGGTATGCGTTGTCGCGCTCGGCCTGATTTCCTTCGTATCGCCCATGGTATTTTGGATTTTTAGGTGCAAGTGTTCTTAATCCTTTGGGTGTTAACAATTCTTTTTCTATTACAGTAAGAACGCCTTTCATTTGCGTTTCTTCAAGAGGGCTATAAGGTAGCGAAACTGCAAAAACCTGGTTAGGTCGAACAGATTTGTCTGATATTTCATTATCGACCAAATCGTATAAGTATTGCTTTTCTTCGAACCAGAATATATCGGTAAATGATTTTTTGATTAATCCGGGAATATTTTCCCATTCTTTAGTAAATGCAGAGTCACCAAATTCTTTAGCCAGTTGCAGAGTAAAGCAAATGGCGTTATACCATAGAGCATTAATTTCAACTGCATATCCACATCTTGGTGTAACAGGTTTTCCATCAACAACAGCATCCATCCATGTTAATGCTCTTCCATGTTCACCTTGCCAGATTAAGCCATTATGGTGCATTTTTATATTAAAATCCATGCCCTTTCTATAGTTGCCAAGTATCTGTTTCATCTTTTTACCATAGTCGTGCCAAACGGTTTTGTTATTGCCTAACGCTTTTGCATACATCTGCAAACTCCAGAAGAACCATAGTGGTGCGTCAACAGAATTAAATGCCGCATTATGGTTTTTGCCGATATTGGGAAATAAACCACCCTTAAGTTCATGTGTCATGGTATCAAGAACCTGTTTGCAAGATTTAATATCGCCGGCACATAGAGTAAGTCCGGGCAACGAAATAAATGTATCGCGGCCCCATCTTCCAAACCATGGGTATCCGGCAACTATTTCGGTTGTTTTATCACGTTGAACAAGAAATTGGCTTGCTGCATTCTTCAGGCAATTTTCAAAACTATCTTTGGGAAGCCTACGTTTTAATTCAGCCTCGAATTTACGAGTTAATCCAGCTGGAATAATTTCAGATGTAGATGCTGAAAAAATTACACTTTCGCCTTTTTTTATTGGTATTTCAAAAAAACCTGGTATAAAAAGATCTTCCTGATAATCATATCCTCTGTTTAGCTCTTCCAGATATTCAATATTGTAATACCAATCGGGCGAAGCAACAAATTCATTCTTTTTATTTAATTGCATATTTAAATATGGAAATCCGGAATATAATTTATATTTAACTCCATTAGCAACATTTTTATATTTTGTATTTGCATGAAGGTTGGCTTTCGATAGCTTATGTATATTACGAAAAGCAAGAAACGGCTTTATTCGCAAACGTGTTGGGGAATGTGCATCTAACAAGGTATATCGTATCATAAAATGCTCCTCGTTATGCACAAATAACAATTCCTTTTTGACAACTACTCCGCCCACTCTATATACTAAAGTAGGTGTTGGATCATAACTGAAATCGTTGATGTATTTATGTCCTTTTGGTTCATAAATTCCAATACCAGGAAATTTATGAATGCCCAGGTTAAATGTTTTACCGTGCTGGATAATAGTCTCGTCAACAGATGAAAGTAGAATATGGTTTTCGTCATCAAATTCTTTGATTGGCAAAACCATTAATCCATGATATTTTCTTGTATTACAGAGAATTATTGATGTGCTGCAATATCCTCCCGCACGATTTGTGCTAAGAATTTCTTTTTTTAATGAATATTCAAGGTTTATTAGTTCGTCTTTGTTTAAATTGAGATAAGCCATAGGGATTTGGGTTAGTTTTATTCGTTTTAAGATTCAGTATTATGTAAATTCAGAATTCATTTTTACTCAGCAATTAATTATATTTTGAGAAAAATTAAGTTTAAATTTTTAAAAGCAAACAATTACAAAAACCAAAATTATTGGATTTTGATTTCCCCATAATTAGTTTCTTTAATATCTTACTAATTTAAGCGAATTAAAGGATAGAATCAACCCTAAGTGAAAAATAATTGATTTTTAGACTAAACCATTTCGTATTACAAATGTTAAACAATAAAAAATGAGACGAACGATAGTTGTATTATTTATTTTAATAATTTCTTTAGAATCAAAATCTCAGGATACTATGCAATACAATAAATTAACGCCCGATGAGGAAAGAGTAATTATTTATAAGGGCACCGAACGACCGTTTACGGGCGATTATCTGAATAATAAAAAAGATGGATTATATACTTGTAAACGTTGCGATGCGGTTTTATATAGATCGACAGATAAATTCGATTCGCATTGTGGGTGGCCAAGTTTCGATGATGAAGTAAAAGGTGCAGTAAAGAAAATACCAGATAATGATGGTAAAAGAACCGAAATTGTCTGCGTAAACTGCGGAGCTCATTTAGGTCATGTTTTTAATGGAGAGGGATTTACTCCAAAGAATACAAGGCATTGTGTAAATTCAATTTCGCTAAAATTTGTTCCTGATAAACAAGAGAAGAAGTAGAATTTATATAATGATCTTTATTTCTATATTTTGCGCTGAAGCAAACATTTCAAGGTATTCTTTTAGCTGTTGCAGATAATTTTGTAATTCTGAATTACCTCCAAACGATATAATATTCATCGAAATATGATTGGTTTCGTTAGTGATTTTAACTCTTTCGGAGTCGCTGGTTGGACTGCCAAATTTGCCCAATTGATCCTCGAAAACAGGTAGGTTTTCAATATTTAATAATCCACGACCAATGCCATAATATTCGTCTTGTTTGGTTCCAATAGTAAACTTTATTGGAGGACTGAGCTTCGAAACATCAAATGCACAAATCGAATAAAAAGATGTTATAGAAAGAAGATTGTTTATATCGACAATATTATTGATTTTGTAAATTCCTTTATCCTTAACAATTCTGCGTAATAATGCTTCGGATGATAATCGATACCTGGCAGGATCCTTTCCTAAAGACTTATATGCTTTGCGCGAATCAGATATAGGCTTTAACTGCGAAATGTCTTCAACAGTGTACTTTTGTGCAAATTCAGTACAGGCATTATCCAACAGATTTATTAGTTGTTGATCAGATGGAGCTACTTTAATCTCTCCCTGAATCGAGCCAATAGCAATATTGGGGCATCTTGCTTTTAATGTTTCTGAAATCACAATATCAATCATTATTTTTCGATTTTGGCTTGTTAAATCTAAAAAAAGTTTAGTTCTTTTGCCAATAATAAAACAAAAGGATGATAACAAAAACAATAAATAATCTTATATATCTTCAATTTCACAATTTAACGAAAGAGAAATTAATACGCCATTATACAACTACACGTAAAGGGGGAGTTAGCAAGGATCATTTATCGGAATTAAATATGGGCTATACAGTAAACGATAATCCGGCATTTGTAGATAGAAACCTTGAATTACTTTCTTTGGCCGCAGATATACCAAGAGACAAAATGGTTTTTCCAAAACAAACCAATGGAACTAATATTGCTATTGTTAACTCTTTTAACGAAACCTTTCATGATACCGATGCGCTCATAACAAATATTCCTGGTGTATGTATTGGTGTTCGTACTGCTGATTGTGTTCCTGTATTGCTATTCGACCCGGTAAAAAAAGTAATTGCGGCCATTCATTCAGGGTGGAAAGGAACGGTTGAGAAAATATCAAAAAGAACAATTAAATTAATGATTGAGAAGTTTCAGGTTAATCCAAAGAATTTGATAGCAGGAATTGGTCCATCAATTGGCCCTGATGTTTATGAAATTGGTAATGATGTAATTATGAAGGTTGAACAATCATTTGGTAAAAATCACGTGCTTAAAAATATTGCAGGTACAGAAAAGGCGTTTTTTGATCTATGGACTGCCAATAAATTAGTATTGGAAGAAAGTGGTGTATTGTCTGATAATATAGAGATTGCAGGTATGTGTACCTTTGCAAATGAATCACTTTTTTATTCGGCTCGACGAAATGGAAAACAAGCGGGTAGGTTAGCTAGCGGAATTATGTTGGTATAGTCCCCCAACCCCAATTGTTCGTGCGCGTCTTCTGACGGGTGCGCATTTTCACAATCCAATTAATTTGGTTACCCTTGCACGCGTCTGAAGCCACACGCTAACACAAAATTTCGGAAAAAAAGGGGGTGAAAATTTGCATTCTCACCCCTCTTAATCCCCCTCGATGGGGTACATGTTTTCTGGTATTTTCTCTACCTTATCAACGTAACATCTCCTGCCATTTCGAATGCTCGGCCATTAGAGAATTTACCTTGAGATTTCCATACATAAACATCTTGTTTTGCAAGCGTGCCATCAATATAGCCATTCCAGCCACAACCCAGATCATCGCTTTTGAAAATTAGTTCGCCCCAGCGGTTATAAATCAAAAGCTCATATTGAATAACGCCTTTCGATACTGGATGGAAAATATCATTACTGTATCGATCGTACCCCCCATCTACACGACAGCTAATTTCGCTTTCGAGGTTAGGAGTAAAGGCATTCGGGAACACAATCTGTCCTTCACCAATAACGGTAACAGCAGGGGCAATAATCATAGAATCCACACAATTTGAGCTATCTGTTGTTACAACAAGGGTTACATCGTATTTGCCTAACTCTGTATAATAGTATACCAATTCTCGTTTGTCAGAGGTATTTCCATCGCCAAAACGCCATAAGTAACTACAGCCTGATGTGTCGGCGCATTCCGACAAGTTAAAGAACTCAACTCTTGCCTCTAAATCTGTATTAAGTGTAGTTGTTTTTGGAGCAACAGCAAAGTTGGCTTTTGGATTTTTATACACACGAATGGTTCTGTATTCATAATCTTCACCACCGCCTACTTGCTGACTTTTAGCAGTCATTTTTACATAGTAAATACCAGATGAATCATACCTGTGATTAGGTGTAGATCCTGTTCCGGATTTTCCATCGCCATAATCCCACTCATAGGTATATATTTCAGTGTAAAGCGAAGCCCTTGCAGTAAACTGCACATCTAATGGTTCGCAACCACGATCTGTATCAACTGTAAATGCTGCATTAACAAGTGGAGGTTTAATCTGAATAGTATTTGTATCTGTATCAGCACAATTGCTCGTATTGCTGCTTAATGAAAGTATTATTGTACGCTCACCCCAATGTACATAGTCATGGTAGATTTCATTTGAAGAGGTTGATGTTATTCCATCATCAAATGTCCATAAATAGGTGTATGGTTGATTGTTTGATGAACTATTTAATTGCACCCTTGCCTCAGGGAATGTTTGCACCACAGGAGTGGGATTAAACAAGGCAACAGGTTGAGCATAAACAGTTACTGGTTTGGTGATTGTATCCCAACAATTGTAATCCGATGTGGCAGTAAGTTTTACATTAAATACCCTGTCAATATAGTTATCATTTACAAATCGGTGATAAACAGTATCTTGATTGCTTGTACTACCATCTTTAAAGTCATAGAAGAATTGAGTTGCCGGCGATGATGAGGCATTTCTGAATTCGGTAACAAACGGACTACAACCAGCAGGCTCGTATGTAAAGTTTGCAATTACATCAGGAAAAACATTCAAAATTGATGAATCCATATGTGAGCAACCCTGATCTGATTCTACATAAAGCTTTAATGTATAGTTTTGAGTAAAATCAATCGAAGTATTTGGGTAGGTGTAGCTTCTTGCTTCCCCTATAGTGCTGTTAATAACAGGAGTAGAAGTTCCATCTCCAAAATACCAGCGATACATGCTGTAACCACGCGAGTCTAAATTATTCATGGTTGCAACAAGCGGCGGACACGATGACTTAGGATCGACATACAACTTAGCAAGTGGCTGATGATAAACCATAATCGGTGCACTTATAGTGTCCGTGCAATAATTTTCGGAGGTAACAGTAAGGCTAATTCTGTATGGTTTATCAGTTGTACGACTTTCGTTATAAAATTTATGGAAATGAGTTGTTGTTGCAATTCCTGAACTGGTGTTATCGTTATAATCCCAAAAATAATTGGTATTCGTTGCCGGAGCCAGCGATGTATTTCTAAACTCAACATCCAAAGGTGTACATCCAGTCGGATTAACTATAGAGAACTGTGCATCTACATACTCCAGAACTGTTATTGTACCTGTTTTTTCCGAATAGCATCCATGCGAATTAGTAGCTCTCAATTTTACTGTATAAGCCCGTGGACTCTGATTACTATTGAAATAATCATGAATAAAATCCGATTTATCAGTTGGTGATCCTGGCACAAGTACATTATCAATATACCATTCATATGTATTTAGTGGATTGCCTACCGATGTGTTTTTAATCGTTGCATTAAATAATTGAGTAACCGCATTTGGGCATCCCTGACTAATAGGTATGTTTATGTTGGCTTCAACTCTGGAAAATACAGTTACAATTTCCTGATGTGTATCGGTACATTCATTTTCTGATGATGCCGTCATAATAACGGTAAAGGACTTATCGGTAGTTAACAGGTTCGTAAACCTCTTATGAATGGTGTCCAGAGCAACCGCATTAGTAACAGAACGGTAGGTTCCATCACCAAATTCCCAGTTCATTGTATAAGATCCGCCTCCAATAGAAGTATTGGTAAATACTACATCCGATGCATTACAACTGTCGGGTTGACTAAATGTAAAGCCTGCCGTTATTGACGAGTGCACCAAGATTTCTCTGGTAAGTGTATGGGTACAACCTTCTGCATTTTGGGCTACCAACGTGAGATAGAAAGTTATATCACTACCTGTAGTATTTACATATTGATGTGTAAATGTTTCTGATGAATTTGTTGTTAACGAGTCTTCAATCCCGGCTCCGGTTTGTGAGTTCCAGTACCAGCGATAGGTTCCTCCCTTTGAGTTACTGGTAACTCTAACATTTACCGGCGAACAACCTTCAGAAATGTCAATTCCAAAATTGGCTTCGACTTTACGGTACACATAAATATTTGCCGAATCTGTATGAGTGCAGCCATAGTTGGTTGTTTCCTTTAGCTTTATTTTATAGGGTTTAGTAATATTGGTTTCATTGGCAAATGTTTTAGGAGCGGGATCAACGCCATTAAATGTGGTAAAATCACCAAAATCCCATAAAAAGGTTGAAGTAACAAGAGAAGATGACACATTAGTAAAATCTATGGTAAAGGGATTACATCCACTCACTTCGAAAGGAGTAAAATCGGCTAAGGCAGCAGGGTAAACCGTAATTGGTTTTTCCATAAAATCGGTACATAAACCGCTTGGGTCCGAAACATTTAAACGTAGTGTATAATTGGCATTTGGACCTGGAGCTGGGTTAACAGGTAATAAGTAAGGTAGTGGATCGAAACCAGTATGAATTGGGGCTGCATTTAAAGTCCATTGGTAATTATTTGCAGGTATCCCTAAGTATTGATTGGCAACAGGATTAACCGTTAATGGTGTACAACCTGAAACTCTGTCGATGGTATAAAGCGCATTCACATAAGGCCTTACTGTAACTGTTGTATTGGCTGAGTCTTTGCATCCTTCGGCTGTTTCAACCTTTAAGCTGGCAGGGTATGTAATATTGCCTGCACTCGACCTGTTGTAATAAACTTTTGAGAAATTGGCTGCATTCGATGAGGTATTATCGCCAAAGTTCCATGTGTACTTATTAACTGTTCCATGAATTATTGTTGAAACAAATGGTATAGCCACAGAATCGCAAACTGTTGGTAATAAAGGCGTAAACGAAACATCAATAGACGAATATACACTTACATTCGTTTCCTTAAATGTTGAACATCCACCAGTTCCAGTTACTGTTAATCGCAAAGGTCGGATTTGAGTTGCCCCACTGGTATTTGTATATAATTTTGCTGGTGGATTTTGCAGTCCGCTGTTTGTTGCATCACCAAAAGTCCAAGCCCAGGTGGCTATTTGATTACCTACTGATGTATTTGTAATATTTACGGTTAATGGAGAGCATCCTGATGCAGTATCAAGGTTGAAATTAGCATAGGCACGGTAAATGGTAATTGTATTTGTTGTGTCGTCCCAGCAACCATATTGCGACTGGGCACGCATTGTGAATGTATAGGGTTGATCGGAAGTGGTTGTATTATTATAAACCTTAGTTGGACTTGCAATGTTTGATGTTGAACCATCTCCAAATGTCCAGAGGTAAGAGCTTGCTACATGAATACTGGAAGCATTTGATGCATTGGTAAAGGCAAAGTTTTGTGAATTACAACCTGTATATTGATTTGGCAACAATGTGTAATTTGCTCTTATTTCGGGATAAACCGTAACAGTATCCCGCCAAATTTTGGTACAACCCTCGTCATTTGTTGCTGTTAAGGTTACAACTCTACGTTGTACAGTATCGCTTATATTTATATAAGTATGCTGGCGGGATACAAGTTTTGGAGTTGTATAATTATATGAAGTTCCATCTCCAAAATCTAAGGTCAATTGATCATCACCAGCAGAGTTATTATTAATATTTACGGTTAATGGTGAACAACCTGATTTTTTATCAATGGTAAATTCTCCTTTTATAAATGGAAAAACTGTAAAAGTTTTAATAACAGAATCAGAGCACAAGTAAGGTGAGGTAACTTTCATCTTTGTGCTATAAAACGCAGTGTCGTTAGGATTGTCATTTACATATCTGTGGGTTGCGTCGCGGGTAATTGATGTGCTCGTACCATCAAAATCCCATAAATACTTATCTAAATTTCCTGTTGAGGTATTTGTAAAAACTACATCCAATGGGTTGCAATCGATTAGTTTATCCTGTGTAAATCCTGCATAAATTTCCGGATGCACTCTTACATATCTTATATATTCGTCTGCACAATAGGTAGTATCTTTTTCTGCAAGTAACCGCAAGGTATAAACCGTATCCTTGTAAGGAAGAAAATTGTTGTTATAAGTATGAGGGGCTGGATTAGCAGTAAAATCATCATAAATCCGATCATCTTCAAAGTCCCAACTAAATTTGTCAGCAACCGTAGAAAGATTTTGAATTTGAATGGTGTAAGGAGCACAGCCAACTGATGAAGGTAATATTGTGAATTTTGCATCAACAGCAGGAAATATTTCAACAACAAATCCCTTTAAAGTATCATCTAGGCTACAATCACCTTGTACACGGACTTCAAATTTGTGAATACCCACCGGTAACACTCCGCTTGGATTAAAAATAGTAGGATCATCAAGGTATGTAACAGATGCTGGAGTTTCGGGAGATGACCATTGATACGAATTATGCCCTTCTGTTACCTCAAGTTGTACAGAGTTTCCAAAACAGGTACTAAGTATGGGTGTATTACTTTCTACGATTCTTCCTTCTACATCAAAAAAAGTATAATCAGAAAAATAACCATAAGCACAACCTCCACCTGAAGAAATTCCATTGATAACACCTAAATGAAAAACATTTTTTATGTTTTTTACCCTAATTGGTACTCCTGAAGGAAAAGCATTTCTTAAGCTACTATCTCTTTTCAAAACATATAAATCACCTATGCCTACAGGCTCAAAGGCAGCACTGGTGTACAACCTTTTAAAAGAACCTCCATCCACTGATACTTTAAATGAGTCAATTGCATCAGCATGAGTCATTATATTCAAATAGAAATCATTATAATAAGTTTTTACCCAATCCTTTGATCTTACAAATGTTACATCTTTAGAACCTGTACAACCATCAATTGTAGGTACAATTGCCCCTCCAAGTTCATTAACTATTCCAGTTACATGCCATACATATACTGGAAAATCTGCTTCAATATGTACAAAATGATGTGCATCAAATAAGTCGATAGTGTACTGGGTCCCTGCAGAATTGGGCGGAGATGACAGAGTTGTATATCCAGCATCTGATTTGCGTTTATAGGTAATTGTTGTGTTAGGCTGTGTTGTTAAAACAAAAACTTTTTCATTACTTCCACCACCATTATTAGAGGCTCTGCCTTTCATTACAACATATTCAAGTCCTATGGTTGGTTTTCCTTGAGCGTTTTTTACAGGTACCAATTGATCCCCAATGTAATCGTTTGGGCTAATCTTTATTACAGAGTCATCGCCAATAGTAACTGCAATTGGCTCATTTGATGTGATATGCGTACCTGTCAAATGGGCAGCACCACTTTCATTAGGCCGATTTGCCACACGCTCCTTAGGAACAAATTGGTAAGTTTGTCCTTTTTGTAATGTAACAGTGTATGTTGGAGCTGGCAATGGGTTTGCAGGATAATCATCTGCGTCTTTTTGAAAAGTAATTTGAATCTGGGTGTTGTTTTTTGTAGCTACAATATTTATCTGACTATATGCTGCAGGATTTCTAGATGTATGGTTATTCCAAAAATTTTGAAATGGTACCCAGAAGTCAGTTCCTAAGGCATTTTCTCCTTTAAGTGTAAAAATATCCGGGTTATTATTTTTCCTGTGATATTCATAATAAGCATTTATTTTTCTACTAGATTGAATTAATAATGCCGAGTTTTGTACAGTACTATATAAATTATTACTAATTTGTGTCAATAATGCACGGGGTATATTAATATTTTTAGTTAATACCGGATTTGGATTAGTTACAGCATCGTACTTTTTAATTGTATCGTAAATGGGTAATAAAGGATTTGAGTTAAATGGTTGAGAAATTTTAATATAAGTATCAAACATTGAGTCTTTTGCAGAAATTGTTAAGTCTGCATAATAATCTGCTCCTACTGCATCATGCCCTGTAGTTGCATAAGGTACAGCAAACCAGAATACCGTGTCTGTTTGTCCGAGAGAAGTAAGCGTACTATTTAAAAATATAGCTAATGTTATAATACAAAGTCTAATTGTAAGTTTCATAATTCAAACTTTATTTAATCCTAAAAATTATTACTTTTAAGAACATAATCTGTAAATTTACGTACAAATTAGTGTTGTTTGTCAAACTATTTACGAAATTTATTGTTAAAAGTTTTATTAAGTTAGTAAATTTAAGAATTTGCATAAAAAATCTTTTTGCTATGAATAAATTTAAGTTTTATTTTTTGCTGATATTCTTTGTTGGTCTGGGTATTCTATCCTACTCTCAAGAAACAATGTATTTTCATGAGGGCTTTGAATCCGGAACACAACCTGCAGGCTGGACTTATCAGTATGTAAGTGGCTCCGTTGATTGGCAATATTTAGATGGGGGATTTACGACCAACCCTACTTTACCAGGAAGCGGACATCCACCTTATGCATATCAGGGATATTATAATGCAATGTTTCATGTACAGAACTTAAGTGGCGAAACTACAAAATTTATTACTCCTCCAATTGATTTAAGTTACGGAATAAAACCCGAACTTGCCTTTTGGCATGCACAGGATAAAAGATATACTTTAGGTGAGTTTAGAAATGATGAATTAAAAGTTTATGTACGAAAAAATAAAAAGGCATCCTGGGTAAAGATCAAAGACTATACAGAAACAGTTGTTTCTTGGACAGAAAGAAATTTATTTATTCCTGATACTTTATTATCAGATAGTGTTTATATTGCCTTTGAAGGAAAGACCAATAACGGATGGGGTGTTTGTATTGATAGTGTTACTGTTATTGAGAAAGGAATTATTCCAAGGTATATAGAATCACTGGCTATTAAACAGGCTTCCAAAGATTTTGTGCCTACTGGTTCTCAGAAAAATGATATATTACGTATTGACTTTAGTGTTAAGGGAAATGATGGGGTGCTTATATTGGATTCAATTGTTGTTAAATCTTTGAACACTGATGATATCGATATTTCTGCAAATGGAGTAAAGCTTTATGCATCAAATGATACATTATTTCAAAATAGTGTAATAATAGGAAGTAGTATAAATTTTTCAGGAGGTGTAGCCTTATTTGATAATTTAAACCGTATTTTTTCTACAGGTTTATCTTCCATTTGGGTTACTTATGATATAAAAAACGATACAGAGCATAAAATTCATGAGCATATTCTTGATGCAATGATTATGAAGGAGAGTATAAAGATAAATAATGCTGTTTATCCTGCAGTTGATGTGTCTCCTGCTGGGAACAGAATTATTTATGAAGCTCTGATATTTGATGATTTTGAATCTGAAAAGGGATGGGTTTTAACTGGGGAATTTCAACGAGGATCGCCCCAGGGAAAGGGAGGATCAATAGGAAATCCTGACCCATCAGCAGCTTCTTCAGGTCTCAATGTACTTGGTTCTGATTTAACAGGTTTGGGTAGCTATCAGGGCGATTATGAATTTTATTTGCCAGACAGAGCATATACAGCAACTTCCCCTTATATCAATTGTAAGTATTATAAGGACTTGTATTTATATTTTGATCGTTGGTTAAATGTTGATGGGAGTGATACAGTTACAATTGATTTTGCTACATCGACCAAAAATAATTGGCAAAAATACTGGCAAAATAGCGGAACTTTAATAACCAATCAATGGACACCCATGCGATACAGTATTAGCTCTGCAGTTAGCCGAAAAGATAGCGTTCAGGTGCGCTTCACCGTGGGACCAACCAATGATTTTTGGAATTTCTCTGGCTGGAACATTGATGATGTTGTTATTGTTGGTAATTACATCTCAAAAGATGTAGGCATAACCAATTGGATTGCTCCATTGGATGGTTGTGGTCATACAAACGAGGAATATGTTACTGTTACAATTAAAAATTTTGCTGGTGACCCATTAACTGATCCTTTACCACTTAGTTATTCATTCGATGGAGGAACTACTATTTACAGAGATACGATTGAAGCCCCAAATCTTGCTGTTGACGGAACGCTTACTTATCAGATAGCAATCCCTATTGATTTAACAATCCCTGGCTGGTACAATAATGTGTATGCAACAACTAACCTGGCAAGTGACGAGGATGCAACTAATAATAGATTTAATACAACAATTTTTATAGCTCCCACTTACACATTACCGTATACTCAAAATTTCGAAACCAACTATGGCTATTATCGAAAAGGTGGAACAAACTCTAGCTGGGCATATGGTACTCCTGCCGGAACCGTAATTAATTCAGCTGCATCAGGAACAAAAGCATGGGTTACATCGCTAGCTTCTAATTATAATATTGCTGAGAATTCGTATCTTGAAAGTCCCTGTTTTAATTTTGCAGGCATCGATTATCCTGTGTTTGAATTCAAATCAAAAGGATTGTCAGAAGATACAGTTGATGGATTGGCTTTGTATTATTCCCTAAATGACGGTCAGTCATGGAGTTTAGTACCAAACAACGGAGATTTTAACTGGAACTGGTATAACGAAACAAATATCTCTGCTTTAGGAACTGCAGGAATAGACTCTACAGATAATATCTGGAAAACTTTCAGACAGCTTTTGCCCGCAGCTGTTCGTAACCAAAGCAGCGTGAAGTTTCGCTTTGTATTTAAAAGCGACGCTGCAAATAATTATGAGGGATTTGGTATTGATGATATTAAAATTTACGATGCTCCTGGTGATGTGGGTGTTACCGCAATTACGTATCCAATAACCAAATGCGAGTTGAGCGATACAACACATCTAAAAGTAAATATCAAAAACTTTGGGTTAGATACGCTTAAAACCGGAACAAAAATCCCTGTTGGATATAAATTTAATAATGGAACTACAAAGCGAGATACATTGGTTCTTGCCTCGAACTTAATACCCAATGCAACCCGAAACTTTACTTTTAACTCAACAGTAGATATGTCGTATTCGGGTGATTATACTTTTGCAGTGTTTACTACACTCGAAAGTAATCCGTTTTTGTATTCTTCTATTTGTAATGATACCATCAGAGATACGATTTCTGTTACAGGTATGCCTCGTTATAATATTGGAAATATAATGGGTGTTCCTACTCCAATTGATACTTTTATTGTGGCAGGAACAGGATATTTAAGTTATAATTGGACTGGTGGAGGTATTTCAGATTATACTCCTCCGGCAGATACATTGTATGTTGATGCAGAAGGATGGTATAAGGTTACAGTTACGAATGACTCACTTTGTACAGCTACCGATTCTGTAAGAGTAGTTCCATCACTTATCGATCTTAAAATGGATACTTTGTATACTATTATGAAAGATTCGTGTGAGCGTTTTGCACTTACCGAGATAAAGGTAAATATCCTAAACAAAGGACTGATAGATTTTAATGTGAGCGATTCAATTTACTTTGGTTACAAGGTAAATAACAATCCAATTGTTTACGATACCTTGTTTTTAACTAGAAAATTAGAATTTATACCCGATAACGATTTAGATACTATTTCTTTTACATTTGCCGAATTGGCTGACTTGCGTGCGCCGGGCGAATATAAAATAACTGTTTTTACTAATTTTGAAAACGACTTGTTTCCATCTGATGATAGAATTACAAGTATAGTAAATACATGGGGCCTTCCATATGTTGATTTAGCATATGATTCTATATCATCATCACAGGCAGATACCTTGCTTTTGATTGCTAATCCGGGTTTTATTTACAGTTGGAATACAACCCCGATAGTAAATAATGATACACTTGAAGTACCTAATAACGAAAGTAGATGGTACGTGGTTACAGTTACAGATGCGCATGCTTGCGATACCGACAAAGACTCAACATATATTAATGCATATGATTATGGTATTACAAGAGTTGTTTCACCTGTAAATGATTGTTCTCATTTAGCTGCAACACAAATGCAGTTAAATGTAATTAATTTCAGTGGTAATAATTACTTGACAGGTGATTCTATTAAGTTTAAATATAACTTTAATAATTCTGGATGGATTTCTCAAAAGTACGTTTTAACCTCATCTTTTGCTGCGAACGATTCAATGAAAATTACACTTCCAAATACGATTAATGCTTCCACTATTGACGATTATACACTTTCAGTTTGTATAGATTCGAAAATGGATGCCAATCATTCAAATGATACTGTTCTTCATTCATTTGCAACCTGGGGATATCCGGAGGTTAATCTGGCTTATGATACCATTTATACTACGCAAGCAGATACAGTTGTTCTTGTTGCTAATCCTGGATTCGCAACATATGAATGGAATGATGCCAGTGATAATGATTCATTGATTATTATTGATAAATCTTCACAGAAGTATGTAGTTACTGTAACAGATATTAATGGTTGCGGAACTGACAAAGATTCTACTCAAATAATTACCTATGACTTTGCTTTAAATTCAATAGAGCTTCCGAAAAATTCGTGTTCGCACACATCTGCTGAAACGGTAAGGATTGTAATTAAAAATATAAGTAGCGATATGTTCGTCGCAGGCACTAAAATACCAGTAGCTTATATCTTTAATGAAGGGACACCTGTAAAAGAAGAAATTACACTTGTAGCAAACTTAAATACTACACAATCAATAATCTATAATTTTAACCAGAAAGTTGATATGTCTGCTATTGGTACTTATACTTTAAAAGCATATGTTGATTTTCCTCACGATGTAAATCACCAAAACGATACAACTTATGAAGGTATAAAAACCTTTGGTTATCCAACTGTAGAAATTGGACCAGATATTTATACAAACCAACCTGATACAGTTATATTGGTTGCCAATCCGGGATACAATAATTATACTTGGAACGAAGGCACTAAAAATGATACCTTACGTGTTACAAAACCAGAAAGTTTTAAATATATTGTTACAGTTACTGATATTAATGGATGCGCAACCAAAGACAGTGCAAGTGTATTTACAACCAACATTTCTGCCTCGGCTCTTATTGCTCCAGTTAGCAAGTGCGAGCTTACTAATTCAGAAATAGTAATTGTTACTGTTCTTAATAATGGTTACGATACAATTCCAGAGGGTGAAACTATCTCTGTAAGTTATAGGTTAACTAATGGAAGCCTGGTTACCGAAAGTCATGTTCTTGAAGAGGATTTGGATCCAAATGGAACTGTTAATCATTCATTTACAACACCAATTGATCTCTCGGTTTACCAAAACTATACCTTCAGAGTATTTGCAAAATATTCAATTGATGTAAACACAAATGATACTTCATCTGTTACAGTTGAATTCAGGCGTCCAAATCTGAACATGGGACCTGATGTATTCTCTACTGACGAGGAAGTTATTATTAATGCCGGATCAGGATACTCATCTTACCTATGGTTTGATGGATCAACAAATCAAACTTATACCGTAAATGTTAATAATCAAAGATCAAATTACTTTTACCCGGTTACAGTAACCAATAGTTTTGGATGTTCAGCTACCGACTCGATAATGGTAACTTTTAATGTTAGTCCAGATCTTTCTGTGACTGATCTTGTATCGCCAGAATCGGATTGCTTGAGTGATTCTCTATATTATATTGACGTTGAAATAACTAACTCTGGAGGATTAGATATTGCTGCAAGCAACAACATTTCTGTCTCATATAAGATTGATAACGGAACAGCTATTACCGAGAATCATGTTCTTGCATCTGCCCTTTATACTGGCACTTCGGTTGTTCATAGGTTTGCTGGAAGAATAACATTAACAACAGCAAAAGTTTATCAGTTTAAAACATACTTGTCATATGCTGGTGATGGAACTTTAACCAACGATACCTTGGTAAGTTCAGTTACAATAAGTGCACCAAGCTTTACATTCAATAGTGATACAGTTAAGGTTTCAGCATATCCTTACAATATTGACCCAGGTGTATGGGCATCGTACTTATGGCAAAATGGAAGTACAAGTCGATTGTTTTCTGTTTCAACAGATGGATTGTATAAGGTTAAAGTAACAGATGGAACAGGTTGTAGTGCAACCGATAGTATTTATGTAAAACTTGCTACTGGTACAGGTATTGATGGTAAAATACATGGAGAGAATTTTGTATTGAGTTATTACCCAAATCCAGTGCAAGATCAGTTGAGTATTAATATAGATGCATATAAACCTGTAGACTTAGTTATTGAGTTATTAAATACCCATGGGCAGGTGTTATACAATAAACAAATTAAGAATGCGGAACAATTGGTTGAGAAATTTTATGTAGGTGATTATGCTAAAGGAGTATACTATATTCGTTTTACAATAGGAAAAGAAAGTTTTGTAAGAAAAGTAGTAATACAATAAACTAATCTAAAATAAGACAAAGGGGCGGTACAAGTTGTATTACCCCTTTTTTAATCCCTTTTGCAATATCTGTTAATGATTCCTAATGGTGGCACTTGCAGAGGTTGCAATGTGAAAGTACAATAATTAAGCCTCGAGAACCTTGCAAACAGAGAATTAAACAATTTTATATATATTATGTTAATTATTAACAATCTGTTTTAATAATGAATATAATTGAACTAAGTAAATTAGTAAGAAGTAAATCCAGTCCTGAAAAAATGCCTGTGTTGTTTTTGGGTCATGGAAGCCCTATGAATGCAATTGAAGAAAATGAATTTGTTAAAGGTTTTCGATCAATTTCTGAAACTCTACCCAAGCCAACATCAATTTTATGTATATCTGCTCATTGGTATACTAAAGGCTCTTTTATAACATCAATGCCAATGCCCAGAACCATTCACGATTTCGGTGGATTTCCAGCCGAATTATACAACGTGCAATATCCCGTAAAAGGGAATCCTGAATTGGCTAAAGAAACTAAAAAATTGGTCGATAAAACAGAAATTGGTTTGGATGAAACCTGGGGGCTTGATCATGGAGCATGGAGTGTAATAAAACATTTGTATCCCAAAGCAGATGTGCCTGTTATTCAATTAAGCATTGATTATTCTAAACCACCTTTATATCATTTTGAACTTGCTCGACAACTTTCTATTCTGCGAAAAAGAGGTGTTCTGATTATTGGCAGTGGTAATATTATTCATAATCTCAGACTTGTCGATTTTTATAACTTTAATAAAGATAATTATGGGTTTGATTGGGCTATTGAAGCTCAAACAATAATAAACAAGTTAATAAGTAATGGAGATTTTCTTCCATTATTTAATTATGAAAGTCTGGGCGAAGCAATAAGATTAGCTATTCCAACACCAGAACACTTTTTGCCACTTATTTATACACTTGGATTAAAAGATATAAATGACACAATAACCTTATTTAATGATAAGCTATTAGGCGGATCATTAAGTATGACCTGTGTTAGAATTGATCAAAAAACATAGCCTGCCTGATTTATTCTTCGTCTAAATGCTCTGCTTTCCATATCATTGCATTGTAAACTCTTGTTTTTCCGCTTGGATGATCAAAAAAGACTATTTCTTCTAGTTTCCCCGGACTTATTTTTCGGTAAGTCGATAGTTTCATTGCTACCGATGCAAAGCCATCTGGTTCGCGGGCGGTATTTAATCCAAAGATATCGGCTTCTACTTCGTTTGAACGGATAATATTATTCATTACCGGGCTGGCAATAAAGAAAAATGCTGAAAAAAGAAATACAATTAATGGAAATCCAACAATATCTGAAATACCTGCAATAGCCCACTTCTTCTTGAATCGGGTAATTAGTTTATTGAAAGCCCAATTGACAAATGCCATTCCAATAAAAATTAGAATTGCGATGTAAATGAGCATTTCGTAAATGTGGTTAAGCACATAATGCCCTAGCTCGTGTGCCATTACTGCCTTTATTTCGGCAGAAGAGCACTGGTTTAATAGGTTGTCGTTAAGAGAAACACGAGTTGTTCCGCCAAATCCACTTACATTGGCACTTATACGATTACTTTGTTTAGATGCATCAAACTGGTAAACATTATCGGCCGGAACACCATTTGCTCGTGCCATAGATAAAATTTCTTCTTTAATTTTCTGATCTTCGAGTGGTTTATATTCATTAAATAATGGACTTATAAAAACCGGACTAATAATCATTGAAAACACCATGAATACAACCATTATTGTACTTCCCCAAATCCACCAGGTTTGTTTCACCTTACTTATTACCCAATAAAGAAATGCAATGAAGATTGATCCAAAAAATAATGTTAAAGCAAGTCCTATCATTTCTTCCGAAAACCATCCACCAAAGTCCATGTTTGATAATCCATAGTTATGTTCGCGGAAAAATCCCCTGAAAATAGTAAAAGGGAATACCAGAATGTACGAGAATAAAAAATATAAGACAAGGTATATGAAATTTTGAAAATGTACATTTCTAATTTTTTCAGCAATATTTTTTATTAATCTCGATAATCCAAACGAAAGAAAAACCAACGCGATTACGAAACCAATTAGTAAATCCCATAGATCTAACCAGTATCCACCCTCGAAGTAAGCATCCGAATTTTCTTTTTGTTCCTCAGTTAATGTCTGCAAATACTGCTCGGTTGCAACTGTGGCATCAAAAACTTCACTCTGGGTAATAATTACTGTAGAGTCTGTAACTGTTTGTTTTGCATTTCCGGTTAACGAAAGTAATCCTGATAAAAGGATTAGTAATAAATATCTATATTTCATTTCTTCTTTTTTTACAATTATTGATTAGGACGAATTCCTTATTTGGTTTGTTACAGTTAATATGTAGTAGTCATGTTTTCATCTATACAAATAATAAAATCCGCTTTGCCTATATTTTCATCATCTAGTTGTGCTGGATTAGCCTGAGTAATTGACGAAACTGTAATATATTTAAGAGCAGGTTTAAGCTTTTTAAGATACCATAAAATTCCTTCATAGTTATCTGAATGATATGTTCCATGATAATGAATGAACTTATAATCATCAATATAATTTTGAGCAATGAAATAAGCCATAGTAGCATCTTTTATTGCCTGAGCTTTCGGTAGGTTTTCACCACCATGTCCACCCATCAAGGTGAGCATATTTTTATAACCAGGTAGCTCCGGATAATATTCGATTGGCAAAGGAGCCATTAACGATTTTTCTTCATCAGATAATTCAAGTAGGGCTTCGAATCCTTTTTTAAATACCATATTTGCATACCTGCGTGGAATATTAGTAGCAATGAAACTAGCTTGTTTTTCTTTTGCTAAGTTTACTAATGGAGCATAATCTGTTTTGTAATTTGGCCATAACCTTGCTAAAGTATCCAATGCTTTTTGATCTATTTCTCCCTTTAAGTATAAATCAAGTTCATCCTGATTATCGGTTTCGAACATCTCTGCTCCAAAAACTATTTTATTATTTTGTGACAGATCGAGGCTTACTTCAAATTGCAGCCAGTGAGAGATTGGATTGTTATGCAATTCTCCAAATAAAATAATATCAACATTATTCATTTCCAGAATCATTTCTTCGTAGGTAACTGCTTTACCTGTCGAATTAAAAATAGTGTAAGCGGTTTTGTTTTGTGTATATACCTGCAAAAAGACTAGTTGCAGAATGGCAATAAATAGTAATTTCTTCATGGGTGATTTTTTAACTATTATTTCTGATTTGTTAGAAACTGTTTATTTCATAACAATTAACATTTTAAAAGTAAATAAAATCATTTTCTTTAGAAAGATATTTTACTTTTATTGTACTCAAAATGATTGTAATTGATTATTTTTATGAATTGTAATTTGCTTGGTTTTATTTTAATTAACAAAGCCGATGAATAATTTGATAAGGGATATGCTATATTCTTACGAACCAATAAGTCTCACAGATTTAATGGATTATAAGCTTTTAAGTCGTATTGACACTAAGTATATCTGTAATATTCAGCAATTGCCTGCAATAATTTCATCTATTTCTAACGATTTTAAAATTCAAACATCAGGAAGCGAACGTATTTTTGGATACGAGTCGTTGTATTTTGATACACCCCAAATGAAATCATATTTTGATCATCATCAAGGTAAAAGGATTCGTTATAAGATTCGTTTTCGCAAATATCTGGATACAGGCGATGTATTTCTCGAAGTAAAAAGGAAAAAGAATTTCAACAGAACTGATAAAAAAAGAAAAGAATTTGAGTTTGCTACAACCCTTGAATCAAATCATTTACAATTTATTGATGAATACATAGATTTACCAGAAAAAGGGTTAAATCCATCTATATGGACATATTTTGACAGAATTACCTTGGCTGGGAAGAACCATCTTGAAAGAGTTACAATTGATACAAATATTCAATTTAAAAATAATGATAAATCCATTACCCTTCCAGGACTTATTGTGATTGAAACAAAACGAGAAAAAGAACGTGAAACAAGTCCTTTTTCCAAAGTATTGCATGATGCCCATATTAAACCTTATGGTTTTAGTAAATACATAATGGGTAATATAGTATTAAATCCAAGAATTAAACATAATAGATTTATAACAAAAATATCCACCGTAAAACAAATTTGCTATGGTACTAAATATGATAATCGATTTTTTTGAAACAACTAAAATCTTCGGATTAGATTTTTTCCATGCCGAAAATTTCTATTATTTGGTTACTCGTTTCTTATATAATTTATTCTGGGTTTTTATTCCAGCTTACTATTTGTACTTTAAAAAAGGAGGCTACAGAGAATACTTTTTTACCTACATTATTGTAAGTATAATGGTTTTCCAGATTTGCTTACTTCTGGGTTCGGTTAGTTTGCGCTTAGGATTTGCTCTCGGATTATTTGCCATATTTGGGATTCTTAGATATAGAACGAATCCTATTCCACCGAGAGAAATGACATATTTATTTCTGGTGATTGGTATCTCTATAAAAAATGCAGTTTCAAATGAAAATATAAGCTTTATCGAACTCATTACAGTTGATGTTCTAACTATTCTTGTTACTTTTTTAGTTGAATCATACATTACCGGTATGCGAGTTAAACGTAAAAAAATTATTTATGATAGATTGGAATTGGCAAAACCGGAAAATCATGAAGAACTAAAAAAGGACTTATCTGAAAGACTTGGCGTTGAAGTGGTAAGAGTAGATCTTGGTCCGGCCGATCTAATAAAGGATAGCATTGAGTTATTGGTCTTTTTTAAAGAAGCAAAAGGAATTCGTTTTTATGATGCTCCAAGGTAGTTTTATTCTTTTGATTTAATAAATATTTTATGGCTAGTTTTAGTAAATCATTTCTGACTAATCTGATTATTACTATATTAATAATTTTTAGTATTGATGAACTTATAGCCCAAAATCAAGACACTCTATATTCAGATGAACCATTGCATTTTTCATCTGATTTTTTTGATCAGGAAAAACCATTGGATATTAGTTTGACTTTTAATATTAAAGAATTAACTAATAACAAAGATCTGGATGAATATTTGCCTGCTACCATTACTGTTTTTATGGATGATTCAGTTCAGGTAAAAAAACCTGTAATGATAAAACCCAGAGGAAATGTAAGGAAAAGTATATGCTATTTTCCTCCTTATATTCTAAACTTTAAAAAGTCAGATATATCAGAAGATCTTCCTTCTGATCTGGACAAAATAAAAGTGGTTACACATTGTGTCAGGTCAAAAGAATACTCCAACTATATTTTCAAAGAATACATTGCTTATAAAATCTGCAATATAATTACAGATTATAGTTTTAAGGTGAGATTGGCAAAAATCACTTATATCGACACGGGACGGAAGAATAAAACATATACTGAGTGGTCTTTTTTAATTGAACCAGAGAATGTTATGGCAGAAAGGCTAGATGCGCTGCCAATAAAATTAGATAAAATGAGTCATACTCATTTGGATACATTAAATGGTACCATAATGGCTTTATTCCAATATATGATTGGGAATACAGATTTCGCGCTGAGCAATAGGCATAATTTGAAACTTATTAAAATAAAAGATTATACAAAACCAGCTATTATTCCTATACCTTATGATTTTGATTATTCGGGTTTAGTTAATGCTCATTATGCTGTACCTAAAGAAGGTCTGGCGGTAAAAAACATTACTGAGCGATACTATTATGGAATTTGTCGTTCAGATGAAGTTTATAATGAAGTTATTAAATTGTTTCTAGATAAAGAAAAATTAGTATTTGACTATATTCAATCGTGCGATTTTCTGGATAAGAAAACTAAGCAATATGTTATTGATTATCTTGAGGAGTTTTACAAAAGTATTCGGAATCCGAAATTTATAAATAATTGTATTCGAACCACCTGCTTTTAGTTACCTATGGCATTGGTATTTATTTGTTCTAATTTCATTAGATTGCCATTTGAAGTGCCTCTATGGAATTCTCCATTTATATATATCAGAATCTCACCATAATTGCCTTCTTTAATGTTGGAGTCTATGCCAATTATTTTATTTTCAAAAAGTGAAATAATATTAGGCATTGATGTGTGACCAATAATCACGTGCCTTGTTTTAAAATATTTAAGTATATATTCAATTTGAAATTCTTTAATAGTGCTTTCAAAATAACCTCTATGCCAAACAGGACCATTCTTATCTACTAAAAACGCACATAAAGGATCCTTTAGGATTACATCCCATGATTTCCCTAATATTTTTTGATGAAACAACCTGTTCGTTTGTTCAATTGAAATCCCGTTTGATATAAATTCTGCTGATATGCCGGCATGAACAAAAAGTACATCATTTATAGTTATTATAGCAGGTTTCGTTCGTAGCCACTGCCCAAAAAAGGTGTTTTTAGCAAATAATTGACTGTACACAATATTCATTTTATGTGCAGTAGAAGTATATTTTTCATGAATATATCTGATATCATTATTTAAAACCATTAACTCATGATTTCCTACCATATAATGAACTTTTCCTCCTTCTTTTTCTGCTTGTTTTTCTAGCTTGTAGGTGAGCCATAACAATTCAGTAACTTTATCACCGCGATCCATAATATCGCCTAGAATAACTAAATGGCCTTTGCCATAAATCCAGTTTAGGTGTGAATCAATAATCTTATGGTTTTTTAAGAGTTGAACAAAAAGATCATATTGCCCGTGAATATCGCTTATTGCAGCAAATTTATCAACTCCATTGTAGGTTTGATTATAATTAACACTGTCGGGAAAACCATTCTTTAAATAATAAGGATCAATTTCGAACCCGAAGTTTCTCTTCAATAATTTCGAATTTTTGCCCGAAATAATTCTCTCAACCAGTCTGTTCCATTTTATCCATCGTACAATAATTTCTTCGTTTTCATAAAAAATATAGGGGCCATCAGTTATACTTTTATTGTGAAAAAATTCGGGTTTATTTTCAGGATTTTCTGGATTAGGAACTTCTGATTTAATCTCAATTATTACAAATGATGATGTAAAGGATATAAAAATAAATCCTAAAAAAATATATAAAATATGTCTTTTTACAGATATGTTCATCTATAATTATGTTTAAAGAATACTCCTAAAATCAAGAAAAAAATAATCTTTCCAATTTTGAGAAAACAAATGTAACTATTTATTAAAAATAGTAATGTTCCCTCTTACGAAGAATTGCAATTTAAGTTTTATAAATAGATATTTTCTTCGAAACACCTATTGCCAGGCTCCTATTATTGTGCCCATTAAACCTAAAAGCAATACCTGATAACCCGAGTCAATTGCCCAGAGTTTAAATGATTTTCGTTGGTATAAAATATTTACTCCGTACGAAGTACTTATAAAAAAAACTCCTATAAACAATCCTTGTTTAAGGCCCAATATCAATGTTGATCCATTTGGATTTAGCACTAAAAATAATAATGATAAACCAATGGCCATAATAAGCATTAGCACAAAACTGGTTCCGAAAATGAGAAACATATTTGCATCCTTTATATCATCTTCAGAAAGACCAAGCACATTCTGCCAGCTTTTACTAAACATAAGCGGACTGTACCAAACAGAACCAATTGCAAACGCCGAAAGAGCAGCTACTATAACAGCCAAAAAATTAATATCTGATAATTCCATAAATGTATGGTTTAAGTTATTATCAGATTAAACAAATAAAAAACAATATTGTTTGCTAAGGCCTTTACGGGATGATTTTTATTGCTGTAGATTTAAATGAAACCCAGACTTCAGAATTCTCTTTAAACTTAAATTTGGACAACGATTCCTCCGAAATAACTACCGAAAGTTCAATCCCAATATCAATAATAATTTCATAATTTGAGAAATAAGGTATTATCTGAAGTATTTTTCCTTTAAAATTATTGGTAGCGCTTGATTGAAGGTGATTCTCAGAAATGATAATTTCTTCACCCCTGATGATGATTTTACCTTTTTCAATTTGATCATGATTGCTCACATGAATATTTACTTTGCCATTTATATTAGCCGTATTTACTGGCGAAAACTCAGCGAAAAAGAAGTTTTTAATACCAGTAAAATTGGCAACAAATTCATTAGCGGGTTTCTTAAATACTTCCTTTGTAAGTCCTTTCTGTATTATTTTGCCTTCATGAATTACAGCCACCTTATTTGACAGCGCTATAGCTTCTTCGTAATCGTGGGTTACATGCAATATGGTTGTTCCGTTCTGGTTAATTTTACGAAGTAGATTTCGCAAATCGCCTTTTAATTGTACATCGAGCGATGCCAAAGGTTCGTCGAGAAGTAAACAGTCAGGTTTGTTAACTAACATACGGGCCAGAGCAACCCGCTGCAATTCACCTCCAGAAAGTTTTTGTGTTCCTCGATTTAAAAGATGAGGTATATTTGTTAACTCAGCATATTCATGTATTAGTGATTCAATTTGCTTACTACTTAAATTCTTTCCTTTTAAAGGATATTCGATATTCTGTTTTACTGATAAATGTGGAAATACAGAATAATCCTGAAATACAATACCAACTTTTCGTTTCTGTATTTTCTCATGTGTAATATCAATTTCATTTAGAATTACTGTGCCCGAATCTGGTTGTATTAATCCTGCAATAATTTCGAGCAGAACGGTTTTTCCAACTCCTGATTTACCCAATAATACATAATAATCACCTTTTTCCAACTCAAGATCAATATTCGTAAGCTGAAAATCTCCCAGTTTTATTGATATGTTATTAAGCTTAAGCATCGGTAGATTTCCTTTCTTTTGCCAGACTTCGTAAAAGAACAAAAAACACAAGACAAACAATAATAAATACAACTGATACAGGTCGTGCGTATTTTAAACCGAATGCTCCAAATCGCTCAAAAATAAGGATGGGTGTAATCATTGGATGATAAGCTATGATAATAACAGCTCCAAACTCACTTAATCCGCGGGCAAACATCATTATTAATCCGGATAAAATGTTTTTCCATGCCAGTGGTAGAGAAATTGTGAAAAACACTCTAGCCGGCGATGCACCAAGATTTAATGCAGTTTTTTCTAATCGTACAGGTACATTCTCGAATCCATCGCGAGCTGCATTTATTAAAAAGGGAATACTTACAAAAGCCATAGCAATTGCAATTCCAGCAGGATGTCCAACAAAATTAAGTCCAACTGATGACCCAACTTTCCCAAGCACCGAATCGCGCGATACAAAACCCAGAATTGCAATACCTGCTGCTGAATGTGGAATTACAACAGGCAAATCGACAATTCCATTAACGATTCCTTTAAACCGGAAATTGGTGCGAGCCAAAAAGTAGGATAGGGGAATTGCTCCAACAGCAAAGACAATAGTGGCCATAAACGAAGCCCACAAGGTCAACCAGATGCTATTTACTACTTCCGGATCTTTCGATGTTTCGAAAAGTTGTGCTGGAGTTGTGGCCAAAAACATGCCAAGTAACGGACTAATTATGAAAAGTAAAATTAGTCCTCCAAGTAAAATAAAAATGAGCGGTGTATGGCTTTTATTGTTCATTAGTTTTTAAAGAAAACAGGTTTTACAGTTATCATTGTATAAAAAAACTGTTGAATGCCATTTGTATATCCACCCTTAATATACTCAAGTGTTTTACCTGCGAAAAGCATTCCATAACCCAACTCCAGATTAATAATATCGTTTACTTTGTAATTTGCAATAAAGTCAATCTCGTTTGCCAAAAACTTGCTTTGTTTCTTGCCTTCGTAAACATAATAACTTGCCAGGGCAAAATAATAATAATTTAGCGAGAAAGACCAATCTTTTATTATTGCCTGATTTTTAAGATGTACATCAACTAAACCTGCATTACTGGTAGTTTTTGGTGTGCTAAAATAATCCATCATTCCGTTAAATGCATGCCCCGATCCGTATAGAATATCGAATGCATTATCATCCATGTTTAATGTATCTGATAAATCATTTCCTGACATTAACTCGAATCCCAAAGATGATTGAAAGCTATTGCCTATCTTCTGCTCATAATCTGTGCTTACAAAGTAGGCATTAATATCTTGACCTGTTTTGTTTTTTCCGGTTTGATAAAATCCTCTTAATTGCAGATTGCCCTTTGGCACTTTGTATTTAAAGATAAGCCCTGATGTTACACGATAATAGTCAGTATTTGTAGTTCCTTCTTTCTGAAATCCATCTGTAATTGTAAGATTGGCCATTGAAATATTGCCCAGTTTTTTCTCTAGCCAGATAACATTTAAAAATTTGTAATTGCTTATCTGAGCCGAATAATCGGTACCAAAATTTGAAACCTTGGCCTGGTTAAATGCAGTAAATATTTTTAGCTGAAAATTTTCATTCATGAAATCAATATTCAATCCATCGTGTGATAGACTAACCTGATTCCAATTGGCTTTAGAAAACAGTCGTTTATTATCAATGTCGAATGATTGCCTACCCGCAGACAGAGACCAGCGAGAGGATAAATCAAGTTTAAACCATGCTTCATAAATTGAAAGCCCCGGATCATCAGATTTAAATTTTGAATCACCCCAGATACGATAATCCTGAATAGATAAATTCGATGTAACAGTATTATATGTATGGCGCAAATATAACCGAGTACGCTGTGTGGTAAAATAGGCAGGTTCAGAATCATCTGTTTTTAAAGTACTATATCCATCTCTCAGTTCAAATCGCGGCCTGTATTCTGCATTAATACTAAGTTGCGCATTAGCTATATAATTTATTAAGAGTAGGCTTATGATTAATAATAGTTTTTTCATTATTATTAAATTATTTAATTTCTTTCGCAAATATCTTTAGTTTCTCTGGAATGAATGAATACGTTTCAGAGGAAGATGGAGTTATTAATGGCTGACCATTTTCTTCCATTATTTTAGCACCAACATCTGACAATATAAACTGAACAAACTTAATAGCCAACTCTTTATTTGGTGCATTCTGCAAAATAGTAATACCATAGACCATTGGTTCACCATTTACAGTTATAGCTGTACCTGGCTCTTTGCCAACAATATTAGTACTAGCAGTTTTATAATAGTTAGCTAAATCGGGATTTTTTAAATTTATGGAGTCGGGTAATACAAGATAATTTAAATTATGCTGCTGAGCAACTGACCTATACAAGAAAAGATAGTCGATTGTACCTGATTCAAGTAATGCCAATAAATCAACTTCTTTGGGCCGTATATATTCATTGTTTTTCGAAATAATTATTTCAGATAAACCAGGAATCTTATAATACTCTTGGGCAAGCTGGGATATTAAAACCGTTCTGTAACCACAAGGATCAGAGTTTGGATCCGATCTGCCAAAAAAGACATCATCGCGTAATAAGATCTCATACCAGTTCTCAGTATTTATTTCCCCAGCATATTTCGATTGATCATGAAAAACAATTGCCATTTCGTTGCCGGCAAATTTTATATTCCAATTCGTAAAATCAGGAATAAGCATTTCGTCAATTACTTTATAATCAGCCGATGCCATTATATCGCAATCTTTTTTTAAATCAGTTATTTTCCTAGCACATTGAACACTCCCTGCAGATTCGAGCAACACTTCAACACCGGGATTTTCTTTCTCAAATTCATCTTTCATCTGTTTAAATGGAACAGATAAACTACCCGCATGAAAAATAATTAGTTTTTCATTTTTATCTGTTTTTTGACTACATGAAGCTCCTAAAATGGACACAATAATTAAAAAAGCAATTGCAGATTTAGTTTTTTTCATATAAAGTAATTTAAATTTACGATATGCAAATTTAATCATAACGATGAAGAAACCTAATGTGGTATATAATTTTTATAAGAATTATTTACTATTCTTCTGAAATACTCAGAATAACACCAACTGTAGGAATCGTTTCGATCTTTATGCGTGGGTCGGCTTGTAAGTGGCGACGTAGTTTCGAAATAAAAACATCAAGACTGCGCCCAATAAAATAATCGGTTTCGCCCCAAACTTCTTTCATTATCTCATCTCGGTTCACGATCTTGTTCTCGGATCGGGCAAGCATGGCCAGTACCTTGCTTTCTTTTGTGGTTAATCGTTTCGATTCCGAATCGATTTTTAAAACCTGGTTCTGAACGTCAAAAATTATGTTGCCAAGCTTATACTCTTGCTGAGTTTCTGATGATGCAATATTATTTACTCGATTAAGAATTGATCGGATACGAAATAAAAGTTCATCTTCATCAAATGGTTTGGTAATATAATCATCTATACCTATTCTGAATCCTTTCAATTTGTCTTCTTTCATTGATCGTGCTGTAAGAAATATTATAGGCACTTTTTTGTTTTTCTCTCGAATATTTTCGGCCAATGTAAAACCATCCATCTGTGGTAGCATAACATCGAAAATACAAAAATCAAATTCGGAGCTAAAGAATCCATTCAATCCCGAAATGCCATCACGATACAATTTTACATCAAACCCATTCGATTCTAAAAATTCAAATAACAAGAATCCAAGGTTTGTATCATCTTCAACTAGCAATATTTTTAGTTTCTTATCTTTCATATCTGTTATTCACAAATGGTAAGTTTAATTACAAATTTTGTTCCTTTGCCCGGCTTGCTTTGAACATCTATTTCACCATTCATTGATTCAATAATCGCTTTAACTGTCGATAATCCAATTCCAAAACCTTTAACATTATGCAAATCGCCGGTAGGCACCCGATAGTATTTCTCGAATATCTGTTTCTGGTGTTCTGGTTTTATACCTATGCCATTATCTTCGATTTCTATTATAACTAAATTCCCTTTGTTTGAAGTACGAATTATTATTTCAGGTTCTTTATCGCAATATTTAATCGCATTGTCGATTAAATTCGAAATTACCATTTGGAATTGTTCCTTGTCAGCATGAACAGAGCACTTTTCTGCTATTTTCTCTAAAGTGATTTTACCATTTAATTGCTGAATCTGAACATGATACGAATCGGCTGTACATTTAATTATATTGCAAATATCGATGGTTTCGCAAAATCCTGTTTTGCCATTTTCTATGCGGGCAATATCGAGCAATGCTTCGACCCGGTTTCTTAACTTTTTATGCTCTGCTTTAATAATTTCAGAGTATTGCTGTAATTTTTCATCATTAGACACTTGCTCGTTCTTCGAGATCATGCTGTTTGCAAGGGCAATATTTGTAATTGGTGTTTTAAACTCGTGAGTAATATTATTAATAAAATCGCGTGTGCCCAGATATAATGCTTTTTCTCTTCGATAATACTTTAAGATCAGGAAAAACGAGAAACTAATCAGAAAAATAAGTACAATAGAACTTATAAAGAGTGTACCAATCTGAGCAATAATAAATTCGCTTTTTTTAGGAAACTTTATTTTTAATTCAACTCCATTTTTCAAAAGGGTATTTTCAAGATTATTCGAGAAATAGGTTTTTTTGCAAACATTAAAATCGGCATCCTTTCTTACATCAACAATATCGAATTCGTAATTAATATTAATCTGATATGTACTAAGTGCACATTTTATGATAGAATCAACCTTGTTCCATTGAATATTCTGATACATCTTTTTGTAGCAGGAATTGTTATTATCCTTGCCAATACAGCTAACTACTTCTTTACAGATAATGGTATCTTCGGCCATTTTGTCAACAACTTTTTTTAAGGCCATATTTACACTATAACTAAACTGCTTTTCCTGAATACTGGCAGCTTTATAAATCCACGATACCTGAATAGCCAACAAAGCTATTAAGCTAAAAAATGTGAGTCCAATTAAAACGATCTGTAATTTATTATTTTTCATCATTGCAAAGGTAATCAGAAAATTATGCGATGTATATATTTTAACATCACATTAACACGATTTAAATACGATGTTTTCTTTTTAAAAAGCTACTTTGTTTTGATTTTTTGTTAAAAGGGACACATGGTTATCAAAATGAAGTAAATTTGTGTAAATTTTCTATTCATTAAAAATTAAAAATATGTCAATAAGTGAAAGCAACATTCGACTTCGTAAAATTATCAATAAAGCTATCGAAGATCATATTATAACTCCCGAAGAATACGATGAGATAATTAATGTTTCATTAGAAGATGGGTTTATTGATACTCAGGAAAGAGCCTTGCTAAAAGTATTGCAAGAAATGATCGAAAACAAAGATGTTAAATTTGCGAAGAAAAAATAATTTAATATTCTTAAGGTAATACCGTAAGCTATAGTAGATATCAATTTCCTTCCAAATTAATATATATTCAATAATTGAAATCTGAACTCCTAAAAAGCAACTTAGATAGCTTGAGTCGCTTGAAATTCTAAATTTTAACATCGCGTTAACACGAATTAACGTCCAAATAACTTATTGGTATATGTTCATTATATATATTTGCTATATAAACAAAAACTAAAAGAAGAAGATCATGAAAAAATTTCTAGTATTATTATCAAGCGTAGCTTTTATCACTGTAATGTCATTATCAGTTGCTAATGCACAAGAACCAGAAAAAAAATGTGACGAGAAAGCAAAAACTGAAGCTTGCTGCTCAAAAGAAAAATCAAAAGATTGTTCTAAAGCTTGTGATAAAAAAGCTCCAGAAGCTAAAAAAACTGATGTAAAGAAAGAAGAAAAAAAAGAAGAAAAGAAGTAATAAGGTAGATTTTGCTTAGTGCAAAAATTTGAGTAATTATGTTTAAAAACCGGTGTTGAAAAATGCCGGTTTTTTTGTTTCTAACCAGAATTTGATTTAATAATAAAATAAATTATTTTTATTTGATTTTAATTGAAAACTAATACTATCTGAAAATTATATAATATGAAATCAATTATAAGCCTGGCCGTATTGTCATTTACGATAATTGCTTGTTCTCCAACTCAATCTAAACAATCAGAAAATTCAATAATTGGAAGCTGGCAGTGTCTTTCGGGGTGTGATGCCAACATTTATGTGTTTAGTAAATCTAAAAAAGGCTTTGATTATATATCTTATAAAGATCAGAAAATAGTTAAAACAGGTACTTTTACAATTAATGATTCATTGCTTACACTTAGCTCAGATGATGGTGTTTCTGATATTTATATGGCTGAGTTACGAAACGATAGTCTTATTCTGGAAAAAGGGAAAATAATATTAAAGTTTTATATTGAAGAAACAGATTTCTCGAATCATACTGATGAGTTAATAGGTGGGATGGAAGATCTTTTAAAGGTTTTTCCTGATTTTGATTTTGGTAGTCAGGAACCAGTTGATTTTCAGTATAAAGTAAAAATAATAGAAGATCAGTATGAAACTTTTACTATTGCTGGTATTGGAGTTAAATCAACGATTAGGTTAGCAGGCGAATTTATTAATGCAGAAGATGTTATAAGTCGAATAACAGGCGTGGTTCTTGAGCAAGGATTTAAACCAGATAAATTAAACGACTCAGAGAATTGCAAAGCATATAAAGATGAAAATATGGTTGTTAAGATTTGTACAAAAGAAACTCGTTCAGAGCAAGATTATGGAGAACTAAATATTGTAATAAACTTTGGGTTTATCAACTAGTTATTGATTTTTTGGGATGACATTTTAAACAAAATCCTCTGTGTACACATATATATCCATCACAGGTATGGCATTTCCATCGTACCGATTCATTGGCCAAAAAAGCATTTATCCCTGATGTTTTTATAAAATTCAGGTTTTCAATCATGCTCATTGCATATTTTGTTCGATATCGCTTATCAAGTTGTTTTAATCTTTTGCATGGATATTTTGAGCAATCGTAACAAAACTTCGAATCTGTTTCTTTAAGCAGTTCGCAGTTCTTTATAATGCACTTTTTGCACGAGTTGGGTTTGTTCTCTGACTTGCTATTGCATCCTTCGCATTTGTTTTTCTCTCTTAAAAAACCTAAGCAGATAGAACAATTCATTCCACAAGGGGCTATCAATGTTGAATTTAAAGTACTACTCTTTTCCATAAAAAATCAAAATGAAAATTATTTGAGTTTGATATAATATAAATTCAATTTTTTTAAAAAAGAAAATGTAAAAATCTCTGCGACACTTTGTGAAATTTTGCGTAACAAATAGAATAATAGGCTTTAACGCAAAGATATGCGAAGAAATTCAATATTACGCTAAGATAAAAATATTTCCCTCATATATTTATTTTCTAATTAAAAGCTTATATCGAACTCACGTTAATTACTATTTTTCTGATTTAAAAACCCACAATTCCACCCTTTCGGACGAACGCCAATGCTGGTCTCTTCGGCTATTTTTAGATGCTGGAGCAACCTTTTTTTGCACAAATGATTCTTTTTTAAATTGATTATTTACCGATAACTCGGCTTCGATAGGGTGCAATTCGCCAACTTTTGTTATCTGTGCCAGATTCGAAAACAAAAGCACAATCCGCCCATTTTCTTTGAGATGATTCTTTGCTTCAGCGAAGAATCTTGTAAATATATCTGGTTCATAATAAATCGCTTTATCTATTCCGTCAATAGCATGAAAAGCCGGAATCCAGGGTGGATTAAAAACAATTAATTCTGTTTTTATTTTACAATTGGCAAATAAATCGCCATGAAATAACTCCATTTTTGATTGCAGATTATTTACTATCAAATCTTCTTTTACTCCTATAATTGCATTTGGATTTGAATCTGTACCATAAACCTTTTCAAAACCATGTTTTAGTAGCTGAAAAGAAAGTACTCCACTGCCTGTTCCAATATCTATCGCCGATTTTTTATCACCTTTATAATCTTTCAGCCAGTTATCGAAAAGCTCTAAATGTTCGAAACGGGTTGGGAAATATGTTCCGAACCAGGGGTGTATTTTTCGTTGTAAAACAGGGATAGCAATTCCTTTCTGGTACCATTGCCACGAGCTATTTAAACCCTGAACCTGCGGAAAAGGTAATAAAAAATCATTCAGATCAGGGTATAAAGTTTTAAGCCAGCCTATTTCGGGGGCTTTTTTAACAGCTATTTTATTTTTCCTGATTTCTAAGAGTAATTTATGCGACAGTTCCCTGAAAGCAGACCGCGAATCATGTTGCTCACGATACGATTTGTCTATCGTATTATTTTTAAGGTATTTCTTGAGCTCATTTAAAACTAAGATGCCACTGCTGTAAAAATCATTAACCAATACATAGTAGTCATCTACAAGAGCATCAATGGCAACTTGTGGATCCATTCGCCGATTAAACAAAACAACATCAATGTCGGAAATAATAGGTTCTGGCCTATCTGCTTTTATTTCCATTCCAGAGATTGGTAATCCCGATTTAATCATTTAAATGTTATTTTAAATTCTCTTTCCAACGCGAATTTCTCCATATATTTTGCGATTCTTTAGGGAGAAATGTCCAAGCAATAATCCGGCTTGTTTTATTTCCTTGTCCCATTGGAATTGTTCTGATATCAACTGCATCGGCTTTTTCCAATGCCAGATATGCCGAGTTAAGATTGGAGTGTTTAGAGATCAGAGACGAAAACCAAAAACACGAAGATCCGAATTTCTTGCTTTCTCGAATCATTTCGCGAACAAATCTTTCTTCACCACCCTCGCACCACAACTCATTATTCTGGCCACCAAAATTCAAAACAGGTGTTATATTCTGCTTTTGTTTTAAATTACGGATTTTTCGAATAGTTCCCGCTTGCGCATCGGCCAATGAGGCATGAAAAGGTGGATTGCAAATAGATAAATCAATAATCTCATCTTTTTTAAGAACGCCATAGAAAAAGTCTTTCGGATTGTTTTGAAATCTCAATTCAATCTGCTCTCCCGAAGGATTTCGGGATAGATTGGTGTTTTGTTCAATTATTTTATTCCCATTTTCAATTGCAACCGGATCAATATCGGAACCAATAAATGACCAACCATATTCTTTGTTTCCTATAATTGGATAAACACAATTTGCACCCACACCTATATCAAAGCATTTTATTTTATTTCCTGTAGGGATTTTTCCATAATTGAACAAGCGCAATAAATCTGCAATATGATGAATGTAATCTGCTCTTCCCGGAATTGGTGGGCATAAGTAACCTTCAGGAATATCCCAGTAATCGATACCATAATATTGCTTTAATAGTGCTTTGTTAAGCATTCTAACGGCTTCGGGATCCGAAAAATCTATTGATTCATCGTTGTGCAGGTTTAATTTAACAAATTGAGCCAATTCAGGGCAAGCCTCAATCAAAAGTTTAAAATCGTAACGTTCCCGATGTTTATTTCGGGGATGTAATCTTGTTTTCTCTTTTGGATGTATTCTCTTTTCTTGAAGCATTTATTTAAAATCAACTTGTAAAAAAATACATTATTTTTTCCTGTCGTGATATACAATCTGCATACCCTGAAGAAAGTTACGCAAAAATTGATCCTTGCATGGGCGATATTGTGACTGATTTGGACTTCGAAAAAATGCACTTAATTCGTGTTTACTTAAGCGCATGTCTACTAGATTAAATATTTCCAGTATATCTTCATCCTTGAGATTTAAAGCAATTTTTAATTTTCTAAAAACGATATTATTATTCAATATTTTTTCAGGAACAGGCTTTGGGCCTTCTTTCTTACCTCGCATTTCAATAATAAATCCATTTAGGAAGGTAGACATCTGTTCGTCTGAAAGCTCCTGAAAGGCAGGATCATCATCTTTTTTTAACCAATCGCTTATCTGAGCTCTTGTTACATTTATATCGGCTAAACCAAAAATGTCAATCATTTTCGTATCGTTTAGATCGAATGTATACCGTATTCGGCGCAAAATATCGTTATTACTCATAAATTGTTTTTTAAATCAGGGAAGTTTTATGTAGAATAAATATGTTAAAATACCCAAAGTCAAAGTTAATAAAACTTATAACAATATGAGTTCGCGATAATCTAAAATATGGTGTTTGGTGTATATCGAATAATGATTTTAGATTATTGCCAATTTGGTAAGATAGCATAAATACCTGACGTTGGAAGTTTTAAAATTAGTAATCCATTGTTACTTCTTAAGCAAATCTCTTATTTCAGTTAACAATATCTCTTCTTTTGTAGGTTGCGGTGGAGCTGCAATTGCAGCTTCTTTTCTCTTCATTTTGTTCATTGCCTTTATAACTAAAAACATAAAGAAAGCAACCAGCAAAAAATCAATAAGTACTGTAATAAATGCACCATATTTTATCGATGCTTCAGCAACCAAAAGTTTGCCCGAAGAATCATACTGGGCTTCAGAAAGAATAATCTTTAAAGATTGAAAATCAACTCCTGCAGTTATTTTGCCTACAATTGGCATAACCAAACCATCAATAAACCCTGTAACAATTTTACCAAAAGCAGCTCCCATAACAAATGCAACAGCCATATCAATAAGGTTGCCTTTCATGGCAAAATCCTTAAATTCTTTTATAAAACTCATAGTATATTATTTAGGTTAATATTTATTTGAAACTTGAAGGAATATTTTTATAATTAGGTAATTTACAAAAATCATTTTAAATAAAAATCCTGAAAAATATATTTCAGGATTTTTTAATGATTGTTATTTGGCTATTCTTCCAAAAATGGATATTTATAACTCACAGGTGGCACAAAGCATTCTTTTATTGTTCGTGGAGAAACCCAACGTAAAAGGTTTAAGTAAGAACCTGCCTTATCGTTTGTACCCGATCCGCGTGCTCCCCCGAATGGTTGTTGACTAACCACTGCTCCTGTTGGCTTATCGTTTATATAGAAATTACCGGCTGCATGTTTAAGCCTTTCCATAACTTTTTCAATTATATACCTGTCTTTAGAAAATATAGATCCTGTTAAAGCATAAATTGAAGTAGTATCAATTAATTCAAGTGTTTTATCAAAATCCTTTGGTTCATATACATAAATAGTCAAAACAGGACCAAATAATTCTTCTTCCATGGTTACATAATGCGGATCTTTGGTAAGAATTATAGTTGGTTCAATGAAATAACCTTTCGACTTATCGTAGTTTCCTCCATGAATAATTTCTACATCCTTATCTTGTTTTGCTCTATCAATATATCCAGTAAGTTTAGTAAATGATGCTTCATCGATTACTGCATTCATAAAATTTGAGAAATCTTCAACTGGTCCAACTTTAATTGTTTCCATATCGCATTTTATCTCACAAAGCACCTCATCCCATTTGTTTTTTGGAATATATGCCCTGGATGCGGCCGAACATTTTTGTCCCTGGTATTCGAATGCACCTCGGGTTAATGCTGTTGCTACCTGCGTTGGGTTTGCTGATTCATGCATTAACACAAAGTTCTTTCCACCAGTTTCACCAACAATGCGCGGGTATGATTTGTATTTGGAAATGTTATTTCCAATCTCTTTCCAAATGCTTTGAAATACTGCTGTTGATCCTGTAAAATGAATACCTGCAAAATCGGGATGCGAAAAAATTACATTTCCGGCTGTAGGGCCAGAAACAAATACAAGATTTATAACTCCATCGGGCAATCCGGCTTCCATAAATATCTCCATAATAATACGTGCAGAATAAATCTGAGCATTCGAAGGTTTCCAAACCACTGTATTTCCCATCATGGCAGGAGCTGCAGGCAAGTTGGCTGCAATAGCAGTAAAATTAAATGGAGTTAAAGCAAATACAAACCCTTCGAGAGGTCGTTGTTCTAATCTGTTCCAAACAAGCTCGCTTGAATTCGGTTGCTGATTATAAATCTCAGTCATGTACTGAACATTGAATCTTAGAAAGTCAGCGAATTCACACGCCGCATCAATCTCAGCCTGATGTACCGATTTTGACTGTCCTAACATCGTAGCTGCATTTATTCGACCACGATAAGGCCCGGAAATCATTCCTGCCGCTTTTAAGAAGATCGATGCACGTTGTTTCCACGACATAGTTGACCATTTTCCTCTGGCGGCTAACGCAGCATCTATGGCATCTTTTACATGACTTTCATCTCCACGATGATAATATCCCAGTAAATGCTGATGATCGTGTGGTGGATGAATTTCAATCTTTTTATCTGTTCTTATTTCTTTTCCATCAATAATCATAGGTATGTCGACAACATGGGAGCGTGCCCATTCAATAGCCTTTATCACCTGCTCACGCTCGGGTGAACCTTTGACATACGATTTTACCGGTTCGTTCTTTGCCGGTGGCGCAAAATATAAGTTTTGTTGCATAAAACAGTTTTGTTTATTAGTTATTTAATTAAAATTAACGATATGCAAAAATATACATAACGCATTACTAAAAACAAGATTTAAATCAGTAAAAAAAAGATCTAAAATCTTTAGTTTTGTACATTACTAACAAAAAAGAATGAGCTATGTTTAAAACGAACGAATATTTTGATGGAAAAGTAAAATCAATTGCTTTTGAAACATCCGAAGGACCAGCAACAGTTGGCGTTATGGCAAAAGGTGAGTATGTTTTTGGAACATCAACTGTAGAGTATATGACAGTTACATCAGGCAAGATGATGATTCAACAGCCAGATGAAACCGAATGGAAAACTTACAAAGAATTTGAAACTTTTATTGTTGCAAAAGATGTTAAGTTTAAAGTAAAAGTTGAGGGTGATACATCATATCGTTGCCTTTATAAATAAATTTACTTCAAAATCTAAAATTAATGCCATGAAGTTTTTATAACTCCATGGTATTTTTTTACTTTGCGATATGTTTTTTTTCGCATATTGATAAAAACCAATAATTATGGCTGGCTCAAAAGGATCTAAATACTATGATATTTTTCTGAAATTCAAAGTCTGGCTCGAAAACACCAAGGGTCAGGGAATTTTGGGTGATGGTAAATTCGAATTGCTCGAAATGATAGACAAACATGGCTCATTAAGTGCCGCAGCCGATAAAATGGGTGTTAGTTATCGCAAAGCATGGGGCAATGTAAAAGAAGCCGAAGAAAAATTGGGATTTTTGTTAGTTGAGAAGCATCGTGGTGGAGCACAAGGAGGAAATTCTGTACTTACACCAGAAGGAAAAAGATTAGTTGAGGCTTATAAAGAGCTTTTAGTTGAATTTGATAATGCAATTCACTTAATAACCAAAAAGTTCTTCAATAAATTGAATACTTAATATTATTAAAATGAACTTTCCGGATATTTTTAACTTATATACACGTTGGTTTTCTAATTATATTCATCATTTCCTGAAGACATATCCTGAATTGTCAGAAAATATTGAGATTAAGGCTGATCACAGCCGAAAAGTGCATTTAGAAATACTTGGAATTGCACAAAATTTAGGACTAAATGATGAAGATACCTTCTTAGCTGAAACTATTGGGCTTTTTCACGATATCGGAAGATTTAAGCAATATGTTAAATACCAGACTTTTTCCGATTCTAAATCACAAAATCATGCAGAGCTTGGTGTAGAAGTTCTTAAGGAAAACAATATTTTAAAAGAATTATCGTCAGAACATAAGGAAATTATTTATAATGCAATCTTAAACCATAGCAGGGCTGAAATTGTTCCTGACACAAATGAAAAAGTGATTTTCTTTTCAAAATTAATCCGTGATGCCGATAAACTTGATATTTGGAGATTGATAACTGATTATTACATGGTGAAAGAGCAGCGGGAAAATAAAACGATTGAGCTTGAATTGCCTGATACAGAAGAAATTTCAGACGAAGTTTTTTATCCAATTTTAAATCATAAGGTAATTTTAAAGGAATCAATGAAAACATTAAATGATTTTAAATTGTTACAAATAGCATGGATATTTGATCTTAATTTCGATTATTCTGTACAACGGCTTTATGAAAAGAAGTATCTCGAAAAGATAATAAAAACATTGCCTGAAAACGATAAGATTAATCAGGTTAAAAATATTGTGGATTTATATTTAAATAAGCGGATTAAAGCTTTTATACATTAATAACCAAAGATTATTGAATTACTCTAATAATACAGTAAATGATAACCATAGAAAAAGCATACCAGATAGTCCTTGAAAAAGCATATCTTTTAAATACAGAGAAGGTTCATTTTATAGATTCTGTGGGGCGAATTCTTGCCGAAGATGTTATGTCAGATATTGATATGCCTCCTTTCGATAAGTCAGCTATGGATGGTTACGCTTGCCGTAGAGCAGATATTGACAATGTTCTTGAGATAATAGAAGTTATTCCTGCTGGTAAAACACCACAAAAAGAAATTGGACCAAATCAATGTGCCAAAATAATGACTGGGGCTCCAATACCAAAAGGGGCCGATTTTGTTGCTATGGTTGAATACTCTGAGGAAACAGATGGCAAGTTTGTAAAAATTCTTAAAGTTTCACTTCGAAATAACATTAGTTACAAAGGTGAAGATGTTAAAACAGGACAAGTAGTATTAAAAAAAGGAATCAAAATTGAACCTCAACATATTGCTGTTTTTGCATCGGTAGGTTACACCAATGTTTTGGTTATAAAACAACCCAAGGTGGCTATTATTTCAACTGGCGATGAATTAGTTGAACCTCATTTAAAACCAGCCATATCGCAGATTCGAAACAGTAATGGATATCAGTTAATTTCACAAGTGAAAGCGTGTGGTGCAGTTCCTTTTTATATAGGAATTGCTGACGATACTCCTGAAGATACGTTTGATAAGGTAAGCAAAGCATTATCAGAAAATGATATGGTGCTTTTAACAGGTGGTGTTTCAATGGGTTCGTTCGACTTTGTTCCCGAAGTACTTAAAAAAGCCGGAGTTGAAATATTATTCGATTCAATTGCTGTTACACCCGGAAAGCCAACCACATTTGGTATTGCTGGTAAAAAATTCTGTTTTGGATTACCAGGAAATCCTGTTTCGTCGTTTGTGCAATTTGATTTATTAGTAAAACCATTGATTTATAAATTAATGGGTTATGATTTTAATGCGCTGGATATTCAAATGCCTATGGGGATTGAGTTTAAACGTAAGAAATCAGATCGCAAAGCATTTGTTCCTGTTTTTATTAAAGATGGAGAAGTATTTCCTGTCGAGTATCATGGCTCTGCCCATATTCATGCTATGACATTTGCTCAGGGGATTATCAGTTTTCCAATTGGTGTTGATACATTGTTAAAAGGAGAAACAGTTCATGTACGACAAATATAACCGTAAAATAAATTACCTGCGTATTTCAGTTACCGATCGTTGTAATCTTCGTTGTATGTATTGCATGCCTGAAGGAGGTGTACCAATGCTAAAACACGAAGAAATTCTTAACTTTGAAGAAATAGTAAATGTTGCAAAAGCTGCTGTTCGCAATGGAGTTGACAAAATTCGAATTACAGGGGGAGAGCCATTAGTTCGAAAAGGAATTATTGATCTGGTGCGAATGATTGGAGAAATAGATGGTATTTCTGATTATTCAATGACTACGAATGCAATTTTGCTTGATCAATATGCCGAAGAGCTGAAAAAAGCAGGATTAAACAGAATAAATATAAGTTTGGATACTCTGAATCTGGATAAATTCAACCAGATTACACGTGGTGGTGATATTAAAAAGGTTTTTGCCGGAATTGATGCTGCAAAAAAAGCTGGACTTGAACCGATAAAAGTAAATTGTGTAATAAAAAATAGTGCTGAGGAAACTGATGCTGTTGCGGTTGCTAGATACTGCAAAGAAAATGGTTTGCATGTTAGGTTTATTACTGAAATGGATTTAGAAAAAGGCGAATTCTCGATTGTGCATGGAGGATCGGGTGGCGATTGCGGTAATTGTAACCGTATCCGATTAACAGCCAACGGAATGATAAAACCTTGTTTGTTTAGTGATATTCAATACAGTGTTCGCGAGTTAGGTGCCGATAAGGCGATTGATCTGGCTATTGGAAATAAACCCCAAAACGGAAATACTAATGTAACTGGCAAGTTTTATAATATTGGTGGCTAAACCTGGCAGTATTCGTAGGGTCTGACAGCATTTGTGCGAGAGAATTAATGAAAATCCAATGATTTTTAATTGTTAGATAATAGCTTATAAAGTAAAAATCCAAGAGTTATGAAAAAGTTAAGTCATGTAGATGAAAAAGGAAAAGCTAATATGGTTGATGTAGGAGCAAAACCTGATCAGAACCGTGTGGCAAAAGCTACCGGACACATTACTTTGAATAAGGAAACCATAAAGCTTATAAAAGGTAACTCCATGAAAAAAGGAGATGTACTTACTATTGCTGAAATTGCTGGAATTCAGGGCGGCAAAAGAACAAGTGAATTAATTCCATTGTGTCATCCATTACAAATTACCAAGATTGATGTAAAAGCTGCTCTTGATAAAACAGGCGTTAGAATAAATTCTGAAGCCCGATGTGGAGGAAAGACAGGTATCGAAATGGAAACTCTTACTGCAGTTTCTGTTGCTCTACTTACTGTTTACGATATGTGCAAAGCTGTTGATAAATCAATGTACATTGATGAAATTACACTTGTCGAAAAAATAAAAATGGATTTAGAATAAGTCGAATATTTTTCCGTATTAAGGACTGTGTTCAATTAATCTACCAAATACTTAGAATTGCTTTTCCTTTGCGCACTCCTTCTACCAAACAATTTAAATATTCGGGCATAGGTTTGTCAAAGATTTCTGGTTTATATGAGCTCACCTTTGTTTCAATGCCATATGCATCTAAAACAATTATAACTTTTGACTCCTTATCCAATAAATCGGGATCGTTATCTATACGTAAAAACTTGAATGGATATTTTTTTCCTATTTTGTAATGAGGATGCTTGGGTTCTATTTTTAATTGGCCATCGGAACCAAATTTTGTAACTACACACTCAATTTGTCGTCCAATACATAAGTTGTAATGTTTGTACATATCCTGCTTTAATGCATACGAATTGCCATAGTCATCGTGTAAAATATAAAATTTTATGTTATCGAGATCTTTAATTTCGTGTACGGTAAAAGTGTATTTTTTCCCAATCTGTAAAAGCTTTTTTGTACTTTCTGTTGAGGAATGAATCAAAAATAATTGACCTTTTTTAATCCTGACTACTTTACATTTTATTTTTCCTGCAATTTGCTCATGGCTTATGCTATCGGGGAGGGGACAATTATTTTCGTGTCCATAGAGATCTTTAACAATAATGGTATTCTCTGTTTCCCCAATAGAGTTGATTTGTGTTGAATAGCCAATCACATCAAAATCATAAATTTCACCAGATTTGTAGAAGGGATTTTCTGGTTCGAGAAATACTTTTCCGCTGCAATTAATTTTATCTATCCTGCAATTAATTGTATCTCCAACCTTGTAATTGTAGTGCGCATAATGAATAGATTTGAGCAGATGTTTACCCCCAAATTGATTCTTAAGTATAAAGAATGAATCATTCGTTTCGGGAATTTCTGTAAAACCAATTATCTCGAACTGATGATTCTCGCCTTCGGTAAATTTATATTGATTTTGAACTTCTCTCATACCAAAAATTTTAGCAAAAATACAGTTTTCTTCGACTCTTTTCGCAATAGAATAATCAAATGGATTTATTACTTTTGCTGCATTAAAAATAAATAATCTTTAAATGAAAACTATTAAAGTAGTTTCTGTAAATATATCAGAGCAAAAAGGTACAATAAAAAAGCCTGTTGATATGATCTGTATTAACAAAATGGGTGTTGAAAATGACGCACATGCTGGTGATTGGCATCGACAGATAAGCTTGCTGGGTAAAGAAAGTATTGAAAAATTTGAAACTGTTCTTGGTCGCAAAATCGAATTTGGCGAATTTGCCGAAAATATTACTACCGAAGGAATAACATTATATAAGACAAAACCCGGAGATAAATTATTTATTGGTGATGTTGAGTTGGAGATTACTCAGATTGGTAAAAAATGTCATGGTGATGGTTGCGAGATATTTAGCAAAGTCGGTCAATGTGTAATGCCTAAAGAAGGGATTTTTGCAAAAGTCATTAAAAATGGGACAGTTAAAGCTGGTGATGAAATAAAATACTTACCACAAGTTATTAAAATACAAATTGTAACACTAAGCGACAGAGCCAGTAAAGGTGAATATCAGGATAAAAGTGGCCCCAAGATTTATGAAATGATTTCAGATTATTACAAAAGTCTTGATATGGTTCATTTTATTGATCATCAAGTAATCCCAGATGATGCTTTGATGCTTAAAGATATTCTGTTAAATGCTCGCGATGAAATGTACGATGTGATTATAACTACTGGCGGGACAGGAATAGGACCACGTGATATTACAATTGAAACTGTTCAACCTTTACTCGATAAAGAAATCCCTGGAATTATGGAAATGATTCGTATGAAATATGGACAAGAAAAACCAAACGCCTTATTAAGCAGGGGCGTTGCCGGTGTTATGGGCCAAACACTTATTTACACCTTGCCTGGTAGCGTTAAGGCTGTCGACGAATATATGAAGGAAATACTAAAAACATTACAACATCTTATTTACATGTTGCATGGAATAGATATTCATTAATATTAATACTTTCCTATTATGAATAGAGATCAAGCAGAAGAATTACTGAAATCATATATTACGAATGAGAAAATGCTGTATCACTGCTATTCTTCTGAGGCAGTGTTGCGTGCTTTAGCAAAACGACTTGGACAAAATGAAAAAAAGTGGGCATTAGCTGGCCTATTGCACGATATCGATAGTGAAATAACAAATGGTGATTCTAAAAGACATGCTCTGGAAGCCGCTGATATTCTTCGCAAGCATGGAATTGACGAGGAAATAATTGATGCTATTAAAATGCATAACGAGCATGCAACAGGATTAGAGCGGACCACCCAATTTCAATATGCACTTGCTGCAGGAGAAACAATTACAGGACTTATTTATGCAACTGCCCTGGTTTATCCCGATAGAAAAATTAAAGATGTTCAAACAAAATCGGTTACTAAGCGAATGAATCAAACTGCATTTGCTGCATCTGTTAATCGAACTACCATAATGGAATGCGAGAAAATTGGAATTCCTTTATATGAATTTGCTGAAATTTCCATTAATGCAATGAAAGAAATTGCAGAAAAAATTGGTCTATAACCTAAATTTGTGATTTAAATCATGCTTTTAGTAATCAATCAATCAGTTTCTTATAAGGTTTTCTTTTCCTTTAGCAAGTATAACTCGCACTCAAACAATTGATTACGGTAAATTTTGTCCAAAAAACTGCTTAAATTAAATTAGTCTAATTCTAAATAGATAATTTTTAAAGCAGGCAATAAATTGATAGATAATTAATAACCGATGGTGTTGATAACCATTATAGTTATTTAGGTTAAACGAGCCTATTTTTTAATAAATTTGACGGTTCTCAGTACAAGAGAAAATTGTTCTTCCAACATCTTGTTTTACTCTTAATAGATAAGTTTAATTAAACTCTAATGTTATGATACCATCAAAAGAAGAAATTAAAATTTCGGCAGCGATAATCGCAGGTGGTGCGAATAAGCGGTTTAATGGAAAAACAAAAGCAAACATTCAGATTAGTGGTGTACGTATTATTACACGAGCCATTAAAACTCTCTACGAAATCTTTAACGATATCATTATTGTTACCAATACACCTGATGAGTTTAAAACCTGTCAACAGTTTACTATTGTACCCGACAAAATTAAAAATGTTGGTCCATTAGGAGGAATACATGCTGCACTTAATGCAGCAAAACACGAGGCTGTATTCGTTTTTGCCAGCGATATGCCTTGTATGTCAGGCGATTTAATTCGTCAACAGATCAAGTTCTATATGAAGCATAAGTGTGATGCAGCAATTCCATCAATTAAAAAATCAATTGAGCCATTACATGCAATATATAATAAACGAATTGAAGATCAACTTTTTGATTTTCTTGGTACTGCCGATAAATATTCGATCAGGTGTTTTCTTGATCAGATTAATACAAAATATCAAAAATTGCCAGATACAGAACAAAACCGAAAAGCTTTTATAAACATTAATACTCCAGAGGATTTATCGAGCATTGAATTACTGGCTGAAAGCGGATATAAATAAAATAATATATACTTACTCTGAGCCACTATTTCCAGAAATAGTGGTTTTTTTTATTTTTTATAAAACAGAAATACTCCTTAAATTTTATAAAATCACCCTTAGAATAGTCCCCGCAACTGCATTATTTAAGGAAAAACAGTTATTATCAAGCAACTTAAAATTGTTCTATATTATCTCTAAATATTGATATATTTTGATATATGGTTTATATTTATGGTACTTTAAATTTCTGTATATGGATAGACAATCAATTATTAAACAATTTGAACCTGTAAAAGATAATCTCTTAAACATTTTACACGCGTTGCAAAACAGTAATCCGGAGAATTATCTTAGTGTAGATGACCTAAAGCTTGTTTCTCATTACCTAAACATAACATATAGCTCTGTTTATGGAGTTGTAAAATACTATTCAATGTTTAGCTTGAAGCCACGAGGTAAATATGTTATCCGAATTTGTAAATCTCCAATGTGCCATATGATTGGCAATAAAGAAATAATCGATGGTTTAAAAGAAACAGGATATAAATTAGGAGAAACATCAGGCGACAAGCTTTTTTCTGTTGAAGAAACCGAATGCCTTGGCCGATGTGCAAAAGCTCCTGCTCTAATGATAAACGATAAAACATATACGGCTCTTGACAGGAAAAAACTGAAAGAGCTCATCCAGAGTATAAAGTTAAACGAACAAAATACTAAGTAAGGTGATCTCAGAAAAACGAATTGCACTCAAAAATGCAGGAAAATATAATCCTGAAGATATAAATGAATATTTATCTCTTGGAGGATATAAAAATGTCGAAAAAGCGTTGAGACTTAATTCTTCGGAGATAATCGACACTATAATTAGTTCTAACCTTCGTGGTCGCGGTGGTGCAGGATTTCCTGCAGGGCTAAAAGAAAAGTTTACACGGGAGTCAGTTGTAGACCCATCCATTCAAAAATATATTGTTTGTAATGCCGACGAAGGCGAACCTGGTACATTTAAGGATCGTATTATTATGGAACAGGATCCTCATGTTTTAATCGAAGGCATGATGATTGCTGCTTTTGCTATTGGTGCATCCAAGGGATATATTTATGTTCGTGGAGAATATTCTGATTCAATAAAGATGCTGCAGACTGCACTTAAACAATCGTACGATAAAACTTTGCTTGGCAAAAACATATTTAATAGTGGATTTAATCTGGATATTGAATTAAAAATAGGTGCAGGTTCTTATTTATGTGGAGAAGAACTTACCTTGCTTGAATCACTGGAGGGAAAAAGAGGATATCCAAAAATAAAACCCCCATTTCCTGCAGAAAAAGGATTGTTCGGAATGCCAACGCTGATTAATAATGTAGAAACATTTGCACATATTCCATATATAATTGAGCATGGAGCTGAACATTATAAATCGATTGGAACATCAGATACTCCAGGTACAAAGATTTTTACTATTAGTGGAGATATTAATAAACCAGGGTTTTATGAAACTGAATTGGGGGTAACCTTACGGCAACTTATCGAAGATTTTGGTGAAGGAATTAAAAACCAGAAAAAGTTAAAAGCTGTATTGCTTGGTGGCGCAGCAGGTACATTTGTTGATGAATCGGTTATGGATACTCCAATAGGATTTGACTCATTAAAAGAAAAGGGTGCAGTTTTAGGCTCGGGAGCAATAATGGTTATGAGTGAGGAGCGTTCACTATTCGAAATATTATATACAGTACTTGAATTTTTTAAACATGAATCATGTGGAAAATGTGTTCCATGCCGTATTGGCACATCCCAATTAATGGTTTTAATGGATGAGGCAAAGAATATAAAAACAGATCGAAAAAAATATCTCGAAAAACTGCTTTTCGAAGCTGAATATATGGCAAAATCCTCTTTGTGCCCATTGGGGCAATCGCCAATTTTACCAATACGCAGTATTCACAGATTCTTTAAAGATCAATTCTAAATTTATGGAAAAGAGTAAATCAATACATATTACTATCGACGGAAAATCAATACAAACTACCGATGGTGCAAATCTTTTACAGGTAGCTCACGATAATGGAGTCCGTATTCCAAGCTTATGTTATCATAAAAAGCTTACTCCTACAGGAGCATGCAGATTGTGTGTTACAAAGATAAATGGAACTCCCGGATTAGTTATGTCTTGTACAGTATTGGCGAAAGATGGAATGGATGTTATTGCTTTTGATCAGGAACTTGAAGAAACACGAAAACATACACTCGATTATTTATTAGCCGAGCATAACGACCATTATGATGGTCCTTATTACGATGAGCTTCGTGAATGGGCAAAGCATTATGACTTGCTTAATCCGCTAAACAGGAAATATCCGAATATTAGCAAAGGGTTGAATTATAAAACCGATGATACTTCACCTATATTAACCTATGATGCCACAAAATGCATTAAATGTTTTCGATGTATAAAAGGCTGCGATGAGGTACAAGGCAAGAATGTGCTTTCTTTTTCGGAACGGGGAATAACATCATACATTATAGCAGGATTTGACAAATGGAACGAATCGGAATGCGATGGATGTGGCGAATGTGTTCAACTTTGTCCTACAGGAGCATTGGTAGAAAAACTTCACATGGATGAAATAAATGTTGATAACATTGATAAAAAAATCAAAACAACTTGCCCTTATTGTGGCGTAGGATGCCAACTCGAGCTTTGGGTGAAAGATGAAAAGATTGTCCGTTCAAATGGCGTTGAAGGAGTATTACCTAACGATGGACGTCTTTGTGTTAAAGGCCGTTTTGGATACGATTATGTTCATAGTCCAGAAAGGCTTACAAAACCACTAATTAAGAAAGAAGGGAAGTTTGTCGAATCATCATGGGATGAAGCATTAAATCTAATTGCATCAAAATTTTTGGAGATAAAGAATAAATATGGAAATGATTCGCTAGCCGGATATTCTTCAGCAAAATGCACCAATGAAGACAATTATCTTTTTCAAAAATTTGTTCGCATTGTTTTCGGAACCAATAATATTGATTATTGCACCCGGCTTTGCCATGCTTCAACAGTTACGGCAATGCTTAAATCGATTGGGGATGGTGCCGGAAGTAATTCAATCGAGGATTTTGCAACTACCGATTGCTTGTTTGTAACAGGCAACAATATGATTGAAACTCATCCTGTAACAGCAACCTACGTAAAAAATGGGAAATATAAAGGACAAAAACTTATTGTTTGCGATCCTAAATGGACTCCCCTGGTAAAATATGCTGATATCTGGCTTCAGCCGCGCCTGGGAACCGATGTGGCTTTACTTAACGGAATGATGCAGGTAATCATCTCTGAGAATCTTATTAAGCTGGATTTTATTAATAATCGTGTTGATCGGGGTTTGGAGGCTTTTGAAGAATTAAAACAACTTGTTGCAGAATATACTCCCGAAAAGACGGAGGAAATTACCTCGGTACCCAAAGAAAAAATTATTGCTGCAGCCCGCATTTATGCTATAGCAGAAACATCAATGATCGCTACAGGAATGGGAATGAGCCAGCAGGTTACGGGAACCAACAATGTGTTCGCGCTAATTAATATGATGCTCATTACAGGCCAGATTGGAAAAGAACGCGCCGGTATTGATCCACCCCGAGGACAAAATAATGTTCAAGGAGCTACCGATGTGGGTTGCTCTCCAATAGTTTATCCGGGATACATTCCAATTACAAATGATGAAAACCGCAAGCGAATAGCAAAAATATGGAATGTTAACTATGAGGATCTTTCAGGAAAGCCCGGATTAACAACTGTTGAGATTATGAATGCGGCGTATGATGGCAAAATAAAAGCTTTATATATTATGGGTGAAAATCCGATGCTTACCGATCCCGATTTAAATCATACCGAGCATGCTATAAAAAATTTAGATTTTTTAGTAGTTCAGGATATTTTCAAAACCGAAACAACGCCTTATGCCGATGTGATTTTACCTGCATCTTCATTTGCCGAAAAAGAGGGAACCTTTGTAAACTCAGACCGCCGTGTACTGCGTGTTCGTAAAGCAGTTGAATTGCCGGGTGAGGCTCGTGAAGATTGGAAGATTATTGTTTCAATTGCTGAGCGAATGGGATATACTATCGGAAAGTATACCAATGCATCTGAAATTTTTGACGAAATAGCTCAGTCGGCTCCAATGATGGCAGGGATTTCGTATGATCGTATTGAACATCAGGGAATTCAGTGGCCATGTCCAACAAAAGATCATCCCGGAACAAGTACCTTGTTTTTAGATAAATTCAATACACCCAATGGAAAAGCCAGATTAAATCCGGTAAAATATATTCCGCAATCAGAAAAAGCAACACATGAATATCCATTTATTCTAAATAGCGGTCGTATACTATACCATTATCATACAGCAACCATGTCGCGAAAAAATAAATCACTTAGAGATTTTGCAAACGAGTCGTATGTATTAATGAATCCAGGCGATGTTATTAAGTTTGGTTTTACCGATAAGCAAAATGTTCGTGTGATTTCAAAGCAAGGAGAACTGGAAACAAAACTAGTCTCAAGTGATCAGGTGGCTGAAGGCGAGCTATTTATGCCTTGGCATTATTCTGAAGCTCCTGTAAACAGATTAACACGTAACGATCTTGATCCATTCTCGAGAATAGCCGCATTTAAGTTAACAGCATGCAGGGTAGAAAAAAAATGACATTGTCAACCAATTAATAAGTGTTTTTTTATTTTCTTATGCTTAATGTCAACTTTAAAAAGAATAATAGGGGAGTTTTTTTATCTCCCCTATAAGCTTAAGCTTTGCAAAACTCTCATAAATTATTTCACAAACTGTTTTAACATAAAATCTGGCTTTATTATTTATATGAAGCTATAAAGTTCTGAATAGTTTCATGCAATTGAATATAAATAACCTATAGGCTTCTTTAACATTCTTGTTATTTTCTTTTTTTGATTCTTTAAGAAATACTTAATATGATCTTTAAATTAATACTTATGATTTTTTTTGAATTCCAAAGAAATCTCTTACCCGTTGCATAAAACCTCTTTCTTTTTGCAGGATGAAATCCCTTAATACAGATGAAAATTCGGGTGTTCTAAGGTATCCAAATGATTTGTGCGGATTACGCTCACCATCAATTTCATAGTCGGTGTTTACAATAAAGTCAGTGGCTCTTATCCCAGCATTATTCTCGTCGAAATCATTCTTAAGGCTATAATTTATTGCCACATCATCTTCCAGATCGGAGAAATTGTACCAGTTTTTATGAACACCCGGAGGTGTTTTAAGCTTGGTGTTATTTAGTTTTATTTTTTGCTCAAGAGCTATTCTGCTTCTAACAAATGGTATGCCGAGCGGAGAACCGATGGTGGCAAATGTATTAATTTTAAAATCAGGTAAAATAAATGTAAGAATATCATATGCAATAATAGTTCCCATGCTGTGAGCAACAATGAAAATATCGTCTTTCTTATATTTAAGTAGTGTTTCAGTAACTCTTTTTCTTATATAATCGCGTGCGTGATACTCTAATCCGTTTTGTGTTACTTTTTCATTTTCATAATATGCTTCTAAATCTTTAAAGTAATTGTGAATTATACTGTTCGAAATAAATGAATAATTTACTGTCATGTCATCATTTAAAAAGATCTTGTCAGCAGCAGCACTAAACCAATCGAGAACCTTTTTGCGCACAGGATGATGCATGCCTGTAATTGATTTATTACCAGAAACATAAATCTCCTTTAAATATAATGGATGGTTTATATTTGTTATTTTTTCGTTGAGTGGTTTTTCGTGCAAAATATCAGCCCAATAAATAAGCTCGAACTTAGGAAACTTAAATTCCTGATTAGTTTTTGTTAAACCTTCGATCATAGATTCTTTCCACCAGTTCTGAAGTGTTTCTTTTGATGGTTTATTTCCTAATCCATGTATGCCTATAATTACTTTTGCCATTTATAATAAATTTATATGCTCAATTTGTTTTTCATCCATTTTGCTCTATCAGTAATAATTGCGTCTACGCCAAAACCGAGCAGTTTTTTTGCTTTTTCAGGATTGTTCACTGTCCATGCATACAATCGCAGATTAGCCGATTTTATTCTTTTAATAATCTCAGCATTTAGCAAAGTACCTGCAAACAAATTTAATCCATTCAACTCATTTTGAATTGCTGTTGATATTATTGTTTCGAAAGAAGGAGTAAGAATTTTACTAATCCAGAAATAATCAAGCTCCAAAATCCACAGAAAAGAAATATTTGGCATCTGCTTCTTTGCTTTAATAAGTGTTTTAAGGTTAAAACTTATTATTTCTATCTGGTCTGCTTGCAAACCTGAATTTACTATAGCCAGATTAATGAATGGAATAATTTTGGAACTCGATTTTATTTCAATAATGATTTTCTTACCTACTGGAACAGTTCTTAAAACTTCGCTTAATTCAGGAATCTTTTCTCCCTTATACTTGTTGTTTTTAAACTTACCCACATCCACTTTTTTAAGATCAAGTAATGTTGAGTTTCTAATCCATTTTAATTTTCTTGCAACGCGGAAAGTATGTGGGTCGTGAATTACAACTACACGGTTATCTTTTGTTAAACGAACATCTATTTCAACAGCATCAATGCCATTGTTCCAAGCCCTATTTATTGAGGATAATGTGTTTTCGGGTGCATCGAATGATTCTCCGCGGTGGGCAATTATACATTGGTTATCCATTAACAATATTTTTATACCTATAAATCTACACCATTTTTAGGATATTGAGAATGAAGTGCCCAATAATTGATATGAAACAATGAGATACTATTTAACGATTACTAATATATGTTCTAAATGCAAATGGTCAATAATAATAAGGATTCTAAATTAGAATTAATTCCTCATATCAAAATTTAATTTTTCTCAATTTGATTTATCTTTGCAAATCATTTTTTAATAAAATCCTCCAATAGTTCAATTTAATAATGAATTATTTGGTTTTTATTAATGGTTATCCATCAAATAGTGTTAAATTATTTCGTTTTAAGTTTAGTTTATTTTATGGTCGACAGTCAATTACTTTTCATCTCAATACTTGCAACTGTTATTGGATGGCTTGCAATATATTTTTCACCTAGCCGGTTTAAAGGGAAAATAACAAGTGGATTTGTATTTATTAATGCTATTCTTACGTCGATTCCTGCAATACATGTGCTTACATCCGACAATATCGAAATTCTGTTGTCAGGAGTTTTACTTATTGGTGAAATTCCTATCCGTATTGACTCCCTCTCTGCATGGTTTATACTTATAATAAATCTTACCAGCATAACAGGTGTTGTTTATGGATTAGGGTATATGAAATCGTATAGCGATCAGAAATCAAATCTAACGTTGCACTGGATTCAGTATCTACTTTTTCATTCCTCAATGCTTTGGGTTTGTATGGTGCAAAACAGCATTGTATTTTTAATTGTTTGGGAGTTAATGTCGCTTTCGTCTTTAATGCTTGTTATATTTGATCATCAGAACAATAAAACACTTAAGGCCGGATTAAATTACCTGGTACAAATGCATATTGGTGTGGCAGTATTAACAGTTGCATTTATCTGGGTTTATTTTTCGACTGGTTCGCTAGATTTTTCTGCAATTGCTCAATTCTTCAGCACGTATTCAAATATTTGGTTATTTCTTTTGTTTTTTATAGGATTTGGAATTAAAGCCGGTTTTGTGCCCTTCCACTCGTGGTTGCCTCATGCTCATCCTGCAGCACCTTCGCATATTTCTGGTGTAATGTCGGGAGTTATTGTAAAGGTTGGAATATATGGAATTTTCAGGATGATTACTTTTTTAAACTCTGATTATCTTATAATTGGAGAATCCATTCTGGCACTTTCAGTTTTAACCGGATTGTATGGAATAATTAATTCGGCTGTTCATCGTGATTTTAAGAGGATGCTAGCATATTGTACTATCGAAAATGTTGGTATAGTTGGTATTGGTATTGGTTTAGGACTAATTGGATTAGGCAAAGGAAACACCATAATGATTTTATTGGGTTTTGGAGGTGCGCTCTTGCATACTCTGAATCACTCATTATTCAAATCGTTATTATTCTTCTCTGCAGGATCGATATACCAACAAACCCATACCCGTGATATGGAAAAACTTGGTGGATTAATCCATAAAATGCCTCAAACAGCATTTTTTTTCTTAATTGGGGCACTAGCCATTGGTGGATTACCTCCATTTAATGGTTTTATTTCTGAATTTATTATTTATAAAGGAATGCTTGAAGGCATAAACTCTTCAAATATTTATCATGTTATACTTATTATTATTTCTTTTTCAGGATTATCAATTATTGGAGGGCTTTCAATATTAGTATTTACAAAAAGCTTTGGAACCATTTTCTTAGGTTCTCAACGTACCGAATTACATGCTGAACCTAATGAAGTATCATTCTCAATGCGGTTACCTCAGTATATAATAATTGCTATAATGCTAGGCATTGGAATTTTTCCAGCATTCTTTTTTTCATACACATCTCAAATTATAATTGCTTCTTTTCCAAAATTTGCAATTAATAATATAGATACACTTAATCCTTTTATACATAGCTTATCAACTGTAGGTATATATGCAGCAGTATTTCTTATTCTGATTGTTCTGGTTTATTTTATTCGATCATTATTTATGAATAAAAACCTTACCCAGAAATCTCCTACCTGGGGTTGTGGTTATGTAGCACCAAGAGCATCAATGCAATATACCGGCAAATCGTATTCGAAAACACTTGGTAAATTGTTGGGATTTATTGTTACCGAAAAGAAAAAATATACAGAACTAGAATCGAATGAGGTTTTTCCAGAAAAAAGAACTCATTCAGCCTATTATACTGATTTTTTTGAGAGTAGGATTATCGAAAAAATAACAAATCAGATTCAATACTTCATGAATCTTTTTCAGTTTGTTCAAAATGGTAGTACACAGATGTATATTATTTATGGTTTGTTTTTTATTGTTTTAATATTTTTAGGAACGTTATTTAATATTATTTGATGATTATTATCTATGCTATACTGGTAGTTGTTTTTTTATCATTGTTGATAATACCATTTTTGCGCTCAGAAGTGAAAGGTATTATTCCTCTGATTTCGGTTATTATTGTTAGCATTCTTAGCAGTATTCCATCCATTAAAGCATTAACAGGCGAGTCGACCGAAATAATTTTATCAGGCACATTGGTTACTTCAATCATTCCTGTCAGGATTGATGCTCTTTCGGCCTGGTTCATTTTAACAATTAATTTCACATTTATTACAGGAATAATTTATGGAATAAGCTATATGCAAGCTTATAAAAAGCAAAAATCAAATTTATCGTTGCACTGGATAAGCTACATTTTGGCCCATACCTCTCTTATAGCTGTTTGTTCTGTTCAAAACAGCCTTGTTTTTATTATTACATGGGAAATTATGGCTTTATCAGCATTTTTTCTTGTGATTTTCGAAAGTTATAGTGCAAAAACCTTAAAAGCTGGGATCAACTATTTAATACAGTCACATGTAAGTATACTATTACTAACATTAAGTTTTATATGGGTTTTCTATAGAACTGGTTCATTCGATTTTATTGCAATAAAAGATTTTGCAAATTCCACAACCGCTTTTGGTGGTTTAGTTTTAATGATTTGTCTTTTTATTGGATTTGCTATTAAGGCAGGTTTTGTTCCCTTTCATACATGGCTTCCTTTAGCTCACCCGGCTGCTCCTGCACATATATCAGGAATCATGTCGGGAGTAATAATAAAGATTGGTATCTATGGAATTCTTCGAATGATTTTCTTAATTAGAACTGACTACCTTGCTATTGGATATTTTATTTTATTTATCTCGATAATTTCAGGAATTTATGGTGTGATGTTGGCCATTTTGCAACATAATCTGAAAAGATTGCTTGCCTACCATAGTATCGAAAATATAGGAATTATTGGTATTGGAATAGGTCTAGGCTGTATAGGTTTAGGTATCGAAAATAATATGCTTTCTATACTCGGATTCTCTGGTGCATTGTTACATACGCTTAATCATTCCTTATTTAAATCGCTTTTATTTTATGGAGCAGGAAATATTTACCAGTCAGCCCATACAGTAAACATTGAGCAATTAGGTGGTCTTGGAAAGAACATGGCTCAAACAGCCTTTTTGTTTTTGATTGCATCGCTCGCTATTTGCGGATTGCCTCCCTTCAATGGTTTTGTTTCGGAATTTATTATATATAGTGGTATTTTTAATGGAATACACAATGCTACTTTTCTAAATCTAATGTTCTTTATATTCTCAATATTTGGACTTGTACTTATTGGTGGATTAGCAATTTTTTGTTTTACTAAAGCATTTGGCACCATATTTCTTGGCTCTCCCAGACATTTATTTCACCATCAACCACAGGAAAGTAGCTTTGCAAAGAGGCTACCCATGTTTTTAATTGTTATTTTGATTTTAACTATCGGTATTTTCCCAACAGTATTTTTAAAAGCATTGTCGCTACCAGTTTCTCAATTAACAGGAATTAAATCAATAGACTATTTGCCTTTAGAAACATCAATCTCAAAAACGATTTCGCAAATTGGATATGTTTCTTTGCTTTTTATTGGTATAGTAGGAGTAGTATTCTTTATAAGAAAGAAATTTACAATATCAAATCAATACAGAATGTCTTCTACATGGGGATGTGGTTATATAGGTCAAACGAGCAAAATGCAATATACTGCAAGTTCTTTTGTTCGAAATTATAGAAAGCTAGCCGAGCCTTTATTTTCCGTTCATAAGTTCAAAAGGGACTTGAAGGGTGTTTTTCCTGGTAAAGCATGGCACGAAACACATCCAAAAGACAAAATAGAAGAAATGTTTATTAGTCACCCAATTAGGCAACTCAAACATTTCTTAAATTATTTCAGCATACTGCAAAGTGGAAAACCTCAAATGTATATTTTATATGGAGCTGTATTTATTACACTTATAATAGCAGTTCCACAGATATATAGCTTAGTAATTTCAGTATTTAAATTTTTAAATAACTTATAAATCATGATAAGCTTTATACTAATAGTTTTGGTAAGCTTCTTTTTTACGGGTATAGTAATTCGCACAAAAAGTATTGCATCGGGTCGCAAAGGTCCAGGAATATTTCAGCCTATGAAAGATATTTTCCGGTTGTTTAAAAAAGGAGCTGTTTATAGCCAAACCACCAGTTTCATTTTTCAGATCGCCCCTAGTATTTATTTTGCTTCAGTAATTATGGCTATATTGGTAATACCTTTTGGACAGTACAAGGGAATAATATCTTTCGAAGGAGATTTTGTATTCTTTGCATATGTATTAGCAATCGGAAAGTTTTTCAGCATTATATCTGCGCTCGACACAGGTAGTAGTTTTGAGGGAATGGGAGCAAGCCGCGAAGCATTATACTCAATGCTAGCCGAACCAGCTTTCTTCTTGCTTATGGGATCACTCGCTCTGTTAACTGGCTACACATCATTTCACGAGATATTTATGACATTCCATTTTGGATCATATATTTCTTATGCTTTGGGTGTAATGGCCACTTTTGTTTTGGTTATGATTGCAATGATAGAAAATAGCCGTATGCCTATCGATGATCCAAAAACTCACCTTGAACTTACAATGATTCATGAAGTAATGATTCTCGATAATAGTGGTTTCGATCTTGGATTAATCTTGCATGCCACAAACCTTAAATTTGCTATGTATGGTGCATTAATTGCCAATCTTTATTTTGGTAGTTTGCCACTCTATTATTCAATACCTATTTTTCTTGTAATTCAATCTTTATTTGCAGTATCAGTTGGGTTACTTGAGTCATTTACAGCTCGTTACAGAATGAGCCATAATGCTCAGTTTATTTTTACTTTGTCGTCAGTATCATTGCTTATATTTTTTGGAGTACTGATGATATTGGGTAAATTAATATAATGAAATTTTAAAATATCGACCATGATAAATGTTTTGCTTATAACTTTTGTAATAACATTGCTTTATATAGCCATTGCAAATCGCTTATTAACGTATGTTAAGATTTTAGCTTTTCAGGGAATATTACTTTTCGGTGTTGCATTTATTGAGTTACTCGAGATAAATCCGATAAATCTAGCATTTATTCTTCTTGAAACAATTATCGTTAAAACAATTGCAATCCCTGTGTTTCTAACCTATGTTATAAAGAAAAATAAAATAACCCGTGAAGCTGAGCCTTTTGTGCCCAATTTTGTGTCGCTTATTATTGTTACAGCTATAATTATTGCTACATTCCTTATCTCAAACAGTATAGCTGATACTCATTTAAATAAAATCTACTTTGTGGTTGCTTTAGTCGCTTTGTTCAGTGGATTATATATTATCATCTCACGCAAAAAAATAATAACTCATGTAATTGCATACGTAATAATTGAAAATGGCGTATTTATTCTTTCGCTAGCAGTGGGTACTGAAATGCCAATGTTGGTTAACCTCGGAATATTACTCGATATTTTTGTGAGTGTATTCCTTTTAGGTATTTTCATTAATAAAGTGGGCGACGTGGTTAAAGATATTGATATTACTCAATTAAGTAATTTAAAAGATTAATTTGAATTAAGATGATTGGAATCTATTTAACAGCAGCAGTAATTATAAGCGGTTTACTATTCTTTAATAGAAACAGACAGGTAAATAGACTTTTGGTAACGCTATTTATTCTTGTTCAATGGGCTTTTACAATATACGAATATTACCATAAAGGGATTACTGAGTTAGGCTATTTTAAACCCGATGCTCTGGCTATTTTATTACTTACTACTCTTAGTATAATTACTATTCCTGCATTATTTCATAGTTACGAGTATATTTATCCCGAAAAAGAAAATCCTAAAACCAGATCAATTTATTTCGCAGCAATGACAATTCTTATTGCTGCTATTGGTGCTGCATATCTTTCAAACCATATTGCCGTAACCTGGATTTTTATTGAAATTACCACTTTAAGCGCTTCTGCATTAATTTTTCATCGCAGAAATAGTGGCTCGCTCGAGGCGACATGGAAATATATTTTTGTCTGCTCAATAAGTTTAACATTTGTTTTTATTGGGATATTATTCCTCAGTATAGCGTTGGGTCATAGCGGGGAGCAGGGTCTTTATTTCGATGCCCTAATGGATCAGGCGGCAAATCTAAATACCTTTTGGTTCAAACTTGCATTTGTATTTATATTTGTTGGTTTTACGGCCAAACTTGGATTAGTACCAATGTATACAGCTGGTATTGATGCCAAGGATAAAGCTCCAACACCTGCTGCTGCTTTATTCTCAAGTGTTTTAATGAATGTAGGATTTGTTGGTATTTTTAGAATATATGTTGGAGTAGCACATTCATCAATACATGGCTGGGCAAATAATGTAATTATGATTGCTGCATTTCTTTCAATATTTATTGCAACTGTTTATGTTCTTAAGGTTAAGAACATCAAACGAATGCTTGCCTATTCGAGTATTGAGCACATGGGATTAGTTATGTTAGGCTTGGCAGCTGGTGGAATTGGATATTATGCTGTTGTATTACATGTTATTCTTCACGCTTTTGCAAAGTCTGCACTTTTCTTCCAAATCGGCCAAGTTTATAATATTTATAAAAGTAAAAATCTGTATTATCTGGGAAGTTATTTTAAATATAACTTGCCAGGTGCCATTATTATATTAATAGCTTTTATTTGTATAACAGCAATGCCTCCATCTGGTCTTTTTATAAGTGAGTTTTATATTTTTACAGCCCTATTTAAAGGAGGGTATTTATTTATACTTATTCCTATACTTATTCTATTAACATTGATAATTTGGGCCATGGGTAAAAACTTCTTAAAATTATTATTTACTCCACCAGTAAATTTTGATGAATCGAAAATTGAAAAAGTGAGTCAGCTCGAAACTTTTTCTCAGTTTATATTGCTCGGATTAGTTATTTATCTTGGTATTAATCCACCTGCAGTTTTTGTTGATTTAATTAATGAAGCAGTAAAAAATTTAATCTTCTAATATGAATTATTTAGTATTAAAAAATAATCAGCGTGTACCGGTTAATTCAATACCGGTTGTTAAGTACGAAGATTTTATGGAAACGATTGTTTCTGGTTTGATGAAAGATAAGGGCAATCATTGTGTAAATTACTTTGGATATAATCAAGAGAGCAAGGTTAAACTAATATGTTGCATTGCCGACGATGCAAATCACTGCATTTATGTTCTTTCCGCTATAGTTGAACAGACTGCCATATTACCTTCTTTCACTGCACATAATCTCTCGTTTGAAAAATTTGAGAGAGAAATACACGAGAACTTTGGTATTGGATATTCCGATCACCCATGGCTTAAACCGGTGAGATATCCATTCAATGCTGCTGATAAAAGCAAAACAATTGCGAATTATCCGTTTTATCAGATCGAAAGTGAAGAATTGCACGAAGTCGGTGTGGGTCCAATACATGCGGGAGTAATAGAGCCTGGCCATTTTCGATTTATTTGTAACGGCGAGCAAATACTACATCTCGAAATACAACTAGGTTATCAGCATAGGGGAGTAGAGCAATTATTTCTTGAAAAGAAAAACCTATTACAAAAAGCAACACTAGCCGAAAATATTGCCGGTGATACAGTCATTGGTCATACAAGCACATTCTCAAAACTTTGGGAGAGTCTATGTGGCTATCAGGCCACACCTGAATTGGAATTTGCAAGAACACTGGCTTTGGAAAACAAGCGTATTGCAATACATACAGGCGATTTAAGCGCTATTTGCACTGATGTTGCTTATCAGCTTGGCAACTCAGTGCTTGGGAGGTTAAGAACACCTATTATTAATTATTTTCAGGTTTGGAACGGTAATCGTCTAGCAAAAGGTTTGGTTCGTCCTGGAAAAACTAATTTCCCATTTACAAAAGAACTTGGCAAAGAATGGCTTGAGATGATTAATGTCTATGAGCCCGATTTTACCGAAATGGTTAAGCAAATGTTCGATCTTCCCTCAGTGCTAGCCAGGTTAGAAAAAACAGGTGTTGTTTCAACCGAAGTAGCAGAATCAATTGGAATAGTTGGAATGTCGGCACGTGCAAGTGGAGTAAACAGAGATATACGCCTTTCACACCCCGATAATTTATACTACAAACTGAATCATAAACCCATTGTCAAAAGTCAGGGTGATGTCTTATCCAGAGCTCAAATTAGAAGAGATGAGATTTTTCAATCAATCGACTATATTAAGCAACTTATAACAGATATTCCTGAAAATTTGAAATATACGAACGAATTAAGTGCACCTGAGCCAGATTCATTTGTTATTTCATTAACCGAAGGATGGCGTGGGGAGATTTGCCATTGCGCTATAACCGACAACAAAGGTGAACTTGTAATATACAAGATTAAAGATCCTTCGTTCCATAACTGGCTGGCATTAGCTCTTTCTGTTCGTAACAACGAAATATCGGATTTCCCGATTTGTAATAAGAGTTTTAATTTGTCGTATTGTGGTCATGATTTATAAATAAATATGCTAAAGTTTTAATTAGTTAAAATGCTAATAAAAAAATGGAAAAGAAAAATGCAATATTGGATAAGAGTTTTGAATTTGCATTGGAAATTATTGAATATTCAGAATTGCTTGAAGAGCAGAAGAAATATGTAATAGCTCGACAATTGTTAAAATCAGGAACTTCAATTGGTGCAAATATTCGTGAAGCACAATCAAGTGAAAGCAGGGCTGATTTTATTCATAAATTAAAAATTGCAGCAAAAGAAGCACAGGAAACAGAATATTGGTTAATGCTTTGCAATCATTCAAGTAGTTATCCATCAAATCATTTGTTGCCTATAAAGTTGGAAGAGATTCAAAAACTTTTTTCAAGCATTATATCATCAGCAAAAAAAAACTCAAACAATATATCATCACATTAATTTATTAAAATTAAAAAAATTGCAGGTTAGCACATCAGCAAATCAGCACATTAGAACATTAACATATTAGTACATTAAACAATTAACACATTAGTATATGTTAAATAATTTAAAGATAATGTATCATCAAGGGAAACAGTTTATTCCCAATGTAACAACAGTAGAAGTCCCTGGTATTTTTAGAGGAAGACCAATTATCAGTAATGTAAAAATCAATGAGGACGAATTAGTTAATATCTGCCCATTACATGCAATAACAAAAAATCCGGTAAGTATTGATTTAGGTAAGTGTACTTTTTGTGGTGAATGTGCTTTTGCATTTCCTGATAAAATAAAGTTTACCAAAGATTATAAACTTGCAACAAACGAACGAAATGGGTTGATAGTTGTTGAGGGACAAGATAAGCCTATAGATTTAAATCCTAAGCTAATTCGCAAAGAAATTCACAAACTTTTTGGAGGGTCGCTTAAACTAAGACAAGTTTCTGCTGCAGGAGATAATAGTTGCGAATGGGAACTGAATGCTGCAGGCAATGTTCAGTTCGACATGGGTCGGTTTGGTGTTGAGTTTGTTGCATCGCCTCGTCATGCCGATGGAATTGTAATTACAGGTCCAATTTCTGAGAATATGGCTGAACCTCTGCAAATTTGCTATGATGCAACTCCTGATCCAAAAATTATTATACTTGCAGGAACCGATGCTATAAGTGGTGGTATTTTTAATGGTAGTTCTGCTTTAAATAGATCATTTTTAGACAATTATAAAATTGATTTGTTCATAGCAGGAAATCCGGTTCATCCATTAAGTTTCATTAATGGAATTCTTCATCTTATAAAAATGAGAAAATAGCTTTAATGGCTATTATATTAATATCTTTTTCCAAATATCCTGAAAATAACAAATAATGCTAATATGGCTATTGGGAATAAAATTAATGGAGAAATGCCAAAAGCAGCCGGTATAGTACCAAATACTATAGAAACTAACCCAACTGTAAGAGCATATGGTAGCTGTGTTCTTACGTGCTCAATATGATTACACGAACTGGCCAATGAACTCATAATAGTTGTATCCGAAATGGGCGAACAATGATCGCCCATTACTGATCCTGCTAGTACTGCCGATACTACATTATGGAATATTGCCAACGATGTTGTATATTCCATTCCAGAGTTTTGTGTGATTAACCATGTTGCTGGTAAAATAAGTGGATATAAAATTGCCATTGTACCCCACGATGATCCTGTTGAAAAAGCTACCAGTGCCGCCAGCACAAATGTAAGAGCAGGAATATATTGCGGTGCCATATTTATGCTCACCATAGTTTGTGAAATAAAATCAGCTGTATGTAAATGTTTTGTTACCAAAGCAATCGACCAGGCCAGAATGAGAATTAAAACCGCAGTCAACATGGTTCTGAAACCATTAATCATACTGTCAATTGTTGTTTTAAGATCTAATAATCGTTGTACTAAAGAAAGCGTAATAGCTGCTAATACACCTAATATAGATGCCCAAAGTAATGCTTTATACGAATCGCTATTTCCGATTACTACTGAAAGTTTGGTTCCGAAAGATATTGTTGTATCATCCCAAACAGATGGATTCCATCCTGTATATAGTAATCCGGTGAATGTGCCAAAAATTATGATAAATACAGGTATCGCGGCATTATACCATTTTGGAACTATATCTTTCGAAACTTCAAGTTCGTTGAGCTTATTCGAAAACGTATTTTCATCACCATTGGTGTAATCTCCAATAGTCTCTCTTGCTTTTTTCTCTGAATGATACATGGGTCCAAAATCTGCCTGTCGCGAAATCAGAATTAAAATAAAAACAAGTGCCAGAATAGGGTAGAAAGAATATCCAAGTGAGTTAATAAATACTGAATAAGGACTTTCATTTATACCAATAGTGCTAATTCCATCCTGAATATAGCTTAACTCTGCTCCAATCCATGTTGTAACAAATGCAATTGCTGCTACAGGTGCAGCAGTTGAGTCTACAATGTAGGCTAATTTAGCTCTCGAAATTTTTAATTTATCGGTTACAGGTCTCATGGTATTTCCAACCACCAGTGTGTTTGCATAATCATCAAAAAATATGGCAATACCCAATAGCCAAGTTACAAACTGCCCTGATCGCGGACTTTTAGCATACTTCGATAAAAAATTTACGATACCTTGCATTCCTCCATTACGTGTGATAATATTAACCATTGCTCCAATAAGCATCGAAAAAACAATAATAGCCATATGCCCGGGCTCTGTGAGAGCTTCAATTATATAGGTATCAACAATGGCAAAGATTCCTTTAAAAATAGCTGGTATAATTGATACATCCTGATACCAGAACATAGTTGCTGTACCTACTAAAATTCCAATAAACAATGCTGTAAATACTTCTTTAAAAATTAAGGCAAATAATATTGCAATCAATGGAGGAATTACAGAAAACCACAGTGGAATAGGATTAACATACTTCTTAAATGTATATTCAGATACCTTAATTTCAAAGTTCTGTTTTTCATCAAATTTGTATTTTAAGTGAGCCGTTCCTTTAACAACAAGGGCAACGTTTGGCTTGTTGTTTATGTAAATTGTAACTGGCAATCCCTCCATTACTTGCCTGAATTCAGGATTATTAAAATGGATGTTAATTTCAACATTAATGTGTTTAACAATAGCATTTGTCATCTCAATAGAAACATCTTCCTGCGATAATATGGGCATTTCCGGTTGATCATCAGCTAAGGTTGATGCAAAGAACGCAAGTATTGTTAAAATGGTTAAAAGAGTGCGGTTAAAGTATTTGTACATCTGAATTCTTTTTTAAAGCTCTAAAATAGAGAAAAAAAGAATAAAGTATAAGTTTAAAGCATTAATATTTTTATGATTGCAACCGCCTACTTAAAATTCGAACAAATCAAGATGACTTAGTGTAGTTTAAATTTGCATTTATTATATTGATTAGGATAACATTTTTTTTATAAAATGTTATATTCAAAAATATCCACAAATATTTAGAGCCATTTAGCGTTTTGTTAAACAAAGTTAAAACCTAACCTTATCTGATAATTTTTCGAAAAGTAAACTTTGATTTTTGCAAAAAAAATAGTATTTTGCTGATATATATTTTATTATGAGTAAGTATCTTAATTTTGATTTTCTGAATATTGGACACGAAAACCTTATTCCACAGCAAGGTAGGATACTAATTTCCGAACCTCTGCTTTCAGATACTTATTTTAAACGTTCAGTTGTACTTATTACCGAGCATAATGAAAACGGAACTGTAGGTTTTGTTCTAAATAAACCTATCGAATTAATGATTAACGAAGTTCTTGGCGATTTCCCTCAATTCGAAGCTCAGGTTTATATTGGTGGCCCTGTTGCTAAAGATACAATACATTTTCTGCATACATTAGGTGATTTAATTCCTGACTCTGTTCAGGTTTTTGATGGTTTATATTGGGGTGGTGATTTTGATCAGCTTAAAAAAATTATTGCAAAAGGAAAAGTGGATCCTTCTCAAATTAGGTTCTTTTTAGGTTATTCAGGATGGAGACCAATGCAACTTGAAGAAGAAATAGAAGAAAATGCATGGTTAGTTACCGAAGTTGATTCATCGAAAATAATGAATGCAGAAAAGGATATTTGGGAAAATACATTACGCGATATTGGCAAGAATTTTAAAATTTGGGCAAACTTCCCTGAAAATCCTGCAATGAACTAGATCTTCAATTATCAACGATCAATTACCAATTAACAATATGCGGTGAGCAGTGAATAGTGAATGGTGATTCGCTAAGTGCAATAATATAGCTGCTATCTATGGATTTCAATTTTCAATTTTCAATTCACTAATCACTAATCACAGTGACACAGCTCACTACTATTTAAATGCTATCTCATTGAGTTTGTCAATAAATAGTTTTGATGTAGTATTAAAAAATCTCTTTTCCTTAAATGCCAACACCCATTTAATTCCAGATATACTATTCGTAATGAAAAGTTCATCAGCATCGAGAATGTTCTTTTCAGTAATTGATTTCTCATTATAAATTCTAAATTGTAACATATCTGCTATTCGCAATATTTGTTTTCGCATAATACCAGCTACCGGACCATCGCTTAATGGTGGAGTAAGAATAAATTTATCTTTAATTAAGAATATATTTGAGCTAATAGTTTCAGTGATAAAACCTTTCTCATTTATAATTATGCAGTCATCAATTTTTCTCTCTGATGCGTATAATCCTGCCATTACATAAAGCAACGAATTGGAGGTTTTTAAGTTAGAAAATAGATTGATAGATTTTTGTATATCAGGGAAAGTATCTATTACTAAACCTTTAGTATTGAGTTTATACAAATCATTTTCTATAAACTCTGTTTCAACTATATACGATGATAAATTCGTAATTGGCGTATATCTTCCCCCATTATTCCTGAAAACACTAAGTCTTATTCTTACACCTTGGTAAAGCTTATTCTTATGAAGTAATTTGATTATTTCTTTTTTTATGTTTCCCGATTCAATACTGTAAGGAATTTCCATTTTAAGGATATTCATTCCGTATTTTAAGCGAATAAGATGATCATCGAAGAATTGTATTTCGGTACCATTGCAGTGCATTGTTTCGAATAATCCATCGCCATAACAAAATGAGCGATTTGAGATACTTACCCCAAACTCATCACGCGAAAAATATTCGCCGTTTAATAATATAAATGAATTTATTGCCATTTATCAGATATTATCTGATCAACAATATTCTCAATATTTGAATTAAGCTCAACCCTTATTCCTTTTATTCCTGCATTTTCAGACGCCTCCACATCGCGTGACTTATCGCCAATCATAAATGATTTTTTAGGATCAATATTGAATCGTGCAATGGCTTTTTCAATAAGCAATGATCCGGGTTTGCGACACAAACATTTTTCAACATCGCTATGATGGGGACAATAATAAATTTCAGTTAACTCAATATCCGATTCTCTTAATTTTTCAATCAAGTATTTGTGAATAGCTTCAACATGTTGCTGTGTATAAATCCCTTTTCCAATTCCGCCCTGATTAGTTATTATAAATAATTGAAATCCATTATCGTATAATTTTTTAAGAGAGGGGATTATCCCATCATTTATTGTAAATTCTTCAAGCAAATAGGTATAGTCGCCCGGATCATGATTAATAACGCCATCTCTGTCGAAGAAAACTGCTTTGTTCATGCCGGTAAAGTTAAAAATTAGTAAGTTGATCAATAAAAACAAAAATTAACCTATGGTCTAAAAACAAAGGAAAAATAAAACCAAAAACAGCACCAATAAAATGAGCATCGTGGTTAATATTATCACCGCCGCGTTTGCTCATGTAATGAGAATAAGCCAGGTACAAAATCCCAAAAACAATTCCGGGAATTGGAATCACAGCATAAAAATATACCGAGGCCATTGGCTGAAAGAAAATACTTGTAAAAACAACTGCCGAAACAGCTCCCGAAGCTCCTACAGAATTATACCAGATATTATCTTTTTGTTTCTTTACTGTTGTTACTGTAGCCATTATCATGCTGGCAAAGTATAAGATAACATACGAAAGTATAGGCGATTGAATAATTCCTTCGGTAGCCAACGATTTAAATATTTGTTCGACAGAGCTGCCAAAAGAAAACAATACCAGCATATTTATAATCAAATGAGTCCAGTCGGCATGTAAAAATCCATGCGATAAAATTCTGTACCACTCTTTCTTATGAAATACCTGGTAAGGATTTAGTTGTAACTTATCGAATAAAACATGGTTACTGAAAGCCAATATAGAAATAAGAGATGTTATACCAATTAGTAATAAAGTCATTATAAAGATATTAATGTAAAATTTTATAAACCAGCTCCTTCAATAGCTCGCCATCAGGAGTATTTTCGCTATTCAATCCTTTGGCACGCAAATCATATTCGCGTAATAAAGCAATAATTTCTACAACTTTGCGGGGATTATATTGTTTTGCTGCTTTTTCGTAATCGGCAATAAAATATGGATTTATTTTTAAAGCAGCTGCTACTTCCTGTTTATTGGTTTTGTTCTTAATAAAATGATAAACAAGTACTTTACTAAAGAAGTGATATAACATTGAAATGGTTAAAACTATTGGATTGTCTTTTGGATTATTGGCAAAATAATTAACAATCCGGTTTGCTTTCAGAACATTTTTTTGTGTAAGGGCTTTGTGTAATTCGAAGTTGTTATAATCCTTGCTTATACCAATGTTTTTTTCAATATGTGTTGATGTAATATTATATTCTCCGGTAGGTAATGTAATTATAAGTTTCTCAAGTTCGTTTGCTACCTTACTTAGATCATTTCCAAGATATTCTGTCATAAGCATTCCAGCACTGGGTTCAATAGTATGATTTCTTTTCTTTAAATATGCATTTATCCAGCCTGGAATTTCATTGTCGTAAAGCTTTTTCGATTCGAATAAAATCCCATTATCGTTAATTACTTTGTATAGTTTTTTTCGTTTATCGAGAGTTTTATACTTGTAATTAATTACTAATATTGTTGATTTTAGTGGGTTTGTAGCATAATGAATTAGGTCTTCAATATCTTTTATGTTTTGAGCTTCCTTAACAATTACTACCTGGTAATTGGCCATCATGGGGTAGCGTTTGGCTGAATTTATTACAGTGGAAATCTCAGTGTCTTTACCATAAATAATAGTTAGGTTAAATGCTTTTTCGCTTTCGCTTAAAGCATTTTCCTGAATATTCTTTGTAATTAAATCAATAAAATAAGGCTCGTCACCTGATAGAAAATAAATAGGTTTATAGATTTTATTTTTTAAATCGCCTATTATTTGTTCAAAGTTCATATATCAAAAGTCCTAAAAACGTAAATGTTTAACAGATTCTTTGTTTTCTTTTATTTCTTTCAATGCCTCAATTCCAATTTTAACATGATCATCAACAAATTTATCGGTTACCAGCTTATCGCTTTTTGATGTTTTAACCCCTGTAGAAATCATTGGCTGATCAGTAACAAGTAATAATGCGCCAGTTGGAATCTCGTTTGCAAATCCTACAATAAAAATGGTGGCAGTTTCCATATCTATTGCCATTGAGCGTGTTTTTTGGAGATATTTTTTAAATCGCTGATCATATTCCCAAACTCGCTTATTGGTAGTGAAAACAGTGCCTGTATAATAATCGCGTTGAAATTTACGAATAGCACTCGATACCGCCATTTGTAGCTTAAAGGCAGGCAATGCAGGTATTTCGGGTGGTAAATAATCGTTCGACGTACCTTCGCTTCGTATAGCAGCAATGGGGATTACAAAATCACCTAATTTGTTTTTGCGTTTTAATCCACCACATTTCCCCAAAAACAATGCTGCTTTAGGTTGAATTGCACTCAAAAGATCCATTATAGTTGCTGCATTAGCACTCCCCATTCCAAAATTTATCATGGTTACTCCATCAGCAGTGGCACAATGCATTGGTACATTTAAGTTTTTAATCTCTACATTATTCCATTTGCAAAAAAGATCAAGGTAATGTCCAAAATTTGTAAGTAATATGTAATCTCCAAATTCATTTAATGGACAACCTGTATATCTAGGTAACCAATCATCAACAATTTCTTTTTTTGTTTTCATAGGGCAAGTGCTTTTATTTCTCTCAAAAAAAACGGAAATTTCAATCCAAATTAAATCGATTCAGTTTTAATGGAGAGCCTAAATTTACCAACTTATTCGTTTAATATAAAATTTCAGGAACAAAGAAAATATATTTTTGATACTCTACGAAAGAAATATGTTTTATTAACACCTGAGGAATGGGTTCGGCAAAATTTTCTAAAATACCTTATCGAAGAAAAAAAATATCCTGCTTCTTTAATCTCTGTTGAGATGGAATTTAAGCTTAACAAATTATCAAAACGATCCGATGCAGTAGTTTTTGATCGAAAAGGTAAACCAGTAATGATAATTGAGTGCAAAGCCACATCAGTAAAGGTTGATCAATTGGTTTTTGAGCAAATTGCACGGTACAATATGCAGCTAATGGTGAACTATTTAATTGTTACTAATGGACTAAATCATTATTGTTGTAAAATCGATTTCGAAAATCAGAGTTATACTTTTTTGAAAGATATTCCTGAATATCAAGAAATAAATAATCCTGCATTATAACTAATGCAGGATCAGGGTATAATTATTGAATTAAACAGATATAAATTATTTTACTATTTTTGAATTAGCTGGAACTCTTTCAGGTTTTTCAAGGTTTTTATCGAATCCCCTCTGTGATTTATCCATGTTCTTAAATTCAATCTTATCGTTTTTATGGAAATTTTCATTATTCGATTTTTCAAAGTCGGGTTTTACTAAATCCTTTTCGAGTTCTTTTATCCTTCTGTTCTCTTGTGCAAAATATTGGTCATCTCTAAGCCTGTTAACTGCATATTTTAAGTCTTGAAAATCAATTGTTATTAATGATGGATAATAATGACCTAAATAATTATGACTGACAATATATTTTGCCATTTCGTAATCATTATTGCTTAAATAATAAAACTCATAAGTTTCTGGATTTTTAAACTTAAACCAAAATTTCTTTGTATACCAGTAATAATAATCGGCCCAACTTTCGATCATATAATATTCATCACCATTGGCAAAAAATGTTTTACCATTGTAAACTTTAGATAATGAATCGCTATAAAATCCGTAACCTGTTACAAGGGGGCTTGGGCTTCGTTGGTATGCATTGGGACTAGACCAATCGAGATAGAGAATAGTATTTCTTGATGCATGATCAAGGTTTGGAACTGAATATAAAATTTGATAATCTGTGTACTCAGGGTTTATCTCTAGATTGCTTTGAGAATAACTGTAGCTAAATACAACTATTATTAGCAGAATTAAAAGGGTTAGTTTTTTCATGGTATAATTTTTAGAGTTTACTACAAGTAAATGCCAAATATTATGCCAATTATATAAGCTTGAATTAAGTGAATAAGAAGGAATTTAAATTTCGCCCCATTTCTGGTTTATAAGTTGGAGCATAAGCTCGTCTTTCCACCCATCATTCGTTCTAACCCAGTCTTTTTTAATTCCAATTAGTTCAAATCCTTTTCGGGTAAAAAGATTAATACTTGATGTGTTATCGCTACATATATTACAATAAACCTGATGTAGTAAGAGTGTATTAAAACAATAATGTATAAGTGTATTCAAAGCGTCTGATGCAAATCCTTTTTCTCTATCTGTTTCTTTTGCTATAAGAATACCAATACCTGCGCGCATATGTAGTGGATCGAATTCAAAAATATCAATAGTGCCAATAGTATCAATGCTATTAACATCGGTTTTGTCAATCATCAAACGCAGTTGCTTTGATTGAAATATATCCTGCTGTGCAGTTTCAATAAATTGTTCGATAACAAACTTTGAAAAAGGTACAATGGTATTGCTCATTTGCCAGACTGAACTATCGTTCTCCCAAAAATAAATTAGTTCAGCATCCTTCGGTTCAACCGGGCGTAACCTCGTAATATTGCCTTCGAGTATATTCAAGGAGATTCTTTATTTTAGTTTCGTCATATCGATAATTAAGGCATCTGAAAATCCTTTTTCAATAACTTTTCTTAGTTCTTTATCGGCAGCATTTCTAGATTTATATATACCAAAAATATATCTATAGAAACCATCTATACATTTAATTTCTTTTACACCTGTAAGTGGTTTAAAAGCGTTTAAATCTACCGGTGATTTTGTTGCCTTTAATTGAACAGTATATGAAACAGGTCCTATTGGTTCCTCAAAAAGCACAATTGATTCATTCTCGTTTAATATATTTTGTAGGTCATAACTACTAATTATTTCGGCTTCGTTAAATCCTAAATCAAGCAATGTGTTTAATATTTCAATAAGATCTGATTTCTGCTTGAACATAGGTAGTGTGTAAATATATAATCCATCCTGATACTCTTTAATCTCATAGTTCTGGAGCTCATCATATTCATCGAAATAATCGGGTGGGAGTTTTTCTTCTTGTCTTAATAATAAAATTGTATATGAAAGGTTCTGTTCTTTCAGGTTTTCAGGAATATTCAGATCATTATCAATAATAAGTTTTTCTTCCGATTTAAGAATTTTTATTTCTACCCTGCGATTAAATTTGCGCCCTTCCACATTGTCGGAACCATCTTTATTAATATTAATGGCTGCTGGTTGTGATTTGCCGGCACCTTTTGCAACAAAACGTTTTGGATCTATTCCATTTGAGATTAGATAATCAATTGCCGATCTGGCACGCTTTAACGAGAGATTATAATTGTATTGCGACGATCCGATAGCGTCGGTATGTCCTATTACTTCGATATAAAGAGATGGATATTTAACCATCAGATTATAAAGTCGTTCCAGCTCAATTTTAGCTTCGCGTGTAAGTTTAAAATCATCAAAATTAAAGAATATACTCTTTACAGATATATATTCACCAGAAGTAACAGATAAAGGTGAAAGTTGCACATTTAAAGCTAATTCCTCGCGAGGATAGTCTTGTGGAATAAAAAGAACTGTACTCTTGGGTTTATAATCAATACTGTTAAAATTAAATCGATACATGCCCGGTTTAAGTGCTATGCTAAAAGTTCCTTTCTCTTCTTCGGGATAGATTTCGTCTACTATTTTTGACTCAAGTGAATCAATTATTTCAATAGTAAAGTCTCCCTTAACAAAGTCAGTTTGATTATCAAGAAGAGTTATAGTCCCTTTAACATTAACAATAAAAGGATGTTCTGGACCAAAAATCTCACAGCGAATAATATCTTCAGAGCCATATCCATCTTGTGTATATTTCGATAAATAGGCATAGGTACCATTTTTTATTGGATAGAAAAATAGGTTGTCGTCAGTAGTATTTATTGGATATCCAATGTTTACGGGATTTGACCACTGATTTTCGTTAATCTTTTTAGTGTAGAATATATCAAATCCACCCATATTGTAGTGTCCTTGTGAACTGAACCACATTGTATTGCCATCTTCTGAAAGCATTGGCATATCTTCGTTGTAAGGAGTATTTATTTCGGGTCCAAGGTTTATCGCCAAACCCCAATCGTTTGTTTCTTCATCGAACTCCGATTTGTAAATATCAAGTCCTCCAAAGCCCTCTGCACGATCACTGGCAAAGTACAATGTTTTCCCATCGTTACTTATAACACCATGTGTTTCCCAGCTTTTTGAATTTATATTTTTATTAAACTTAACTGGTAATTGCCACGATCCATTTTCAAACTTACTGTAATATATATCACCACTGAATCGATCATCACGAAAAAGTATCATTTTATTTCCGTCGTACGAAAGGGAAGATGTGTAATACTCACCATCGGATTTTATTATTGGAGTAAGGTTTGTAGGTGTGTCCCACTGATCTCCTGCTTTTTCTGAATAAAATACTGCATCGTAAAACTTAAGCTTGGTTGTATAAACAATAACTTTCTCATTACCAGAAACTATTGGTCGAATATTCGAAAATCCATCATTAATAATCTCTCCAAGATTTGTTTCTTTAATTCGTGTAGGATGTTTCATTAATTCCTTTGCATTTTCGCATGCAATTATTTGCTGATCAACATAATCGATATTATACACATCATTAACATCAAGCGATTCTTTAAATTTATTATAGGTAGAAATCGCCTTATCAAGATCATTATTTATTTGATATGCATTACCTAGAAGAAATATTGCTCTTTTTGGCGAATGAGTTTCTTTAAAAGAACCTTCTTTAAAGCTGGCAGAAATATCTGTAATTGCAGTTTCAAGATGAGTAATGGATTTGTGTTTCTGTCCGGGAATTTGCAAATAACATTCGCCAATTCGGTAGTTAATATAGGCATTATCCATTCCGTTATTAAGCAACCTTAAATAAATTGGAAGGGCTTCTTTATAATCATCATAAAGGATGTAGTATTCGGCCTCTAAAAATGCTTCTTTAAGATTGATTGTTTCCTGCGAAAATGATGAATTAATAATCGCAGCCCAAAGAAAAGAGAATAAAAGCAATTTTTTCATAAATAATTATTCTTAATGATACAAACAAGAGCATCAAGTTACACAGATATATTATAAAATTCAATACTTATTCTATGTTATATTTTAAATTTTCGCTCTTTGGTATTTCTGCTTTTTTTCTTTCGGTAGAAAATAATAATTAGCATTCCTAAGCCTATAAAACCAATAATAATAAACAATATCAAATTATATGATTTTGTTGCAACAGGTAATTTCTCTTCTTCAGTTTTAATAATTGGTTTTGATTTCTCAGTAGTAATGTAAATACCTTCTAAAAGGGCATAAATCAATTCTGTTTCTTGCGATGTATAAATATTTCGTTTTTCAAAATGTTTAATAAAATCCTGAATAGTAACAATATCAATTGCTCCGGCATCCAGGTTCGCAAGTATAGATGAAATGTCTGTTTTTATCATTGTATTGAGCAATGCAATGGCTTTCTTAACATCTATATCCGATTGGGATACAAACAATTTTAACAAGTTGGTGATGTCATTCTCGGTATATCCATTTGCTTTTGCATGTTTCGACAGATACTGAATAACCTCCAGGTTGGTTTTAAAGTCGGATTGATGCATTAAAACAGTATCTAATGTTAGTTTTAAATTACCTGATGCGAGACTATGCAGCTTACTTATAAATTCCTTGGTTGGTGTACCTGAGCTAATCGCAAGTGCTATAACTAAAGCATCAATTTGACTTTCTTTAATTCCTGCTTTTGCGCCTTCAGAATAAAGCAATGTAATAAGTTCCTGAATTGTTTTAGCTGATTGAATTGCAGGAGAAGCTAGCAACTTTTCAAAACCCGAGGTATTAAATGATGTTATCCCTTTTAATAAGTCTGCCAGGTCTTGTGAAATGGGAGTATGCGAAACAATAACCTCTTCGTTTTTGATATTATTGAATCGATCTACCAACTTAAAGTTGATCAAACTTTTGTTTCCTTTTGGCTCATATTGATAGGTAAAGCTTTCCTGATCAATATCGAAGGTCTCGGTATTAATTAGTTCACCATCAATATATGTTTGAACATAAAGCTTCGAATTTTTTTCTACAGAAAGCTTGATCTTTACATCTTTTTGTCCTTCGGTTAAATTAATAACCTTACCGGCAACTTTCATGTATGCATCTTTATCTTGTGGCAAATACGAAACGGTTACTTCCTGAGTTTTAATATTGTTGTTTTTGTCGATTAGTTTAAACCTTATTTTGCTTTCTCCTTCGCGTGGTTTATATTCATAAATAAAATCTTCTTGTCTGTTTATATCGAATTCTTCAGAGTTTATCAGGTTCTCTTTATAGAATGTGCTTACGAAAAGTTTATTTCCTTTTTGCAACGATAGTTTTATCCTAACACTCTCATCATCGCTAGAGGTTGTATACACATCTTTGTCAAGATTTATTTCAGGGAGTGTATCCGCATCTAGCTGAGCAATTTCTTTTTTAGGTATTGGATTTAAGTATACTTCTTTTGTGTTATATGATCTTGAAATAAGGTATTGCATTCCATTTTCATCCATAATATGACTCTCGTATACAAGATGATCTTCACCTAGTGGGGTTCTGAATTGGTCTTCAGAGATATCTTTGTCAGGGGTGAGTATAGCAATAGTATCAAAAGTTACTGTATCGATAATATTGATAATAAAATCTTTTTGTTTTTTCTGAATCTCATTATTCATTGAAATAACTGCTTCGACTTTAATGGGTGAGTTTTTTGAGATATTTGAAAGGTTTACTTTGTAAATATCCTGACCTCCATAACCATAGCTTGAAAATTGAGAATAATAAGCTATTTCTCCGCTGGCATCAGGTACAAAAAATTGATTATCGTCGGTTGTATTTAATGGATATCCAATATTTACCGGATTAGACCAGGTATTGCCCGTTTTTATTGCATAAAAAATATCATATCCACCCATTCCTTTATGGCCTTCGGAACTAAAATACAATTTGCTGTCATTTTCGGTAATAAAAGGTGAATTTTCATTCCATCTTGTGTTTATTTCAGGACCTAAATTTGTTGGAGTACCCCATGTTCCATTAGGCTGTAAGGTTGAAACATAAATATCAAGGTCGCCATATCCGCCAGGTCGGTTACTTGTAAAATATAGTTTTTTGCCATCCTTGGCAATAGATCCATGCGACTCCCAATATTTTGTATTAATATTTTCTCCAAGAGATACAATTTTGGTCCATTCTCCATTTTTAAAATAACTTACATACAAATTGCCGTCGAAGTTATCATCACGGTACAAATACAAAGTATTACCATCAAAAGATAATGAAGTAGTAGCTGTCTTATTGTCGACACCTAACTGAGCCATAATATTTACAGGATAACTCCAATCACCATTAACCTTTTTCGAATAAAAAATTGCATCGTAGAATTTTAATTTGGTAGTAAATATCAACATATTTCCATCACCCGAAACAACAGGATTAAAATCGTTAAATCTTGTATTTATAGGAGCACCCAGATTTGCAGCAATAAAATCTATGGGTTTGTTTTTTAGTTCAATGGCAACTTTACATGCATTAATCTGCCTGTCAAGGTATTCTTTATCATAGATATCCTTATTACCTAATTTTTTACTTAATGAAATAACTTTTTGAAATCCTAAATAAGAATCAATTGCTTGTTCTATTTGATTATTAATTAAATAAGCATTTCCTAAATAAAAATATGCGTCAATTGGAGCTCTCTTTTCGAGATAGGTGTTTTCGCGATAACTATCAGTGGTTCTTTCTGTTGCTCTTTTTAAATACGGAATTGATTTATCTTTCTGTCCGGGTATATGAAGATAACAAAATCCTATTTTGAAAAGCACGTTATAATTATCGGGTTCAGCTTCATTAACTTTTAAGAATATGGGTAATGCTTCAGGATAGTCTTCGAAAAAAAACCATGAGTCGGCATCAAGGAACATTTCTTCAATTTCATATGCTTCTTGTGCATAAGTAAAATTCAGGCTGCATATCAGGATATATAATAGGAGTATTTGCTTTTTCATAAATTACCAATCAATTCTTATAATACGAAATTAATGAAAATTATTAAATTAATCTCATACCTGATCTAAGTTATTGATCAAAGACTGATTAATAACACAAAAAAATAAAAAATGAATAAGGATTATTATTCTTCGATTAATGAATCTTCAACAAATTTACCTTCTAGGATTTCTTCTTCTCGTTCCTCCATATCTTCTCTCGAGATAATTTGGATACGATAAATATCATTCTCTCCAACACCAGTAGGCTTAAATTTGGAGTAATAAGCTAAATCGCCATTTTTTAGAGGAAAGAAGAAAATATCATCATCGGTTGTATTAAATGGGTAACCAAGATTTTCGGGTGTACTCCATTGATCTCCCGTTTTTTTCGAAGTAAAAATATCGAATCCGCCAATATTAAAATGACCTTCGGATGAAAAATAAAGTGTTTTACCATCTTCAGTTATAAATGGAGTTGTTTCGTCGAAGGCCGAATTAATTATACTACCCAAATTTGATGCAGGTGCCCAGTTTCCGGTTGCATCAAGTTCCGATTTATAAATGTCGAATCCTCCAAATCCTCCGGGGCGATTACTTGTAAAATACAATGTTTTTCCATCATAAGAAGTACAGGCATTGGTTTCTGCCGATGTTGAGTTGACGTTACTATTTAGTTTCTGCACTGCGCTCCATACACCTTCAGTATAAGTGCTGGTATAAAGATTTAAATCATCATTATCATTGCGTTGTAAAAACAAAGTAAGCCCGTCACGTGATAGAAATACTGGTTTTAATGGACCTTCGGAATTAAACTCTAAAGAAATATTTCGGGCTGGCAACCATCGGCCACCTCTCTTTTTCGCAAAAAAGATGCCGTCGTAAAAACGTAGTTCGCTCAAAAATACAATAGTCTCTTCATCTTCCGAAACCAATGGATGTGTATTTGGATATTCGGAATTAATGTTTTTACCAAGATTTGTTTCTATAAGGTTTGTAGGAACCCGCAATAACTCAATTGCATTGTAACAAGCTTTTAGCTGAGCTTCAACACGAGTAAAGTTTTCAATATCATTTGGATTAAGATATTGCTTATACTTATTGAATGCATCAATAGCATCTTCTAATCTGTTGGTTACTCTGTATGCAATACCCAGGTAATAAAAGGATTCTACGGGGGCTTTACTTTCGGTATAATAACCTGGTTTGTAAGTTGTTGATATATCTTTTATAGCTTCTTCCAGATGTTTAACCGCTTTATCTTTTTGATTTGGGATATTTAAATAACACATTCCCAACCGGTGATTAATATTGGCATCTTTACGGCCCGAGTTATATAATTCAAGAAATAAGGGCAAAGCTTCCCGATATTCTTCGTAAAGAATTGAAAACTCTGCGTTTACAAAAACTTTTTTAAGATCCTGCTTGGTTTGTCCAAGGGCATTAATTGATAATGAAACGACGATGAATAGTAGTGTATATTGTTTCCTCATAATCCCAAATTATCAAAACAGAATAACAAATGTAATAAATATTGTGAAGTTACGAAAACGATTGATGCCTAAATCTTTAGACAGGGCTACAAAAAAGGCATCTATGTATCACAGATGCCCTGATATTATTGATTTCTAAATATTCCGCTTAAGATCAAATTTTTCGAGATAATCGGCAATTCTTTTTAGAAACATCCCTCCAAGTGCACCGTCAACAACACGATGATCGTAAGCTAACGATAAGAGCATTATATGTCGGATAGCAATTGCATCTCCTGCTGGAGTTTCAATAACAGCGGGTTTCTTAACTATTGATCCAATTCCTAAAATGGCTACCTGTGGCTGATTAATAATGGGTGTTCCTGATATATTTCCGAATGTTCCAAAGTTGGTAATTGTAAATGTGCCACCTTGAATTTCATCTGGTTTTAGCTTGTTGTCGCGGGCTCGTTCTGCCAAATCGTTAACATTGGCAACTATACCCGAAAGATTTAAACGATCGGCATTTTTTATTACCGGAACAATCAGATTGCCCGATGGTAATGCAGTTGCCATTCCAATATTTATATTTTTCTTTACAATGATTTTATCTTCATCAACTGAAACATTAACCATTGGAAAGTCTTTAAGTGCTTTTACTGTAGCCTCAATAAAAAGAGGTGTAAATGTGAGTTTTTGTTTTTCGCGTTCCTGAAAAGCATCTTTGTTTTTATTTCTCCAAAGCACCATATTGGTAACATCGGCTTCTACAAAAGAAGTAACGTGGGGAGAAACCTGTTTTGAATATACCATATGCTCGGCAATAAGCTTACGCATACGATCCATTTGCACAATTTCGTAATCGCCACCACTGTAAAACTGTTCTTTGCTTACAACTTGTTTTGTATGTAATGCAGCTGATACAGTTTTCTCAGCTATTGGTTGAGGAGGAATTTGTATACCGATTGTTTTTCTATTTTGCAAATAATTTAGAATATCCGATTTTGTTATACGTCCAGTATTGCTTGTACCACGAATTGTTGAAAGCTCTTCGGGTAGTATATTTTCTTTTTGTGCGATACTTTTTACCAATGGCGATAAAAATTTACCTTCGTATTTTGTTTGAGAATCATTCTGAACAACTGTTTCAGCTGCTTTTGTTTGGTTAATTACTGGTGCAACAACTTCTTCCTGAGCAGTTTTTGTTTCTTCTTTTTTTATTGGAGGAGCAGTATTATCAATTGAATTCTCACCTTTTTCGGTTTGAAGAATTGCAATGGTATCGCCAATTTTTGGAACCGATCCTTCGGGAATAATAATTTTTTGAATAATTCCGGCATGTGGTGCAGGTATCTCTGAATCTACCTTGTCGGTTGCTATCTCGACAATCGATTGGTCTTCGCTAACCTCGTCGCCTTCTTTTACCAGCCATTTTGTAATCGTTGCTTCGATAATTCCTTCGCCCATTGCGGGTAATATAATCTCCATTTTTGCCATAACAATAATAATTTTCAGTTTTATTAAACAGACATCTTAACGTCTGTCAATATTTTTAAAACCTCTGATGAGAATTTGCAGGTCGGTCCAAATCTTATAGTTCTTCGCATAAACCATATTCAGGTTTTCGATATAAGCAACTGAACTATCACTGCTATTTACATAATCGAGTGGAGTTAAAATGCCATTTTTTATAGTTGGCAAATTGTTTGTTTGAACATCACCACCTTTATAATATCCTATCCAGGTTTTAAATCCTAACAAAACATTTACTGAATTGTTTAAGAGTTGAAACGTTTTTTTTGTCAGGATGATAATAAATGGGCTTATAATTATGATAAGTATGGATGATAAAATATCGAATAATCTTTTGTTACGGATGTTTTTTTCTTTTATTATTGAATTTATATCAAGAGTATAAAATTCGCCTGCCGAATCGATTGAGCTGCTACCAATAATCGAAATAGTTTCGGGTTGAGCAATCTTAAAGTCAATATCTTTCGACGAAAGCCTAAGCATAATCTGAATAATGCTTTGCGAGGGAATATCTTTTGCACAAAAAACGAGCTCGTCAATCTTATGAATTTTAACCATTTCGTCCAGCTGATTTACAGTACCTAAATAATATTCTTGAGGATCAGGTTCGGTAGATACAAATCCAATAAAATCAGGAATTACACGAACATCGGCAAGAAGCTTTTCAACCCGTTTTATTTCATCAGCTTGCCCAATAATTAGTATACGCAGCTTTTTATTACGGTGAAAGTGTTGATGAAAAATACCTGCAAAATGAACTAAAAAACGATTTATATATGCCACTATGAGCGAAATAACACTCCCAATTAATAGTAAAGCCCTTGAGAAACGCAAACTCTCGGGCAGTAAGGCATAAACGAATAATATAACTACAAGTCCGGTAATTATTCCTTTTAAGGCCGATGCTTTTTGCATTGTGCGGCTATAGGCACCATTAAACCATAATGAAATCATCCAGATTACAATATACGCAGGTACTGCATACATCAGAAATTCAGAAGGGTAGTAATCGGTTGTATTGAACTTATATTGCTCCCACAGCGGTTTGGCGAAATAAAAACCAAGGTAAATTGCCGAAAAGTCGAGAACAGGAAGCACTGTTTTTTTAACAAAACGATGAGCCAAAGCTATAGTTGCCCTAAAATAAATTGCGGTATTAATAAGAATGGAAAACAGGCGTGCATTCTTTTGAGAGAAATGCTTGCGTGCAAAAATAATCATGGCATTATAAAATACAAGAACATAGTTAATACTGCCCTTTTTGGTGCTTTCTCCTTTATAATGAATTATTGTTGTTTCGGGGAGATAATAATTTTTATAACCAGCCTGAATTATGCGATACGAAAGATCGATATCTTCGCCATACATAAAAAAAGATTCGTCGAGCAAACCTGTTTTGTTGAGAGCCTCATTACGCAAAAACATAAATGCGCCAGGCAAAATCTCAATTTCGTGTGTTTTATCTTTGTCGAGATGCCCCAAATGATAGCGTGCAAATTGCTTCGATCGGGGAAAAAGTTTTGATAATCCAAAAATTTTGTAAAATGCTACAGCAGGAGTAGGGAGAGCCCGCTTCGATTCGGGTAGGAAATGACCTTTGCCATCGATCATCTTAACACTTAATCCGCCGGCATCAAGCGTGGAATCCATAAACGAAATACATCTTGCAAAACAGTTTTCTTCAACTACTGTATCGGGATTTAAAAGTAGAATATATTCGCCCGTTGACTGCTTTATTGCTTGGTTGTTAGCATACGAAAAACCATAATTTATTTTATTAGCAATAAGCTTAACCTGTGGAAATTTATCTTTTACCAAAGCACAAGAGCCATCAACCGAGTTGTTGTCGACTACAAAAACTTCTGTAGTAATATTCTTAGAAGCATTAAATACCGAAATAAGGCATTGTTCAAGAAAATGCTTTACGTTGTAATTAACTATTACGATCGATAATTTTATCATTATTTACGTTACTCGGTGCGAAATACAAATATAACGAAATGTTTAATGTAAGCCATTGCTAATTTAACCACATCTTTTTTATATGTAAAAAGTAATATGTAAAACACGATAGAAAGTCTAAGGACGATTCAATGTGTTTTGAGACAACCGCTGTTTTTGAAATATAATTATAAATACTTAGCATTTCACTAGGTTTTATTTTTCGGGTTTTTAGAAAAAAAATGCACTCTGCAAGCCCTGTTTAATCTGCAAATCTAAAAAATATGTTGTAAAACATACACGAATCTGGGTCAGATTTTTACAAAAAAGGAGACATATAATTAGAGGGCAAATAAAAATTATAGCACAAGAATTATTTTTAATTAATAAAAGCTTGAGATATAAGTAATTCAGCATTTTTTGCACAAACTAAAAATTTATAAAACATGGCAACAGTAAAATTCAACCCACAAGCAGGACCTATATTTCTAAATGTTGTAAGTGGACCACCATGCGTTGGTGGTTTTAGAATTTGGTATAGAAATAATTTAATTGGCGATGTACATCAAATTTACTCAAATGAGCCAAATTTAATACATGATCAGACTCCAGATAATTTGGTGTTACCCTTTAGTATGGATACTATACAAAACATAACATTACGGGTTGTTGGCCATTATGGACCATTGCCCAATCATACACAAATTGGCGTTCGATATTTATTTTATCAGAACAATCAGCTTTTAGACGTGACCCCCAAAAATTATAATGAAATACAGGAGAATCATACACCTCCACCGCCTTACAAACAATACAATCATGATTTTGAATTTAAACCAATACCATAATGAGCTATGAAAATATATTTTAGTTTTTTCCTAGTATTATCTTTTTGTTATATAAATGCTATTGGTCAAATAAAAAGCGGCTCTTCCAATGCAGATAAAATAGCGAAAGCAACAAATTTTTCTGTACCATCCTCAGTTGCATTTAATTTGCTAGATGTAAATCCCTCGCAAGTATACAGACCTGGTTTTACAAAGGATTTTAAGCTGGATTGGGTTTATAAAGATAACAACCTTTTGCCTAATATGGCAATAGAAACTCAACCAGCATGGTTACTGTTTTATAAAAATACCGACTATCAAAAGCTAATAAAACAGAATTACCTCGAGAAGCTTTTTTCCAGTTTAACAGTTTCAATAGGTACTGCTGAAAAAGATAGCATTAATTCTATTGCCTGGGGTGTAAAAGTTAAGTTATACTCGAAAAAGGATCCTGTATATGATACATCATATATTAATAAAATTGGAAATTTTATAGCCAACAGGTCAATACTCGATAAAATTGATTCTCTTACTATGATTATTGATTTTGAACAGAATGAAATAAAGAAAGCAGAATATATTCAACAAAGGGATTTGCTTTCTGAGGCTTATAAAAAGATTGAAAAGAAGCACTTTGACCAAATTGACAAATATATCGCCGACTACGAAAAGGAGAATTGGAATACAACCATGATCGATTTGGGTTTTGGTCAAGTGTTTAACTATCTGGGAGAAGCTATAGATACATTAAAGTTCAGTAACAAAGGATTTGGTGTTTGGGTTGCTGGAAATACAGGTGTTGGAAAGAATATACTAATAAATGGAATGATAAAATATTCAGAAATATCAAAAAATCAAATCTTAACTTTTGGTGCAAATATACGGTATGGTATAAAAGATAGAAATTTCTTTATCGAAGGAGTTTATAATAATTATTTTAATGATAATCCGAACAATTTCTCCATTTCATATGGAGGTGATATTGTAATGTACAAATCAATTGCAATTCAGTTTGGGTTAAGAACCGACTATTCAAAAGATATGAAGATAAAAAACCTTATTCCGATTGTGAATTTAAATTACATCCTAAACCAATAACCTAATAAACCACTAAACCAATAAACCAAAACATATGTCAACTGAAAATAAACAAAACAACGAAGAACATGAAAGCATGTTGAACCCAAGAAATTTAATTGCATTAATCATTACAGCATTTGTAATTCTTGCCACTATGCTTATAGCGCATTATTCGCTGTACAGAGCTAAAGAACCAGATCTTTCATTTGTTGGACAAAGCCTTCTTCCTTTATGGGGTACGTGGATAGGAACCATTATTGCTTTCTATTTTGGTCGAGAAAACTTCGAAGCAGCTAACAGGTCGTATCGCGATGTTATTAAAACCCTTACTCCCGAACAGAAAATTGCCGCCATTCCGGTTAAAGAGGTCATGATTCCTCTTGAAAAAATTAAGTACATCGAATTTAAAGAGGATACAAAAAATGAAAAGATTATTGATATAATTAAAAATCCAATTTTTAAGGAGTATCATAGAATAGCCTTCTTAACTCCCGAGAAAGTATTTCGATATATGATTCATAAAAGTACATTGGCTCTTTTTCTTATCGAAAAAACTCAAGTTGCTGGTACCGGAGGTTCGCAAGCCAAGGTCGATACCAATACACTTACGCTGCAGGATTTATTTCAGTACGATAATCATGATTCGAGGATTCCGCAAATGCTAAATCGGGGATATAGTTTTATGTCCGTTTCTGGTTGTTTGCTCGATGCAAAAAATATCGTCGATAGTATCCCCGAATGTCAGGATGTGTTTGTAACTCTCAATGGAAAAGAAACAGAACCTGTACTTGGATTGGTTACCAATAACATGATACTTGAAAAGGCAAAAGCCTGATTCTCTCTGGTAAGCATATAATGCGGTAGTGTTCTGTTTTTAAATTAAAAAACAAAAATTATGACAAAGCTATCAAATGATTTATTTAATAATGGCTATGGTAATACAAAGTATACTTTTGCTGGGTATCCATCCATAAAAATTTTCGAATCGCCCGAAAGTAAAAAGTGGATTAATCATTTGTTGTTTGGTGATTATATCGAGATTATAAGCGATGAGGTATTAAACAACAGGATTAATATTAAAAGCCGGAATACCATTGGCTGGGTTAATACCAGCGAAATACAAAAAAGCAGACTCCTCGAAGTTAACTTTGTTGATATTGGGCAGGGCGATGGCTGCCATATTGTTACACCCGACAATAAACACATACTTATTGATGCCGGCGAAACCGATAACATGAACCGCTACCTTAACTGGCGCTTTAATTTATATACAAAAAAGAACCCATTGCCATTTCCTTTTACTGTTGTTATAAGCCATTCCGATAAAGATCATTACTATGGATTTAGTTATGTTTTCGATAACAACAAAATACCCATTGACAAAATTTACCATAACGGACTTGTCGAAAGACCCGGCAAGTTGCCACTGGGCGATGTTGAAGATGGATTTATTACCGGTTTGGTAAAAAATACCAAACAAATGATCGAGATTATTGGTATGGCAGAAAACCGCAAGGGGAGTGGTTCAATGTACTGCAATACCTTGTACAAAGCACTAAATAATAATCCTGAAGTGGAGTTTATTGCTTTATCGAACAAAGACAACTACATGAATAACTTCGATAGTACCTATATGATCGACAATAAACCATTTGCTATAAAAGTGCTGGCCCCGGTAATTACCAAAACAAATGGTAAAGATTCGCTAAAGACGATTAAAAACCTCGGCAAAGACAAGAATGGACATTCGGTGATTTTAAAAATTATGTTCGATAAGGTTAAAATACTGCTGGGTGGCGATGTAAATACCGAGTTTGGCGAAATACTGAACGACTATTACAAAAAACTGGGACAGCTGGATGAGCTAAAGGTTGATGCAGCCAAAGCGTGCCACCATGGGAGCAATCATTTTCATTACGAGTTTCTCGAGTCGATAAATGCCGCCGCAACAGTAATTTCTTCGGGCGATGAGGAGCCTTATGCACATCCGCGCCCCGATGCTATTGGTGCCTTGGGCAAATGCGGATATGGTAAAAAACCACTTATTTTCTCTACCGAATTAGCACGCTCAAACAAAGAGTTTTCTAGAAACAACCTCAAAAACCTACACAAGCTAATGGACGACCTGAATAAAATAGAGATTGACCTGCAAGCAGAAACCAACGAAGAAAAGATAATTAAGCTAAAAGCGAAAAAACTAAAAGCAAACAAACTAATAAACTCGCATCTTACGAAGTACGGAATGATAAACCTTCGCACCGACGGCCAACGAATGATTCTGGCGCAAAAGTACGAGGTTGAGGCAAAATCGGGCAAATGGGACATTCACGAACTGGTGTACTCCGAAAAAACAAAAAGGTTTGAGTTGCAATAAATTGAGAATATTATACAAATCTAAAAATTAACAGTTATGGAGGTAGTTAAGGATTTTTTTAATAACTATTTTGTACTCACATGGATTGGATCAATTATAGGACATATCCTTTCGTTGTATAAGCCAGAGTTCAGACAATCGCTTCCCTTTCTAAGGCAAATATTGCCAGGAAAAAGCGATGCATTCTATTTTAGGGTTGATTTTATCATCCTGCCCCTCATTGGAGCTTTTCTTGGGTATTATCTTATTAGCCCGGGTAAAGTCGAAAATGCAATATTTACGGGTTTAACATGGAGCGGTACTCTGATTGCCATGTTTAAAACCGAATCGAAAACTACAATACCCGAAAAGCCATGATAACAACAAATATTTTTATTCCAATACTTATTATTGCTCTGGTTTTTGGTTTGATTTTATTTTTGAGCCCCAGCCTTGTTAAAAATAAAAAAGCACTGAATTTAATAATATGGTTGTTTTCCATATCGGTGGTCGTGGTTGTGGTAATTTCCGTTTTTAATTACTACAAAACACAAAAGTTCGATAAACAAATCAGCCAAAACTTCGTGTTATTAAACCAGAATAATAAGGAAAACGATTCGTTGAGAAAAGAAATTAATAAAACTATTGAACAGGCAAATTTAACAGAGGTAATGGATACCATTACAAATAGTAAAATTCAAACGCTGAAAGATCCAAAAACAAAGTATGATTTTATTGAACTTACAGAGCTGGATACTACACACAGTCCCGATTCAGGAACTGCTGCAAAACCACAAAACCTGGCTGACTCGTTAAGATTTACCATTGCACGGATAGACTCACAGTTAGTAAAACTCGATGCAAATATTTTTGAGTACGAAACAATGGTTCAGAATCTAAAAAGAGAGAAGAAACAGATAAAAAATAATTATATACAAAACAAACAGCCCGATAATTATGATGCGGCGCTTGTAAAAGCAAATAAAAAGTTGCAATCGTTAAAAAATGGCAAGGTTGAGTTGCAAATTAAAAAGGAGAAATTATTGGTGCTGGCAAATGAATATTTAGGCAAAACAGACTTATAATACTGTTTTGGCAGTGAGTTATTTTTGTTAGCATTAATTAAGCCAATGATTTTTAATTTGTTATTAACATTGAGAGTAAATGTTTACCGATTTGATTAAATTTATAAACAGAAATGAAAGTAAATATTGAATAATAATTATAAAAAATGATTTTAGGTAGATATTTACAATAAATTGAATATATAAGATAGTTAGCAAAAATAAATAGCCATTCCAAATGAAAACTAAATACCTAATGTTCAACTAAAATAGATTTATTATGAAAACAAACATTTTTTTAATTTTAACATTAACTCTTTGTTTAAGTACCTCATATCTAAAAGCACAAGACAAAGAGTATGATATGGCTTTAAATGTTAATGACGAAATTGTTAATAAGCTTTTTAAGTCATTTGAATATCCAAAATTTCTTTACAAAATTCCAGGTCGTATTAATATTGACCCTTTAAATACAAAAGATTTAAGTCTGGAAAAAGAGATGGGTATTGAAATTACCCCTCAGTTATTGGAAGATGCAATAAATTCGAAAAAGATAGCAAATGAAATACTAAAGGACATACAAACTAGAAATGATAATAGTCCTGAAATTGAGGAATTGAAAAAACTATCTGAAACAGATATCATAGAATATCTTGAGAAAGGGACTTTGGAACTTCGTAGTATGGAAATATTTAGATTTGAAATTTACCTAAATACTCCACCACAATTAAATTTTGACAATAATTCAATTGAATTACGAGATGTTAATTTAATGGTTGTTTACGAAATTAGAATACACTATAAAATTGGACCGATTAAATCTAAGGTCGATTTTAATACTTCTGGACAAAATATCCAATCAACAATAAAATTAAATACGATAAAAGAAGGCTCTAAATTATCTGTAAAACCACAAATAGACAGATTGAAATTAATATTTAAAGTTGCAGGTATTAAAGTAACTTTGAACATGCTAAATTATTTCAAACCAGATTTCAAACAGATAGAATTAGTTGATGTTACTAAATTAATATTTGCAATCCCTTATATTAATACGAATGCAATATTGGACGACTTTGATTTAATTACTAAAGAGGGAAAGCTTAGTCTAGGGATAATAATGAAGTATGAATAATTACTTTTGCTAACACACGGTATAGCTAATAAGGGTTTAAGTGGTTTGCGAAGCTTTGTGACCCGCATCAACTTCTGTAACGGTGGACAGGAATGTAGCACGCAATCCCTTAATAGCCATGCCGCTATCCGTTAGCTTTCATTGCAAAAAAAACATTCGCAAAGATAAAAAGTGGAGTCCAGATACCACCTAGAATAAACGGGGCCGTTCTGAAAAGCCATACGAGTAGGAAAAATTTTTAATTTACAAAATAATGAATGAAAAATTAACTAGTACAGAAACCATAGATTTGGTTACTGAAGGATTAAGAAATTTGCAATCACAGCATGGTAATGATTTCGATTTAACTTTGAAAAAGTTACAAATTCCCGCAAACGAAATTGAGCAGACTAAACAAGCAATTAATAAACTTTTAAGTGGAGATGAAACCCTTAAAAAGGGATTAATAGAAGAACTAGATTCAACTGAAACAAAAGATATTTTTCTTTTGAGTGCTACAAAGGGAGGTGTGACAAAATTCAAGATACTTACTAAGTTTTACATACCTTATGGTGCAGTTTTATATATCGACCATAAAACAATGGATAATGCTCAAGATATTGGCCAGTTGGTTACGGCAATTACGGCTTGTTGCGGTCCGGAAGCAGCACCTTTAGTTTTAGCATTGGCAGTGGGTTTGGCAGCTCTTAAAGTTCTAGATAGAGGGAATGGAATAAAAGTCACTCAAATTCCATTTCCTGTAGGCCCATCTATACCAACACCTCAATAAATGAAATGACTAAAGGCGGCTCAATTGAATCTTCTTTAGTTTATATTAATCTACAATTGTTTTATATATTGGATATTCTATATGTAAATGTATTTCGCCTATCTTTTTTGTACATGTTATAATCTCGTCTGATTGTACTATAATGTGTAAAAACAGGATAATATTGAAAGAAATATTAATTAAACAATCTAATTATTAAACAACGAAAAGCTAACATTTTGTATAAGTAATGGCAGGCGAAATGGTAACGATCAAGGTCTAAAGTCCGCTCACACTGCCTATCAGTTTGGTAGGAAATTACCACGCAATCTGCCACTACTCATACAATTTACCGTTATGGCACATTATTATTAATCCCTTAAAAAAAGTCATGAAAAATAATGAATTAAATAAGGAAAATGAAAATTTAGATAATTGGGGGGAAACAGATGAAAAAGCAATATATGAGAAAACAAGACTTGCATATGATACATTAATTGCAAATCGCCTTTCTCATGATAATTTAATGTGGCAAACTCCCCTATTATGTATTACAGCTCAATCCTTCCTTTATACGATTGCATTAACTTCAACAAATTCAATTCAAGCAAAAACTGCTTCATCATTTATTGCAGTAATTCTTGGTTTTGCTGCAATTCAATTAATGTCAAAACATAGATCGCATGAAATATCAGAAAGCAAGAAACTCGAAAAACTAGAAACGCTAAATCAACTTATAAAACTTCATGAAAAGTCAAGTAATAAGGATAAGAAGTTCCCTTATTTAAATTGTATTTCATCTTATAGACTATGGATGTTTGCATTAATCTTTATCACTGTTTTTGGATTATTTTCATCCTTGTTTTTCCTTAGAATTTGGATTTGCAATTAATCATTGAAATTTTAACGTGCCATAACATCGACTCTTATAGCATGCGGGTTTCAGTAATTTTGCAAGTGAAGTTCTTGTACCTCGTTATCGCAAATATGTTGTCCGGTCATTGTTAGGTTCGCCCCTAGCTAGCGCGGACATGATGTCCGTGTTTAGTTAGCTAAATTAGAAACAGCTCTCACTAGCGCAGACATGCTTGGGCTCATTAGTAAAAAAGGACTAATAAAATGATATATAGCAGTGAAAAGTACAATAGAGTTAATTATAGTTCTAATCCTTTTATTAGTCTCCTTTCTATTTCATCGATTGGTATTCTATGTTAAACGCGAACGCCACAGAGAATACTATCGCAACGTATATCTTAAGTCAGATGAATGGAATCGAAAGCGATATGTGGTTCTTAAAAGAGACAACTGGCAGTGTGTATATTGTGGTGCTCATGCAAACCAGGTTCACCATAAAAAATATGCGAAAAAGAACATTGGAAAAGAACCAATCGGATGGCTAGTATTGGTCTGCGATTCCTGCCATAAATCTCGACATAATTAAAGGAACAACTCAGTTCGCCTGAGGTTATAAAAATTTAACTGTGCTTGTCTTAGGCTGCGCCTGAGACACAATATCAATAACAAATGCCCCCAGCTAGCATGGACATCATGTCCACGCTATATTTTTACTGAATAGCTCAGTTCGCCTGAACTTGATAATAGAAAACGGTATCAGTTTATTAAGAATTTTTTCTTCGCTATTTTTAAATTATGATTCATTTCGCTTTATACAAATGACAATTAAACGAAAAATAATAATAAGAATAAAAAAATATTATTTAATAATTTAATCTGATCAAAACTATTATTTAAAACTTAATAAAACATATTTGTGAATTTTAAACCCTGATTATGAATGATTTTGATTCATAATAATTTGCGTTATTTACTATAATTTAGTAAACTTGTTTAACTTATTAAATATCTTTAATAAACATAAAAGAAGTATTATGTGTATATTAAATTTTCTTCCACCCACTGTTGGCCGGATTGAAAAATGGGAAAGTAAATTAAAGTATAAACCCATAATAAAAGCTTTGTCTAATAAGGATAATAAAATTAAAAGCAAAGCCTTAAATAGTTTGGATACAATAATGTATTCACATTGGTCATGGATTCCTATGAAAGATCAGCTATTAATGCGAAATGGTATTTTAGAAATTACAAAATCTCTTAATAAAGCCGATGGTCGACTTGTTTTTGATTGTGTATATGCTTTGAGGCATTTTGAAGGTGAAGAGGTACGCGATTTTTATCATAGTATTCTTAAATTAAAAGACATTAAAGAATTATATGAAGGTGATCATCTTTTAACTTGGATTTTTATTGGTTTATGCGAAAAATCAGGTGATGGTTCAACTTGCGAACTTATAATGGATCTTATCGAACATAATAGATTCCAATTTTGGGAGATTTCGAAATTTACAGAATATGGCCATATTTTATTAAGAAGAGCAATCAGAACCGAAGGATTTGATTCAGAATTTCTGAATATTTATTGTAGTAAAGCTCTTGAGAACAAATTGGATGAAGGAGGTAAAATAGCTAGTTCATTACTTTCAAAAGCATTTGACAAGAATGAAAATCATAGTGCTAAAAAAGAAGTTAAAGCTTGGTTAAATTCTAAGCATTTAGCCGTTCGTAAATATGCCGACCACTTTTAATTAATTTTGAATTGCAAGGAAATTTGATACCCATCCACACCAGCTAGCGCTGAAATGCCTGTCTGCCGATTGGAAGGTTGTCTGGACATTGCTAAGTTCGCCTGAGGTTAAAATAAAAGTGGGATTGTTATAGGCTAAGCGGCTGTTGTGTGCAACCTAGAAAATGATATTTGTATAGTTTTATAATAGCTTATTCGATTATGTAAATTGGAATAAACAAAATCAAATGAAAGGAGAATAAAAATGAAAGTTTTGCAGACACCTTGGAAAATAAGCGGTATTGCTGGGATTCTTTTTGTATCGTTATCTTTAATTGCTTCTGGTATCAATAAAATGCCTCCCATGTACAATCAAGAAATTTCAACTTTTGCAGGGTGGTTTTCAGAAAATGGAGAATGGTATCGCTTTGGACACTTTCTTGCAGGTTTGGCTTTTCTATTATTTTATTTTCCATTTTTTGCAGGATTCTGTGAAGTACTCAAGAAAGCAGAAGGAGAATCATCTATATGGACAAGAGTTACATGGGCTGGAGCAATCATGTCTCCTGCAGCAGGTACTATTGCCGGCGCATTTATTATGGGAATAGCTCTTTTAGATGGCAATACTTCCCCAGAAGTTTCTCAATTTGGAATGGCTGGAAATTTTTACGCTTACACAGTTTCGGGTGCTTATGGGGGAATTGCAATGATTGGGTCATCTATAATTATATTAAAAACATGTGTTTTTAAGCGATGGTTAGGTTGGACTGGACTTTTAATCGGTTCAGCAGCAATAATAAGTATTGGAACATTAGTTGAGAATAATCCACAGGGATTATTTGCGACAATAAACGGCTTTGCTTGGTTGGCTTATTTTCTCTGGATTGCGGTTCTGTCAATCGAATTGATTAGAAATCCAGCTAGCGCGGTCCCGATAGTTATCGGGATGCAGTCCGGGCATTGTTAAATTCGCCCAGTTCGCCTGAGCTTAATACAAAAGGAGGATTGTCAAATACTTCGTTCGCCAGAGGTTATAGAATAAGAAGCTTGTCTTAGTCCCGATCCCGATAGTTATCGGGACTTTCGGGATAGCCTGAGACACGATATCATGGTTAAGTGAAATTTGTAATTCCGCTGGCTGATTAGCTTGGATGCAGTTCGAACCAATAGATTCTACAATACAAAAAAAATCTAAAGACCTGAACCAAAATGTTCTTTTTACTAAAACATGAAAGTTATGAAAGATCAAAACAAAATTTCTGAGTTAAATCCATATTCATTTGACTTATCTGCAATCTATCGCAAGTCAAATACAATATTTCATGCCATTCAAAGTAATAATCTTGTGTTTTTTGTTGGTTCTGGTGTTTCAAAAGCATATAATCCAGATATTCCTAATTGGAGTGAATTGCTGAATAGCCTTCTCTCCGAAGTAAATATTTCGAATGAAGAAAAAAAAGAAGAAATTATTTATCTTATTAAAAAGGGTAAGTTTTCTATTGCTGCAGAAGCAATAAAAAAATATTCAATTCTTGATAATGCAAATAAAGATCTCGCAATTGATAGAATAATAGGTAGCATAATAGAAAAGAGGTTAAAAAGTAAGAATTCAAATGATTTATTGCATTTGGCTATACTTGACTTTGGTGTACCAATTATAACAACTAATTATGATCCAATATTTGAAGATATTATTAATAAGCAAAATATTAATAGATTCAAGAAAACTCCTATTACTTATACTGATGAAAATCAAGCTGAGGAAATCCTGTTACCCCAAAATCTTAAAGAGAACTATATATTTAAAATTCACGGGACTATAAATCAGTCTCAAAGATTAATTATAGATGAGTCTGATTATTTAGATTTTTATTTTTATGAAAAATGGCCCAGGACCTTAAGATTATTAAGGCATATTTTTGCTACCAAAATGGTGATTTTTATAGGATTTTCAATTTCAGATCCTGAACTATTGCTTTTACTTCGAGAATCAATCAAATACTCAAGCTCATATCAGCATATCGCAATTATGCATGAAGATAATATTACAGAAATAGAAAATGAATTATTAAAGTCGAACTACAGAATAGAACCTATTTTGTATAAAGATCATTCTCATCTTCCTTTGTTAATACTCGAAACCAGAAATATGTTTCCAAAGGAGTCTTTACCACTTTCACTTACTCAAAATGCATTTGAATTAAGGAAAGGTCTCAAATACATTAAGAAACAATCCTTTTTTGTTCCTGAATCAACCATTATACTGTTTGGTTCTTTTGCCAAATATGGAGTATTATCGACTAAAAACTCAGATTTAGACCTATTAATTATTTCAAATGAGAATTATATAGATAAACCTTTCATTAGGATACAAAATAAAGAAACAAATAACAGACAATTTGATATTGTAATTATTACCCGCACTGATTTTGAATTAGGTCTCAAGGTAGGAGACCCATTTATTTGTAGTGTTTTAACCACTGGTTGCCCAATTGAGGATAGCTCGGATATTTTTGGAACTTTGGCTCGTGGTTTTAGACCTAACTATAATTATGAATCAGTTAAAAACAGAATATACCAGAATTTAATTACCATTTGGCTTAGGTTGTGTGTTTATAAAAACAGTGATAATATTATTGAGCTGTATCAAGCATATCATCGCTTTTGCCTTTCTGCAATGCAGCTTTTTCTAATTGAAGATTTTTACTCCATTGAAAGTGTACTATCCCTTAGCCTCTTGGGTAACTCAAGGTTTACTTTATATGAATTTGATAAGCACTTTAAGATTAAAAACAAATTTTTTTTTAGTAACATAATTAAAGTTTCTAAAAGAGAGATTAACATAAGAGAATTTCCTATAAGTTCACCATTTGTAATTTTCAGTAATTTATTTTTTTCGGTAAATAACCACTTGAATAAAGAAAAACTTGGATTTTTGCAGCCAAGCAAATATATTTTGAAAAGTAATATAGATTACTTAGTTGAAGAATATAATAATATAAAAAATAACTTAGATAATCTGTCACAAGAAATATTGGTTAAGCATGGTGATTATGGCGAAACAACTTATGTAGAAAATGAGTTATTAACAAGCTTTAATGATTTTATAACAATTGAGAATGACTCAATTTCGATTTGTGATTATTTGTTCTTTTTCAATCTACATAATAGGCTGAAATCCATTAATTCATTTAATATATATAAATTTATAAATACGGAAGACATTAAGGAAATAATGGAAGATCTCATCAGTAATTGGGAGATAGAAATTAATAATTGGACACAACAGTGTTTATAATATATTAGGGGATTAGTCAGGTATAAAAATAGTTTCACTCCTTTAGCGAAGACCTGCTCCAGTTCGCCTGAGGTTAAAATAAAAGTAAGATTGTCATAAGCTCATTGGGTAAAATGTTAAATACTAAAAAAAACTATATGGAATCACCGATTGTTTTTATCAGTTATAGTCATGATTCAGTAAACCATTGTGAAAATGTGCTAAAGTTTTCAAATCGTTTGCGTGAAGAAGGCATCGAAACAATTTTAGATCAATATATAATGTCTCCACCAGAGGGTTGGCCTCGCTGGATTGATAAAATGATTCGAGATGCAAATTTTGTACTAATGATATGCACTAGTAAATATTATAGTCGAGTTATGGGTGAGGAACAATCTCTTGGAGTACCTTGGGAAGGTGCTTTAATATATCAATATATTTATGATGCAGGTACTATAAATACGAAGTTCATTCCAGTATTATTTGAAAATCAAAAACCTGAATTTATACCAACACCTTTAAGATCTTTTACATATTACTATTCAAAACCTGATACAGAATATGAGAAACTTTATAGAAGACTTACAAATCAACCATTAATAGAAAAACCTATATTGGGTAAACTAAAGTCATTAGAGCCAAAAGCAAAGGTGTCAGATTTCTTTGATCGAAGTAGTATTACACAATTAATTGGTTTTGTGAATAAATGTGATTATGCTGCAATAGAAAAATTAGTTCAGTTAGGAATTAATTTGAATAGCACAGATGAAAGCGGTAGTCTTACTCCCTTAATGACTGCGATTATAAAAAAAGATATTAATATGGTAAAATACCTAATTAAATGCGGGGCTGATGTTAATTTTTTAAAGCATGAATATTCTGATCCACCACTATTTTTAGCTGTAGCATCAAAATTAGATGATATTGTTATGGAATTAATACGTAACGGTGCCAATATTAACTTTATGAGTAAAATTACTAAAAGTACACCATTATCCCTTGCAATTAGTATGGGAATGTTCGACTTGGTAAAAAAAATGAAAGAGGAATTTCTTGCTAATAAATAGTAGTTTGATAATACACAATTTGCCTGAGGTTAATATAAAAGGGTGCTTGTCTTAGGCTCTGCCTGAGACACGATATTAAAGTGGTTTGCCAGGGTAATTTAATCGTGTTTTAAGTAAATGATAAGTAAATAGAGTACTTAAAATAAAAAATGTTATATTTATATGCAAATGCAAGTTAATGTAAGATAAACTAAACTAAACTAATCATTATAAAAAGATACTATGGCAGATAACGATGAGTCGAATTTTAAACTAAAAAAGGATTTTGGTATAAGTGATTTTTTTGTTGATTTTCTCGGTGCCCTTATTCCTGGGCTGTTATTTGGTGTTACCCTGTTGATTACATGCGGATCATCACTTGCATACTTAATTCATCAGTTTAGGGTAATTATACTTATTAACAAATGTAATAGTGATATTGATACCATAGGTATTATTAGCTCTATTAGTAAAGGGATTGGTTCTTTCTCGTGGTATTTGGTTGTATTGGTTTTGATATCATCGTATGTATTAGGACAGTTCTTATATAGAAAAGATCCCAATAAAGCTGATACGGCAAGTTTAATAAGAATCTGGAAGGATATGCCTCTTGGACAAAAAGAAACCTGGGTTGAACGAGTAACAGAAAATGATAATAAAGATTTTAAAGCATCATATCCATACAAATATCTTAAAGAATATTTGAAAGCAAGAAAATTTGATTACTTAGCACAATTTATTCCTTGGGAGGGAAATGAAAAAGACATTGGAGCGAAATCAACACAATTTATTAATTCATTAAAAATTAGAATACAATTCTTTCATCCTGATAAAATGGGCGATATAATAAAAAATGAGGCACATTCAAGACTAATGGGATCTATTTGGCACTTATTGAGATATATGAAATATATTTCATCAATATGTCTGGTTACCAATATTTTAATTTTTTCATTGGAATTATTCTGGCCAACTTGGACGAGTTTATATTTAATAGTTCCTTCATTATTATCATCATTGGTGCTTTTATTTGCAACAATGGGCAAACGAGAAATAGAAAAATTTATACACTTTCAAAGAGTTAGAGAAATTTTCTATGTTTTAGAAACTGCATATATAGCCTCAATTAATGAAAAGAAAATTTTTAATAAAAAAAATGCGACAGAGAGGTAAAATCAAGAAGAAATAATTATTTTAGGTTTATTACACTAAAGATAATAAAATAAAAATTGGTTAAATTACTCTTAATGAATAGCATCATTGGAAAAAGAAGAGGATATTTTTAAATAACTATTTTTTTTAGTCTTACTGTTTTAATTCTTGATATTCTTTAATTCGTTGTAAAAGAAAATCAGCATGTTCTATAAGTAATCCTTTCTCAACTTCATGTTTGGTTTTTTTAATAAGATTGTCTATGTGTTTTCTGGCAAGTTGTTTATAGGGTTCAATGTCAGGTATTTTCTTCTTAATTTGTTTTTCTAAAGCTTCCATAAGATCAAGATAAATCAATGCATTTTCTTTAACAATATCTAAAGCACATATTGCAGCTTTGGTTTGTTTACCGGGAGATATTTGCAGCTTTGATATAGTTTTAACAGCATAGAATATTTCCCTTGTTTCGGCACTTAGATTATCTACGATATCTGCAATTATTTGGACTTTTTTATCTGAGAAACTGTAAGAATAATTCAGAAGGTTCTCATCGAATTCCCCAAGTTGTCCGGCCTCCAAAAGTGTTTTGTGTAAAGGGGTGTCGTGCACAACTCTTATGGGTCTGAATGGCCATTGATTTCCTCGTAGAAGATCTTGATCTTTAAAGAATTTAATATCGGATGACATTTCCTTTAATGTTAAATTTGGATCAAACAGCAAAAATCCGAAGTCAATCTCACAACCAATTTCTTTTCTGAGCATATTAATAACATGGCTATGTGCACTTAATTTACTTCCTTTTTTGTACCTGTTGATTTGGGATTGACAGCCAGATTCTACTCCTAGATATACCTTCGACATCCCGGCCGCTTTAAGACTCTCAAGAGCTTTTTTTATTCTAATATTTCCTTCTTCATCTTCAGGCCTGTAAAGTATTTGAGGGGTAAGAAAAACACGAAACGAAATTTGCTTATTGTAAAAGAGTGAAACATCCCTAATTATTTTTGATAATTGTTGAATTCGTTCAGTATGTTCAATGGAACGTCCACCCATGAAATCTGCATCGGTAAATTCTATTTCCTGCACACCAGCGTCAATTAGTTTTATAAGATTTTCCCTAATTCTTTCCAAAGGTAACGATTCCCATTTCCTTCCGTTGCGAAACGAAGCGATAGAACAGTAGGAACAACGCGACCATGGACAACCTCGGCTTGTCTCCATTAAAGCACTCCCGTTGCAGGATAGAACTTCGTTAATGGTGTCAAGTGTTGGTGAATGTTTTAGTAAAGTAAGATCTGGAGGGGTAAAACGTGTACTAACTTTAACCCCATCTTTACGAAAAACAAGTGAAGGAATTTCGTCAAGTCGTTTGTTGTTTAGTAAATGATTGACAATACCCCTAAATGAAAACTCACCTTCGCCTCTTACTACAATTGCCGAAGGCCAAATATCAAAGAATAAGTCAGGTTGATAGGTAGGAATTGTATTACCGAAAACGATAGTGGGTTTAAAATTTTGGGATTTCAAATGGGTTTTCAATCTTTCGACTAAAACTTTAATAAGTAGTAATGAACCTAATTCAACAGATATCCCAATTATTCCTGTTGCAGGATCCAAATTCTCAATTACCACGTCAATATCAGTATTTTGACGAATTCGATTAATCCTAACTTGTACTTTGTTACCAAAAGTTCCCTTAATATCTCCAGCAAGAGTTTCAATGGAGAGCGCATTCCAAAGGGCATAATGCTCGGGTGATGAAACACTAATAAGAAGGATTGAAAGCGGGTTATTTACTACTTCTGTTTTTGACATTGAAACTTTCTTTTTGAATCATGCAAAAATTATCCAGGTGACATTCCGGACCTTTCCATGACCTCAAGATAAATATTTAATTTTTACAGCAAAGTTAGTTTTATTTGTTTTTCATAGAGCCATTGATGAATTTCTTTTAATGCAATTATAGGCTAATTAGCACCAAATCTCTAAGTTCTAGCAAATATAATAACTTTCTTACACTTTTCCCATGGATTCTCAATTTCAGTTCGACAGAGATTGTTTATACATGTGCATACCAATCAAACTCTGTTCACCTGAAGTTGCAAACAAAAAAATGCGTGGTTAATTGTTTCTCGAACACTTAGTTCGCCTGAGGTTATAAAAATTTAACGATGCTTGTCCCGTTACCGTTCATTTTTACTCTGCCCTAAAACGGATAGACAATGTAGATAGATGTGTATAAAAATGTTGAGAAACTAGAAAGTACATTCCAAAAGGATTATTATTAATCTTAATAATGAAAAAGTTTTATTTATTACTTGAATTTAGTAACAATTAAAATGTCAAAATATGGGATACAAATACATTACATTTGTTTTATATGCAGGTAAACCTATGATTATAAGGTTTACAAGCATTAACGCTCTTTCAAAAGACGAAAGAGTTTTTGAAACTGAGAAAGTTTTGGAGAAAAAAATTGGTATTAACTTTAATAAATCAAAAATAACATATTTAAAGCTTTAGTTTTTTTGCATCTACACTAGTTCGTGCGCGTCTTCAGATGCGAGCCAATCAAAACTCAATTCGCCAGAGCTTGTAAATAAAAAGCAAAGCACGAATCCTATGCGCTTTGCAGTTTTTCAACTGCATTATTGTTTTATTAAAGTACCTATAGCAAAAGCTACCTAAAATATTTTAATTGTATATTTTTTGAATTTTTATTTAATTCAATTTGGTTTCAAGTTCTTTCATTGCTTTTATCAGCTCTATTTCAGTTGTTTCTTCAGTCATGGTATGCCCGGCTTGATCAGTTATTATAAGCTTTGAACCGGGCAAGTTTTTATGTAAGATATATGCATTAAGTGGAGGGCATTTCATATCGAAGCGTCCATTTATGATAGTAACTGGTATTCCATGAATTTTAGATAAATTATTAAGAAGTTGACCATCTTCCAGGAAACAGGAATTTGCCACGTAATGATAAAAAATTGCATACGATTTATTTAATTCACTAATATTACTCTCTAAATTATAGTATTCATCCAGTTCTTCATCACTAATATAAAGAACAGCGCTTTTGTAATCCAGTCCGTCTATGATTTTTAGATTTTTTTCCCATACATCATGGTTTGATAGGTATAATTTATAAAATGCAATGCTATTTAACTCTGAAATCGAATCTGGTATTAACTCCATACAGCTTTCGTATAGTTCAGGAAAATAGTTTTTCAATCGTGGATAGTAGCTCTTTTCTTCATCTATAGTTGCAAAATAAATACCTCTTAGAACCATTGCTTTGATATTTTCCGGGTATTTTTCTGCATAGGCAAGGCTAAGTGTGGAGCCCCATGAGCCTCCAAAAAGAATTATTTTGTCTAGCTTTAAATGTAACCTTAATTGCTCAATATCTCCTATTAATGCGTTTGTATTATTATCATTTATTTCCTTATTTGGTATAGACCTTCCGCATCCTCTTTGATCGTGTAGTACAATTAAATATTTATTTGGATTAAAAAAGCAACGCATATAAGAGTTACAACCTAGCCCTGGTCCACCATGTATAACGAATACTGGGATTCCCTCAGGATTACCGCACAATTCATAATATATTTCATGGATATCTGATACTTTTAAATAACCAGTTTGAAAAGGTTCAATTTTAGGCCAAAGTTCAATTTCTTTATTAAACTTGTTCTCATTAGAACAGCTTTGAAATGCTACAATTATTATTGTTCCAATGAAAATTTTGAATTTAATTAATTTTGTCATTTTAAACGTTTAAACTGTTAAAATAATAAGACAATTTATTATTTTTTAATGAAACAGTCAAGTGTAAATTAGTTGACATACAAGGCTTTAATTATATGGCATGTTGATAAAATATGACGAATTCTAATTTTGCTGTAACCAGCAATTTGGTTTGCTAAATTCGCCCGAGGCTGTAAATGAAAAAATGTAGCTCAGTTCGCTTGAGGTTAAATTAAGTTCGCACTAGCTAGCGTGGACATGTTGTCCGAGCATTGTTAAGTTTGCCCAGCTAGCGTGGACTTGCAGTTCGGGCATTGTTAAGTTTGCCCAGCTAGCGTGGACTTGCAGTTCGGGCATTGTTAAGTTTGCTCAGTTTGCCTGAGACACAATATCAATAACAAATGATGTAAATTCATAATTTGTACCGATATGATACTTTAACAGTTTTTGTTATCTTTAACCCTAGTTAGCAGTGGATTATGAAACAGGACAAAAACCCGCACGCTACAAATGGCGAAACCGTTGTGGGTAATGGTAGGGCGAACCACTAACAGACTGAGGTATACCAAATTGAGAAATTAAAAATTATTCAAAGGGATAAATGCAAAATTGGGATATTTTCATACTCGTTTTTAGTGGCTTAGGGATTTTTAATTCTCTTGCCTTCATTCTTTATATATCATTTTTTGGCAAAACCAAAAGTGTTATTTCCATCTTCATTCAAATATTGTTAACAGCATTTATTTTTCAGATTGCCTATGCCCTGATTGAATTATTTGAATTAAACAAATTCACCTATCTTTCAAATCTTTACCTTATTGGAGCCTACAGTATTGGGCCATCTATTTACCTTTATATTAGAAAATCGTTAAATGCAGAATTGAAAATATGGCCGGGTTTGTTTATTGTGCACTACCTACCCTACTTGCTTATTTCATTAATCAAATATGATTTTGTAAACACAGGTGCAAAAGAATGGTTTGCCATCTATTTGGTTGGCATACAGTACCTATTTTATATTATCATCAGCATAAAACCATACAGCAGAATATTAAAACTTTTCAGTAAAGGGACTAAAGAACACTTTGTCATCGTATATCTTTACCCCGTTTATGCTATATTATGGTTGTATTATCCATTATCGGAACTAACAAAAACAAATTACCAGGTTTGGGAAACTTTTCTACATTCCACTTTTGTCTATTATTTAATGTATTTATTGATTAAAGCACCAAAGTCAGCGAAGGACAAGTACAAATTTTCTGATATCAGCGAAGAGGAGTCCAAAAACATTTACGAAATAATCATTCAGCGAATCACAGAAAAAGAATATTACCTTGACCCTGATATAACTTCCGCAACAATCTCACGGAAACTTAATCTTCCTATCAATACATTTTCTCAGGTAGTCAATCAAAACACTAATTCGAATTTCAGGGATTTTATTAATTCTTTTCGAATTCAAAAAGCAAAAGAAATAATCATACAAAAAAACAAAAAGGGTTTTACGATCTCAAGTATTGCCTTTGATTGTGGCTTTAATAGTCTTTCTGCATTCAACCGGGCTTTTAAGAAAGTTACAAATAAAACACCTTCCGAATACATTAACTTAAAATCAACTGAAACTAACGATTAACCAAAGTATATTCTGACCTGACCAAAGTATACTTTGCGTAGATGGATAATGCTTTTCTTGTTTGTTTTGTAGTCATAATTAATCAAAAAAATTAATGATTATGAAAACAAAAAAAGTAATTTTATTCAGTATCGCTAACTTGATTGCCCTTTTCATTATATGGGCAATAGCCGAAAATGCTTCGCAAAAGAAAAAGTTTGGTTCAAGGTTCAAACCCAATTCATTTATTATGACCGATACGGTTAACTGCCATGCATCGGCAAAGGAGGTATATCAATTTTACATTCACCATTACGATGAAATCTATCACAAAACAGCAGAAAAGCATCATGAATTTAAATTGTTAAACAGCGATAGTATTGCGGAGGCTACAAAAATATATTGTCGTGAAGGTGAAGAAACTGCCATAATTCATCATCAGTATTTAGTACAAGAAGTAATACCAAATAAGCTTATTTATAAAACTTCCGAACCATCTGAAGTACATATTAAAAAGGACAAAGGGTCAACAATTCAAAAATGCAATTCCTATGTTTATGTGGAGTTTTTTGACATCTCAGAAAATGAATCCCGTATAGCATTTACCATCGCCATACAAATGCCAAATTATTTCTATAAACTGATAGGAAGAATTATGGGAGGAAGGGAAGCTAAAGAGGAATGGGAAGAACATCTAAATGAAGAACTTATAGGTTTCGTTGAAAATTATAAATCTTTTAATCCTAAATAAAATTAGATGTTATGAAAACAACAAAAATACAAGCGATCCTTAGCAAAAAAATTATATTCATTATGCTTGCAGTAAGCACATCATCACATCTGTTTGCTTTACAGTACAGCAGTGTTGATACAATAAAGAATGTAAAGAAAAATTACCTTACTACATCAGTTTTTATACTTAGTTCATTAATTCCTGACGACAATACATTCTTTTATGAATTGGATTACGGTCGAAATTTGAATAGTAATATGGATATTATTATCGGTATTAATATTTATAAATATGCAGCTCCAATGTCAACCCCAATGAATGACAAAACAAAATACCCGGGCACGGTAACCAGCTACGGAGTTGTCTTCGCCTTTCAATATTATTACTGGAAGAACCTTTTTATCGACCAAATAATAAATCCATTGATATTAGATTATAATCAGTCGCAAAACAATACTAATGATGAAGGTTTCATGCTTCTAATGGCTACGCGCCTTGGGTTTCATTACGATTTTAACATTTTCCACAATCCATTCTTTATTGAAATCGGGGCTGAAATAAGTTATTGGCCGGTAAATTCAAGTGTACCCTCAGAATTTAAAGCCCTTGATGACTCATACAAAACATTTGTGTTTAGTCCTGCATTTCAGTTTGGTTTAAAATTTTAGCCATTTATCTCTAAATTATTTAATAATCAACTAAAACAATAATTATGAATCACGTAAATAAAAAAACAAGAATAACAGCATCAGCAATAGGCGTATTGCTTGGTCTCTCCGGTGCTTTAAATCATGGTATTTTTGAAATACTACAAGGTAATATCTTAACAAATGGTTTCTTTATTGAAGCCATAAGCGAGAAACACCGATTATGGTTATATGGTTCTGAAGCAGCATTTACAATCGTTCATAACTTTCTAATTACTGGCATACTGGCTGTTTTAACAGGTCTGGCAATAGTATTTTGGTCTTTAAAATACCTTCATTCAAAACATGGTGCTACTGTTTTCCTCTCATTGTTGATATTGCTCACGCTCGTTGGTGGTGGTATTGGTTATATAGTGTTATTTATACCAACATGGGCTTTTGCAACCCTTATTAATAAGCCATTGAATTGGTGGAATAAAACACTTTCTGATAGTATAAAGAAAAGACTATCCGGTATATGGATTTATTGTCTGGTTGCTACAGTACTTTCGTGGCTATGGGTAATGCAATTAGGCATTTTTGGTTATTTCCCTGGTCAGAGTAATCCTGATATTATTATGGGTATTGTTTTAGTTTTTCTGTTTTTAACAGTTGTTTTGGCATGTTTTACTTTTATTTGTTCGATTGCCAGAGACATTGAAGAACATAAATAGGATTTTATTGACTATAGTGAGATTATTCATTTAGCAAAAACGCCAACTAACAAAGGTAAGTTGATTTGTAATTTGGGATTAGAAAAACAAGGTTTAAATCAGCTAACGCGGTCCCGAAAGTCCCGATCCCGATAGTCCCGATAACCATCGGGATCGGGACTATCGGGAGTGCCTGAGACACAATGTCAATTCCAAATGCTATAAATTCATAATATTTACCGAAATGGTACTTTAACAGTTTTTTGTTATCTTTAACATTCGGTTACAGGTGATACTGAGAAAGGTCTGAAATCCTGCATGTTTCATGCCAGTGGACCGTTACCGTACATTGGGAGATACTTAGTTAAAAATGGACACAATGTAAATTTAGATAATATGGAATCAAACAATGAAACGCTGCTTTTACGAGAGAAAGAAATTGAACCTACCGACAACGTGTTGGAAAACGCCCTTGGTAAAGAACTTTTTAGTATCTATCAGGAATTAATTAAAATCTTTACCGATGAATTTAGCTTGGAACCTCAATGGCGATTTTACAACGATGGAAAGGCATGGTTGTGTAAAGTCGTATTTAAGAAAAAAACTATTCTTTGGCTTTCTATTTGGGAGAACTATATAAAAACAGGTTTTTATTTCACAGAAAAAACACAAAAAGGAGTTTTTGAATTAGATATTGACAATAAAATAAAAAAGGAATTTGAGGTGGCAAAACTTATAGGAAAACTTATCCCATTGGTTATTGATATTGATCAACAAAACCAGATCGAAGACTTAAAAAAGCTTGTAAAGTATATGAAAGAATTGAAGTAAATGGCTAGGTTGGAAAATAAAACCTCAGTTCGCCTGAGGTAATAAATGAAAAATGTAATGCAAAGTGGCGTTTTATTAAGGAATTGCTAATTATAAAGATTATTAATGGTTGACAAAACGTGAAGCAAAACTTTTTTCACAAGCAATATAAATTGCAAGCCATCTGAGGAGTATAAATAACACGTATCCTGTTGCGTGTTAAGAAAGAGTTTTGTATTCTGAGTTTTAATTATTAGTTACACTTCGAGGAATTTATTTATTCTGGTTAAATCCTCATTGGTCGGAATAAAGTCGGTACTAATAAAGTCAATCTTCCAACCATCATTGGCTTTAACTAAATGATAAATCGATCGAATTTGCATCTTTATTACCTAATGCAGTGTCTAGTGCAGCTGGTAAATTGGCAATTTCATCTTTAGCTGCATTGAGATCAAAAGGTTTAATACTGGTTTTTGGTTGGCATGCAAAAAACAATATTGCCACCATTAAAATATGGATTGTTTTTTTCATGATGATAAGGTCTTAAAATAGTTGATTTTATTAAATTGGAAAAACTTAATTAACATATTTATTCTATTCTAAAGCCTTGTCAATTATTGACAAATCATTATTTAATGGAATTAGAGCTACACTGAAAAAATTAATTTGCCATGTATTGTTAGATCGAATTAAATGGAAGATTGTTCGAATAGGTACTTTCTTGCTAATAAAAGGTGTAATCATTTGTTCAATTACAATAGCCGAATTGCCATCTTCTGAAACCTTTATTTCGCGTTTATCTACAGTAAAATCAAACTTCAAGGTAGAATCAGAAAACATTTCGGTAGTTAATTTTAAAAAATCTTCCTTAGTCCAAAACTCACTCGGATCTGTTCCAAGAATCAGGATATCATTTGCAAATGATGCTGACTGCGCTGAGGCATCTTTTGCAATTAATGATGAGTTGTAATTATCTATTACCTTAGCCACATCTTCTTTTATGGCATTATAATCGATAGGTTTAACACTGGTTTTTGTTTGGCAGGCAGTAAATAATATTAGTGCCACTGCTAAAATTTGAATTGTTTTTTTCATAGTAATAAGGTTTTAAGATTGTTGGTATTGCTTTTTTGAAACTATTGTGCTGTCTGAGTTGTTGATAAAACAACAAAGAAGATCATAGGCAGAAAGAATAGATCTTTCATAGTAGTGATTATTTAGTTAAACAAAAGAAAGTTTGTTTTACTAAATCGAAGTAAAAGTTAATCAAAGTTATGTAAATCAAACTATTGAAACAAATAAAATATGGCTAATTTCAAGTTAGAAAATGAAAAACAGATTTTGAATGTTATATCAAACCGGAATTAATTATTATCCCAGCTAGCGTTGACATGTTGTCCATGTAATTTCAATTTGTCAAGGTTTTAAAAAACTCAATGTTGGCTTATCCAACTTAGCTATTACATGCAAATAAAACCAGCCCTGCAGAATAAAAATATTTATTTGTATATTTGATTTGTATCAGATAAACATATAGTGAATTATGGTTTATTCAATCTGTGTATTATTATGAATTTAAAAGATGGATTATCTCACTATAGTAATCTTTCGCCAGTCGAGATAGACAAGTCATTAAGCCTTTTTACCCCTGAAAAACTTAGAGCTAAAGAATATTTTTTAAAACAGGGAAAAGTTTCGGATAAGATTGGCTTTTTAGAATTCGGAATGCTGAGGTCGTTCTTTTATGATGAGAATGGGAATGATATAACCACACACTTTTTTCAACCCGGGCAAATAATTATTTCAATGAGAAGTTTTAATGCCCAGTTACCTTCAAAAGAAAATATAATGACAATAGAAGAAAGTAGCCTTTTAGTAATTACTTATAAAAATATGATTGCACTGTACGAGAAAATTCCTGTATGGAGAGAAATTACTAAAATGGTTGATGAACATAAATTCAACCAACTAAATAAACGCTCCATTCAGCTTCAGACTCTTTCGGCACTCGAACGGTATCAGCTTTTTTGCGAAAAAAACCCATTGATTATTAAATCGGTTCCCTTGCGCTATATAGCTTCTTATCTTGGAATTGATATTGCAACTCTAAGCCGGATCAGAAAAAAAATATAATCCATTTTTTTTGACTTTTGTCAAACAATTGTACTGTTCGTAGTTTATATTTTTGTTCCATAATTTTAATCACAGATTATTATGATACAAATGAATAGTACATCAAAACTCGTAGTGAGTGGTATTTTAATTCTGGTAACAATCGTTTTTGGATTTCTTATACATAAATACGGTAAACCATATAATACTGCTTTGTTTACAATCCATAAGCTTACAACTTTAGGATTTGTTGTTTTACTCTCATTTCTTGTTGTGAATTATAGTAAAATGAATACTTTAAGCATTGATTTTACTGTCTGTTTAATCATTGCAATACTATCTTTAATTGGGTTGTTTGTTTCCGGAGCCCTAATGAGTCTTGAAAAGCTGCAAAACGAAATGTTATTAATACACAGAATTGCAACTCCGGTTTTTGTAGTTTGTATCATATATCTTTTTTGGAGACTTTTAAAATAATAACCATAAACTCTAGTAATAATGAAAATTTTAGTAATTGGAGCTAGCGGAATGCTGGCAAAGCCTGTAATTAAAAAATTAGACAAAGAAGGATTTCAACTTCGTTTATTTTCGAGAACAGTAAGAAACTCTTTGTTCGAAAAAGATTATGATATCATACAAGGTAATGTTTTTAATGTAAGCGATCTGGATCGTGCAATGAGTGGTTGCGATGCAGTTCATATTTCTTTATCAAATATTGATGAAGCGAAAGCTACAGAAGCTATTATTGAATCAGCAAAAAAACATCGGATTAAAATTATAAGTTATGTTAGTGGTTGCACAGTTTCTAACGAGAACAGATGGTTTAAGATGATCGATAATAAATACCGCGCTGAACAAACGATTATAGAAAGCGGAATTTCGTATATTATTTTCAGACCAACTTGGTTTTTTGAATCATTAGATTTAATGGTGCGAAATGGAAAGGCCATTATTATTGGGAAACAGCCAAATCCGTCTCATTGGGTTGCTGCAGATGATTTTGCCCGAATGATTGCAACCGCTTATAAAAAATCGGAAGCGTTAAATAAAATCTTTTATATCATAGGGCCAGAAACTTTTTTAATGAAAGAATTACTTGAAAGATATATTCAGGAGAATTTTGCTGCAATTAAAAAGGTTTCTTCAGTTCCTATTGGAATGATTAAAATTATTGCAATGCTTACATGCAATAAACAACTTAGAAACGCTGCAGAGCTATTTGCCTATTTTGAAAAGGTTAAGGAAGTTAGAAATACAGACGAAACAAATTTACTGCTTGGCAAACCCGAAATTACATTTGATCAATGGCTTTTGATTAATAGGTAATTATAGGTATTAGTAAATAGAGAATTTAAAAGTTGTTAAACAAGGAGGAAATACTAATGAAAGTTGTTGCATTTATTGGAAGCGGCAGAAAAGGACATACCTATTCGGCAACTGAATTGTTTTTGAAAAAACTACAGTTAAAAGGCGATATAGAGTACGAAATAGTTCCATTAAGCGATTATAACCTGCAAATATGTAAAGGCTGTTCGTTATGTTTAAATAAAGGAGAGGAGCTGTGTCCATTAAGAGACGATCGCGATAAATTATTAGAAAAAATTGAAAATGCAGATGGAATTATTTTTGCAACACCCAATTATTCATTCGATGTATCGGGATTGATGAAAGTTTTTCTGGATAGGTTTGGGTTTGTTTTTCATCGACCTCGTTATTTTGGTAAAGTATTTACCAATATTGTAGTGCAGGGAGTTTATCGTGGCGATAAAATTGTGAATTACCTGAATTTTATTGGTAAAGCACTAGGTACGAATGTAAAAGGCTCTTGTTTAATTACGAGGGAACCAATTCCCGAAAAAAGACAAAAAAAGAACGATGAAATTCTCGAAAATCATAGCAAGAGATTTTATAAACAACTAATTAAAAAAGGATTACCATCACCATCAATTTTTGAACTAATGATATTCAGATTGTCAAGAAATGGAATAAGTAAGAACTTGAATGAAACTTTTAAAGATTATATATACTTCAAAGAAAAAGGTTGGTTTGAGTCTGATTTTTATTATCCTGTTGACCTTAGTTTTCCTAAAAAAATAGTTGGACTTATGTTCGACCATATTAAAATGTAAATTATAAGTTAATAATAATAAGTAACATATTTGAGTATTCTGCAAAACAACTTGTTTTAGTCAAAATTAAATGCTGGTTGCATTTTTGTGTCTTTGTAATTTGATATTAAAAAATCTAGGTTCAGTAAGTATTGAATTATTTTTATTACATTTAATTTTAATTAACGGAGAATGGCTATAAAGTGCGATCCCGATAACTATCATGATCCGCACATTTTTATACCTAAACCGTTTGTAACAATTAAACGGATTGCCAATGCCGTAAAAAAGTAGGCAATAATTCATTATCAATTATGAGTTTTATTAATAAATTATTTGGTAACACAGAAACATCCTCTGGTGAAAAGGAAGATAAAAATACATTCATTGATCCACGTGATGGCCATGTGTATAAAACTGTAAAAATAGGTAGTCAAATAATAATGGCAGAAAACCTTGCATTTAAAACAGAAAATGGCTGTTGGGCCTATGATAATGTATCTGAAAATATTTCAAAATACGGTTATTTATATAATTGGGAAACAGCTAAGAATATAGCCCCTTTAGGCTGGCATTTGCCTACTAGCGAAGAATGGGAAAAACTGCACAAGTATTTAGGTGATGATATTAAGAAAGTATACAATGCAATAAAAGAAGGTGGAAATTCTAATTTTAATGCATTATTAGGGGGTAATCGTAGTGCTTTTGGTGCATTCTATAATATGGAACTGTCCACTTACTTTTGGAGTGCTTCAGTATATAATAGGAATCAGGTGTGGGCATTTTACTGCGATTCTGGCGGCCAAAATGCAGACCTTTACGATGATGATAGTTCTAATGGCTTTAGTGTTAGGCTTTTTAAAGATTGATTTATTCTAAATTCGCGAAAGACTAAAATCTCTTCAACGCTTTACACATACTTCGTGTACCCCTTTGGGCGCAAGGGCAAACGACTGTTCGACTTAATAAAAACTAAATTTGAAGAAAATATAAAATTTACACGAATGGAAATCTTGAAAAAAAGTATATCTATTATACTCATTTTTTTCTCATTGATAATCAATCAATCTTGTACTTCACAAGCTACTGATACATCAATATTGGGAAATGTAAACCACGAATACTTTAAACAATTTCGTAAAGAGAACTCGATTGATGGAATTGCTGTTGCTCTATTTACAAATGACAGAGTAATTTGGAAAGAATGCATAGGTAAATCAACCTATAACAAGCCAATTAACGATTCTACTCTATTTGGCATTTGCTCAATGACAAAAAATATAACGGCATTAGCTGTAATGATTGCTGTTCAAGAAGGATTGGTTGATTTAGATTCTCCAATAAAATCATATCTCCCTGATTTTATAATAAATAGCTGTTACGAAGTTTCTCCTGAAGATAAAATTACACTACGAATGATGCTTTCAAACACTGCAGGGTTTACGCATGAAGCGCCATTAGGAAATAACCTTGATTATAGGTGCAATTCAAAACAGGAACACTTGACGAGCATTAGAGACACTTGGTTAAAATTCCCAGTAAACACTGATTGGTCATATTCTGCCCTTGGATTTGATTTAGCAGCAGAAATAATTGAAAAAGTTAGCGGAATGAGTTTTGAAAATTATGTAAAGGAAAAAATTTTCAATCCTCTTGATATGCAATATTCAACATTAAGCGATAGCGAGGTATTATCAAATAACAATAGAACTGAGGGGGTCGTGAATCCTTTTGTAAAGAAAAACCACAAAAAAATTCCAATGATTGGTGCTGGTGCAGCATATTCAAATTTAGATGAAATGATTAAGTACGTGCAATTTCAGATGAATTTTGGAGAATTAAACAATTCTCAAATTATTGAGAAAAAGCATCTTTTGGAAATGTATACTATTAACAGAAACTTCTATGGACTTGGAACTTGGATTGTAAGACCTGATAATAACAGCAAACTAGAAACATTCTATTTAACACATAGTGGGGGAGGTTTTGGATATACTTCAAATATGCTATGGTTTCCAGAATATGGAATAGGTTGTGTAATTCTTGGAAACAAAGAATTTAACAGTGAAATTATCGAAAGTTTCGTAACAGACTATATTCTAAAAAATGACAGCATTTTACATAATAAAAACCTAAATATTGGTTTTTCTCCTGATTTTAAACCGAAAGAAAACCATAATCAAAACCTAGGTTTTGTCTACTCAAATAATGAGAATAAAAATTTGGCTTTTATGAACGAAAGCATTGTTGGTAAATATGAGATTCTTTTGGATATGACAGAAGCAAAGTGGTTTGCAAAAATTGTATCACTTTTAGGTGCAAAATTTGTTACCATCAAGGTCACTAAAGAAAATGACAAATTATTTGTATCTGGATATTTTGGAAAAAACGAATTAAGCGAATATTTACCTGGTCTTTATTTTACTGATGATGGAGAAGCATTTGATATTAGGCGTAGTGAACCAATATTTAAAAATATAAAACTGAGAAAGTATTCAGACAAACAATAAAATCTTCAGCTAGACATGTTGTCCGAATAGTTGCTTGAGGTTTTAAAACGATGTGCTTTTTTAAATAAAAACCAGTCGATAAATACGAATCTTTTCTATTGCTTTTTGAGGCGTTAATTGTTTTTTATATTAAACAAATATTCTATTTTTATCTCTGATTTTAAATTTTAACTTAGAGTAAAATGGCAAAAATATCGTTCTCTTTTGTTCTATTAATAGGTATTGTCTTTCTCTTTTCATGTGATGACGATACTTCATATCCTGAAAAATACCAAAAAGTACGATTTGAGGAAAATAAAGATCGATTGTTTACTGCAGGTGGCGAAGTTTTCGATACAACTATAATTAATGAATTTGTTGCACGCGTACAGGATAATTTTTCTGTTATTAATGTTTACCCATCGCTCGACAGTAATATCGTAATTTATAATACTAGTAATTATACAATAGAATTGTTGTCTGATACCAGAGCTAAATTTATACTCGAAAGTGGCGAAACACTTACTTATGCAATAAAAAGACAACATGGAGCATTGCTCTTTGTTAAAGATACAATTTGTACAACAACAGATGGTTTTAACTATGATTGGAACAAATTTAAACCGGTAATAACAAAGACAGAACCTATACCTTTTGGAGAACTTACTTATTATAAACCTACTTTATTTGCATACCAACATGATGATGAGATCCTAATCCCTGTTATAAGTATAATGGTTTTATCTGCCAGCCAAAGATCCTGTTATTTTCATTTAAAGGAGAATAATTCTATTAACGAAGATTATTTGTCAGAAATAACTGATGCTACACAACTTATCGACTCAGTTGTATTTAGAGAAAGCAGGATAGTATTTTCGAAACAATAAAAATTACGAATACTTGATTCTTCAGATAGTGTAATTTTAAAATTATTGTTTACGCTATCGATTTATAAGCTATTTCTATCGAAAACTAAAAGGCAAAGTTGCAACCAGATTATTTGCCACCAAATAGACTGATTCTTAAATAAAGACCCAGTTTGCCTAAGTTTATAAAATCTATGAATGGTATTAGATTCTGCCTATGACCTAATATCCAAACTAAATTAGAATGTATTTCCACGTGCTAAGCAAATTATCCCTTGTTTGAGAGCGCCTATAGATCCTTGCGAATCTTTAATTCGCTTTTGATTTTACTCAGCTTGTAAAAGGCAAATCACTGCCAAATATACCTACTCACTAATGTGTTTGAAAAGTTAAAGGCACTAAACAAAATCCACTCACCTGCGTTTTATTTACATACTTAAAATAACTCTGCTTGCTATATGATAATAATTCGTGTAATATTTTATTTAAATCAAAAAAACATATTTTAGCGATGAAAAATGCCAGAGAATTGTCACCAGACCAGAATATAGAGCTAATCGGGATTTTAAAGATCCGGTTTGAGAAAAATAGGAGCCGCCACAAGAGCCTGGAATGGACTGAAATTCAAACAAAACTTGAGGGAAATACTGAAAAAATGTGGTCGCTCAACGAGATGGAAAAAACCGGTGGCGAACCGGATGTGGTTGGTTATGATAGCAACACAGGTGAATACATTTTTTTCGATTGTTCGGCTGAAAGCCCCAAAGGCCGCCGTAGTGTTTGTTACGATCGCGAAGCACAGGAATCGAGAAAAGAACATAAACCAGATAATAATGCTGAGGATATGGCTGCTAACATGGGCATTGAACTTTTAACGGAAGAACAATATAGGGATCTCCAAAAACTTGGGAATTTCGATACAAAAACATCGAGCTGGGTGAAAACTCCTAATGAGATCAGAAAACTCGGTGGAGCAATCTTCTGTGATCGTCGCTACAACCATGTTTTCACGTATCACAGCGGTGCCGAATCTTACTATGGTGTTAGAGGATTTCGAGGTTCAATTAAGGTTTGATATCAGTATACCTAAAGTTATAAATAATACACTTTTTTAAGGAAAAACAAGTCGATCAAATATCTGTCTTTTTTATTACTTGCAGCATTGATTTCTATTTATTGTCAAACAAATGTTCTATTTTTATCTCTAAATTAAATACTTAACTTAGAGTAAAATGAAAAATAACAACCAGATTATTTACGGGCTGATAGTTACAATTGCAATTTTTGTATTGGCAAACTTTATTGGAAGTAAAATGAGTATTTGGCCAGATGCTTTGCCTCCTTATTTTGTAACACATTCTGTAATGTTGTTGGGTTCAATTGGTGTAATTATTCTTCTTAGTAAAAGCGTGAATTATAAGATTGCACTACCAAAATTTAAAATGATACTAAGACCCATTCTTTTCGGATTATTGGCCTCGATAGTTATAAATATTTCATTATCGGTTTTAACAAAAGTAATGGGTGGTAATTTAGAACCACATCCTGCATTTAAAATTATGTCTCCATTACAGGTTCTTGTTTTTATATTTATTTATGCAAGTATTGCAGAAGAAATACTGTTTCGTGGTTTTCTACTCAATATTTTAAGTCCTTTAAAAGAAAAGGGGATACGTATTTTTAAGCATCAGGTAAGCATTGCTGTAATTATTAGTGGTTTTACTTTTGGTTTAGCTCATTTAGTATTGATTTTTGCAGGTGTAGGTGTTTTTTTTATTATTAAAACAGTAATTTTTACTAGCATACTTGGATTGATTGCCGGATATTATCAGGAAAAATATTCGAATAATGCATTTGCTATAATTGTTCATATGGCAGGAAACTTTATGGCTGTAATTGGGGCTTTACTAATGAGCTTAAATGCTTAACGAATAAGAGAATAATTCGGTTCGCACAGAAATATTGGTTATTGGGTTGTAATCCATTCGACAAAATCTGTAAATAGAAAATAAAAGAAAAAACAGATATGGCTTATTACATAGATTTAGCATCGATTTCTATCGATATTTACTTACATCTGTGTGTGTTTAGTTACTCTCAAAATGATAAATCAAAAGGGAATGAACTTGTTCTCCAATGTCAGATTATGGTTTCATAAAAACCTTTACCTGTATAGTAAAAAACATACTTCGAAAGCTTTTAACCAATTCAAAAAAGTTTACCTGAGTTTCGGAAAAATTAGAAATATTTGTAAAAAAGAATGCTAAAATTTGGATTGATAATAAATTGAGATAAGGCAGTATTTTTACTTTCACTCTTCATTATATCATACAATAAAAATTGGTATTAACTAATTGATATATTTTATTTTGCAGATATTATTTTCTCATTTATTTTAATGAATAGGAAACAATTTTTAATACTGAACTTTGATTGTGTAATTTTGTTTTACAATAAATAAACAAAACATACCAACCTAAATGAAAATACTTTTAACTGGGGCTAATGGTTATATCGGGAAAAGATTATTACCTAAACTACTTGAACAGGGTCACGAAGTAATTTGTTGTGTTAGAGATAAGAAACGTTTTCCAACCGAAGGGCTTTATAAACATCCAAATATTTCAGTTTATGAGATTGATTTTTTAAAAGATTATTCAACAGCTAGTCATTTGCCTCAAATTGATGTGGCATACTATCTGATTCATTCCATGAGCGATAATTCATCGCATTTCGAAAAACTGGAGGAGTTATCAGCAAAAAACTTTGTAAAGTTGGTGCAAGAAGTAAAACCAAAACAGATTATTTATCTTGGCGGAATTACTAACGAAGTGATTCTTTCGAAACATCTGGCATCCAGAAAACGTGTTGAAGAAGTACTTCGTGAAAGTGCAATTCCTGTAACTTCATTAAAAGCGGGAATAATTGTAGGATCGGGTAGTTCGTCTTTTGAAATTATTCGCGATCTGGTAGAAAAGCTTCCTGTAATGGTCACTCCCAAATGGCTCAATACGAAAACTCAACCTATAGCCATGAGCAATGTGCTTGAATATTTAATGGGAGTTTTGGGTCGCGAAGTAACTTTCAATAATTCATACGATATTGGCGGCCCCGATGTATTAACTTACAAGCAAATGCTTCTTCAGTTTGCTGAGGTGCGTGGATTAAAACGGTTTATTTTTACCGTTCCTGTAATGACACCAAAAATCTCTTCATACTGGCTCTATTTTATAACTAACACCTCTTTTAAGCTTGCATCAAATCTTGTAAATAGCATGAAGGTTGAGGTTATCGCTACAAGCAATAATTTGAAAGAGATATTAAATATACAATCCATAACGTATAAGGATGCAGTAAAACTTGCTTTTCAGAATATTGAACAAAATAGCGTTATTTCGAGCTGGAAAGATTCGCTCAGTTCAAGTTATAAAGACAATTCCTTATTCGATCATATTCATGTTCCGACCAACGGTTGTTATATCGATAAGCGTTTTAAACCTATTTCTACTGATGTTGAACAGGTTCTAAATAATATTTGGTCAGTTGGAGGTGAGCGTGGTTGGTATTATGGCAACTGGCTTTGGTCTTTCCGGGGTTTTCTCGATAAAATTTTTGGTGGTGTCGGTTTACGACGAGGACGCACAAATAGTACTGTAATTTATTCAGGTGACACACTCGATTTTTGGCGTGTTTTGGTTGCCGACAAAAAAAATAATAGATTACTTTTGTATGCCGAGATGAAACTGCCCGGTGAAGCATGGTTGGAGTTTAAGATCAATCAAAAGGACGGATTACATTATCTGGAGCAAAGGGCAACATTTAGACCGAAAGGACTATTGGGTAGATTATACTGGTATTTACTTTGGCCGGTTCACTACTTTGTTTTTAATGGTATGGCTAAAAATCTGATTCGTTATAAAAAGTAATGTATATTTAAAAATAGAGCGTAAAATATGAAAATAAGAGTATTTATCTTAATCTTAATTAGTAGCTTAATTTGTTTAGGAGGTTTTTCTCAGAGTACTAATAGAATAAAAATAAATGATGATATTGAGTTAATACAACTTTCGGAGAATGCTTATTTACATGTCTCGTATTCCGAAGCCCCTGGTTTTGGCAGGTTTCCGTCTAATGGATTCGTGTTTATTCAAAACCAAAAAGCTTTTTTGTTCGATACTCCAGTAACATTTTTACTTACTCAAATTCTTGTTTCATGGCTTCATGATTCTTTACATGTATCGGTTGTAGGTTTTGTTCCAAACCACTGGCACAACGATTGCATGAGTGGAATGGGATATTTGCAGAGTACTGGAATTAAATCGTGGGCAAATCAAATGACAATCGATAAAGCGATTGCTGAAAATTTACCTGTGCCCGATGTTGGTTTCACCGATTCGTTAATATTAAATTTAGATGACAAAATAATTAAATGTTTTTATTTTGGAGCAGCACACTCACTCGATAATATAGTAGTATGGATTCCATCTGAAAAAATCTTGTTTGCCGGGTGTATGGCTAAAGAAATTTATTCAAAAAATTTGGGTAACACTGTCGATAGCGATTTACAACAATACCCAAGTACAATTGCTAAGGTCATTGCCCATTTTCCCGATGCAGAAATTGTAATTCCAGGACATGGTTCATTCGGTGGAATAGAATTACTTAAACATACTCAAAAATTGCTTGAGAAATAGAAATCCATGAAAAGTTGGAAAATTAGAAGAAGCCGTCTCAAAAGATAATCTGAGACGGTTTTTTTATGTTGTTATTTTTAGCGTATTTATATTTTAGCTTATAGTCTTTTGTTTAGGTT